>CAZPBE010000003.1:0-117815 GCA_964584615.1 uncultured Pirellulaceae bacterium | reverse complement strand
CTGTTTTCGCAACTTCCAGCGCCAACGCACAGATCACCAACGGAACGATCGATGACTTTACGGCTGCCAGCGTAGCTGGCTGGAGCGAAGGCAACCAATCTCCCAATCCACCCGCTCACGATTCTGGGTTGGGGCTTGATGGGCTTGCCGGACATCTTCTGAACACATCAGACGGAAGTGGTGCTGGCGGACGGTGGCTCATGTTCAACAATGATGCGCGTTGGACAGGCGACTATGTAGCCGCTGGTGTGTCTGAGTTGTTTTTGGATTTCGACAATCGTAGCGGAAACGGAACTGCGGCCAACGTTCGCGTCGCGCTCAATGGTGGCGGTGGCTGGTTTGCCAGCGACGATATCTTTGTCGCAGACGGATCAGGATGGCAGGAACTTGGATTTGACCTACTGTCGTTGAGCCACGTATCTGGAGGCTCTGGTGTTTTGAACGACACGTTAACGGGCGTCACCGAGTTTGAAATTCTTTCCGCCGTTAGCGACTCGTTAACCGTTGGCGGAGGTGGACAGGTTCGCGGCGACAACTTGGTTGCTGATTTCCGCGTCGACAATATTCGCGCCGTTCCTGAGCCAGGTTCGTTGGCTTTGTTGGCTTGCGGATTTGTAGGATTGATGGTCCGACGTCGCAAGTAAGCGTTTGTGTTGAAGTTGAACGACCGACCGAACGACGTTTGTTTGCTCGTCGTTATCGCAAACGCGTCGACGAGCGGGTGTGAGAATCCAAAACCGCGAACGTGATTCTTGATATGATAGTGGGGTGATGAATGTCTCCCTACAAAGTAATTGCGATCGCGCAGATTCGAGCCAGGCAACTCGGTCGAACCATTTGATCCGAATCCAAACGCTTCAGGCCGTCGTCGGGCAACTTGACGCGTTGAGACTGCCGGAAGGCCATTGGATTGGCCAGCTTTCTTCGTCCGCTCTGTCGACAGCGACAGCCATTAGTGCGCTCTCGTTTTATGAAGAAGCCGCTTCATCTGATAATGAATCGTTAAAGGTTTTGATCGATGCGGGTGTCGCCTGGATGCTGGGCCAGCAGAACGAAGACGGCGGTTTTGGCGACACACCGTTGAGTCATTCCAATATCTCAACATCGATGTTGGTGATTGCGGCATTGCACGCTTGTGGTCAAGCCGACGAACATTCTGCGACGATTTCGAAAACTCAGTCTTACGTTGATGCGCAAGGCGGCGTCGCGGGCTTGCGAGCTCGTTATGGAAAAGACAAAACGTTCGCGGTTCCGATTTTGGCAAACTGCGCGATGGCAGGACTCGTGCCGTGGCGTGAAGTCTCAGCGCTTCCATTCGAAGCAGCTTGCGTACCTCAACGGTTTTACAATCTGATGCAGTTGCCGGTTGTGAGCTACGCGATTCCGGCATTGGTCGCAATTGGCCAAGTCAAATTCAAACATGATCCTCCGTGGGATCCCGTTCGAAAACTGATTCGATCGCTTAGCATCGTACCGAGCTTGCGCGTGCTGGAGCGAATGCAGCCTGCCAGTGGCGGTTACCTGGAGGCGGTTCCGCTAACGAGTTTCGTAGTCATGGCGTTGGTGAAGTCGGGGCGCTGGGATCATCCGGTTGTTCAAGAAGGCGTCAAATTTCTTCGCGAGTCTTTTCTGGAGACTCAGAATGAAAGCCCCGCAGATCCTCAGTCCGCAAGCCCGCAAGGAAACTGGCCAATCGATACCAATCTTGCGACTTGGAACACAACACTCACGATCAACGCGATAGCCAATCACACTCCGACTTTTGAAAGTCATCTCGCTGCCGACCCACAATCGTGGCGCCGGTGCATCGACTGGTTGTTGAGTTGTCAAAACAAAACAAAACATCCGTTCACCGGAGCGGCTCCCGGAGGATTTGGCTGGTCTGATCTTAGTGGTGCGGTACCTGACGCCGATGACACGCCCGGAGCGTTATTGGCGCTGCGGAACCTGATCGACTCCATAGATCATTGGTGTGATCCTGCCGATCGCGAATCGATGAAACGGCAAATTCACGCTGCCGTTGAGTTGGGGCTTCAATGGTTAGTTGACTTACAGAATCGTGATCGTGGCTGGCCAACTTTTTGCCGAGGCTGGGGCAAGCTCCCTTTTGATCGTAGCGGGAGTGACATTACCGCTCACGTCATCAGAGCGTTGCTGGCGTGGCAAACTGAATTCGACTCTCCAAAAATCAAAAAAGCGATTGAGTCAGGACTCGGGTACTTGGACCGTCAGCAGTTGCCCGATGGGAGTTGGCTGCCCCTGTGGTTTGGGAATCAGGATAGTTGCGAAGAGATTAACGCTTGTTACGGCACCGCAAAGGTACTGTTGGCTTATCGAGATGCAAATTTGTTCGATACCAATCAGGCCAAACTTGGTTTAAAATGGCTGGTTGAGAATCAAAGTGAAACAGGAGGTTGGGGCGGAGGGAAGTCGCTTGATTGGAAGACGCTACAGCCGCATGTCGATTCAGAACGACTTTCATTGCTTGGCAATAATTCTGTCGAAGAGACTTCGCTTTGTTGCGAACTACTGTTGGATGCGGTTGCAGACGATGCGAATTCAGATTCGATCGAACCAGCCGCGATGGCGGGCGTAAAGTGGTTAGAGCAAGCCGTCGAGCTGAATGTTGTTTCGCAGCATTGGCCGATTGGATTTTACTTTGCCAAACTTTGGTACTATGAGCAAATGTATCCGTTAGTGTTTAGTGTTGGAGCACTGGCCAAAGCGGCAACCGTTTCGGGTGATCGTGTAAGCGATGATCAAAGACGTCAAACAAAATAGAATTTACTCCCTTGAGGATGTGACCTTGGTTGCGACAAAACAAGACGCGACAACTAAAAAGACACCCCGGCGATCACGTCGGCGAAAGACGGCGCATCTAAAGCTTGTTCCGGCGACAAAAGAGTTGCGAGAGGACCTGCGCGTCAAATGTCGGGCAGTTGCGGCGACGCTTGATCGGAATGTTCCGCCAAGCAAAGACGACCTCGAAGCGATCTCTCGAAAAATTTTGGAAGAGTCTGCTCAACCAGAGGGCTTTCTCGGTTGGATGATGGTTGTCCTGTCGACCGTGTTTTGGGAACAGCAGATCCAGTCAATTCCCCATTCTCGCCGATTGTTCCTGCTTCCGCATTGTTTGAAGCACGCTGAAGGTTGCCCTGCCGATTACGACGAATTTGGATTGGCGTGTAAGACATGCGGCGCCTGCAGCATTGCCGACTTTCGCTCAACCGCCGAAGAGATGGGCTACAAAGTTCTCGTCGCCGAAGGCTCGCCAATCGTACTGAAGATTATCGTCAGCGGTCACGTCGACGCGATTGTGGGCGTGGCATGTTTGAACGTGCTCGAGAAAGCGATTGACAAAATCATGTTGGCTGGTATTCCCTGTATGGCCACGCCATTGCTTTCAAGCGATTGTCGCAACACCTCGGTCGATGAAGACTGGGTCGATCAAATGATCCGCGTTCCGCATGTCGAATCCACACAGGAAACGCGTAGCTACATTCACTTGATGCGAAAGGCTTCCAAGTTGTTCAAAGCGGAGAACCTGGAAAAAATTGCACCTCGAATTCGTGGCGGAAAATCGCTCGCTGAGTCCAACGGCAAAGGAGTGGCTGGGCTTGATCCAATCGCCGCGACCGAAGCGATTGCTTACGATTTTCTTGCTGCCGGTGGAAAATACTCGCGACCGTTCATCACGCTGGGCGTTTACGACGCTGTCAGCGGCGGCGAAGCCACGAAATCCAACGGACAAGAAGTCGTCGAAGGATATTCCGATTCGGTGTTGAGAGCAGCGATGTCCATCGAAACGTTCCATAAGGCTTCGTTGGTTCACGACGACATTGAAGACGCTGACCAATATCGGTACGGCGACGAGACGTTGCACAAAAAATATGGTATCCCCACAGCGATCAACGTTGGCGATTACCTCGTTGGACTGGGCTATCGTCTGGTCAGTCGCGACCGTAAGGAATTAGGCGCTGAAACTGCGGCAGACATTCTTGATAACTTGGCCGATGCCCATCAACGATTGGCAGAAGGGCAGGGGGCTGAATTGATTTGGCGCGACGCAACCGATAAATGCCTGAAACCCATCGACGCGTTGAAGGTTTATGCGTTGAAAACTGCTCCCGCTTTCGAAGCTGCGTTCTACACAGGTTTGCGTTTGGCAGGCGAAGCTGATCAGTACACCAACTCGATGAAGGGATTCTGTCGCAACCTTGGAGTTGCGTTCCAGATCCTGAACGACTTGAAGGATTGGGAGCACGACGACGAAAACAAATGTGGCGTTGGTTCTGATTTGCTAAACGGTCGCCCCACGGTTCTGTGGGCGCTGGCACTTCAAGGGCTCGAAGGAGAACTACGTGATGAGTTGCTGAGCCTTGTTTCACCAGACTGCACGCTGACATCCGAGAATCGAATTTTGCGAGCACGGCATTTGTTTTTCGAAGCCGATGTCTTTGAAAAGGCCTATCGCCTTGTTGATAAACATCAGCAAAAAGCAGAAGAGATTGCCGACGAAACCGAGCCGGATGAGTTGCGTCGGCTGATGTATTATCTTGTCGACACGGTTCTCGATCGTACGACAGAAGTCAAACCGACGATTGAAATCACCAACTTGAGCTACGAGGAAGTGGTTCCGATTGTCAATGCAAAGCGTAGCGATCTTCCCATCATTGGCGACCCAAAGTCCAATGATACCGAGGCTGCGGATTTACCCCGTGCTAAGTGATCAGGACCGCGACGTTGTCTCCTATTGAATCTCCACAAGTCGAACTCGACGTTCTGATTGGTCTGTTTTTTCAAGATCGTTCCCGATTGGGAAATTTCGTCGAAACCTTGGCGCAGGGCCTTACCCCTGTTTCCAGATCGTTGCTGGATCACAACAAACACATGACGGTCACGGTTGAAAAGCATCATGGTTGTGCCGTTGACGTGAAAGTCCTTGAAGACCGCGTCGAAGGAAATCACTATCTGCGCAAGATTTTGCTGACGCGACAGTCGGATGGTAAGGTCGTTCAATTTGGAATTGTGCGGCTGGACATGACGACGTTGTCGGATGAAACCCAATCAGAAATTCGGCAGAAAGAAACTCCACTCGGTCGGATCTTGATTCGTCGAGATGTGATGCGGGATGTAAAGTTGGCGAAGCTTTATCGAATCTCTTCGGGGCCAGAATTGGCGTCCGTTTTTGACGTCGACGAAGAGACCGTTTTCTTTGGTCGTACGGCGTGGATTTTCTGCAATGGTTCGCCAGCGATCGAGTTGCTGGAAATCGTCTGCGAGTAGTTTGGTTCGCAGTCTGCGGGGCAAGGTTGGGATTGTTGTTGAGAATGTTGCAGTGCCGAGGGCACGACGGTTATCTAGCTTGGTGCGCTGGATAAGGTGATGTCCGTGGAGTGTGACTGTGAATTGCCGTGACCATTTTATGCCAGGCTGAAAACGGGTTGTCCCTTTGGGGTGTGACGCCCCGACCTGTTTGCATGGGAAACGCACACTTCTTGAGATCCAGGTTTGCCGGATGGCTCACTGTGCCAATATGCCGCAGTTAAACTGGGCGAAAACAGGCGGTTAATCTATCCTTAGTGGTATTTTATGAACATAATATCGCCATTGAGGCATTGGGGATCGGCGGGACGATACTAATTCTATTGAGACAGAATTTGCGTAAACGTCGACATTCGTAGCGGCCAAGACGGGGAACACTGCATCGCCATTTCTTTCGTGCGATCAGCAATTGGAGAATAAACATGCTTGATACACCAAGCGAACCAGAACAAAAAGCAGACGTCGATGCAGTTGCATTGATTCTAAAACAGGCAGGCCGAAGTGCAGATGAAGTTGCTTCATTGGCGACGCTTGATGATGCCGACCGCGCAGCTGAACACCAGTTCTCAGGGGAAGCTCCGACATTGGCTTCGTTGTTCGGAAGCGCGAAAGCGACAGATTTTGACGCCGGTCGATTTAGCCCCAGTCCAGAAGTTGCCCAGACGATGGCCAATTGTCTCGATCTCTTGATGCGGCGAAAGAAAGACGGCACGCTGCTCGATCATGACAAAATGTTGTTTCATGACGACACGATTAAAGGATTGGCCGACACCGGTTTTTTCGGTTTGGCGATTCCGAAAAAGTATGGCGGCAGCGGTGCCAAGCTGGGTGATCTTGGTCCATTGCTTCGCGCTTTGACTTTCGTGCATCCTGACATGGCAGTCATGTTTGAAGTTCACAATTTCCTTGGGCCGGTAACTCCGATTCTCGATTTTGGAACCGAAGAACAAAAAGACTACTACTTGCCGAAGATGGCCAAGGGTGAACTTCTTGGTTCGTTTGCTTTGACTGAGCCGGGCGTCGGTGCCGACCCTTCGAAACTCTCTCTAACCGCGCGCCGTGACGGTGACGACTACTTTTTGACGGGCGTGAAATGGCCAATCACCAATGTAATCTATGGCGGTGTATGCGTGTTGGTGTTGAAGATTGAAGGCGAAGATCTTCCCAAGGGCCGCGATTCAGGAATGTTGATTTTTGAAGTGCCGCCTGCCGACAATGAAAACTTCAAGATGAAGCGGAATCGTTTGACTGCGTTTGACTACCTGTGGAACGCTCGGTTTCGTCTCACGGACTACAAGGTTCCAGCCAGCCAGTTGTTGGGACCTCCGGGACGCGGATTGGCTCAAGCATTCAGCTCGCTTGCCAAAGGTCGCGGTGGAATTTGCGTCAACAGCGCTGCCAAGATATTCAAGCTGTTGGGTCAAATCATTCTTGACCCCAGCACTGGCGAGCAGACAGATGGCTTGCAGAAAAAGTACAAACCGGGCGGTTGGATTTCGTTCCGTAGCACATTTGGGAAACCGATTGGTAGCGCGCCTCGAATTCAAACCTGGGTTGGTCGAGCCGTTTGTCATGGCTTGGCCAGTCGTTCGTTGGGTGATTTGTGTTTTCGGTTAGGGGCAAACGGTGTCCGCGATGAAACGCAAGGCATGATCGCCAAGGTTTACGCGACCAAGGCGCTTCTGCAAACCGCGATCAATGTTTATCAGATCCTTGGCGGCCGCTCGGTTCACTCGGACGAAAAACGATCAACCGTTCGGGAAGAAAAACGAGAGCTCAATGCAGAAGAGCACGTAAACCTGATCGCCAATTTTGTTGGTGAGAATATGCACGAGTTTACAATTGCGACAGTGTACGAAGGCCCCAATCCCGTGCTGGCGGATGTTGGTGCGCCCAACGCGATGACGCGAAGCATTCGCGGCAAGTACCTTGAGCCGATTGGAATGGCGGAAATCGATGGCAAATTCGGCTTGGGCGCAAAAGCAAAATTCGGTTGGTTTATTGCGACTCGATTTCTTGGTTCGTTGAATCCTTGGACCGGGTCACTGGCCGGGATCAACAATCCGTTTCCAGAAAAAAATCGGATTGTTCAAAAGTCTTTCCGTCGCAATCGCGTACTAGGCCGGCAAATCCTGACGATCATCGCCAAGTATCAAAAATCTTTCATGGACGAGACTTTTTTGCTGGGCGATGAAGGTGGCGTATTTGACAAGCTTTGCTATTCGCTTGGATCGATGGTCTATGTGTTGTCGCTGGACAAACCGGATCCGGAGTACTTAAAAATCGCCAACGCGCTGGACTACGAAGCAGATTTGCTGATGAAAGGAAAAACTTCATCTGCAAAACTTCAGCGTCAATGGGCTGAGATCGGAGCCTTGATCATGAATGGCGAATCGACGTTGTTCAAGGATTTGATTGCTGACATTGAAGTCAGCGATATCCCGCTTGACCCTCGATTTATCGACCGGTTCATTTAAACAATTTCGTTAAGTCGTGTGATATCGATCATACCGTTAATTGATGACGCTCAATCTGGAACTGAGCGAAATTCCTTTGGCAACGGTTATGTCACCGACTCTTGCCCAGACAGGGAACGCTCACTCTCGTGATGATTTAGCTCCGATCTAAAAACGGAGGCTAACATGTTGCGCTTCAATTCTTTGAAAGCGCATTGAATCAAAATTCATGGGAAGATTGGAAGTGCGCTCATGTTTTCACGGTCAAGAAAACGAAAACGAATTCGCGACGCTGGTTCTGGCAGTTCGTCGTCATACGATCGTCTTGAACAACGGCTACCGTTGACGACGTTTTTGGTAACGACATCGACAGATTCGGCGTCGAGTGTACCCGATGGAGTGATCTCGCTGCGCGAAGCGGTCATCGCCGCGAATTTCAATCAAGCCTATGGTGACGCTCCAGCAGGTCAGAGTGCTGGAGACATAATCCGATTTGATTCGGATGTCATGTCCATCGATCTCACGGCAGGCGATATTGCGATCGCCGACGACTTGCTGATTCAAGGTGGCGCTGGCGTTGATATTCGTGGTGATGGTGATTCTCGAATTTTCACCGTGACCTCAAGCCAACGAGTTGGTTTTGGCAACCTATATCTAACAGGTGGTCGCGCTGACCAAGGCGGAGCAATCAAAACATCAGGCACCGGTACAACAATTTTGAAGTCGATGACGTTCGTTGGGAATCGTGCACTTGCCGAAGATCCGATTGATCACGGTGGTGGAGCGGTCCTGCAGGAAGGTGGCCGACTTACCGTTATCGATTCCCGGTTCTCCGGCAATTCCGCTTATGGTTTTGCTTCCGTTGGCGACGGTGGCGCGATTCGGACAATTACTGGTATCGCGAATATTCAGGACAGTACTTTCACCAACAATTATGTATCTCGCAACGGTGGGGCGATTTCGATTCTTGATGGCACACTCATTTCTTCTGGCGTGAAATTTGGAGTGGGCAACAACGGAAACAAGACAGGTTCCTTTGGAACGACACCGGGAAGTGGTGGAGCTGCTCATCTCGAAGGCGAATCGACAGCAAGATTTGACGGCAATGAATTCCGACGGAATTGGGGATCCCAAGACGGTGGAGCGATTTGGCTTTCAAACCAGTCAAACGTCTCGGTTATTGATTCACAGTTTGCTGGCAACTATGCAAACGTTGGAGGCGAAGGCCTTGGCGGCGGTGCAATTTTCAATGATGGTGGCCAGCTATTTGTCACCAACGGAACGTTCCAATACAACGCTTCCAATGGAGGGGACGGCGATGGTGGAGCCATTTACGTTGATGGTGGATTTGCGCGAATTGCAGGCTCGAGTTTGCTCAACAACAACGCTGATCGTTCCGGCGGAGCCATTTTTGTCGATAGTGCTCAACTAACGGTCGACACGTCGGTACTGCAGCAGAATCGCGCAGGTCTTACTGGCGCGGCTACACCAGGCACTGGAAATGGCGGAGCGATTTTCGCTACTGGTAAAATTGGAACTGTTCGAGTTATTTCATCTGACTTGATCGACAATCGGGCTGCGGTCAACGGTGGTGCTATGTGGTCGAATTCAGCTACGAAAACGATCGTGGATTCCAGCACCTATAGCAACAACAAGGCTTTGGGGACCGATGCAGAAAATGGAGGTGGTGCGATATTCATCGATGGCGCTGAATTCACGATCGATGAAACCAGTTTTCAAAACAACATCGCCAACAAAGGTGGAGCCGTCTTGTTAAACGGTGGTACGGTACGGGGGGAGAGAATAACCTACTCTGAAAATACAGCCCATCAACACGGCGGTGGAATGGCCATTGTTGAAGGCGGAACTGCAAGGTTGTTTTATACAGAAGCAGTTGGAAATATGGCTGGAGCCAGCTCGGCAGTTGTCGGACAAGGTGGTGCAGTTTTTGTTGGAGGCGTCGACTCGCGAGTGATCTTCTACTTCAGTTCACAATTTGAAGAAAACGTCGCTGATCTGGGCGGAGGTCTGGCGGTTGGCGAAGGGGCTGCGGTGAGGGCTCGCAATGGCAACGACTTCCTCAACAATGAAGCCAGAGCCGATGGCGGAGCGATTTACAGTTCCGGCTTCGTCTTTGTCGATGCGACAATGATTGGCAATCGCGCTGACAGAAGTGGCGGGGGCTTGTACGTGGCTGAAGGAGGATCAGCCAGAGTAGCGAGCCGCAACATCATCGGGAACAATCATGCTGAACAATTTGGCGGAGCCATTCTCAATGATGGATATCTGCATTTGCTCGATGGTTTCTTTGAAAACGATGGTTTCTTTACAGACAATTCCGCGGGATTGAACGGCGATTTTCTGCACACAACATCCACTGGCGTGACGTTTCAATCAAGCTAAGTCGTTTAGATCAGGAACTCGGGATCGGGCTCAGTCTGGTTTGTGTTCAACGCCAGTCCACCATGGATGTGCATGGCGTTCTTGATCGCCAAACGCCCCGCCAACGCAGCGGCTAATCCGCTTCGCCGCCCTGAGCGGCACAGAAACACGACGGCTTGATCTGCCGGTTTGTCGTTGATCAAGAACGGCAAGTAGCCGGCCAATTGAGTCAATGGGACATTCAGAGGTGGTTCGCTGAATCCAAGCTCATCCCAATCCTGGGCAAAGCAAAACTCATGCGGTTCACGCACGTCAATCACAAGCGAGTTTTGATGTTGGTTAAGGAACTCTTTCAAATTCCGGATCGCGTTGGCTTCGCTGACCGTAGTGGAAGAGTCTTTCAAAAATCCACAGACCAACTCTGAATTGGTTTCGTCGGTGATGCCCTTGTCGATGGCGGGCTTGCGATCAATGAAGTCTTCACGGGTCATCGAAATAACCGGATCAAGCACGCTGGCTAAAAACTCGTTGTCTCGTGCTTCAGTCGCTAACGTTGTCGCCAGCTCATTGTTGTAATCGTGAGTCGGGCAGATGACGGTTGCGTCGTTGATCAGCTTGGGTAATCTGCAAAGTGATTCGTACATTCCGGTAATCGTGCTACATGGAAAATCGGTACGTCCAATTCCGCCCATCAGAATCGTATCGCCAGTAAATGCAAACCGCACGTTTTTGGCTGGCAACGAATTGTTTTCATCCAGTGATCCAACAAGGTAAGCGTTGCTAATTGTGGTGTGGCCGGGCAAATCAACTTTGGCGACAACCAATTTCGAGCCAAGCGAAAAATACTCCGCGCTGGACCCGTCGCCAACCACTAGCGTCGGCAGGTTTTCCGGCCAACCCAGCAAGTCATCAGACTGGGCAGATGAGAGCATGGATTCAGCCATCACATTGACCAACATCGAGCGGCATGACTCGTGATCGACATGTCCGTGCGAATCGAGGATGGCGATAACTTTGCTTTCCTGGCATCGAACGATCGATGAAACACGACCGGCAAGTGATTCAAAAGGATCGACAACCAAGCAGGTTTTTGATTCAGCATCCATGAACAACCAGGTGCAGTCCGAACCACGCTTAAGCTGGATCAATCCATCGAGCGTCGTTTGTGAGTCGTCGTCTCCGTCGGCTGAGTTGATCAGGCAAGCGCTTGAAAGGGCTTGTCCGGCTTCGCGAATCTTTTTGCACGCCGATTCAATCTCCAAGCGTCCGTGACAGGGACCAAACGAAAGCCGAATGGCGCCCAGCGATCGCCAGCAAGGGACGCCCATGGCATCTAGTACATAAGACCTTGCGACTCCCGAGCCGCATGCAGAGCCGGAACTAACGCGAATTCCGGCCGCATCAAACAAGTCCAACAGCTCTTTGTTATCAAAGCCTTCAACGGCGAAGTTGATGGTTGTTGGCACAGAGCTTTCAAACGGCGTGTTGAATTGGATATTCGGAAAAGCGTCTGTGAGTGCACTGACGATTTGGTCGCGAAACTCGCACAATAAGTTCTCGTCACGAAACGTTTTCGATGGCGACGCGTCGAGCTCTTCGAGGACTGCCGAGATAGCTGCGACGCCTGGTAGGTTTTCAGTTCCGCCGCGAGCACCGCTTTCCTGTCCGCCTCCGGCCATCATCGCAGTCAAGGGTTTGCCTTCACGACAATAAAGTAAGCCGATACCTTTGGGGGCGTATATCTTGTGACCGCTTACTGCTGCATAGTCAATCGAAGTTTGGGCGAGTTCAAGTTTCATCTTGCCGACGGCTTGAACACAATCGACCAACCATAAACAGCTTGGGCTGGTTTCGCGGATCGCCGTTTCAATTTCCGCCAGATCACTGATGACGCCTGTCTCATTGTTGACAGCCATCGTGCAAATCATGTCCGCATCGGCGGCATGTTGACGAATGAAGTCCAAGTCCAACATGCCTTTGTCGTCGACCGGGATTGAGACGACTTCGTTTTCGATGTTGAGTAAAGTGTTCCAGTGATGAAGGGCTTGTGGGATGGCTTTGTGTTCAGTCGATCCGTAAAGCAACAAGCGTTTCTTATTCTCTGTTTTATCAGGGCCGTCTTCCGTTTTTCGCAGCTCGCGCACATGACAGAGTGTCGAAAAAATTGCGGTTTGAATCGCTTCGGTAGCGCCGCTGGTAAATACAATCTGCCCATCGCCAGCGCCAAGAACCGATCGGGCAAGATTGCGGGTCGACTCGAGTAATGAACGAGCCCTCAAGCCAGAGGTGTGAGAACTGCTTGGGTTGCCAAAAATCTCTTCCATCGCATCAAACGCGGCGGTTGCTGCTTTCGGCATGACCGGCGTTGTTGCGTTGGAATCGAGATATATTTCTGTACTGCGGTGAACAATCATGCTGAATACTGCCTTCGTCTACTGCGACCTAACCTCAACCGATGAGGTATCTAAGTCGCCATTTCAGATCGCTTCCTATTCTAACAAAAGCGGGCAATGTTGAGTTGCGTTAAAAGGGTTTACTGCGAGGATTCGAAACATTTTGACTCCAAAATGGATCATTCATCAACGACGACCGTTCATCTGCGCTCGGGGTGGCTCTGGGACGGAGCTGCACAAAAAAAGCGTAGACCAATTTGGACTACGCTCTAGAATTTTGTGATGTCAAATTGCTGGTTGGTCAGGTCTTGATAACTGAAAATTGGCCAACCATAAGCCAAACGGCAACAAAGCCAAGGGCAATGACCGAATGGAAGCATTCAATAGGCATGGATTTCGTCCTCTCTGTGGTAAGGAATCAATTCCTCCGTGACTACGCGCACATCATCCATGCATCAAAAGGTATCGACAAACGACTTGAGGTAAACCACAAATAAAATTGGTGCCGACAGAGTTTCGATCATCATCATCAGCAGCAGAATGAGGTGTCTTTGACGGATCGATTCAATCGTTACGGCAACGGTGCTGATGCGTACCTAGATGGCAAAGATCTCTCTGCCGGACGATGCAATGGCTCGTTGAACTTGCTTTGTTGTGCGGTCAATTCGTTTGGCGAAAATTCAACGGTGCGCCCGGTTGAATCGATTGGTTAACGTAGACGGCGGGAAATGGGGGCCGTTATTCGATTATCAAAGCCCACTCAAATTGCATCGGGCCCACGTTCCCCCGTTCGTATCCTGACGCAGTCATCGAGCGGAACGACAAAGATCTTTCCATCGCCCGCTGTTGCATCGTCAGTTTCACTATCCGCTTGAGCACCGGTTTGAATCGCATGAATTGTCGGTTCGACAAACTCTTCGTTAACTGCAATTTGCAACTGAATCTTTCGTTTCAGCATCCGCTCAACATCATCGGCCCCGAGAGGTTCGAGATTTCCGCGCTGCCGACCGTATCCCTGACAGTCCATGATCGTCAGGCGAGTGACATCCACTTGGCGAAGCGATGCTTTGACGGATTCGAGTTTGTGCGGCGGAATGATTGCGATGATCAGTTTCATAAGTCACTAAGTCGGTCGATGAACTTACTTTTATCGCATGGTTAACCAGACAACATAAACGATGTAGCCACTGATAAGAACAAGGCCATCGAAACGGCTTACCAGGAAATCTTTGCGAACCAGAATATATGCCAGGCCAGAAAACACCAGAAGAACAATGTAATCGTAGCGGTTGATATCCACCGAGAGAATAGGACTGACGCAGGCCGTGATTCCTGCAACGGCCAGTAAATTAAAAATACATGAACCGATCGCGTTGCCTGTGACGATATCGCCTTGGTTCTTTAAAGTCGCCACAATGCTGGTCGCGATCTCCGGCAAAGAAGTTCCAAAGGCAACGAGAGTCAGCGCGATAATGGCTTCGGGGATTCCAAACATCCGAGCCAGATTTTCACCACCCAATACCAACCGGTTAGCGCCAAGGACAAGAAACGCAAACCCAACCAAGAGTAGACAGCTGTTGACCAAGATGAGTTTCGGCAGGTTGTTGGTTTTGGCAGGTTCCGATGCATCGGACGGCAAGTCAGAAACGTCGGATTGGGCTTCTTCAGGATTCGATCTCGATTTGTAGATGCTGAAAAATGTGTAACTCACAACTCCCAAAGTCAAAAGGGCTCCGTCGATTCGACTTAATTGTCCATCGATCAACATAAACACGAATGCAAGTGTCGCCACGATCAGAAAAGGGAGCTCGCGCTTAACCAGCTGGGAGTGAATGTCGATGGGGCGCAGAATTGCGACGATTCCCAACACCAAAGCAATGTTGCAGATGTTCGAACCGATGACATTGCCGAGCGCGAAGTCCCCCTTGCCGTCAAGGTTCGCGTTGAGACTAACGACCAGTTCAGGAGCGCTTGTTCCGAACGCGACAATGGTCAGCGCGACAATGAGTGCAGGGATGCCAATTGCCAAGGCGATTGCAACTGATCCTTTGACAAGCCAATCTGCTCCGTAGTAAAGACAGACGAGCCCCAGGAGAACCCAGCCCAGATTTAACCAAATTTCCATGATGGATTCATACTAAGTCTGGTCAACCGAATGGTTGAGCGAGTCGCCATTGGGTGACAGTTTATCCAAGTCGCCCGCCGTTTTGACAAAAGCCCACCCGCTCATCGGCTCGGCACGCTCACTAAAAAGTCATGACGGCATCGATACCGACAATGGCTGCACCGGGATCGACTGCGCGAGCACCCCAATCAAATCGAAGCTCAGGTCGAATGACCAGGTTTGCATTACGACGATAATTCGCTCCAACAGTAAAATCGTAGGTTGATCGATTTGGACCACCAAAGAACGCGTCTGACTTCCACCATTCGAGTCGCGCACCAACTGCAAGGCAATCAGTAACATCGCGGAAAAGATACTGTACGATTCCAAACTCATTGTTGTCGTTCAAGTTCAGGACATTGCCATGAAGAACATAGCTGACGGAATCGGTCAACTGGACTTCGGTAACTGCGGTGGTCATGATTCCGCTGCCACGAGCCCCTGTATCACCTAATGAGGATGTGAGGGACAATCTCACGTCTCGGCTCAACTGCCGACGGAGACCCGCAATCACATTGAACCCACCATCGGTACGATCAAAACCAGTATCCCAGCCAGCGGTCGCTCCAAAAATCAAACTTGAGTTGGGTCCAGTTTGTTTTTCAGCCAACACACCGGTCATCGTGAACGGTTCGGAGTTGTACATGGTGTAGTTGTTGCTGTAGAAAAAGTTTCCTGTCGCTCCAATGACTTCATACCCAAACGGCGAGAAGAACTTTCCAAGTTTTACGTCCCATTCATAATTCGCGAGCTGAACATACATTTGCGGAAGCGCGAATCCGTAAGACCCGTTGTCCCAGCCGTTGTCCCAACCGTCCGGAGCTCCGGTTGGCGAATTTCCAAACGCCTGTAGATCTTGAGCGTCGATTCCGTAAAGGCCATCTACGCGAAAACCGGGGCTCCATGAAGCCGAGTTTCGGGACGCAGCTTTTTCGCCGTAAAGCCAAAGCTGGTGCAAGTTCAATCTATCTTCGCGATTGTTTTTGACATTGTTGTCGCGGTTGTGATAGCCAAAATTCGTCCAGCCACCCATCGAAAATCCGTTGCACGTTTCTCCAAAAAGTTTCTTCTCACAGCCGAGATCGCAAGTCAAAAATGGCTTCCGGCAATCGCGAGCACAATAGTTGGTTGTGTCTTCTGGCGCTTTTGCGACTTGCAATTGAGGTTCGGGCGATCCGACACTGTACTGCAAGTCTCTGGCATTGGTAGCCGGACTGTCGGGAACATCAAAGCTGTAGTCGCCGATGTTTGGAATCGAAGGCGAGGTGACTTCTCCTGGTACGTCGACTTGCTGGCCTTGAACTTTTTTGAAGGACGCCAGTAACGGTTGATTTTTGGTTTTAGGTGGAAGCGGAATCGCTGGTTGACGAGTCGAGATCACGTTGTGCTGAATGGGAATCGTTGGTTGCGGCAACGGAGTCGCTTGGGTCTGTGGGAGCTGCGCGACACGCAGATTGTCTAACGGCAACTGAATGCGATAACCAGTATTTGATTGCGGCGCTGTTTGATGTTGCGTTGATCGCCACGGGAATTCGGTTTGTGCGTTCGTACTGTTGAAGC
This sequence comes from uncultured Pirellulaceae bacterium, assembly GCA_964584615.1. Classification (GTDB taxonomy): domain Bacteria; phylum Planctomycetota; class Planctomycetia; order Pirellulales; family Pirellulaceae; genus Mariniblastus. The sequence continues at coordinate 101,535 of CAZPBE010000003.1, read as the reverse complement.
ACGAAAGTGTTATTGCGGCGGCTACGACAGCGGAAGTTGTGAAACGTTTAACCATCTTTTCAATCCCTGGGTCTGGATTCCTGATCCCGATCAATTGTTCCGTCAAGCAGAATCGAAATTCTTGCTTGTTCGTTTGATCACGGTTGTTTGGTTGGTATCGGAAGCGCCGATAGCAAGAATAAGGACGGCCAAACAAGTGCTAGTTGATCCACGTAGTGAAAGTTTGACGGTTGGCTAGACTTACCCCGTTTTTCTGAATGAATGGGGGATGGAGACAGAGTTTCGAGCAGATCTACTCTTCCGTCTCGTCAAACATCGCATCGACATAAGTTTGGACATCAAACGCGGCCATGGCGTCTGGCGTCTCGCCCAACCCGATGAATTTCACCGGCAATCCGAACTCCTGACGGATTGGAATCGCGACGCCTCCTTTGGCGGTGCCATCAAGTTTTGCCAAGATGATCCCGGTGCATCCAGCGGCTCCAGAAAAACCGCTGGCTTGGCTGATCGCGTTTTGACCCGCAGTCGCGTCAAGCACCAACAACACTTCGTGTGGAGCTGCCGAGTCAGGAGCCGCTGCCGTTGAAGCTTTCTCGATAACGCGGCGGATGCGACCAAGTTCATCCATCAGGTTGTTTTGTGTTTGCAAACGTCCCGCTGTATCGATGATGCAAACATCAATCCCGTTTTTGTAGGCGGCTTCGGTGGCTTTGTAAGCAACACTGGCCGGGTCACTGCCTTGACGACCGGTGATGATTTCCGCGCCCATCCGTTCGGCCCAGACAGTCAGTTGCTCGACGGCAGCAGCACGAAACGTATCTCCAGCTCCCAGCACAACTGACTTTCCCTGTTCTTTGAATCGATGGACAAGTTTGGCGATTGAAGTCGTTTTACCCGCGCCGTTGACGCCGACCACCATGACGACGGTTGGGCCATTGTCGGCAAAGTTAATTTCCGCCGAGTCCTGTTCCATGATCTCGGAAATCGTACCCTTCGCCGATTCGATTAAGTCTTTCATAAAGACTTTACGTCCTCGGAATTTGGACTTGATCCCGTCACGAATTTTTCCCGCAGGCCCAATACCCATATCGGTTTTGACCAGAAACGCATACAGCTCGTCAAGGAACTCTTCGTCAACCAGCCGACCTTCTTTTTTGACAATGTCGCGAAGGTCGGTGTTCAGGAAGTCGGTTGTTTTCTTGAGCGCCGATTTAAGCCGGCCAAACATTCCCCGTTTTGGTTCATCGGCAGGTGCGGACTCAACATTGGTCTCCGGCTCCAAGTTGCCTTCCGGGGCTGCAGGTTCTGTTGGTTGAGTCGAGTCGCCGTTAGCAGCAAGTTCGTCAGCAACTTCACTGGCTGGTGCAAGGTTTTCGTCGGATTGAGGTTCGTTCTCATCTGAATTGTTTTTCTTGCCGAACGGATTCCAAATCGCCATAGGATTACTCAGATTGATTGGTCGTGTCTTGTATCAATTGTCGACAGTTTAGTTGGTCGAGTTTGTTGTCGCGAACAAATCGCTTTTAGCGCCGGGATGATTATTCCGACTGCTCGATTTTCGAGTCAGGTTTCGAATTCTGTTGTTTCATCAATTTGTCCAGAACACCATTGACGAATTTGGCGGAATGGTCGGTTCCATACCGTCTCGCCAAATCAATGGCTTCATTGATGGCGACCCGGTCCGGTGTTTCAGTGTGGAGGATTTCGTAGGCTCCCAATCGCAACACGTTTCGGTCAGTTGCGGCCATTCGCGACAACCGCCAGTTCTCAGCCGTCGCCTCGAGGACTTCGTCCAACGCATCGTGATGTGTTCGAACTCCGTCAATCAATGACTGGGCAAATCGGACCAGTTCGTCGTCATGGCTTAACCGAGCTTCCACGAATCGAGTCCGAATCAAATCGGGTTGGTCCGGATTCATGTCGTGTTGGTACAGGACTTGAAGGGCGATTGCGCGTGCTCGACTTCGACGTGACATGATGTTGGTTGAGTTGAGGTCGATACGAAAAGTTATTGAGTTGAGGTCCCAGAGAATCCCGAGAATCGCAGACCTTCATCTTAAGCCAACTGGAAGATAACTTAAATCGGGCAATGGCATCCAAGCTGTGCCAATTTGAAGAGTGTGCCCGGGCCTTATCGGTTCAATCGGCGTTTTTCATTTCGTCAAAAAGTAGCAGCATGTGGATCACCGCTTCGGCGGCTTCGACACCTTTGTTACCGACGTCCCCACCCGACCGGGCAATCGCCTGTTCCATCGTGTTGCACGTCAAAACGCCGAATGCAACGGGCGTACTGAAATCCAAAGACAGTTGGCTCAAATTGTTGCTGATCGTCGTATTGATGTGCTGGTCATGCGATGTCTCTCCACGGATGACACAGCCCAAGCAAATCACGGCATCAAATTTTTTTAACGACAATGCGAATTTTGCAGCAGTCGGTAATTCCCAAGCTCCGGGAACCCAGCCAACCTGAATGTTAGTTTCGGGGACCTCGTTCCGCGTCAACGTGCTTGTCGCGCCGTCGAGCAGTTTGCTGGTGATACTTGTGTGATACTTCGAAACCAGCACGGAAAAATTTTTGCCGGAGACGGAACCCGTTGTTCCTTGCAGTTGTGGAATCACCAATCACCTTTCAATTTTCATGTGAGTTTTTTTGAGTTTTGAAACTCGTTTTCATTCGCGAGGAACTTCTATTTAAAATCAACTTGCGTTGATGCTAAGCAAGAATTCCGCATTGGTTTTGAACTTTTTCAGTTTGGTCGTCAAGTGATCCATTGCATCCGGTGGACTCATCTCGCTCAGGATTCTGCGAAGCCGGCAGACATGCTCGTACTCTTGTTCCTCGAAAAGTTTTTCTTCGCGGCGAGTTCCGCTGGCGTTGATGTCGATGGCGGGCCAGATGCGCCGCTCAACGAGTGACGGGTCAAGTACGATCTCGAGGTTACCTGTTCCTTTGAACTCTTCGAAGATCACTTCATCCATCTTGCTGCCGGTGTCGACGAGTGCCGTTGCGAGAATCGTCAGTGAACCACCTTCTTCAATTTTTCGAGCTGATCCGAAAAAGGCTTTCGGTTTCTGCATCGCGTTAGCATCAAGTCCGCCCGTCAACGTTTTGCCTGATTGCGGGCACTCAGAATTCCAGGCTCGTCCCAAACGGGTAATCGAATCCATGAACACCACGACATCCGTTCCGGCTTCCACCATCCGCTTGGCTTTTGACAAAACCATTTCAGCCACTTGGATGTGTCGCGAAGTTGGTTCGTCGAATGTTGAACTGATGACTTCGCAGCGATCACCTTTGACTTCTCGCTCCATGTCGGTAACTTCTTCGGGACGCTCATCGATCAGAAGCATGATCACATATGCTTTTGGGTAGTTCGTCAAAGTAGCTTTCGCCATTCGCTGCATCAAAATGGTTTTTCCAGCACGAGGTGGGCTGACAATCAGACCACGCTGTCCAAATCCAATCGGAGCGATCATGTCGACAACTCGCGTGGACATGTCGTTGTGATCATGTTCCATGACGATTCGCTCGTCCGGGTGCAGCGGAGTCAGTTCGTCAAAATCAGCTCGTCGTGCGTTGTCATTGGGATCTGCCCCATTGACCAACTCGACGCGCAGCAATGCAAAGTATCGCTCGTTCTCTTTGGGCGGACGAATCTGGCCTTTGACGACCGCTCCGTTGCGCAAATTGAATTTTCGAATTTGGCTGGGAGAAACGTAAATGTCATCCGGGCAATTGAGGTAGTGATACTCGGGGCTGCGAAGAAAGCCGAATCCGTCGGGAAGAATCTGTAACGTTCCTTGCCCAATCATGATGCCTTGAGTGCGAATTCGCTGCTTCAGAATCAGCCCAATCAAATCGCGCTTGCCGACTCCTTCAGTGTCTCCAATCCCTTCTGCAGAAGCTTGTTCTTGCAGCTCGGGCAAACCCATGGTTTGCAGTTCGGTCACATTGATGACGTCTTGTGAATTCGAGTTCTCGACATCCTTCATGTTCGAGATGTCTTGCCGCGAAATTGACTCGGCTAGCGACATGGGTTCGCCGCTGGCTTCAATTTCACGCAACCGATCGCTGACCTCGGGGTCAAGTTTCGGTTGGTCTTTTTGTTTGCGACTATGATTTCGCGAGTCGTCGCGAAAATTTCGTTTCGACGAACGATGAGTTGAGTGGCGTCCTTCGGACATTGTGATCTCCAACGCTGATCCTGGAGGACAAGCGTATAATTGGGCAGGATTGTTTCTTCATAATGAGAAGCGGAAAAGGCAAACTGCCTGACCTCAATCACTTGATGAGAGAACTTTCAAATTCCAGTCTTGCCAAAGCTGGAAAACTTGATCGTTCGTTTTCTGTTTCGAATGTGAATTATCAACAAAGTCAGTTGATCGTTGACGCTTTTCCTCCAAAGTCATCTGAAACGACTCACGACGCTCCAATTCGCCTTTCTGCCAACCCCGCGCTGAAGCACGCTGTTGGCGGATAGCAATATCAGAATGAACAAACACAATCTTGTCACACACTTGGTCCCATCCTGTTTTGAACATGACAGGGGCATCCATTACGACAGCCGATTTGTCGCTAGTGCGTTTAAATTCGATAAGTTGTTCACGGATTCGTTCTTCAATACGCGGATGCGTAATCGATTCCAGAATCTTCAGCTCGTCGTCGTCTCTCCCTTTGAGGGCCTCATGTTTGTCAACAATTCCTTGAGTAGAACTGTCGCCGGTGTTAAAAACTCGCCTTCCAAGCGCTTTCCGATCAATTTGACCGCTGTCTTGTAAGACTGAGTCTCCCCAGCGAGCAACAATTGCCTCAATCACTTCAGCTTGTTCCAAAACCTGATGGCCGATTTCATCAGCGTTAATTCGCTCGCTACCACAATTGACAAAGCAATCAGCAACGAAGCTCTTACCGCTGGCGATTCCGCCGGCAAGGCCAATGACAAGCATAAGTGGTCCAACTCATTAAGTCTCAGAAGGGGCGCTTATCGGTTTCGCTAACGATTGGGAATCGGTAACTCCACGTCATAGCTTCTGGAAATCGATTGAATCGAACGATACAACAGATTCCATGTCGCGCATGCAACACATCAGAATTCTTCCTCAACGATCGCAATGCAATTGCATTACGGGATGAAATCTCATCCACATTAAACGATACCGGAACACTAACCGGAGTTGACGGTCCGATACTCTCAATAAGCCTCACGGCTCCCGCGTCTCACTACCTATTAGGATACAAGTATCCGCCACAAATATCTAGCTTTCTTCGTCAATGACTAAAAACTCCAATTTTTTGACGAGTAGCAGGATTCCGGAACCTGTAATTCAGCCAACGTTTCGGACCAGGCGCGCTCACGGCGCCACCCGATTGATCGCTAATCAATTGATCAAATCGCAAATGGGTTGCCAATTTTTTTGCGATCCAACGGTTTTCTCCTCTTTGCTCATGGATGCTTGCATCAATCCAAGCTCAATTCCACAATGAGTTCCCGAAATTCGAAAACCGAACCGACAGCAGCATTTCATGGCGAAAAAGAAGCCGACGAATCAAGACGGACCCGACCTGTTTACCGCCACCGAACCCAAGAAGCTGTATTTGCTTGACGGCATGGCGCTGATCTACCGCGCACATTTCGGGTTGATTCGCAGCCCTCGCTTTACCTCCGGAGAAGTGCCAACCTCCGCCGTGTTTGGAATTGCGAACACGGTGTTGAATCTGATCAAAAAACAAAAGCCAACCCACATCGCGATAGCCTTTGACACCAGCGATCCCACGTTTCGGCACGAGCAGTTCCCTGAATACAAAGCTCAGCGAGATTCACTTCCTGAAGATATTGCAACGCAGATTCCAATGGTCGACCGGATGATGCGAGCCATGAATATATCGGTCATTCGCACGCCTGGATTTGAAGCCGACGATATCATTGGCACGTTGGCTCGGCAAGCTGCTGAACAAGACTACGACGTGTTCATGGTGACGCCCGACAAAGATTACGACCAACTGGTCACCGACAGGATCAAAGTTTACAAACCAGGCCGCCAGGGAAACAGCTTTGAGATCTTTGGCGTCGAAGAGGTGCTCGAAAAATGGCAAGTCAAACGAGTGGACCAAGTGATCGACATTCTTGGTTTGATGGGCGACAAAAGTGACAATATTCCTGGCATCATGGGGATCGGAGAAAAGACAGCGCAAAAACTGATCGACAAGTTTGGAAATATCGAAACGTTGATCGACAGTACGGATGAGCTGAAAGGCAAACAAAAAGAACGTGTCGAAGAACAACGTGACATGGCGGTGCTTTCCAAGCAGCTCGTCACGATAAAAATTGATGTGCCACACGACTTGAAGTTTGATGACTTTATGCTGCGAAGCTCCAACGAAGAGGAACTCAAACAGTGCTTCATGGATTGGGAGTTTGATTCACTTGGTAAGAAGCTGTTTGGGAAATCGTTTTCTTCTTCAACCAATCGCGCCGCCGTCATTCGTGACAAACGTGAAAAGGAAATTCAAACATCGCTGTTCGATCAGCCGGTCGTCGAAGAGAAAACAATCGCTGACGTGCCGCATCAGTACACGTTGGTTGAAACGGCGGAGGGCCGAGCGAAATTAATTGCCGAACTCAAACAGCAAACGGCTTTCTGTTTTGATACCGAAACGACCGGCCTCGACCCACGTACCGCGTTGCCGTTGGGGATCGCGTTTTCATTTAAGCCGCACGAAGCATTTTACGTTGTTTGTCCGCACGACAGTGATGACTCGCAGGCTGTCCTCGATGAGTTCCGCGAAATTTTCGCCGACCCCAAGATCGAAAAGATCGGCCACAACCTCAAGTACGATGTGACGCTGTTGAAGTGGCATGGCATTGAAGTGCAGGGGACTTTGATGGACACCATGCTGGCTCACTCAATGAAAGAGCCGGAAATGAGTCACGGCTTGGATTACCTGGCCAAACTTTATCTGGGTTATAAACCGATTCCGACCAGTCAATTGATCGGTCCGCGCGGCCCTGAACAAAAGAACATGTCGGATGTGCCGTTGCCAGAGTTGGTCGAATACGCGTGCGAAGATGCTGACATTACGCTTCAGGTTGCTGCGGTACTGCGCCCAGATATCGAAACGCGCGGCGTGGCTGAAGTTTGTTACGACATCGAGTGCCCGCTGATTCCCGTCTTGGTTGACATGGAGTACGAAGGCATTTCGCTGAACACGAAAGCCCTCAAAGCGTTTTCGAAAAAGCTTGATGTCGAAATCGAACAGCTTCGCGACAAGATTTACGAAGCCGCCGGTCGCGAGTTCAATATCGATTCGCCAAAACAATTGGGTGTTGTTCTTTACGACGAGTTGCAGCTCGTCGACAACCCGCGAAAGACAGCGACGGGTCAATATTCAACTCGCGAAGCCGAGCTCCAACGACTCGCACCGAGCCACCAGGTTGTTCAAGACGTTTTGGACTATCGAACGTGCGTGAAGTTGAAGTCGGTCTATGTTGATCAGCTTCCCAACAGTATCAATGAGGACACGGGGCGGCTGCACACGCATTACAGTCAGACTTGGACCGCGACCGGCAGGATGCAATCCAATAATCCGAACTTGCAAACGATTCCAATTCGCAAAGAACGTGGAAAAGAAATTCGGGCCGCGTTCGTGCCACGAGACAAAGACCATTTGATTCTTGCAGCGGACTATTCGCAAATAGAATTGCGGATCATGGCCGATCTCAGCGAGGATCCAGCGCTCGTCGAAGCGTTTACTTCTGGTACTGACATTCACCAATCGACCGCTGCCAAGGTTTACCATGTTGACGTTGAAGACGTGACGCGCGAAATGCGCGACAAAGCGAAGACGGTGAACTTCGGAATTATCTATGGAATCTCAGCGTTTGGTTTGCAGCAGCGACTGAACATTCCTCGCAACGAAGCCAATGAGTTGATCGAAAACTATTTCGAGAAGTTCCCGGGCGTTCAAACTTACATCGACAAAACGATCGAGTTTGCCAAAGAGCACGGCTACGTCGCGACGCGGACCGGACGAAGGCGCTACATTCGCGACATCAATTCGCGCAACCGGACGTTGCAAAAAGCGGCCGAGCGTTTGGCGATGAACAGTCCGATCCAGGGCACCGCCGCGGACATGTTGAAGCTGGCCATGATCCGCGTGCATCGAGCGCTACGTGATGGCGCCTTCAAAACCAAAATGCTGCTGACCGTTCACGATGAATTGGTTTTTGATTTGCACAAATCAGAAACCAAAACCGTGATCCCGGTAATCGTTGAGCAAATGAAGAATGCGATCCCGATGTCTGTACCGATCGAAGTCGAAGCCGGCATGGGCGAGAATTGGTTGGAAGCTCATTGATAGCGATCGTTACACGTCAATGCCTTCGGCATCTTCGGCGCGTTCCATGATGAAGCGAAATCTGGCCGATGCGTCTTTGCCCATTAAGTCACTAATTACGCGATCGGTTTCCAGATGATCGTCGATTTCGACTTTTAGCATTCGCCGCGTGTCTGGATTAAGTGTTGTGTTCCAAAGAACTTTAGGCATCATCTCGCCAAGACCTTTGAATCGCGTGATCTCTGGAATCGCCCGGCCCGTATGTTCTTCCAGGATTTTCGCTCGCGCGTCTTCGTCAGCCGCCCAGTGGGTCTCTTTGCCGATATCGATTCGAAAGAGCGGTGGAACGGCAATGTAAAGTCGCCCGTCGGAAATCAACTGCGGCATGTGGCGATAAAAGAAAGTTAACAACAGCGTTGTGATATGGTGGCCGTCAGAATCAGCATCGGCCAGCAGAATAATTTTCTCGTAACGCAAACCCTTGATGTTGAAGTTCACACCAATGCCACAGCCAATCGCGGTCACCATGTCGGTGATCTCTTTGTTGTCCATGATCTTTTTGAGTGTAGCGCTTTCGGTGTTCAGCACTTTTCCACGCAGCGGCAAGATCGCCTGATAGTTTCGATCACGTCCCTGTTTGGCGCTGCCGCCCGCCGAGTCGCCTTCCACGATGAACAGTTCGGACTTACCGCGACCCGATGCAAGACAATCGCTCAGCTTTCCAGGCAACATCGAACGCTTGCCACCTGTCTTGCGGGAGATCGCTGCCGATGCGGCACGTGAAGCGGCCCGGGCCCGAGCAGCGGCGATGATCCGCGCTACAATGCCGTCGGCAACGGTTCGGTTGGTGTTCATCCATTGTTCAAGGGCAGGGCGAAGTGCGCCTTCAACGACAGGAGTGACTTCCGGATTGTTAAGCCGGTCTTTTGTCTGGCCCTGGAACTGGGGTTCAGGAATGAAAATCGAAATGATACCGACGACACCTTCCCGAATATCTTCGTGAGTGACTTTCACGCCACGAGGAATCAAATTGTGAGTGTCGACATAGTTGCGAACGGCTTTTGTGAGTCCGGCCCGAAAACCATTTTCATGTGAACCGCCGTTACCCGTTGGAATTCCATTGACGTACGAACGCACATATTCGTCGGTCGATTCGGTCCACTGAAGAACCAACTCCATTCGCTCGCCGTCATCCTGGTTAAGCGTGAACGGCGATTCGTGAATCGGACTGGCTTTACGTTCCTTGAGGAGCTTTCCCAGAAAGTCAACGATTCCATTCTCATGGTGAAACGATTCTTTGACTTTGTTCACATCGTCGACAAAGTTGACTTTGACTCCGCGGTGCAGAAACGAAGTGGTTTCCAAGCGAGCACGAATCGTTGCTGGATTGAATTCTGTTTTTGGGAAAATCGTCGGGTCGGGAGAAAAAGTGATCGTGGTGCCCGAGCCACGTACAGCGCCCTTGAGTTTCTGAAGTTTTGTTTTCGGCCGGCCTTTTGCGAACTCGATCCGGTATTGAGATCCGCCACGTTTGACGACGGCGATCAGTTGTTTTGAAAGCGCGTTGACAACCGACGCTCCAACGCCGTGAAGTCCACCTGCTGTTTTGTAGTTGTTGCCATCGAACTTTCCACCAGCATGCAACACGGTGAGCACGGTTTCGAGCGCGCTCTTTTTGGTTTTCTTGTGTTTGTCGATCGGGATACCACGCCCGTTGTCGGAAACCGTAATCGTGCGCCCTTCTTTATGTAGCTGCACCGTGATCTCAGTCGCATGCCCGTTCATCGCTTCATCGACCGAGTTGTCCATGATCTCCCAGACGAGATGATGCAGCCCAGCCATGCCAACGCCGCCGATATACATACCGGGACGTTTTCGAACGGGTTCAAGACCTTCGAGGACGGTGATTGAATCGCTTTGGTAGTCTTTGGCCATAGATTAAATACAGAATGCAGTTTGCGGAATGATTTTGAATTTGAGGTTGCTTAGCCTTTTAATTCAGGCAACTCGGACGGAGCTTCAACAGGCGGATACACGATCTTGGCGATTTTGCCATTCTTTTGAATTTCGTTTCCTCGCCCACCGCGCGACGTCGTTCGGTACTTGGCCGTTGAGATTGTTTTCTGTGCGCCTCGGTTGGTTTCGACGACCAATAAGTCTCGATCGCCACGGGATGGTTTGAATCCAAGCAGTCGATCCGTTTTGGCAAGTTTGATCAGCATCACGCCTTTGCCGGGACCCGACAGATAGTTGATGCCTTCCGAAGGGCAGACCATGGCACGACATTCATGCGAAATCGCAAGGATCGTTTCGTCGCTGGTGATCGCATAAGCCCCAACGATTCCGGCGCCCGTTGAGACTCGCGCGAATCGTCGTCCACTACGCGTCGAAGGCTCCGCCAGCGGCGCGAGGCTAAACCTGAGCGCGTATCCATTGCTTGACGCAGCCAAGCCATGGACTTCGGGAAAGTACTGGTCTTTCGGGTCTTCGGCGATGTCGCCGATGGTGCGCGGATCAAACGAAATGGCCGAGACAATTTTCTCGCCATCTTTAAGCTTGAACAGTTTTTGAATCGGTTCGCCGAATCCGGTCGAAGCAGGAATGTCGACCATTCGCGCCGTGTAGCAGAATCCCAGCGATGAGAAAAAGCCGACGGTGGAAACGGTTGATCCCGCGACGACGTTGAGGACGGAATCGCCGCCTCGCATGCGGCTCTTGGACGGATCGGCAATTTGCTTTTGTCGTTTGACCCAGCCATCGCGCGTGATCATGACATGACAATCTTCGGCGACGATAAAGTCTTCTGCTGTGTATTCAGGTTCGTCGTCGATCGAGTCGATGATCGTGCGACGTTTGGCGCTCGCGTCCTGGCAATAATTTTTCAGGAGCGACTCAATTTCTTCACGGACGATTTTCCAGCGACCGGCGTTGGTGTCGATGTCGTCTGCGTAACTATCGTCTTTGAGTAGCCGCTTGATTTCGCGGACCCGTTTTTGTTTTTTCTTTTGCTCTTCGAGAATCAAGTTGATCTCGAGTTTCGCCAAACGATACAGTTTCAATTCGAGGATGGCGTCAGTTTGTTCGGCGTCGAGTCCTTCTTTTCCTTTTTTGCCAACCGGAAACCGTTTCATGATTTTTTGGGCGGCATCCGCTTTACCATCCGAGCGGCGGATGATCCGAATGATTTCATCAAGTGCATCAAAGACGGTGACAAAACCCTGCAGGATGTGCAAACGTTTTTCCAACGCTGCCAGTTCGTTTTCCAAACGCCTGGTGATCACGTCGAGGCGGAACTGTAGAAAGTACCAGAGTATTTCCTTCAGCCCGAGGCGATTGGGAGCGGCGACTTCCGGGTTCTCGGTTGGCACCAGGCAAGTCAAGTTAACGTTGAAATTGGTTTGTAGTGGTGTGTTTTTGTAGAGATAAGCAAGAACTTTCTTCTCGTCGCCCTCTTTCTTCAGGACCAGGTCGATACGAATGTCGTCCGTCGAAAGGTCGCGGACTTCTTCGACCAGAGGAAGTTTGCTTGTGAAAACCAGTTCCGAAATGCGCTCACAAAGGTTGGCTTTGTTGACGCCGTAAGGAATCGAAGTGATCTGCAGGATTGGCTTCTTACGTTTGCCACCGCTGATGACCTTGGACGTTCCACGGACTTTGACGCCGCCGTGTCCTGTTTTATAAATCTCCAGCAGATCTTTCTTGTTGACGATCTGTCCACCGGTTGGAAAATCCGGACCACGAATCGCGTCCTTGGCGACGAGTTGGTACGTTTTGATTTCTGGATCTTTAAGTAGCTTCAACAGCGCGTTGCAAACTTCTTTTAGATTGTGAGGCGGGATGTTGGTCGCCATGCCGACGGCGATCCCCGTCGCACCGTTGACTAACAAATTCGGAAGTCGCGATGGCAAGACAACAGGCTCTTGACGCGTGCCGTCGTAGTTGGGTTTGAAGGCAACGGTCTTGGTCGCCATGTCTTCCAGAATTTCGCCAGCGACTTGGGTCAACCGACATTCGGTGTAGCGCATCGCAGCCGCATTGTCGCCATCGACCGAGCCAAAGTTTCCGCTTCCGTCGATCAGTGGCATCCGTAATGAGAACGGTTGCGCCATTCGGACCAGCGCATCGTAAATTGATCCATCACCGTGCGGGTGATAGTTACCCATCACGTTACCGACAACTTTGGCGCACTTACGATGTTTGGCGCTGGCGGTTAAACGCTCTTCGCCCATCGTGTACAAGATTCGTCGCTGAACGGGTTTAAGTCCGTCACGGACATCGGGCAGCGCGCGGCTGGTGATGACCGAAAGCGAGTAGTTCAGGTACCGAGTTTGAGCGGCCAGTCGAAGCGGCACCGCATCCAACGAGATCTCTTCGAACTCGTCGAACGTAGTTTGCTTGCCGTTGCTGGCAGCCAACTTCTTCTTGGCTGGTTTTCCATTAGTTGAGGCGCGAGAACCTTTGGCTGCTTTTGACTTTGCAGTTTTTTTCGAGGTCTTTTTTGTTGGCCGGCGTTTTGCCACGAGGATTGCCTTCCTGGGTTTCCGTTTAAACAAAGCGGGGGATTTGGGGTGAGTATAGCAATCAGGTTGTCTTCGTCACAGGCGGTTTTTGCGGTTGTTTTGGGTTGTATTGAGGTCGAGTATCGATTGTCACCGTTGCAGCCGTTTTCGCTATGCCGGTAAATGCTGATGAGTCGAATGGAAATAAAGTACGGCGGTGATTTTGGTTTGCGCGTTGGCTTTTGGGCGAATGCGGGTTCCGGCCCGTCAGAAAAAGGAATTTCTAATGTGCCGCTGTCTTGGCAGCGCCTCGGTTGATCGATGGAGTCGAAAATGATCCGAACACTTGTCGTCGCTTGTTCCATGATTGTATTGTCCTTAGCTGTTGCAGAAATTGCTTCTGCTCAAACTGGACAAGGCAACCTTCCGAACTACTTGTTCTCGCAGTACAGCACCCAAGGTGGTGCAAGTTCAGCTCACGCTGGAATGTATCCTGCTCCTCATCCCGTTCCCCGTCACGTTGGTAGTTCGTACTACACGTACCAACCGTTGATGCCGCACGAGATGATGTATACCCATTCACGAAACTACTACAACTACTACAACGACAGCTCTTACTACGGTGGCGGCGGATCGTTGAATAAGACTTCTGTCAAATGGCAAAACGGATGTGCGGGAATCGCACCATTGCCGATGTCTGGCCAGCTCATGCAAAAACTTCACTACGGTGCTGCCAAGCGTGCTTATTGCATCGGCGGTAATTGTAGCGGTGGCGGCGGAGGTTTAGGTTTGGGCGGAGGCCTCGGTGGCAAGCTTCGCGGAGGCTGTTTGGGTGGCAACTGTGGAGGCGGTGAAGTCTATTCAGGTGATTCTTACGGTGGTGAAGTCATCGGAGACTCGGTCGGCTGTTCAACTTGCGGCGGTTGATCATTTCATTCGACGACAATTGACGAAGCCGGCGGGCGCAGATTGGTTTGCAATAAATCTATTTCACACCGACCGTTTCAACGGCATCGCGTTTGAGTGAAGTTCATTGATCAAAAAAGTCGCCATGCGACTAACAACAATAAAATAGAAATTCGAGTTTTAGATTCAGGGTTCAATAATGATACGAAACGTTTTGGCGTTCGGAATTGCAATTGCGATTTGCATGCTGACTACCGAGTCAGTTGAAGCGCAGCTAGGTAGCCGCTTTGTTAATCGCGCCTTAGGTGGCGACGGCGCGATTGGTGGTATCGACATCGATGGTCGTGTCCAGCCAAGCCAACGATTGATCAGGCCACGATCCACAGTGCGCAATGCGGCCAAAGACAGGTTTAGTCCGCATTCCGTTTATGCGTACAGCAATCCTGGGCTCACGGCAGGTCACGTACATGCTTGGAATCAAAATGAGCAAAACGTTTACGCCTGGCATGGCGGACATCAGAATTGGCGATGGGGAACACCGACCGCATTAGTGGTTCCTCCAACGGCAGCTTACGGAACGTCGTATGCTTGGGGCGTTGGACAGGTTCGTAGCACGCCAATCCATCATCAGTTTGGACGTGGTGGAGCAGCAATGCTTGGCGGATCTGGCGAAGGTGCTTTTCAAAATACACCTTACTGGCCGCACAGCACCGATCAATTCGGGATCTACCCAGTGCGAGCACCTTGGTAAATCGTCGCGTAGCGAAACGATCATTGATTTTAAACGCTCCTGTTTTTCACGAGCGTTTTTTTATGCGCGTTACGCGAGCTAAAAGTGCAGCAAACAATATTTTACGTTTGGGCAGGATGGAAATGATCCATTCGCGATATTGGATTCATCATGAAAATCCTGTCTTGAGGCATTTCTGTGGCTGCCGATTTCGCCCAGATTTGGTTTATCGCCCGGTCTACTTGTCATCAAGTCATCCCTCAGAGATATTCAAGGTTTAAGTCTCAACCGATTTGCAGTTTTTATTTGCTCAAGAAGGTCACTATGAAAGCCCCTGTTCGTGTCACGGTAACTGGCGCCGCTGGAAATATTAGTTATGGAATGCTGTTCCGCATCGCCGCCGGAAATATGCTTGGCCCCGACCAACCCGTCATTTTGCAGTTGTTGGAAATTACGCCGGCGATGGACGCGCTTAAAGGCGTGGCAATGGAGTTGGACGACTGCGCATTTCCACTGCTGCATGACATTGTGCAAACGGATGATCCTAACGTTGGGTTCGCTGATTCGGATTTTGCGCTGTTGGTTGGTGCAATGCCACGAAAGAAAGGCATGTT
The DNA here is from genome assembly GCA_964584615.1 of uncultured Pirellulaceae bacterium. Classification (GTDB taxonomy): domain Bacteria; phylum Planctomycetota; class Planctomycetia; order Pirellulales; family Pirellulaceae; genus Mariniblastus. The sequence goes on along the minus strand of CAZPBE010000003.1, from coordinate 86,451 downwards.
GCGAAAAGACTTGCTGACCGCAAACTCAAAAATCTTTTCCGTACAGGGCAGGGCAATTAATGACAACGCGAAAACAGATTGTCGCGTCTTGGTGGTTGGAAATCCTGCCAACACAAATGCTTTGATTACGATGGCCAACGCGCCAAAAATCAAACATGGAAACATCACGGCGATGACTCGTTTGGATCACAATCGTGCGATCAGCCAGTTGGCTTCAAAAACGGGAGCAGCTTCCAGTGACGTTAAAAAAATGACGATTTGGGGCAACCATTCGGCGACTCAATATCCTGACATCAGTCAAACGACCATCAATGGAAGCGCCGCGGCTGACAAAGTCGAACAGGCTTGGTATCAGGATACGTTTATTCCTTGCGTGCAAAAGCGAGGTGCTGCAATCATTGAAGCCCGAGGCGCTTCAAGTGCCGCTTCGGCAGCCAACGCCGCGATCGATCACATGCGAACTTGGGTTATGGGAACCGACAGCGGAGATTGGGTTAGCATGGCAATTCCGAGCGACGGAAGTTATGGAATCCCTGAAGGTCTGATTTATAGCTTCCCGGTAACTTGCACCGACGGAGAATATTCGATCGTTCAGGATCTTCCAATCAACGACTTTAGCCGTGAGAGAATGGATGCCACGGCAAATGAGCTGAATGAAGAACGCGATGAAGTCAAAGACTTGCTTTAAGGTCAATACGCAACCAGGCCTTGCGAACACCGAGGGCGTTTGGCCGTTTCTTCGAGTATTCAGTTGGAAAAGCTTTGAAGGATGAGCAGTTCACGGCCCGCGTACGATTTGATCAATTGAAACGTTGGCATTCCAGTTTTATCGCAGAGCTAGCAAAACAAGACCGGCAATCGATTGATTTTCCTGCATTCGAGTCCTGGCCACGAGAACAGGCAAGTTTCAACGCGGTAAGGCAAAAGACTTTTGCCATTTCAGGTTTCAAATCGAAATGAATATTGCAGAGCGCAGTTGACGGAAGTTTTGAACTGATTTAAAACGCTCCAATCATATTTCCACTTCATGAGGCACGCATGAATCGCATCAAGATCAGTCCCCTGGCGACCGCGCAACTTGATGAATTCGAATCTCCTCCCCCCACGGCTACCGCTACCCCCGATTGGCGAGGAAGCCCCACCCAGAACGAATTCTCTTTATTCGTTCCGATGCATTACGAGAAAAACTACGCTTATCCGCTAATTGTTTGGCTCCACTCAGGATCGAGCGACTGTACTCAATTGCAAACGCTGATGCCTAGTGTCAGTATGCGAAACTACGTAGCGATTGGCCCACAATCGGTTTCCAATCCGCTTTGGTCGCAAACGCCTGCGGGTGTCGAAACCGCTTATGAATCGGTCATGGGCTCAATTGATCAGGCTTCGGCGCGATTCAATATCGCGACACATCGAATTTACCTGGCCGGTGCAGGAGCTGGCGGAACGATGGCGTTTCGATTGGCCTTTGAACGGCCTGACTTGTTTGCGGGCGTCATTTCGATCAACGGCCAGTTACCGACAGACAATATGCCGCTGCGTGATTGGTCTCGATGCCGAAAAGTTCCTGTGTTGTTGTCGAACTTCCGCGATTCAAAATCGTTTTCGCAAACCGAACTTTGCCAACAACTTCGATTGCTACACGTCGCGGGTTTCCGCACGACTGTTCGGCAGTATCCAGGCCATTCTGGGCTCAATCCAAAAGTCCTGTCGGACGTCAATAATTGGGTAATGGAATCAATTGATTCGGCGATTCCCAATCGACGAGCGAAGTAGTTTCGGATTCTGATTGATACTCTATCTGATCGACGATTTATTTCGTTTCGGAACCTATGAGGATTGCCACGTCGGCCGCATCGAGTTTTTGCTTTCTCTGCGCTTCAGGATTAGCTCACCGTTCCAAGAACTCTTTCAACTGTTCGATGCCAACCTCAGGAAACGGCTTGATGGCTTGGCGTGCCGCGAAAGTATCATTGACGAAAGCCGATTCAACCTCGACTCGCTTCATGTCGGCGGCGACAGCGGACGCAGCGAACTGCTCGGTCCAGATTCTTATCGGTTGATAGCATCTGTTTCTTCGTAGCTTTGCTCGTTTTCGCGGATTTCCCAGTCCAAACTTCATCCGATCGTCAATCTCGCTCCAGCGATTCGCCGTTGCGGCACGATCCAGATTCTTGTAAAAGCCCGTGAATAAATTCTTCGATTTCTATCAGAACAAAGTTACGAATGGACTACGCTCGTCCCAATCCAGAGAAAAATTGCCAAGCCGCTGGGAGCATGGAATCGATTACTGATTGGGTTCACCAAATCGGATTCGGTTTTCGCAACATCTGTCAGCGTCACAACATTGAGATTGCCATGGACCTCGATGATGTCCACGACGTTGCTTTCGGAAAGCCAATCAAAGATGCGGTGATTGCTTTGGTGAACAATGCGATTGAAGCAATGCCAAACGGGGGTGAGTTGGAGATCAATTTGGTTGATGGCAAGCACCAATGGGAAATTGAAGTTGCCGACAGTGGTGCTGCGAAGTCGAGTTTCCCTCGCGATCGGCGGCACGATGTTCCTGAACCTCACACAACCGAACAGGTAGGTCGGAGCGATTTGCCTTTGATTGAACCGGTTGAAGTGAGTCGTCATCTATTGCAACTGGAAAAACTGGCTATCGAGTTGAACGCAACTCGGCAGTCCTGGAAATGCCCACTTGGCGGCATGGCAGAAGTCTTGATCGTTCCCAAAAAACGATATGCAAAGTCCTTGAACGGGCCCTCAACTAATGATGTGGCAGACGTGATAACCACCGAGACGTCCTCGCCGACAAACGCTTTCAATACCAATAATACCAACCCAGATCAACGAAAAGCCTCGTAAGGCTTAACGCTGTGGAGAATCAAGGATGAGTCTTCTCAATCGAATTAATACAATTTTTCAGTCGGCGCAATCGCGAGCGATTCTGGTTGGCGTTCTGCTATTGGCGATCCTTGCGGTCCTGCAGGTCAGCCATCTTCACCGCAACGCGCCGATGGTTTCTTTGCTTGAAGACAGCGAGCTTAGTGGACATGATCTCGAACGGATGCAGTTTGCGCTTGGCAAAGCCGGGTTGTCCGAGTTCAAAGTTGAAAACGGTGCGTTGATGGTTCCGCAGCGAGCCCATGGAGCTTATTTGCATGCGGTCGCCGAGAACGATGCGATCCCGGATCACTTACGTGACGAAGACGATGCGTTACCAGCGATCAATCCTTTCATGACTCGTTCGCAACAACGGTTGATTACCGAAAACGAAAAGAAGCGCCAGATTCGTGACATGGTTACGCGGCTTCCATTCGTCGAACAAGCCTGGTTTGAGATGGATACTGCTGAAGGTGGCAGTGCGTTTGAACCGGCTCGCCAGTCAGCTGTCATTTCAATCAGGCCACCTGCTGGAACACTGCTCGATGCGTATCAGGTTGCAACATTGCGACAAATGATTGGTGGCGCGATGGCAGGAATCGATCCAAAAGATATCGTTGTGATCGATGTCAGTGCTGGATACGCTCATCAGGATCAAGCCTCGACACCACAATTCAAATCAGTTTCTATCGAACAAAGACCAGTGCTTGAGCAAAAAAGCCATTACACCAATCGGGTTCGAGAAGCACTCAAAAAATACGGACCCGAATACGCTGACATTGGAATCGATGTCCAAGTCGAGATGTTTGAAGTCGCTCCAACGCAAAAAGCTTCGTTCCAACCCCCGGTCGCGGCAAAGCCTGAGTCCCGATTTTCAGCCGTCATGGGAACCAATGGAGTCGCATCGATTTACGATCAAGTCGACCAACAGAGGACGGATGAATCTGTCCAACCGATTCGCACAGTTGATTACGGAAGCCGAGTGACGGTGGCGCTGGCGGTCCCTCAGTCGCTCGTCGACGGATTACCCACGACGTTTGCCAAACAGGGAACCAAACTGCAAACGCCAGTTCGACAAGCGAAATTCCAGCGACTTTCGCAGGAACTGCTTGGTTGCGTCCGGCCAGTGCTTCCACAAAGCTCGTTTCAACGAAACGCTCCGTTTCCTGTTTCGATCAACATGGTTCACGAACCGGTTGTCGCCGCAGCGACTTGGCAAGAGCATGTGCAAACGTTTTTCGCAAAACATTGGCCGTCGTTGGCAGTGCTGGCCATTGGCCTGGTGATGCTCTCGATCATGACGCGATCATCAACATCGGACGTAATGGAATCAGAAGAAGCCGAGTCTCCGGACATTGTCTCGATTGCTTCGGTGACCCAAGAGCCCAATCAAGCCGAACAGGCTACAACTCCCCAGCCAGAACATCTTCCTGACGCCACATTGGCTCAACCGGAAGACTACGCAAAACGCGATGCTGAGAGAAAGCTGAATCGCTTGTTCGAAAAAGATCCTGACTCGGCGGCGAAAGTGATTGAGTCTTGGATTCGCGACGCAGCGTAAGTTAGGCCTGGATTCAAATTAAGACCTGGCATTCAAATTAAGACCTGGCAGTTCAAATTAAGGCCTGGCAGTTCAAATGCCAACTTGGCTGTCAGTCAAAGAGGCGCTAAACGGCGAGTTCGTTACAGGCCACATCGCTATCACTGCGATTGATCTTGCCCCGTTTGCTCGAATTGGGGACAGTTTACGAGTTCGCGTACGCCGATGCGCGGCATGGTTCCAAAATGGATTTTGGAATTGCTCGATTTTCTAGAGGACATTTCAAAACCTAAAATCGTGCGATCATCGTAGTGGGATTCGCCAGAATTCCCTTTGTTTTGAAAGCGAGCTGGGACTTCTGGCGAAGTCCACTACAGGTTTTGAAATACCCTCTAATCGAATATCACGCGGGCAAGAATAGTAGTATCCTTCATCGATATCGTCAAGGAAGGCGTTAGTGATGAGTCAATCTCAAAAAAATACGCGCTCTTCGCGATTCGCATTTGGGCGATGGTTTGCATTTGTTTGCATCATCAGCTTCTTTCTCGTTGGTGCTTGGTCGGAGACGTCGGCTCAGGTTCCGGATCGAACTGAATACTACGGCGACTGGCAACCGCCTAACAACCCAGCCAATCGCAACAGCGTGCCCGCCGCTGAGTCGATTACATCGGACAACTTTCGCTCGTTCTTTCCGCCCAGACAAACAGGGCAGTCCGACAATCGCCAAGCAAACGGAAGCTACCTGCAGCCGCGCGACGAGCAAGCCGATCGCAACAATGTGCCGAAGTCAACTTTCGCCCCGGCGCCGCAACGACACGTTCCGTCTCAAGCACGACCGCTTCAGCCAATGTTGGGCAAGGCCGGTACAAACTCAGGAAGTTTGCAAGGGCGTGTTCTTGAAGGAAGTGATTTCGAGCCGGCTCGTGAATTCCAGCCGGCCCGCATCGCCAAGCTTCCGGCATTCCCGAATTCAAACGTGGTCAGTCCCAGCGCTCCTCCAGCCTCTAGCTTTATCCCGGCAGTCCAGCCCAGTAAGGAAATCAACTCAAACGTACGCCAAGCCAATTTTGAGTCGCTTAACATTACTCGAAAGAACTTTCCCGCAACCAACTTTGTCCCGCCTGAACTTTCCGTGCCTGAACGTGATCCAAATACGTCGAACATGGAAGGCAATTTTCTGGGCACCAACGAATTGGCAAACACAAACGTCCTTGGAAATCTTGAGCAGGCCGCCAGTTCAACAAGCGGTAACCTTCAATCCTGGTTCAAAAACACAACCGGTGGATGGTTTGATGGTCTTCAATCCAAAGGTGGTTGGGGCGAAAAGCTGAGCGGCTTGTTCGGCGGAATGAACGAATCAACAAGAAAGATGCTCGCCTCGCTGACCGTTGTGCTTGGTGGATATTTTGCATTCGTCGCTTTGATGCGACGGCTCAACCCAAAAAGCAATCGAGGGATTCCCTCTGAGGTTGTAGAAGTGGTTGGCAACACGCCATTCGGTCCGCGGAAGAATCTTCAGCTTGTTCGGCTGGGCAGCAAGTTGTTGCTATTGATGAACACGCCTGAAGGAACGCATCCGGTTGGCGAGATCACTGACCCAACCGAAGTCGAATATTTGATTTCTTTGTGTTCTGGAAAACGACAAAGAGCTTCTCGGTCCGTAATGAGTGCCGTTGATCAATTGAAAACGGGCAGGATCGGCCAATCCCCAACGATGAATTCACTCATTCAAGCCGCCGTTGGAGCGACTCCAGTGGGGGCCGCTGCCAATGCCATCGCCAACTCAGGTGCCTCAACAACCGCTATCAATGAAGTTCTTCGAGCGTTGGAGAGCCGCAAAACGCCAACCGCTTTTGAAGCTTAACTGACTCCAAAAATCAGAAAAACAATACTCAATATGCGAAACGCATTTTACATCTTGCTACTGACAACGCTCTGGTCGCTGACTTTTGTTGGCCCAACGAAGATGATCGATGCGCAGCAGGTTCAGCCGGGAACCAATGGAGTTGTCTCGATCGATGGTTTTACAGCCACCGATGCTATCGAAGACACCGCTTCCAACTTACCGTCGCCAGTGTCATCGTTTCCCGCAATGACATTGCCGACTTCCGCTGATCCGTTGGTCACTAAAAATAGAAACGAACCAACGAACGAATCGTTTACCCCGCCTCAGCTTCAACAAAACATCTCGCCGAACTCAAGTTTGCCCAACCAGTTAGGCCAATCCGAGTTTACGGATCTGTTTTCCGAGCAAGCCGAACAATTGACTTCGCGCGAAGGTTTGAGTCCATCGATCAAAATCGGAATCATGCTCGGCATCCTGTCACTGGCTCCTGCGATCATTTTGATGACCACATGCTACGTTCGACTGATCGTTGTGTTGACTTTGCTTCGCCAGGCATTTGGAGCCCAACAACTACCGCCAACACAGGTCTTAACCGCTTTGTCGATCTTTATCACTCTGCTGGTGATGGCGCCGATTTGGAACGAAGTCAAAACAACGGCGATCGATCCGTATACGCAAACCGAAAACGGGATTAGCTGGGAAGAAGCGCTCGACAGAGGTGCGATACCGATCAAGCGTTTTATGGCTAAGCAAATTGCGTTGGCCAAGAATGAACAATCGGTTGCCTTGTTCTATCAAAACTTACCCGATCAATCAGGTTCGATGTCCCAATCCATGTCCACGAACATGCCGAGCGACTTGCAAGAAGTCCCGCTCAATGTGTTGTTGCCGGCGTTTCTCATCAGCGAACTCAAAGTTGCTTTCCTACTGGGATTCCAGATTTACTTGCCGTTTCTGATTCTCGATCTCGTCGTGTCGTCGGTTACGGTTTCGATGGGAATGATGATGCTTCCACCGACCATGGTGAGCTTTCCAATGAAGCTGATATTGTTTGTGATGGTCGACGGTTGGAATCTTGTGATCGGAATGTTGCTGCAAAGTTTCGGTCCATTTACTTAGCGTCGGGCTTTTGATTCGCGCCAGCGTTGCGCTTGTTGTTGCCTGTGGTTTTGAAATTCCGTTGTTGATTGTTGTTGTATGAATCCTGAATCAGTTATCGATCTAAGCCGTGAAGCGATCCAAGTCTGCATGATGATTGGTGGACCCTTGCTGGCCGTTAGTTTGGTCGTTGGTTTGTTGATCGGACTTACGCAGGCTGTCACACAGGTTCACGATCAGTCGATTTCCACGGTTCCCAAAATTCTGATCGTGCTGATGGTCGTCGGTTTGGCGCTGCCTTGGTTCAGCGAAGTGATGATGGATTTTTCCAAAGACGTGTTCGGAACTCCGATGATGGCTGTTTCGTCGTCTCGCAATTCAACTACGGATCAAGCCGAAGAATCGAAAGTTGAATTTGTTGTCGCTCCAGCCAACCAAGATGTTTACTATCCGGAGTTGGAATCGGCTCCAGTCACGCAAACTTCAACGCAGCCAAGCGATCAGATTTCTGTTTCCAACACAACTTTCACAGCAGTCTCCACGAATTCGTTTCCGCAAACCCTTGGCAAGCGAGCTCAGGAATTGAAGTCCAACGCGGAAGCCGTGAATGAGTCTGGAACCTCGTTCAAACTGCCGCAAACGAGCACTACGCCGGAACCCGATTCGAACGCTTCAGAAAACGAATCGCCATTTACGTTGCCGCACTATCGTTTTTCACGGCGACCGACCGAAGACATTGAGGGCTAATTCGTGGAAGTTGCAGTTGCTTTATTGCTGGCCTTCACGCGAATTGCGGCGATGGTTTTTACCGCGCCGATTCTTGGCAGCCGTGCGATTGATATGCGATACCGAATGTTGATTGCGCTGGTGTTGACCGTCGTGGCTTATCCCATGCTCGAACCGGGAGCCGCTGAAACGGTCGCTCTGAGTTTTGACACCCCCAGTGATATTGCTACCGCGATGATGTCAGAAGCAACGATCGGGATTACCTTGGGGTGGGGAACGTTGATTATTTTTTCGGCCGCGCAATTCGCTGGGACGATTCTTGGTCAGATGTCTGGTTTGCAGTTTTCGGATCAAGAATCAATGAACGGAGACCAGACTTCGTCGGTTGGCCAGTTATTTGGAATCGTTTCGGTCGCTGCGTTTGTTTTGATCGACGGACCGGAAATGGTTGTGGCTTCTGTGTTGCAAACGTTTGCGCACCTTCCGTTAGGGACAGCGTTGGCGTCAACGGATTTGCTGGCGCTGATGACGGATTTGTTGCAGCAGAGTTTTCTGTTGACGTTGCGCGGAGTGGGACCGGCCATCGCCGCGATGTTGGTTACGAATCTCGTGCTGGGTTTTGTCTGCCGTACTTTTCCGCAAATCAATTTGCTCGGATTTGGTTTGGGTTCCAACGTAACGGTCGCATTCCTGGCCGTGTTTCTAACGCTTGGCGGTTGCGTATGGCTATTCCTGGACGATGTCGAACCCGTCATCCGACAGATTCAAACGACGCTTGCCGGCAGTCAAGTCAAATAGTCTTCAGGGAAAGCAAACACGATGAGTACCTTTGGAGAAGATCGCCGTCATCCGGCTTCCGCGACGCGGCGAGCGCAAGCTCGCAAAGATGGCGATTCGGCCAAAAGCAATGAGTTGACCGTTGCGATTCAAATTTTGGCGGCTGTTGCGTTGCTCTATTTTGGCCTGCCACAAATCGGCTATTGGATCCATGCAACGACAACCAGTTTGTGGGACCAACAAGCAACATTTACGGATGTCGAATCGACCGTCGGGCAGACACAAAACCTGATCCATTCGCTGGTGTGGGTATTGGCACCGATGATGTTAGGTTTTTTTCTATTTGGTTGGGTCGCTCACATAGTGCAAACAGGTTTGCGTTTGCGATTGCCGAAATTTTCTCTCGCTCGATCCAGCGGATCATCCTGGTTCACCAATTTCTTTTCATGGTCAACCGTGGTACTGCCGTTTGTGACATTGCCCAAGATGCTGCTGGCGATTGGAGTCGCCGGCGTATCGACGTGGTGGCGGCGAGAGAGCTTTTTCTCGCTCGGCGGGCTTCCCGTTGATGAAATGGTCAGTGCGACCTATGGATTGGGGATCCGAATTTGTTTTGAAGTCGCGATCGTTTTGTTGTTGGCTTCGTTGATCGACTACGCCGTTCAGTGGTTTGGTTTCGAAAACCGAATCCGCATGAGCGATCAAGAATTGCGTGATGAGTTACGCAGTCAAAACGGTGACCCGGTTGTCAGCCAGCAACGACAAAGGATGGTAAGACAGGTTGGGCAGCGAAGTTAGCGCTCGTTCAGAGCTCTACGCGAGTTTCAGTTTCTACGCGGATTTGGCTTCTTTTTTGTCGTACCCAAATTCCTCGATGTATTCACGCCAATGGTGCTTGATGTCTTCGGCCATCGAATCGTCGATCGTGGACGGGTTTGTTTTGTGAGCTTTTCGTTTCGCGAAATAGTCATTCACTTTTGTTTCAGCTGAATCGAATCCATCCAGCTCAAGCTGTTCATAAACCGTCTTCATAACATCGACGGGCGACTCAACAAGCGACTCGAAATTAACTTCGACGAGCTGGTTTTTCGGAATCTCGGCTCGCTGAGCGAAGTAGGCTTGATACATCAAGTCTTGACATTCAAAGATATGATTCTTTAGCCACGAGTCATCGTATTTGGGAACCTGGAATCCTTGTAGCGAGTCAAGCAATTTCCACAATCGCATGGTAGATGGAACCACTTTCAAAGGATCTCTGGCCATGTGTACGAATTTGGCTTGCGGAAACCATTGAGCCAGCTGTTTCAAGCGGCCTGTGTGCGGCGGAGACTTGAGGACCAGTTGTTTTGAACTGTAGCGAATGGTCAACGACTTGAGAAAGTGTTCCAGCGCTTTCTGAAGTTCCATTCGTTCGTTGGCATCAGAAAGGCTCAGGTTGAGCTGCAAGTGATAACGGTTGGTTCGATTCGGAAACGCGATTCGTCGGTAAGGCGTTGGAGCTCCGTAAGCGCACAACGCGAAGTCGTCTTCTTGCGGTGTCGCGGCGCCCATCGCCATATCATCCATCGGACGTTTTTTCGGCATCAGCAAGCTGACGACTGGATAAACAAAGTGTCGCGAAATTAAAAAGTGATTGGGAACAAATGCATCGAAGTTTGTCGGATAAGCGAATTGATCATCCAGAGCCAGCAATTCATGCATCAACGTTGTGCCCGAACGCCAATGGCCAATGATGAAAATTGGCGGGTGTTCAATGCGGGTTTCGTTGACTCTCTTTCCCATCGTCAATGATTGAATCGCACCGAGCGCGGAGTTGAACGCGGAGCAGCCACCGACGAGAGCCGTCATGGGGTATTTCGACGGATGAATTTGAAAACGATTTTCGCGCAGTAACTGAAAGTAGTGACCCATCCGCATTCCGCTCCAAAAGCGTGGCGCCCATGGCGGATACCAGTTTGGTTTTGGTTTGGAATCGGCCATCACGGAAATCGGATCAAAGGAGTGCTGAGCTGTTGGTTCACTGCTGCCATTAGATAATCAGGCAGCGTTTGACGTCGGCGAGATTTTACCCTCAGGAGTCGTCAGGTTAAACAGGCCAAAGATTTCATCTTTCGAAAGTCCACGCTTTGCCGGCTGTTGATCATCGGAAAGAATCGCACGAAACAGTTCACGTTTAGCTTCCAAGATTTCGTGGATTCGCTGCTCAATCGTGCCTGCCATGATCATTCGTGTAACGGTCACGCTTCCCGCAGCTCCAATTCGGTGAGCTCGATTGATGGCTTGATCTTCGACAGCCGGGTTCCACCAACGGTCGAATAGAAACACGTAACGACAAAACTGAAGATTCAATCCGACGCTCCCTGCTCCGTAGCTCATCAGCAGCACATGACGGTCTGGATTGTGCTTAAATTCTCCCAGAATCGGATCACGTTGTTTGGAGGGAATCCGTCCATGATATTCGAGCGGATTGTACTTTTGTATTTGGCCGCCGACTTCCTTGATCGAGTCAACCCACTGGCTGAACACGATTGCTTTTTGTCCACTGGCAGCGACTTCTTCGAGGTCTGCCTGAAGACGGTCGATCTTGGAACTTGATTTAGTGACCGGGTCAAAATTGCAAATTTGCTTCAGCCGCAACACCAGCTCAAAAACGTGTTTAATTGTGATTTCCTGTCCCATTTCATTGAGCCGAATCACGCCGTCTTTTTCTGCCGCTTGATACGAATCAAACTGTTCCGATGAAAGGTCCAGTTCTGCATCGCGCATCAAGCGCGGTGGCATGTCCTTCATCACCAGGTCTTTGGTGCGACGAATAATGAGATCTTTGACTCGGGTTCGGACTTGCTTGGCCGTCATGCCAGAACTCACCGCCCCTGGAGAAACGAATTCACAAATGCCAACCAAGTCTTCGATCGAGTTCTCAATCGGCGTGCCCGTCATCGCCCAACTGCGTTTACGATTGATTTTCTGGATGACTTTCGAAGTCGAATTCGATTTGTTCTTGATCCGTTGTGCTTCGTCAAGAACCACCAGGTCAAAATTCAAATCCGAGTTCGTGGCAGTCTCTTCGTCGCGAATCAACAACTCATAGTTGGCGATTTTGACCAGCGATGGATTGTGTTTCCAATGCCAACGTCGTTCGGACTGATTGCCCTTGATGACGCCGACTGAAATTTCCGGTGCCCAAGTCTTAAATTCACGCACCCAATTAGTAACCAGCGGCTTAGGGCAGATGAGCAAAACGTTGGACGCCTTTCCTGAGCGAATCAGCATCCGCATCGACGTGATCGCTTGCATGGTTTTTCCAAGTCCCATTTCATCGGCCAGGATGGCGCTGTAGCGTGGAAAGAGGAACGCGATTCCCGCATACTGAAATTCAAATGGCTTGAAAGGAAACTCCATCGTCTTGTTGGCGAAAATCGATTCCAACGGCGGTTGGAGCATGTAGAACAATCGATCGCCAAGTCGGATGACGTCCTGTGGCGGACTGGGACGTGTTCGCGTGTTTAGTGTGATCGGGTCGCCAATGGGTTCCTCGACACTTTCCATTGCACCATCCAAGGCCTCGATTTTTTGGAGCGGATCCGTTTGAAATTGCGACGAAAATTTTGCCGAATCTTTTTCGTTTGCGGCAGTGGGTGACGAAGCGAGCGCACCGGTTTCAGAAAAGAAGTAGCTGGAGACTTTGGCCCTTCGTTGCGCAAAACGAGCTGAAACGACAGGCGGAAGCTGCTGATTGGTTTCACTGGTCGCCCACGACTGAAGCATCGTGACGTTACGCGAATCGCGCACATCGAGATGAGACTGTTCAATCAGCGATTGCCAATCGATGTCGGTCCAGTTTCGTTCCATCGTTACTGTTGTCCGATTAAGTTTTTTGTCACGCCGTTGTCGTTAACGGGCGACAGCCTGAGCTTCGTCGATTGCCTGTCGAATCCGTTCGAAAGGCTCATCAAGAGGTAGTTTGGCAGCAAATCGTTCGCATGCGATCTTCACATCGTGACAGACTTGTAAGTCTTCGCTGGCAAGCCTCAGGTCATGTTCTCCAATCGAAAATGATTCGTTTGGAGTGGCGGCGTTAACTTCAAGAAGGCGGTTTGAATTCGCTGGGTCAGGTTTGGGCGAGACGAAAACCACCGGTTTGGAAATCAGCTCGACCATCTGAAGCAGTTCGGCTTGATCCGTAATAATGATTTCAGGTTTCGACGAAGCTTTCGTTACAAGAGCCTTTCCAATTTGGTCGCAGAATACAAACTGGTCGTAAGTGGACCCGTACAAAATCTTTTGCGCTCGGTTTTCAGCCACCGGTGCCGTGCAGTGAAACTCAACAGGCTTTCCGTCATCGCGCAGAATTAGTAGACCACCGGAATAACCCAGTTCGGGAACCGCGACTACCTTGACGAAGCCGTAAAACATCAACCGTCTCTTGTTATAATGACTACTAATCAATGCGTAGACTTGCGAACCGAAGTTGCTCAAAATGATGAGCAATATTGGCATGCTTTGAAGGAGTTGTTTGTCAATGATAAAAGACTGAAAACTTCTCATTCAATTCCGCAAGCATTGCGCACCAACGTCGCAAAAAATACGTATTCCTTGGTTTCATCGGAGGGCCGTAAGAGCGGCTTGAACTTGCATTTCCCCTAAGGTTCGGCTGCTTCAATCGGCAATGACGGCACAAATGGGTTTACTAATCACAAGAATAAGAAACCTTGACGGTCGATCTTGATTTGCACTCAAGCTTTTTTTTCAAAGGCAATAAAAACGACAAATCCTCGACACTATTAAAGCGGGAGTTTATACTATTAGCGAAGTCATTTATTTCTCATTTCCACGTGATCCCACACAATAAACGGTGAAGGCTCAATATGCCCAACGAATCTCACGATATCTCTCCTATCTTTCGAATCGATGTTAACCAGAACGCTAGCGAGCCAAAAATCGCGAACGAGCGATCGGAACAACAGTCAGAAATTACCGCGTTGTTACATCAACTCGTGGTTGGACAGGACCGAAATAACGAGCTGCTCGAAGAAGTTGTCGAGCAAATGGGCGCTTCACAACGTCAGCGGGCGAACGAGTTAAATCAGTGGAAAGACGCGAATCCTTTGCTCGCTCGAAGGTGTCGCGCCGCTGCCGAAGCACTTTCTCAGGTTCAGACTGAGTTTTTGCAGAATATCACTTTCGAAGTTAACGATAACTACGAAAACATGATGGACGGCGAATTCGTGCTCAATGAATTTGTTGATCGCTACGGCCCGCGTTTGGCTCACTTGAACGGCGTGCTGCAATTACTTTCACAACTCAGCAGCAATAACGTTTCGAATCAGCAACCTCTTTAGGTCTGAGCCAGCTGAAACAAGCAGTATAAAAATAGCTCTTCGATGATTGGATGATTCTGCGGAATATCCATGTCGAAGAGCTTTTTTCGTTGTTCCTTTCGTTCCGCAATCGCGAAAACAGGATTACACTATTTAGCCGATTCTTTGTCGGAAGCGTCTTCTTCCTTTTTGCCTTTTGAATCTGCATCATCCGATTCAGCATCGTCCGTTTCAGTGTCGGCAGATTCCTCTTTGTCAGCCGATTTTCCGTCTGGCGGGCCGATGCCATTACCGTTGTTAAACATCTTCGAAAAGCGATCTGCTTCGTCTTTTTCAATCACATCGTTGTTGTTGTAATCGATGTTGTTCATGATCAGCGTGGCGTCTTTTTTCGGCAATTCTTTCAGCGTGATCTCGCCGTCTTCGTTTTTGTCCCAACCCGATATATGGGCAAATAGTTTGTTGAGAAAGATGCCGGGGCGATTGCCGACGTCCTTGTTCACTTTCAAAAAGACTTCATATTCCTGTTCCACATCAGCGCAAAACGTCTCGGCGTTGTCGCAGACCGAGTAAGAGACTTTTACGCGAAAGCTTGACTCTCCCGTGACGTCGCCGACTTCGTAGGGCACCAGAAATTGTCGAGGATCGATGTCGGCTTCAACGTCGGCGATTTCAACTTCCATCTCTTCTTTGGAAAATGAAAATTTATCGTCACCTACGAGTTTGACCTTAACTTTGCCGGCGGCGTTGTTCCAATGCACTTCGTAAATTGGATCCAACTCAACCATCAGATGGAGGACGCCATCACCACTCAGGATTCCCGGAGTGCTCTCGACACGAAGTTTTGCGTAGAACGGAAAGTCGTCGTTGGGAATGGCTTCCATATTTAACGGCATCAACTCGAGCGGCAATTTTGTCTTGGGAACCACGCCACTTGCGATTTCGGGTTGATTAAGCAATTGAAATCGTGCCGCAACGTCTTCGACAGAAGTCGTCGTTTCTGATTCGCCGACGAACTTCTCCAGATCTGTTCTCAGTGCTTTTGTGTTAAGCCAATAACGTTTGTTGAGGACTTCGCCTTCTGGATCGAGAATGTACTCACCATTGGGCGCGCCGCCGAAGGCGTGCTTGACGTCGTTATCCATGTTGTCGCAAATCCAGGGGATCTCGCTGCCCAACTGTTTTTTGACAATGGCAACATGTTTTAATCGTTCTTTAAGGTCGATCGGATCGACGAATCCGTTGACGCCCGGATGCTCCAACGTTTTGTAAACGTAGAGGAATTGAACTTTGTCGCGGTAGTCGGTGTACACGGCTTCCAAACTGGAAACATTTCTCAAGAATGGCGGTCAGGTCAAACAACCAAACACGATCACCGCGTGTTTGCCGCGAAGATCTTCAAAGTCGAACTTGTCGCCATTTTCATCAAAGGCGGTCAAGTCTCCGAGCTTCATTCCGATCCGTGGCTTCTTACGCAGATAGCTTTTGTTCATCTGTTCAACGGTTGTCAGACGTTTCTTTTTGCTCATCCTTTCCCGAAATCTCGCTCGCCGATCTTCAGCAGCTGTTCTCTTGAAATCGTCTTCCTCGGCAACAACGAGTTCAGCAATGGTTTGACGACGGGCTTTAAATTCTTTTTCCGATATCACGCCGTCGCCGTCGGCATCGATCTTTTTCGACCAAGCTTCAACATATTGATCACTCAAATAGGACTTCATCTCATCAGTCGAAATTTTGCCGTCACCGTCTGCGTCAGCCGTTTCAAATTCGATCTGTTGACGTGATTTTTTTGTGGGTTCTTCCTGGTTGTCCTGAGCGCTGGAAGACAATTCCAATAGCGGAATCGAAAGAAGAACAATCGACGTGAAAACGAAACGGGCTCGGTATTTGTTTGCCATTGCTGTTGCGAAAGAATGAGTTGATGATCGAATTGGTCAATCAATTGTTGCTGCACCGATTGTGAAACGCAAGAAAATTCGAAGACTCAACTTTTGGTTTCACACCGCGGTAAGAAACTGCACCGATTGCGGAAACGAGCGTAGGTCGCGTCTGATAAATGTGAGCGCCGGCTAGCGCCTTGCCGCTCACAACAGAGTAGCTAATTTGAATGGAAAATGATTTGTCAAACGTGGCTTAGCCCATTTCAGCAAGTCGATTCAACGTTTCGATTCCGCGATCGAGAACGGCGTCGTCGGCGGCGTAAGAGATTCGGAAATGAGTGTCTTGGTCGCTGAAGATGTTACCGGGAATCACCATCAATTCGTTTTCGATCGCTTTCTCCATGAATTGTTCACCCGTTCCCCATGGAAGTTTTGGATAGACGTAGAAAGCGCCGCCGGGTTTAACGATTTCATAATTGCCACTGATTCCGGCGATTAATTTATCCCGTTTGGCTCGATAGGAATCGACATAGGGCGTCATGTCGAAGTCCAATGCTTCAACTCCTGCCCATTGAGCCGGTTGAGGCGCACAGACGAATGTGTACTGTTGGATCTTCAGCATGGTCTCGACAATTTCTTTTGGGCCGTGCACAAACCCCAATCGCAATCCAGTCATCGCATAAGTTTTGGAGAATCCGTCGATCACGATCGCATCCGGATTGTAGGTCGCCGCCGACACGTTGGGCTCGTCGTAGACGAACTTGCTATAAATTTCGTCGGAGACGAGGCAGATGTTTTTCTCGGCAGCCAGTTCAGCGACGGCTTTGATTTCGTCCGCTGAAAAACAGACGCCCGTTGGATTGGATGGGCTGTTGAGAATAATTAGCTTCGTTTTATCGGTGATCGCTTCACGGACTTTATTGATGTCGATTTTGAAATCAGGATAGATGTTGATTTTGACCGACTTGCCTTGAGCAAGCTCAATTAATGCGGGGTACATCACAAAATAGGGATCGAAGTAGATCACTTCATCCCCGGCATTGATCGTGGCCATGATTGACAGCATCAAACCTCCGCTGGTTCCCGAGCAAACGAAGGACTGTCGATCGTCGTGACCAAACTGGTCGTCAACGATGCCTTGGATTTTCTCGCGAAGCGGCGTGATGCCTTGTGTTGGCGCGTAGCCGTTCTTGCCATCTTCGATCGCTTGGAGCAAGGCGGCTTTGATGGGCGGCGGCACGTCGAAATCGGGTTGGCCGATTGACAGGTTGATAGGGTTTTTGAGCTTGGCCGCCAGGTCAAACATTTTGCGAATACCGCTCGAGTCAAAATTTCGGGTGCGGTCGGCGATCCAGTGGTCAAATCCACTCATGGGAACTTCTCGTTTAGGGTTATATTTCTCTGTTGAGCTTCGTTTGGAGTGAACGAATTTAACACAAACCGGGAGCGCGGGTAGTGCGCAACTGGACACTCCCGGTCTGAGTTCACACAAATGCTGGATTGCCACAATCTGGCAACGGGCAACGAATTGAATTCTTTTGCGTCGATACCCAGAAGTACCGGTTGAGTGATTGAGTCACCGAATTTAAGATTACGACTTACTTGAACGGAACTTTGCGGAACTGCTATGAGCGAACTCTTTCATGAGTGTGGTGTTGCCGCCATTTATCATCTTTCTTCTGGCGAAAACAGCAAACTTTGTCCCGGTAGCGATCCAAACAAAGCGTCGTCGTTGATCGTCAGGATGTTGTTGGACATGCAGAACCGCGGACAACTTTCCGCCGGGATCTCCCGTTACGACGATACTCCTGCAAATGGACAACTACTCGATACGTATCGAGATATCGGAAGTGTGCAGGAAGTATTTCGATTGGCCCAACAAGCCAAAGCTACAAAGCTGATGGAAGAGTACGCGGGAGCCGCCGCCATCGGTCATGTGCGGTACGCGACTTGTGGCAAGGATGACAAAAGCTACGCGCAGCCGTTTGAGAATCATCACTTCGACCGACGTAAGTGGTTTTCGTTTGCGTTCAATGGGCAGCTGGCGAACTACAACGAATTGGCTGCTGAGTTGCTTAGCCAGCCGAACAATCATCTCGTGCGAAACTCGGATACCGAAGTCCTGATGCACGAGTTTTCACGGCAGCTGAGCATGGAGCAGAGTGATTCCCTTGTCGACATGATCAAGCATGTTGCCAAGCGCCTCGACGGCGCGTATTCACTGGCGTACCTGAACGCGAAGGGCGAGATGTTGGTCGCACGTGATCCGTTGGGGATCAAGCCGATGTGTTATGCGGTTCAAGGTTCTCTGTTTGCCGCCGCCAGTGAAAGTGTGGCGTTGCTTAATCTTGGTTTCAAACGTAACGAAATAGAATCCCTCAAACCGGGCCATGCGATTACGATCGTCAATGACAAGATTGAGGTTTTCAAATACGCAGATGAACCTGGGCAGGCACATTGCTTTTTCGAATGGGTTTACTTTGCCAATGTGGCCAGCCGTCTGGACGATCGAGGCGTTTATCAAACGCGAACGGAGTTGGGCCGTGAGTTGGCCGATCTTGAACGGGAGTGGAAGCTTTTTGAAATCGACGAAGATACGATTGTTGTCCCGGTTCCAGATACCAGTAAAGCTGCCGCTGACTCGATGGCGTTTCATTTGAAAATTCCGTCGCGCGAAGGATTGATTCGAAACCGCTACAGCGGCCGCACGTTTATTGAGTCGTCTCAGGAAAGCCGTGCTGAAAAAGCCAAAATCAAATACACACCGCTGCGTGAAGTGCTCGAAGGCAAGCGGGTTGTGCTGGTGGAAGATTCAATCGTTCGGTCGACGACGATGAAGGCGCTGCTGCAGAGAGTTCGAGAAGAAGGAGGAGCGAAGGAGGTTCATGTTCGTGTGGCTTGTCCACCGATCGTCGCTCCTTGCTACTACGGCATCGACATGTCGACGATTAAGCAATTGTTTGCGCCCAAGTTTTATCCACCAGGTGCGCCATTGACCGAAGCGATTCAAGACGAGATGGCACGAAAACTGGGTTGCGATTCGCTTCGGTATCTACCGGTTGAGTCTTTGGCGCGGGCGATTGGAATCGAACCATCAGGTTTGTGTCAGGCTTGTGTGACAGGAGAGTATCCAACGCCGACAGGTCAGCGGTTGTACCAAATCGATCGCGACAGTTTTCTGTCAGACAAAGAAGCGTCCAGCGATCCGTACGAGGGCAGGGCGTTTGATGGCGTTGCGGGGAAGTAGGAAGTAGGTTCGCGAACCGCGCTTGCTCGTCTTGTTAACCGACGTTGTGAAACTGGCTGCGGAAGACATCGTGATCGTTCTTTCGCATGCGTCGCTCAAAATGGGTTCGATAATCCATGTCGTGTTCTGATGGGGTTTCGGGGACGAAATGGGGACCGGTTAACGAACTGTGATCTGCCATTAACCCGCAAGTCTCTTCGTAGTACTCTTCGACGTCTGTCCAGAAATGGAAGATGCCACCAGGAACGAGTACACGTTCGATGTCGCGAATGAACTCTGGACGCATCACGCGCCGTCTTCGATGTTTTTCTTTCCACCAGGGATCGGGAAAATAGACATGGACGGCAATCGCACAATTATCAGGCAAAAACTCGCGGAACATTTTCAAGCCGTCACCGGACATCATGCGTGCGTTTGAGCGTTCGTGTTGAGCCAATCGATAAGCCGCAAACCGACAGTACTTTCTCGCAATCTCATTGCCCAAAAAGTTACGTTCAGGAACTCTGCCCGATTCGTTCAGCATGAACAGACCTTTGCCGCTACCGATTTCGATTTCCAGATCAGCCGTTTGGGGAAACAGGCTTTGTGGACAAAACGGAGCTTCCAAATCTTCAACAAAACCCAGGTGCTGGCTGAAGTCGATGGCCGGATTGATTTTTGGCAGTGCGCGACGACCCATGTCTTAGTCAATTGAGGGTAAGAAACTGTATGGTTGCGAATTTGGACTGAATGTACACCCAATAAAAAAGGCAGGTCGTTAGCCTGCCTGATGCTCGATGAGCCATTCAAATCAAAAGTTCGACTATGGAGTTTTGATTTTACTCTTTTTAGCTTTGCGGCCACGGTTGTTAGCAGGTCGTTTGCCGTGATTGGCTTTTTTAACTTTATGTGTTGGCTTTGCCATGATTATCCTCGTGTTGGTTTGCTCAATGAGCGAGTAGTGACGCCCAAATTGACGCAGTTTAAGAGCAGGGATTCTACCAAGTCGGTGAATGAGAGTGAAGGTCCAAAATCGCTTGAATTGCTCGGTGATTAGGCCATTGTTTGCAATCGGCGAACGATCAGACTGACATCATCGACATGGGAAACCTTAGCCGACTAATCTTTTGTCGTCATTTCAGCCAATTCTTTTAACATTTCCTTGGCTTGTCCGTTGTCGATCGCCGTTGCACATCGTTCTGCCGCGATCAGCAATCCATCACAAATCCCAGACACCCACAAGGCAGCAGCTGCATTGGCAATCACGACATCACGTTTGGCTCCGGTGTGGCCGTCGAGCACTCTCCTGATGGCGTCGGCGCTTTCTTTGGGGTCGGGAACTTTGAGCATCGTCGAGCTGCTGGTTTCCAGCCCAAAGTCTTTTGCTGACAGTTCACCCGTGCGAACTTGCGCGCCCATGACTTCCGAAACATCCGTCGTATCGCCAACCGAGATTTCACCAAGACCATCACGCGAATGGACAACGATTGAACGTTCCGTACCAAGTAGTGCCAGTGCCTTTGCCAATTTTTCGCGAGTCTCGCCGCGCCCAGCGCCGAGGACTTGGAATGGCGCTCGGGCCGGATTGCAAAGCGGTCCCAGTAAATTAAAGATAGTTGGGTGTTTCAGTTTCTTTCGAACGGAAACGACATGTTTGACCGAAGGGTGAAACAGAGGAGCGTAGCAAAAACACAATCCAAGTTGATCGATACATTTTTGTACCGTATCAATTGAGCAGTCTATATTGACTCCCAACTCGATCAGCACGTCGGCCGATCCCGTTTGGCTGGTTGATTTCTTGTTACCATGTTTGGCAACTGAAGCACCTGCGGATGCAGCGACGATTGCAGCGGCGGTGCTGATATTGAATGTTCCTGACTGACCGCCTCCGGTCCCACAAGTGTCGACAACGTTGTCGCGACGAGTGGCGATCGTTTGCATGTGCTTGCGCATTGAGTCTGCGGCTCCAGCAAGCTCTTCGACCGACTCGCCTTTCTCGTAAAGGGCAACCAGCAAATTCGATATTTCAGACGGCTTGCAAGCTCCGTTCATGATCTCATCTACGACTTCGGTCATTTGATCTTGTTCAAGAGACTGACCATCGGCCACCAGCTTTGTCGATTCACGAATCACGACGAAAAATCCTTACAGAGAAACGGAGTAACGAAAGAAAACCAAATGAATACCGCAAACGATTTCACGATTTTCTAATCCGTAGATCTTAACAAAGTCCCCTGTTGGGTTCTGCCCGTGGCGGCTTTTTTCTCTTGTTGCTCGCTCTGGCAAGCTCTAGAATCGTCTGGTTGCTGAAAAAGCTGGCATGTTGGGGCATTTTTTGGCCATATCAAAATTCGGTCGACTTTGTCCTACGTTAATCGGTAGTTAGCATGCCTCTCCAGGTTGATCAGAGCCGCCTCACCACATCCATTTTCCGGAACTAATATGGCTCGAAAAGTCATCATCGACTGCGACATGGGAAGCGACGACGCGGTTGCGCTCTGCATGTTACTGTTCGATAACCGAGTCGACGTTTTGGCGATCACGGCAGTCGAAGGTTGTGTTCCCGCAAAACAAGCCAACCAGAATCTCCAGGCGATCGTTTCGATGCTCGATCCTGATCGCTACCCGAGATTGGGAATGGCGACGAAAGCCGAAAACGCGCCTGCGGTGGATACACGGTTCCTATATGGCGACGATGGGTTGGGCAATGCTGATTTTGACGTTTCAACTCGTCAACATGAACATGCTTCGGACAAATTGATCATCGATTTGGTTCGAGCCAATCCAGAGGAAGTCACGATTCTCTGCCTTGGCCCATCAACGAATCTCGCGCGAGCGCTTCGCCGTGAGCCTTCGCTTGCGACCATGATCGACCGTGTGATCATGACAGGCGGAAGTTTGACAGCGTCGGGGAATATCACTCCAACAGCTGAGTTCAATTTCTATTTTGATCCACAAGCCGCGTCGGATGTTTTCAAAGCACGTACGACGAACATGTTGATCCCGCTAGACGTGACTGAGCAAGTTCGATTCGGCTTGGGGTTGATGGACGATATCCCGAAAGAGTCGACACGGGTCGGCTACTTTTTGAGGCAAGTGTTGCCCTATTCGTTCCGGGCCTACCGACAACAGTTGGGTTTGGAGCAGATTCCACTCAACGATTCAGTCGGCGCTTTGGCGCTGCTAGAACCCGATCTCTTTACGTTCGAAGAAATGGCGGGCGACGTCGAAATCGAAGGTCAACTAACGCGAGGCGTGTTGTGTCTTGATCGTCGTCCTCAAAGAGAATGGCGACGGAATATTAATGTCGCGAACGAGATTCGCCCAACCGCGGCGCAATACATCATCGACCAATTGACGCTGGCTGGAAACAAAACCGCGTGAGTTGAAAGCCGCGTAAGTTGAAAATCGCGCAACTTCTAACGGCGAAAGTTAAAACGCACTGACCGCGAACTAGTTTTGTTGGAACGAGTGCGAGCTGCGGTCTTCGATCGTGACAAAGATTGTCTTGAATTGACCGGACCGAAAAACTCTCATCGGAACTTTGTCTCCAATCCGCGTCAAACTAACGTTCGTCACCAAATGCGAGTCATTGTTAACTCGCTGATTTCCGAACTCGACGATCACATCACCAATTTGCAAGTTGGCTTTTTCTGCCGGTGAGCTGGGTGTGATGGCAGTGACGCTTGCTCCATACGCCAAGTTCAGCCCCATTTGAGAAGCCTTTTCTGGAGTAAATCGAGAGTCGAGCGAAACGCCAAGGAAGCCACGTCGAACATGACCCAGGTCGATCAAGTCGCCGACGATCCGCATCACCATATTGATTGGAATTGAAAATCCGATTCCATCGCTGCCGCCGCTATTGCTGGCGATTGCGGTGTTGATTCCGATGATTTCTCCTCGCAAATTGATCAGCGGTCCGCCGCTGTTACCAGGATTGATCGCAGCATCGGTTTGCATGAAGTTCTGATAGCGAACACCTTGCGGTCCCAATTCGAGATCATGACGATTCAAAGCGCTGATGATCCCGTAGCTGACCGAATGGCTTAAGCCAAACGGGCTTCCAACGGCAACGACAAAGTCGCCGATCTCCATTTTGCTACTGTCGCCGAGCTTTGCCGGTGTCAGTCCCGAGGTGTTCAACGCCAGCACTGACAAGTCAGTTTCGCGATCGTGAATCAGGCGACTGGGGTAGTAGATGATTCCATCTGACTCAACCCGGATGTCTTCAATCGCACTGCTCTCAATCACATGGTAATTCGTGACGATGTAAGGTCGGCCGCGGTATTGGATGACGATCCCTGAGCCCGCTTCTTCGACAACGACGGAACGTTTTTCGGAGCTGGACTTTGGTGACTTCGATGCCGACTGACGTTTTTTCGCTTCGATGTGAGCAACGGTTGGTGCAACGGTGCGCACGATTTGCTTAATCAACTCATGTTGCTGAGCAACGGCAGTCGATTTAACGGCAAGCTCTTTGTAGAGCGATTCACGCGTCGGTTTTGGCGTTGAAAGCTGCTGAGCAAGAACAGAATCAGAAACCAAAACCAAACCAACGATGCAACAGACAAAGTTCAAGACGAACTTTTGCAATGTGAATTTGTGAAAAAGCCCGGACAAGCTTTCTCCTTGGTTCAAGAGTTGGGTGTTGTTTTTGATTGTCATGGTGCGGCTGGTAGTAGCTCTGAAGATAACGAATTCGTGGGTAGGATTCGATTAAATTCAGACAGAGGCTGTGGGATTGTGTATCGTGGCGTCCGGTTATTAGGGCTGGGAAACGTTAACCGGACGTTTGACTAATTGATGTTAAGGTCCATATCGGTAACGGAATCGCCGCTATCGAGGATCGTAGACCAATCAGTGACGGCTCCTGGCTCGATACCTGCGTCTTCTGCTTTGCGTTTGCAATTGATGCAGAATGAAGTGTAGGGAAGCGCCTGGAGTCGGGTGATTGGGATGGATTTTTTGCAAGCCTCGCATTTTCCGTATGACTTGTCTTTGATTCGTTTCAAAGCCCCGTCAACGTTCTTAAGTTCCCGGCTTTCAACTTCAGCGAGTTGTGAACTCAATTCACCAAATGCACTGTCGCTGGCAAAGTCAACGACGTCGCCACCTTGGTGTTTTTTACGAAACTCTTGAAGCAAACTGTCATCGCCGTCGATGGCCTGACGCAACGCGTCGCGCCGACGAACGAGAATTTCTTCCATCTTTTTAAGTATGTCTTTTCGAGCCATGGTTTGTCTCTGTTCAAAGTTGGGAACTTGCATTGAACGAACAGGAAGAAATTTTTCCTGGTCTCCAATGCCGCCATTGCGGTAATACGCTCATGCGAGTCACCGAACTATAGTACGCAGTTAATGGATCGTGCGGATTTTTAGAAAGATTGTGCGTAGGCAAAATAGATTGCCATTTCAGCGGAACAATCGACACACTCGTTACCATCCGATGCACCCAAAGCGCGATTGCGCGCATCCATTGCGAGATCCATTATTAGATTGCGGCAACCCTCGTTTTTTGGCTCAGTAATAATACGTGCGAGTTGATGCGAAGGTTTTGCTTAAATAGGGCGAATTCGACACCCACCTGCAATATTGAGCCGTATTTTCACGTCCAATTCTGGACACTTGGCGTTCTGACTGCTTTGTCACGTCATCTGGGAAATCGTCGACATGAATTGGTTTTAACGAATGTAGGGCCGGTTAAGGCGGGACCTGACGCTAAACATCACCTAAATCGGGGATTTTAAAGGGGATTATTTGACCGCCGCATCAACGAAAGCTAAATGACTATGCCCCAATTGTACCTGGAGCAAATCGTGCGTTATCGAGCACGAACAGAGTACCCCACCGCATGCAGGTCAGAGACTTGCGTCCAAAACAAAAAGTGTTTCACCATGAGTAACAGAAAAGCAGAACTAATTCTTCGTCTCCTTGGCGACGATAAGACTTTCAACGTGGCAACTGAAAAATGTTTGCTACAGTCCACCCGCCGAGATGATCAGCAAGGAAAATGTGCGATTTATCGGGGACCCGAAGGCGTTGCAATTCGCAACTATAGCGATTCAGTTCTCGTCAACGGCGCTGCTGCATCGGCTCAATGGCTTAAGCAGGGCGATCAAATCCAGCTTTCAAAAACAGAAGTTTTGGAAGTTCAAGAGCTTGGCTCGTTTTACAGAACTGATCAACCTAACCACAGTGAACCGCAACAGGAAGCTGAAGCGATTGTCCCAGCTCCGGCTCCTGTTGTCCCAGCTCCGGCTCCTGAAGCCAACGCAACAACTCAATCTGTAGTTGCTCCAACTGTGAATGTGTTTCTACCCGAAACACGAGTGAATCAGCCTGAACCGCAAGTGGTTCAGCCTGAAACAGAGTTGGACCAACCCGAAGTGCAGTTGGACCAACCCGAAGTGCAGTTGGACCAACCCGAAGTGCAGTTAGACCAACCTGAAGCACAGGCTAATACGGGCACTGAACAATTCAACAATATGGAATCTCGTTTTGATCAACTGTCAAAGCAAGTTCAAGACAGCGCTGGAATCACACCACAAGTGAGTGCGACGGCAACAGAGACAGTCGTATCAACCGAACTACCAGCTCAAACTCAGCCAGCTGAGACACTTCCAGCTCTAGAAACAACACTTCCAACTCAGGAAGCCGTCTCTACGCAATCACTTCCAACGGAGACACGTCCGGTTGTCAACGAGATCGCACCGCCAGAAGTCGAGAATGAAGTGTTTTTGCCGGTCACATCAGCCAAAATTGACGATGCCGCAACGCCTGCTCAACAACAGCCTGCAGAAGTAGCGCCAACATTAGAAGAAGTAGCGCCAACATCGACATCGGAAAATGTCGCGTCGACAGAGGAGGCCGTAGTCGCCGAGAAAAGCGAAATCGCAAACGAGCTGGCATCGGTGTTTGCTGACCTTTCAAGTGTTACAGCATCAACACCTAGTATTCCAACCGAGACATCCAATGTTTTGGCTGAGCCACAAAATCTTCAGCCAGAGCCAGTCGTCGAAGAGGTGACTAGAGCAGATGAGCCAACAGAAGCCCTAACTCAAGAGTCGGCTCCGGCGGTATCGAGCGTGATTCCGCAATCATTGCAAAATCAAATCGATCAACTTTTTAAGGCTGAACAAGACGAGCAGCCACAACAGGAAGAACCATCAACAAGTGCAGCTATCGAGCAAGTTGAACCAAGTCATGTTGAGCCAAGTCATGTTGAGCCAAGTCAAGTTGAGCCGAGTCCACAAGACGAACCAACGGTTGGTTCAATTGCCGGACTAGACGCTTACGTTAACGCAACGGATCAGCCGATTGAGTTGTCGACTGACATGACGGTTTACGGTGCTGAAGAACTTGTAGATAAGTCGCAGCCAGTTAAATCGCCTTCTGTTGAGGTTGAAGAAGCGACAGTTGAATCTGAAGCGACGGTTGAGACCGAGACTAAGGTAGAAGCTGAAGCTGCTCCTAGCGAACCACAAAAAACGGAAAGCCTTGCCGATATTCTGGCTCGCATGCAAGCGGAAGGAAAGATCGACGAAGTTCCTTCCGACGATACGGCGGGGAGCATGCAAACAGAAGCTCCGACTCCAGAACCAGTCCCAACGCCGGAACCAGTTCCAACTCCATCGGAAGAAGCAAACCCACAGTCTGAAGGTGGAGACGACGTACAAGACTACATGGCCCAATTGCTTAACCGGATGCGTGGCGACGATGAGCCAGCCGCTCCTGTCGAGCCAGTGAAGCCGATTAAGCAAGTCAAATCGGAGTCAAGTGAAGGCGAAGTCGTTCCGGCTAAACAGCCCGTTGATTTGTTGACAGCTGAAGAATACGTTCCTTTGCAAAAGGCAAACAAGCCTGAGTCATACGACAAAATGCGAGAGATTGCCAACAGCTCTGCTCGAACGGCTGTTCGAAAGAGCAGTGACATGCAGCAAAAGATGGGAATGATAATGAAGTCAGGAATTGGAATCGCCGCTACTTTGGCAGCCGGATTCTACTTCATGGTGGACAACACGATTGCCAGCCTCGCATGTTTCTGTATCGCGTTTAGTGCAGGCTATTTGTTCTATACAGATCACATTCAGAAAGAGACGAAGTCCAAGTAAGAGACAACGTCGACCATTCATTTTTCAAAGCTCGATTGGCCCATTATTGGTCAGTCGGGCTTTTTCTTTGGACTCAACTCGTTTGCATGCTTACGCTCGATAGAGTTCACGCAGCCGAGTTCGGCAATTCGAAAAGAACTCCTGAAAGTCTTCACGTTGGTAGTCCGGATACGTCCATCGGCTTCCCTGCCAACCCCCCGAGCGAAAAAACAGAGTGATCTCGGCAAAGATTCCCTGTTGCAAGTAGATTCGGTGATCACGATCTTTCGTCGTCGCCAAAATCAATTTGGCTTCCGTGATGTATCCAGGATCCAGGTTGATCGGACGTTCTTCCGGGAAATCGTTTTCGTCCCGGAATTCATCTTCCCATAAGTTTGATGTGAGTTTCGTCTCCGCGAGCATCGCGGGATCAATCAGCTTTTTAAAAGTCAGAAACTGCTTTTTCAAATCCTCGCCCATCGATTCGGCGTAGTAACTCGTTTCCGTAAAATCATAGATCGGGCTTGCCAGTTCCACTTCACCCCAACGTTGCTGCGCTTTTTCAAGCGCCCACGTAAACGCAGACTTGTGGCGACTGGTTACGGCCACCAGCAACAAGACGGGACGTTGTTCGACTACTTCGCCCATCGATCAATATGCTTTCGAGAAAATGGCGCGCGTCTTGGTTTCCTTGCCCGTGAAAATGCACTTGCCGGGATTGTCGGTTTCGTCAAGCGGAATGTTCCGCGGCGTGACTTTAAGCGGCTTTAAGATTTCATCAATCTCGGGCTCATCCACAAAATGACACAAAGCAAACCCACCATGAATTTCTGGTTGTTTTTCATTCTTGGGCGTGAAGTAAGCCTTGAAGTCGTCCAGGTTGTCGATCTCTTTCGTGTTGGCTTTACGCATTTCAAGCGCCCGCTGGTACAGATTGTTCTGCATCGATTCCAGAATCTGAGGCAGTTCGGCAAGCATCTGCTCGCGCGGGATACCAGACGGTTTGCCTTCATCGCGTCGTGCAAGAAAGACACTGTCGCTCTCGATGTCTCGCGGACCAACTTCGATGCGAATCGGCACACCACTTTTCACGTGTTGCCATTTCTTTTCGCCGCCGCGCATGTCACGATTGTCGATCCAACACTCAACGCGTCGGTTGTCGTACTGGGTCGCCGAGATTTCAGTTTTTAGCCTTTCGCAATACGCCAAAACTGATTCTTGAGTGTCGTCCCCGCGAATGACGGGAATGATCACCACGTGCTTCGGTGCCAGCCTTGGCGGCAATACCAAGCCATCGTCATCGCTGTGAGTCATGATCAGTGCGCCGATCAGACGAGTCGACATGCCCCATGAAGTCGTCCATGCAAACGACTCGCCTCCTTCAGAATCCTGGAACTTGATCTCTTGTGCCTTGGCAAAGTTCTGACCAAGAAAGTGCGACGTTCCAGCTTGAAGCGCTTTCCGGTCCTGCATCATGGCTTCGATAGAATACGTTGTTTCAGCCCCCGGGAATCGTTCGCCAATCGTTTTCTCGCCTTTGATCACTGGCATCGCCATAAAGTTTTCTGCAAAGTCGGCGTACACGTCGAGCATTAACCGCGTCTCTTCCAACGCTTCTTCTTTGGTCGCATGAGCCGTGTGGCCTTCCTGCCAGAGAAATTCGGCCGTTCGCAAAAACAATCGAGTGCGAAGCTCCCACCGGACAACATTGGCCCACTGGTTAATCTTCAATGGGAGGTCGCGGTACGATTGAATCCATTTGGCAAACATGGCTCCAATAATCGTCTCACTTGTCGGACGGACGATCAGTGGCTCATCCAGTTTTCCAGCCGGCACCAACCCACCATCGGATCCAGGCTCCAGCCGGTGGTGTGTCACCACGGCGCATTCTTTGGCAAACCCATCGACATGCTCGGCTTCTTTTTCCAAAAAGCTCATCGGGATGAATAGAGGAAAATAGGCGTTTTCATGACCGGTGTCTTTGAACATGATGTCCAAATCGCGTTGCATGTTCTCCCAGATCCCATAACCCCATGGCTTGATCACCATGCAGCCACGGACTGGCGAATTCTCGGCAAGATCGGCTGCCTTGATGACTTGTTGATACCACTCCGGATAGTTCTCGGCGCGAGTTGGTGTGATCGCTGTCTTGTTTTTTGCCATGAAGTTGATTTCAAATATCGATGAATGTGAGCAATCGTCGTCCCCGCAAAAGAGGGCTTCGGATTACCGATAGTTATTGCTGACTGAGTTTTGCCGATAACCCCATCGGTTAACATAAAGCTTGCGTTTATTGCATGAAACGAATTTTGCTTTCGGGTTCAGCCTTGAGGCGATATTTTATTCGCTGGCAGATGGCTGCGGAAGTGCAACCAATTGGCGAGCAACGGTTGAAGCGATTATCGCCAGATCATAGAATCCGACCCGAACCGCCAAATTCGATGATGTCACCCGTTTGCCAACTCCGCTTGGTAGACGAAAAACCACGATTTAGATTCACTTAGTGCCAGTTCTCGCGGTCTTCGTTCGGCTCCCTGATTCCAAACCGATTTGTCAAAGAGAAAATATAATGGCCCGACAATTTGTCAATGAACTTAGTGACGGCAATCCGATTGACCAGGTCTTTATGGCTTCGGAAAAACAATTGCGAACCAATCGCAATGGAAGCCTTTATCTTCAAGTTCGGCTTAGCGACAAAACGGGTTCGATGACCGCGATGTTGTGGAATGCGCATCAAAAACATTTTGATGGATTTGACAATGGAGACTTCATTCACGTCAAAGGGATGGCACAGCTATATAACGGTGGCATGCAAGTGTTGGCGAAGGAAGTTGTCAAAGCCGACAAGTCGAAAGTTGATGAAGCTGATTTCGTTACGTTGTCGACCGAGAAAGTTGAATCGATGACGGCTCGGCTGGCCGAAATGATTCGTGATTTGAAGAATGTTCATCTGCGAAACCTTGGCGAGTGCTTTCTCGTTGATGAGACGTTTATGAAAGGGTTGCGGATGGCGCCGGCCGGCGTGAAAAACCATCATGCTTATCATGGTGGGTTGCTGGAGCATGTTGTCTCTTTGATGGAGTTGGCAGCGATCGTTGCCCCTCGGTACCATCAATTGGATGATGATATTTTGATCTTTGGAGCATTTCTCCATGATCTTGGCAAGATTCGCGAACTGACTTATTCGCCCGATCTAGGTTACAGCAATCCAGGCCAGTTGTTGGGCCACATGGTGCTGGGCGTGACGATGCTCGACGAGATGCTTGTCGAAACGGAAAAGCAGACAGGAGAAGAATTTCCGGAATCACTCGCGAACCATTTGCGTCACTTGATTGTCTCCCATCACGGAGAGTACGAATACGGAAGCCCGAAACTCCCGATGACTCTCGAAGCGATTGTGCTTCATTATCTCGATAATATCGATGCGAAAATTGTCAGCATCAGTCAGTTGATCGAAGAAGATCCCAATAAAAACAGTCCATGGACTGTTTATCATCCTGCCATTGGCAGAAAGATCTTCAAACAGAAAGCCTAAGCTTAAGTTCTTGGCTGAGTTGATTCTCTTTTGTTGTGTTGCGCTATTTTTTCATCTGTGCATCTGCGCAATCTGCGCATTGGCGTCCGCGATCTAGCGCCACTTTAACCCGCTGTAACGCGAACAAGCGCTGAAGTGGCGAAACCTCCGTGCAAAGTCACTCAGTTTTGAAATGCCTTTCATTTGTTGGGGCGATTGCACCAATGATTGCGAGAAGCGCGAGCAAGCAAAAAGCAAGTTTTAGAACTTGATTAATGATCGAGATGCGAAAATAAGAAGAACTTCGGCTCCCCAGCATCTATCAATTTACAGACACCATCCATAAACTTTTTAAATGAACGAAAAAACAAATATTCAACAACAAGTCCTTGAACTTGTTCTGAGCGACAACTATCAGCCGCTCAAACTCAAAGGCATTGCGAAAAAACTTAAGCTGCTTGACGAGGAGCGCGAAGTCAAACGCGCGATCAAGCGATTGGTGAAGAAAGGCAAGCTCGCCTACGGTGCCCGTCATCTGGTGATTAAACCAACATCGGAAACGCGAAAAAAATCTGCGGAGAAAGCCAAGTCTGACTCGGCGAAGAAAGCCAGTAAGAAAGCTGCCGGCATCGTCGGTACGTTTCGAAAAGTGACAGGCGGATTCGGATTTGTGACCCCCAGCAATTCCACGGTGACTGATCGCTCGGAAGATATCTTTATTCCTCGCTCAAAGACTTTAGATGCCGCCAACATGGATACTGTGCTGGTTCGGCTTGCCAAATCAGATAAAAAATCTGGCGGCAAAGGTCGATCTGGAAAGTCGAAACGGTTCGAAAACAAGAAGTCCGGCCGGATCGTCGAAGTCGTCAAACGATATCGATACCGGTTTGTCGGAACCTACACCGAAGTCGGTAACTTTGGCATCGTCAACGTAGACGGCGGAACATTTGAAGCTGGAATTCTGGTTGGCGACGCCGGCGCGAAGGCTTGTAAGGTCGGCGACAAAGTCGTGATCGAGCTGGCGAACTTTCCCACAGCTCACACCGAAGGCGAAGGCGTAATTGTCGAAGTCCTTGGCGAACGGGGGCAGCCCGGCGTTGATACGCAAATGGTCATCCACGAGTTTGGATTGCCGCAAGAGTTCCCTGAAGATGCGTTAGCGGATGCCAGAAAACAGTCAGAAATCTTTGACGAATCAATTGGGCCCGACCGAACTGACTTCACCAACACGACTGTCGTCACGATCGATCCGAAAACAGCTCGTGACTTTGACGATGCGATTTCGCTTGAAAAAATAGAGAACGATCATTGGAAGCTTAGTGTTCACATCGCTGACGTTTCGCATTTCGTCCCGTACCGATCCGATCTCGACAACGAAGCTTACGCGCGCGGAACCAGTGTCTACTTACCCGACCGCGTGATACCGATGTTGCCGGAAATCATTTCGAACAACTTAGCCAGCCTTCAACCGCACCGCGTTCGCTACTGTATGACGGCGGTGATCGAGTTTTCCAATGAAGGTGTGCCGATTGCCACGAGTCTTTATCGAGGCGCGATCAAAAGTGCGCACCGGTTTACGTACGAAGAAATTGACGAGTATCTGGAAAACGATAAACCATGGAAGAAAAAACTTTCGCCAGAGGTTTTTCAGCTTGTTCGCGACATGCACACGCTTGCGATGACGCTTCGCAAACGGCGTATGGATGGCGGTTCGATCAATTTGGTTTTGCCAGAAGTCGAAATCGATCTCGATGAAGATGGTCAAGTCGTCGGCGCTCACACCAATGACAACACCGAAAGCCATCAAGTCATCGAAGAGTTTATGTTGGCGGCTAACGAAGCGGTTGCACGAGAAATGGTCGATCGTGGCCTGTACTTGATGCGACGAATTCACGAACAGCCATCGGAACAAAAGACGAACGAGCTGACTAAATTTGTGCAGCAGCTTGGGATCGATTGTGAAAACCTGCAAAGTCGGTTCGAGATGAAGAAGGTGATTGAGGCTTCGGAGGGAATGCCAGAACAACACGCGATCCATTTTGCCATTCTTCGAAGTATGCAAAAAGCGATTTACAGCCCGAAAGAGGTTGGCCACTTTGCACTCAATAGCGATGCCTATTGTCATTTTACCTCGCCCATCCGCCGCTACCCTGACTTGATCATCCACCGCATGGTCGGCGATTTGATCGATGGCAAAAAGCCACAGTCTGACTTTGACCGGTTGGCGATGGCCGGCAAACACTGCAGCGAGCTCGAAAAACGGGCAGCGGATGCTGAACGCGAACTAATCAAACTGAAACTGTTGAGTTTCATGAGCGACAAAGTTGGAGAGAAACTGACGGCCGTCATTACAGGCGTCGAGTCGTTTGGTTTGTTCGCCCAAGGCATCGAAATCCCGGCGGAGGGATTGATACCCATCGGCAATCTTCCAGACGATCAATACGTTTTTGATCGGGCCAGCCGGACCCTCAACGGATACAAAGCTGCCAACCAATTTCGATTGGGCGATACGGTAGAAGTTATTGTAGCGCTGGTTGATCTTGATCGACGGGTGATGGAGTACAAGTTTACTGGCGCTCGTCCCGGAAAAGCTGGCGGAGAAAAAAGGAAACCTGGCGGCCGTCGCGAAAAGGCATCGATTGCAAAACCCAAATCCGACTCGAAACAGAAGAAGCCACGCGGTGCTGACTCAGGCGTTGCTAAATCGGCCGAGTCAACTCGAAGCAGGAAGAAAAACGACAGCAAGAAACCGACCAAATCCAAACCGACCAAATCAAAATCGGCTAAGGGTTCTAAAGCAAAAGATTCATCCAAAAAGCGAACCAAGGGTGGCAAGAAATCAGCTGAAGAATCAGCCAATTGGGAGGATAAACGCCGGGACGGCATGACGCGCAAGCAACGCGAGGCGAAAAAGAAAAAGCGCAAGAAGAGCTATGGTCGTGTCATGGTCGAGTCCAAGAAATCCAAAAAAGCACAGTCCGCTCGCAAGAAGGCTAAATCAAAAGCGAAAAAAGCAGTTCGAAAAGCCAAGGCCAAAGCCGCCAAGAAGAAGTCTAAAACATCAGGCCAAAAGCGAAGAAAAAAGAAGTCTTAGCGGGTTGCTGTTTCATAGTGGTTCGCCATTGGGAACGGTCTACTTTTGATTTTGAGTTGGCTGCTTCGCAGACATTTCGATGTAATACAGCATTTCCAACACTTCCGATTTTGAGAAATTATCCATCAATGCTTTCGGCATGATCGATGTCGAAGTTTTTACCATCTCTTCAATATCGTCTTTCAAAACCTTGGTCGTTTCAGTCGAAGTCGGATTGTCGATCAATTCAATCTGCTGGTCGTTTTGAGATTTGATGATTCCTGACATCGCCACTCCATCGATGGTCAAAATCATGTGCATCGAATATTTTTCGTCGATTCGGTGTGATGGTTCGAGGATTTCACGCATCACCGCTGTTCGATCGTTTTTCCAACGCGTGAAAACTTCGTCAAGCTCCGGACCTACGTTGCCCCCTTCGCCGCTGAGTTGATGGCACTGAGCGCAAGTGGCTTCGGTGAAAATTTTCTTTCCGATCTCAAGCCCTTGGCCTTGAGGACCTTGACTTAATTCTTCAGCAAAATCATCGACGGTCCACTTTTGGACAAGCTTCCGTGTGCTACCGATGGGATCTTTGGGCTCAGTTGGATTCTGCATCCAATTATTCAAATCATCAACCACAACCATCACGCCATACATCCGCGGCCAGTGATTTGGAAAAGTGCACACGTAAGGATATTCGCCCGGTTCTTCAGGCGCATCAAATGTTAGTCGCTCTTGATCGTGAGCCCCAACCATGTCGGTAGCAAACAAAACGTCATCCGTTTTCGGAACGTATTGCTTCCCATCCAGCCCATCGTTCGGTCCTGCTGCCAATCCATCGTTAGCGACTTGCTTAAGTTTCCCAGTTTTGCAAATCACCAGATTGTGTCCCATCAAGTCTTCGTTTTTGAGAACGACTTGTACCGGACGACCGGCTTGGACGGCGAAGTAGGGAACGTCGTAACGCATTTCTTCTTCGACGGTGAGAATGCGGACGACCCGCACGGAGACTTTCTCAAGACGCTCTCGATAGGTCTTCGCTTGTTTATCGCTGGCCGCGATCGCCAGGAGTTCGTCCGCCAGTTGCATCGCGTCGATGAACGGGTCGGTCGTACGAGACTCGGCCGGCGTTGACTCCGCGTGTTCGACAATCGATGCAAGCAACTTCATGCAAACATTAACGTCACGATACTTGGTGGGAATCTTCAACATCGTACGAACAGCTTCGTTGCGCAATTCCGCGTCGGAAAACGCATCGGCGAGGCTCGAGAAAATTCCTGATTGGCCAGCAGGAATAAACCCCAACGCTTTGATGGCCGCGTTGCGAACTTTCAATTCGTGTTTGTCCGTCGCGCGCGCGGAGACTTCAGGAAGCAGCTCGGCACGTAGTTTCGAGTCGGGGACTAGCGAAACGGCGGACAAGCAATCGAGTGTTTGGGGCTGACTTTTGGCAGCAATTTTCCAAGCGGTTTCCTGTTTGCCTGCCACCATTAGCGTTGCAAAACTGGCGGAACGTAAAACAGAATTTTCGGAGGTTGTTGCTGCAACAATCGTCTCAATCTCTATCGTTAGAGCGTCGGCCGGTTGAGCAAGCAACAGCTTCGAAAGCTCGTTGGCTGTTTGCGTTTCCTGGAGATTGCCGGCCTTTGATTTTCCCAGAGCTACCAACAATTCACTTGCCGGACTTGTTTGATTGATGGCTGCCAGTCCTGCCAGCGCCTCTTCGCGGTACCGAGGCGACATGCCATCGCGGGTGAGAATCGCATAAAAGACTGGCGCGTACTTTTTGTCGTCTATCTTGCGCTGAACTCGTAAAAGTTTTTCGTTGTTGAGCCGTTGTAGCTGATACGCAACCACGCGCGGACTTTTGTCGAGAAAGACTTTGGGGCGATCGACTTGCTCGTCTTCTTGAAGTGTTGTCGCTCCCGAAGTCACCAATTTGACTTCGGATAGCAATCGGTTTGGTTCTTTAAACGGATGAGACCCGATGTTCGACCAACGAATGCGTCCGGTTCCGTCGATCAAAAAAGTTCCGTGAAGCGGCACATTCGCTTTTGAATCAAACGCACCGAATTGTTTGAAGGTTGTCAGTGACGGATCGGATACCAGATTTTCCAGCGGGAATTTGTCGCCGTAGTCAGCAAGAGACTTAATGAGTCCAGCCGTTGTGTCGGTGCTGACGGCAACAATGTCAGTGTCGTGTTGTCGAAAGATGTCACGCTGATTTGCAAAGGCCGTAAGCTGCTCTGAACAATGCAGGCATTCGTTGCCCAGGTGCAGGAGCAGGATGTAGGGTCGACCGGCGAAATCCTCGCTCGATAAAGTTTGTTGGGTCGCATCGGGTAGCGACCAAGCTGGCGCAACGGTTGCGGATACAACCGATCCGTGACGATGATTGTTTTCATTGGCCGAACATGCTGTGGCAAGCACAACCAGTATCATGGATGATACGACCACCTTTGGACAAATGAAACGGAATAGATTTAGACAGCGCATTGAATGGATCATTGCTCAAGTGCTCGCATGGTCTCATCAAGTGTGTATTGCAAGTAGTAATCCATTTCGCCTGCGTCCAATACTCCCAACGCTGCGTCGATCGCGTCGTCGCCTGACAAGAAGCTGATGGCTCGAACGGCTTCGACACGAACACGCGGATGTTCATCTGTAATTCGCTTGCGAATCAAGTCCAATGGCGCCGGCAACTGATCGATCCAAAACGACAACACGCGAACGGCGGCCGCTCTTGCTCGATGGTCTTTTGACTCAAGCATCCGATGCAAAAGAGCTTCATCAACCACGTTGTGAATCTGATGGACCCACAGAGCTTCCAGCATGTGGTGCTCGTAGTCGGCATCACTTTCATTCAGACTTTTCACCCAGGTTTTCGTAGCAGCGATAACATCTTCGCTTGGTCGTTCTGCCAGTTCGCGTCTTGCGCGATTTCGCGTACGGTCTTCATGAATTTTCAATATTTCTAACAGGTCTGGGATTGGAGCGCCCGCAATTTTCGGCGGCGTCAACAGGGGGCGATCCTTGCATGTGATTCGCCAGATTCGACCGTGACTTGTGTCGCGACTTGGATCACGGAGATTGTGTTGCAGGTGGCCAATCAAAGCGTTGTGCCAGTCAACAATGTACAGCGATCCATCGGGAGCGATTTCCACATCGACGGGACGAAAATTTCCATCGGCACAGGAAACGATAGGAGGAACTTCGGTTCCCCAGAACCCGGATTTTTTTTCTTCGATCTTGTGACTGAGGACGGCACGATCGGTAATGCAGTTGGTGATCAGCCAATTGCCTTGCATCTCATCAGGGAAGTGACTGCTGGAAAGAATCTCACAACCGCCAAGTGGCCGCGTGCGTTTTTTGTAAAGCGTACGGAATCGGTATCCTTTTTCTTTGCCAACGAACTTTTGAATTCGACCATCGTGAGATCCGCCCGGATGTTTGAGCGGATATTCAATATGGCCGCTGATTGGCGTTGCCCAATAGCTCAAACCACCTGAAGCGTCACCAATGAAGTTTTGACCCCACCGATCAAAAATATGCCCCCATGGATTTGAAAA
Source organism: uncultured Pirellulaceae bacterium (assembly GCA_964584615.1). Taxonomy (GTDB): domain Bacteria; phylum Planctomycetota; class Planctomycetia; order Pirellulales; family Pirellulaceae; genus Mariniblastus. The sequence goes on along the minus strand of CAZPBE010000003.1, from coordinate 48,906 downwards.
AGTAAGCGAAACATGCGCGCCAAATTTTTCAGTGCGCGGATTGTAATACCAGACTCCGGCTTCTCCGAGTCGCGTGAGCCCGTAAGGACTTTCGACCTGTGAGAACTTGAACGTCCCTTCCTGAAAGTACAGGTTGCCGCCCGGTCCCCAAATGAATCCAGCGATGCCGTGGTGCGAGTCAGCGGAATCAAAGCCAACGAGTTTCCGAATGCGCGTGTCTTCTTTGTCATCGCCGTCGGTATCCTGTAAAAACAGAATGTCCGGTTGTTGTGCGACGTAGACACCTCCGTTTCCTAGTTCAAAACCGGTCGGTTGATGAAGTCCGCCAGCGAATACTTTGCAGTTGTCGGAGCGTCCGTCGTTGTCGGAATCTTCCAGGATCAACAGTTTGTCATCAAGCTTTGATTTGGGTTTCCAGTGCGGATAAGACGGCATGGTCGCCACCCACAGTCGACCTTGATTGTCGAAGTTGATGTTGACTGGGTTGGCCAGCTCAGGAAACTGCTCCTCAGAAGCCACCAGATTGATCTCGAATCCCTCTGGCAGCTCAAACAACTTTTGTTGTTCCGCGGCCGACAAGTACTCCAACGTTCCCAATTTTCCATTCTTGATATTGGGATCATCCGGTATTCCAACGTTGGTGACAGGATTCAAAAATGGAAGCGTGTTCGAATCATCGATTTCTCCAGTGACATCTTTGCCGCTGGCCAGTTGCCAAATTCTCGCGTCACGATTGGCCGTCATTTGGTCAAGGATCGCATGTTCGCGATTCATCACGTCGCGATTGTTGTACGTTCCTGAACCATCTTTACCTGCTGAGCCTCGCTGTCCGTAAATGGAATATCCGTTTACCGAACGATATCGATGCCACCAATGAAAATTCTTGTCATCGACCAGTGCTCTGATCTTCGGATTGACTGGGCCAGCAGGGTCCTTGCCGATCAAACGTTGCAGGAAGATCGGCGCGAGCGATTTATAACCGTCATCGTTCAAATGCGATCCATTGAGCGTGAGTCGTTGCTCTGACGATTCGAACAACTTTTTGGTCGGCTCAAACAGATCGACAAAAGTGACTTTATGTTTCGACGCCAAATCCTTGAGCTTTGCCGTGTAAATCGCCAGGTTTTTGTTTTGTGTCTCTCCAGTGGGCAGGTTTTTGTCACCGGTGTTTTCGAAAGCGATTGGTGAAACGAGCACAATCCGCGAAGCTTTCCCGTCGTCGTTGTAGTCCTGTTTTTGAGTGTCCGTGATCAATTTTGAAATGTCGGACTCAAATTTCGCGAGCCCTTCTTCGCCAGCGAACGATTCGTTAAACCCGAAAAAGAATAACACCACGCTGGCTTTGCTGTGGGTCAAATGTGAATCTGGCGATCCAAAGTTGAGTGAACGTATTCGTTCCTGAGGCTCATCACCGGGAAAGCACAAATTACGAACCGTCAATTCGTATTCAGGAACCGCAGTAAGCAATGCGGTTTCGAACCAGTTGTGGTGCTGCATTCGCTCGCCAAGTTCATTTCCGACGAAGCATAGGTGGTCGCCTTTCTCTAGTCGCAATTCGGTCAGCGATTGATCTTCAACCGATGGGGAAATCTCTTTCTCGCTGTCTTTGTTTTCCTCAGCGGCCTTCCCGTCTCGATTGCGCTTCTCGTTTCGATTTCGTTTCGGGCGAGGTTTGCCCCACTGAACTTTGGCTTGGACAGGAACGTCTGGCCCCATGATGGGCGCTTCCCATCCAGCCAAATCCTGCGGCTGAACACCCAATCGGTAGGCCAAGTTGTCGTAGGTGACAGGGTGGTAGCCGCCGACAAAATCAATTTTGGCGTCAGCAATAATTTTATTTTCCAGTCCCATCGCCCACAACGAGCCGTTGAACAGCAAGCGACGAAAATCATTGTCAATGATATCTTCGGAGGCGCCACTGGTTGTTGTAAACACGCGTCCTTCGTTACCGGATTTGCTTTTGTAATTTCGAACCCAAACTCCGGGGCAGGGCTCTTTGTCTTCAGCTTGCGGTGAATCGGGGGTCATGCCTTGCAGTGGTTGCGTGTTGCACAGTACCACGCTGTCAGGCATCGGGTCGGTCCAATAGCCGCCGCACTGGGCCCACGGCTTCTCCACACCGCGCAGAATCGGATGCGACTTGGCCGACTCGAGGATGTCCAGCCTCGTGCTCATCGCGTGGTTCCTGCCGTAATGCCCGGCCCAACTTTCGCCAAGAATTTGACGGCCAAATCCTTTTTCGAATTCCTTGCCTTCGTAGCCGTCACTGAATCGAGAAAACTTTTTTCCGGCAGGAATCTTGAAAGCATGTGTCGACGTTCGCAGCCCAACAACCGGGCCGCCTCGGTCGATATAGTCGACGAAGTGTTGCATCTGGTCGTCGGGAAAATTTTGAAAACGCAAAAACACAAACGCCAGATCGGCTGTTTTGAGCGCTTCCAGGCCGGGCATGTTATTGTTGCCCGGCTCGATAAAGCCGTCTTTATCGACGTTGAACAGAACAGTGCATTTGAACCCATGGCGTTTGGCCATCATGCGAGCCATCGCCGGACACGTTTCTTCGCTGCGATATTCGTGATCACCAGCCAGAAAAACAATGTGCTTTCCCGAACCCATTCCGTCGGTCATCTTCTCGTCGTGATAGACAAGCGGCTGGTAGCTGTTTTCCTGAGCGTAGTTGATCGCCCAAGGACTGCACGTCAACATCAGAAACAATGGGATGAACCTGGCAAAACGGATAGCGAGATATGGCTTCATAGTTTCCGACTGGTTGGTTTCTGGGCAGTAAAAACAGTGCGGACACCATTCTGACTGATGAACCATTCAATGGAAGGATGCAAACAGAAATTCCGGCGTGGCTTGGCTGGGATTTCAAGGGCGTGTTATGCGCACTCATTACGGCTGTGTTTTGCGCAAAAAAAAAGCGTGTTGGAGGAGACCAACACGCTTCGATTGTTTTCGACAGAAAAGCAACGACTAGCTTCGTCGTCGACGAGCTGCCATTACAAGTCCAACCAATCCCATTACTGCGAATGAGCTTGGCTCAGGAACAGCAATAGTGAATCGGGCAACTACAGTGTCAGCGGTTAGGCCCGAACCGATTGTCGCGCCGGACACGGTGTCCGTCCCGACGAAGAGATTCAAGTCGGCCAAGTCGATCAAACCGATGGGCAATGCTTCAGTAGTACTGGTCCCGCCCAGTGCAGAAAAAGCAGCGCCGCCATTGATGTCGTTAACTTCTGTTCCGCCGTCGTAGATCATGCCAGCTGTGATATCGAACGTCTGAGTACCATTGAAGTTTCCAGCCGCATCAAATAGCTCAAGAGCATTATCGTTTCCAAAAAATGCATCGTTCGAAGGAATGACCATGGAAGCATAGTTCAGGTACCGATTGTTTGTGGCGTCTAGGCTGAAGACCGTTGAAATGGATTCGCCAGGATCGAACGGTGGTGGTCCTACAGAGGTGCCGGCAACCGTTCTTGCCAAGGCGCTCGACTGGCCACCTGTGAGTAAGTTCGAAAGGTCCGATGTGACTCCGCCTTCAGCAAGCAATTCAAGTTCTGGCGATGCCATTGCGCCGCCATCGAAAACGTCAAATGTGCCGTCATGGAAACCGAGGAATACCGGAGTAAAGAAAAAGCCGTCTGCTGGAGCAACGTTTTCGATCGTAACGTTGACCGCTTGTTGAGCATCGGCGTCCGATTGCGGAATTCCCAACGCCACCACGGCGATGAGAAGGAAATAGATTTTGGATAGTTTCATCAAGATTGCCTTTATCAAATGGTTGAAATATCAGAGGTATTTTTTCTAAAAGGGTCGTTTGGGGAACTTTCACGTACTCCGTTTTCACGTCGCGGCGATCTAAAAAACGAACCCACCTTATGCAATCGCGAGAACATTGCCTTCCGCGCCTCAATTTTTAACAAAAAACAGCAAAGATACTTTTGAGATGTGATTTGGCATACGATCGGCTGAGAATGGGCCTTTTCAACGATGAATTCGCTTTGTTGTTCGGTGAATTCAACTACCTTCAATATTCCTGTTGGCTCCAACGTCGGTACCAATTATCAGGCTTGTGTCGTGGAATTTCAGCCTTCTTGTTTGTGTTTTAGTCCACAATCAATCAATCGGCTTTCAATCGGCTTCTACAATGGATATGGCTGCGGTTTGCTGACCCGGCCCATCACCCCTGATTGGGTCACCCGCTAGGCGCGCGGAAAATAAGCTAGCCAACACTGCGCAAATGAGATTCGCTACTGACGACCGACCAAAGAGTTGCACGCCATGAATTCAGACTTAGTTGAAGAACTCTTTGCCGAACTGCTCACGCAACCACACGCGCAACGATTACAAACGCTTTCGCAATCAGATTATCCAGACGACGTCAAGCAAGCGGCGGTTCGATTGTGCAACGCGCATGAATCAAAGTCGCCATTCTTAAACACAGATATTATGTCTGACATCGCCCGAGCGGCGCCTGAGTTCTTCGACCAAAGTGGAGCGGAAACGGTAGAGGAAACAGATGTCCGGTTAAGTCGCGGGCAAAAAGTTGGGGCCTATGTTGTAGAAGACACGATCGGCACAGGCGGCATGTCGGTTGTCTACCGAGCGATTCAAGCGAAGCCAATCAAACGACGCGTCGCTTTAAAGTTTATCCGGCCAAGTTTATTCGCGCCGAAAGCGGTCAAGCGTTTTTTCCGCGAGCAGCAAGCGGTCGCTCTTGTCGATCATCCGAACATCGCCACGTTGTACGAAGTGGGTTCTACTTCTGATGGGCATCCGTTTGCCGCGATGGAATACGTCAACGGTTTGCCGATTACGGTTTTCTGCCAAAAGTACAAACTCGATTACCGGCAGAAACTTCGCGTTTTTATGCGAGCGTGTGACGGGTTGTTTCATGCACACCGCCACGGCATTGTTCATCGCGACATTAAGCCGGACAACATTCTTGTTGGAGTGCGGGATCGTCGCCCCGTCCCAAAACTTATTGATTTTGGCATCGCGAAAATTTCCCGAGACGATTTAAAACAGAATCTGACCGTGACACAATTTGGCCAAGTCCTTGGGTCGCCTCGATACATGAGCCCTGAGCAGTTTAACCACAGCAGCCAGGTTGATCATCGAACGGATGTGTATTCTGCGGCGTTGGTGTTGTTCGAGCTGTTGACAACTGAGCCATACCGCAAAGGTGACACGACAGAAGAAATTATGAGCCAGGTCAGGGTTTCACAGCCTGAGTTGTTAAGCAGTCGGATTAAGCAAAACTCGCGAAATCAAAAAGAGTTGACAGGTTCAAACGAATCATCGGCGGAGCTGATCAAGTTTGCCAAACGTGATTTGGACTGGGTCATGACCAAAGCACTTGCGAAAGACCCAGACAAGCGGTATTCCAGCGTGCAAGCTTTCGTCAAAGATCTTGATGCAGCGATGAGAGGCAAACCGGTTTCCGTTTCGGCGCCACGATGGCCAACTCGAATGAAACAATTCGTCAACAGAAATGCGAAGGCCTTCGCCGCCGTTGCGGCTTTGTTGCTGGTTTCGAGTTTGGTCTACGGGTATTTTACGATTCGCAGTTCTGCAAACGACCTAAGCGACGCGCGGCAAGCGAATTTGCAATCGAGCCAACAGACGGCGGCAGCGAACGACTTGATCATGCGCCTGTTAGCCTCAGACATGTACGAGATGACTTCGGACCAATTTGATCTCAATCTCATTCCGGCCTACGAATCACAGTATCAAGCGATTCATGCCAACGGAGGACCTGAGTCCAGCGAAGACAAAACGGTGTACGGAATTTTGGCGGTCTTGAATGCGATGTCGGGCGACTTTGATCGCGCCGATGTGTTGATGGAAGAAGTTACCGACGACCAGCAAAAAGATGAACTGCGACAAGTCCGAGAGAAAATCTGTTCTGAGTATGCGGCAACAGCAAAAGAAAAACTAAGCCAACTTACTGATGGCCAGGACGATTTCGAGCGCGCGACTCAGCAGATGACGTTAGGACGCTGTTATATCGTGTGGGGGATGCTTCCCGATGCCGAACAGTTGCTGAACGAATCGATTGCGTTTTTTGAATTAAATCGACCCGGCTCCTATGACCTGTTGGTGGCTCAGATCACACTGGCAAAGATCTACGAGAAAGCAGGTAAAGATACCGAGCGAAAGTCTTTGCTTGTCGCGACCTATGAGAAATTCAAAAACAACGACGCGTTGCTGGAGACGATTCGTGGGAAAGAGGCGTTTGCAAAAGTTGTCGGCGTTTTGGCTCAGCTTGATCCGCAGAACTTTGGTCGCGGAAACGAATCGCAATAACAGCGCTATGAGAAGATGAAGAAATGGCAAGTTGCTCAAAATTTGAATCCATGGATCAACAACCGAAAAACTTGAATTCTGCTAAATCCTTTGAGGAGAAGATTCTTCAAGCCAGGTTTATTGGCGAGTCGCAACCTGAATTGGCGACCACGGGGCAATGGATGCAGCGGACGTATCGACAGCTTCATAAAATCGCTTTGTCGCAAATGAGAAACGAAAAGTGTGACAATACGTTGTCGGCGACCAGTCTGATTCACGAAGTGTTCTTGAGACTACGCACGCGAGATCCCGCTGATTGGATTAATGAGCGCCAATTTTTGGGCATCGTCGCTGCTGAGATGAAGCGAGTCTTGATTGACGCAGCACGACGAAAGAAAACCGTCAAACGCGGGGGAGAGCGAGCCAAATGCGTGCTTGAGGAGCAACATCTTCCGTCGGGCGTCGCCGATTCGATTGTAGAACTTAACGAAGCGATCGATGAGTTCGAAAAGATTGAACCGCGAAAAGCTGAACTGGTCCGCTTGCGTTATTTCCTTGGGCTTTCAGAGGTTGAAGCTGCCAAGGCAATGGGAATCTCTCGCGCAACCGCATCTCGGCATTGGACTTTCGCAAGAGCATGGCTGCTGGATTTTCTGACGGAGTGAATTTAAGTGAATGGGCGGAAACGGTCCAAGCATTTGAACATGCGTTTGTCAATTGTTTTTTGTTCAAACACTTGCAACTCGTTTGCGGCAATAAGGAAAACAAATCGATCGTGCTTTGCGATAGCAAATGTCAACGAGATAATTCGGTTTCTGTCTTGGCAACTCTTCTAAATCAACGGTCCGTCTAAGGCATTTTGGCGTTCATTGAGCCGGGATAATGACCGGTTTCCCCGATATTGCCCGCCCGATATCGAACGGCGATTCGGAATGATCAATGGCGTTCTCAAACGGGCAAGGTTTTCAAAGAAAAATTCTCTCGCAATTTTTTTGCATTCATAAATTGCAATCTGAGAAACGCCCATCTAAGATGCCGAACTTGAACCTCTTGAACAAGAAATTTGATTAGCAAAAAGGCTTTCTTTTTTCTTGCGTGAGCGATTTAGATCGCTTCCAATGAGTTCAGGAATTTTTTACCACGGGTCCAAAGGAATGATCAATGATCCATTACTCTTGCGATCGTTGCAAACGTATTATCAGCTCGGAAGACGGACTTCGCTATGTTGTTCGAGTGGAAATACAAGTGGCGGTTGAAACCGAAGACGCAGAACATGATGACGACCGAGATCACTTGATGGAGTTGAAGGAGATTCTCGAAGAGCTTGGCGAAGAAGAGTGTGCTGAGATTAGCGAGCACGCCTACCAAGTCAGAAATTTTGACTTGTGTTGCGAGTGCCACCGCCAATACATCAGAAATCCAATCATGGCCGAACCCGCAACGCAGCTTGGGTTCAGCGATAACTAAAGCACCGTTCATCAAGACAGCCGGGAATTCTTAACGATTGAGTTGCAGCAGGTTTTTGCGGGCTTGGACAAACTTCCCCGCATCAACCGCAACTTCTTGCGGCAATTGCCGCTGGTACTTTTCCAAATAAGCGTCGTCGCCAGACTGGATAAGCAAATGCACCCATTGTTCCGGAATTGAGTTTGCGTTGCTCTTAAATGGAGAGTTGCCAAAGATCGGATGTGGCCAAAGCTCTGACCCCGAACGATTGCTCCGCGATCGAGTCCAGCTTTTGCGTAGCGTCTGTTCGCTGCGTACAAATTCGGTGGCCGAGCGCCGGCCCTGATCGTCGCCTTCGAGGTAAATGGGCACGATAAACGATCGCCCAAATTCCAACGGTTCCTTCCAGGCACCAACAATTCGCCGCTCCCCAACGGCTCGACATTGGACCTGTAACAATCCTGCGCGCCAGTCGCGCGGAACTCGAAATGCGACGATCAGGTCGCGGCCTCCCTCCAAAGTTTCAATTTTTGACGGATGGAATCTAAAGAATGCGCCAGTCCCGCGCGAGACGGTGCCGCTGGCGACGAGGACTTCGTGGTTCGGGATCCGCTGGTAGCTCTCTCGTTGCGAGTTGCTTGACGATGCATCGAGTTTGGCACTGGTGTTAATCGGGTCGACTGCACCACTGAGATTGAATCCAACGCTACCTCTTTTGTCGGATGAAGATTCAACGTTGACGAGTCCTTCGATGTCCGAGAAAGTTTTTGTTTTCGGACCATAGTCAACGATCGGGAAAACTTCGCGGTTCCAGCTGACGTCGAAACGAAATTCACGAATGTTCTGTCGATCCGCCAACTGAATCTCTGATGAGATTGGCACAATGACTTCAATTGTTTTCTCAATGCCAGCGAGATCCTCTTCGAGAAGGACTTCTTGAACGGCGATCAACGCGGGCGCGTCAAAGCTAATCGGTGAAGCGAATTCATTTGCCGGAATGTTTGTGGCGCTGGAACCGAGGGCTAACAAAGACACGAAAGTAATCGCGCAAGAGCGACGGAAAATTTTGGGACCGAACGAATGCATGTTTTCCTCCTGATGCTTGACGAGTTTGGGCTGATCCTTCAGCGCAAAGACAAACTCCGTCATGGAGCTAAAACAGCGTGGGTCTCCGAAGATGAGACGCTGGCGCGCGATAGGGGCGAGTGCGTGCGTTGAAGGATACGAAGCAACCAAAGCAATGGTTCAAACTTGCCAGCAATTTTTTTGACGTGTCTGAACGAGCGGCAATCCAACCTAGCCAGTCCTCAAAAGCCTCACGTTTGTCGTTTGTGTGTCAAAGAATGACGTCACTCCCGACTATTCGGTCGAATTCGTTGTCTCCGGATTGAAATTCGACAACAACTCGTGGCCTTTCCAGATCGAATAGGCCAATTGCCAGTCGATTGGGGCGGCAGGATTTCCTGCAGGAATCCAGTAAGTTTTCTTCGTGTCGACGATGAGCGTTACGTGTTGGCTATCCCGGATTCCGGCCGCGATGAGAACCCATTGTCCAAAAAAGTTTCCAACTGTTTGAATGTGAAATTCATTGTCGCCGGCGGCCTCTTGCATCGTGGACTCTAGTTTCGCAATCTCTGTCGGTGCAATTTTCCTGGCACGATCGAGGTCCGTTTGGAAAATTTCCTGATGAACGGTTTGCCAGCCAGCGAATGCCGCGTAAACATCCTCATGGTTCAGCCCCCGCAAGTCAGCCGCGAAGGCATGGGTTAAAGGTCCGCAAATACCAAGGTTACTGTGGGCTTGCTCGCCTGCCCCGTAGCTATATTGAAACAAGTAACACTGGACCGGGTGTTCATAGCTGGGCCAATACATCTCGCGATTGTCGACCATTTCGATATCGCTTGGAGCAAGCCCCATTTGTTCGGGCTCGGAAAGCCAGATTGCCAGATGGCTTTCGGCGATCGCAATTTCGCCTTGCAGCTCCAGTGAGACTTTGTCTTTGAAGCCCAGTTCCTCGGCGTAGGCTAGCGCTCGAATTCTCGCGACCGGTTGTTGGGCCAACTCGACCAACGCGCGCTTGCCGTCTTCGATGCCCATCCGCGCCAGCGCCGCTGCCGCTTCTGTTTGAACTCGGCGATGACGTAACGACAACGCATTGCTTAGATGGGGAATCGCCGGTTTGTGCTCCAACAAAGCAAACGCATCGCACAACGCAACGATCAAGGAGACCGAATCAGAAACCTGTTGGTTTAGTTTCATCACGTTGGCGTCAGGACCAAGTTTGCCCGATTCAATTTTCCTCATCTGCTCAACCAACTGGCCAAGCAACTCGGATAGCGAATCAATCCGCCCAGCCGCCGTGTGCGTCGTGACTTTCTGGTGACGAAAATAGAAGTTGAACAGGTCGAATACAGGAGACGCAATTTGAGAATGTGTGGTCGCTTTTTCCAAAAGCTCATTCAGCATCCACTCAGGCGGATCGAAGTCAGACTGCATCAAAGGTGAAAAGGCAAGAATGATGCCCAGCCGGTGTTCAGGCGGAGTGTTGCAAATTAAGTCTGTCCACATTTGCAACCGCGGTTGGTCTGCGTCTGTCGCCAGCCACCGCAAGATGTGATTTCTCAAATCGTTTTCAGGCGCTGTTGCCAGATAAAGTTTTTCAACATTGGCGCGAAGAGAGTCAGACCATGGAGTCTTTTCAGCAACCGCTCTTTCGCGCAGGACAAGTTCGTGAATGACGGACTGCAAAATGACCTGTTGTGAATCGCTGATATCCGGTGCAACGGTGTCAGCTTCTGTTGCTTCCCTGTGGAGTCCTGTTTTGCGTTCAATGTTCGCCACGAGTTGTTCGAAAAACGAATCGACATCACGTTGGCCAAGGCTTTTGATCTGCGGTAGAAGCCCGGACAGGGCAGCCTGGCTTTGTTCGACAGGCTGGCTGTCGTGAATGATGTCGAGAAGTTGGTTGATCATAAGTCTCTTTTTTCGTCCGCACGCGGTTATTTGGTCAATGTATTGGCCATGCCAACAACTCGCGTTGACCAATAATTGGAGTCGAGTTACTTTGTATGGCTACAAAATCAGGAAATCAAAAAAATCTCAGAACAGACCGCTTAATAATAATCGGTCGCGAAACAGGAATTAACGTCCTCATACTGTGGCTAAGACAGTCGAAAAACGCAAACAGATTCTTTCATTCCAACACATGGGTCTGTCTCCGCGAATGCTAAAAACGTTGGAGCGAATTGGATACGAAAAACCGTCCCCCGTTCAGGCGGGTGTCATTCCGCTTGTCCTCGAAGAATTCGACGTGATTGGTCAAGCAAGAACCGGTACGGGAAAGACCGCCGCTTTTGCGATTCCAATTTTGGAGCGGCTGGATATGTCCGTCTCCAAACCAAAACCGCAGGCATTGGTTTTGGCGCCTACCCGCGAACTCGCTGTGCAAGTTGAGAACGAATTTGCACGCATGGCCCCACCCGATGTTCGCACATGTTGTGTTTACGGCGGCAAGCCGATACGTCAACAAATAAATCGATTGGAAAAAGGGTGCCACGTTGTTGTTGGAACTCCGGGACGCGTGATCGATCACTTGAACCGTGGCACGTTGAATGTTGATCAGTTGTGGTTTGTTGTTCTTGATGAAGCCGATCGGATGTTGGACATTGGTTTCCGCCCTGATATCGAAAGAATTCTTCGGCGTTGCCCCAGGGAGCGTCAGTCCCTCTTGCTCAGCGCGACTTTGCCGGACGGAATTGTGAGCCTTGCCAAGACTTACATGTATCGACCCAAGGTGATTAATTTCTCATCAAAGAATGTCGCCGCCGATACCATTGACCAATACTATGTGACGGTTCCCAAAGAGATGAAGTACGACATCCTTGTCAAACTTCTTTTACGGGAAGAGCCAGAACAGTCGATCATCTTCTGCCGGACAAAGCTGGGAACTGAAAAACTTTATCGCAAGTTGTTCAAATCAGGAAAGTTCGATGCGGTTGGAACGCTTCATGGCGACATGTCCCAATCCGCACGCGACGCGATGATGAAAAAGTTTCGATCTGGAAAGGTCAAATACCTGGTTGCGACTGATGTTGTTGGTCGCGGAATCGATATCACGAATATCTCGCACATCATCAACTACGATATTCCCGGTTTAAGTGAAGACTACGTTCATCGTGTCGGGCGAACGGGTCGCATGGGCAAAACGGGCGTTGCGTTTTCTTTCATCGAGCCGGACCAAGGCCAGGAATTAACGCAGATCGAGCAGACGATCAACGCGCAATTGGATGTCGATCCGATGCAGGAAGAGATCGATGAAATTCGCGGCAAAGGTGCGACGCGGAAAGCTGCTCCAAAACCACCGAAAAAGCGTTACCGACGTTCTTTGTAAAACGATTAACGTTGCTCCGGAACTAAATTCATGAACCGTGAATTAGAGCAATGGTTTGATTCGCCAGCGCTTGATCGTTGGTTGGCTGAGTTTGACTTCAGGGATCAAATACGTGCTGACCGGGCAACGTCGAATCTTAAAAGCCTGGCAGCGACCGGGCTGACCGTCGTTGAATTTCTCAGGCTAGTGCAGCTGCTGCGGCGTGGGCTGGACGCCGTCGCCGATCCTGACGCGGCGTTAAACAATCTTGAACGATTCAGCCAAAGCCAGAACGATTCGGCCAAAGAACTGGTCGCGCTGCTGGACAACGAGCCGCTGTTGTTTGGCTTGCTGACTTTGTTTTCTGACACGCAATATTTCAGCGATCTATTGCGGGATCCCGAGAACTATCGTTGGCTGAAACTAAGCATCGGTCGCGAGATTACGAAGTCGATGTTGGACGCATCACTTTCAGTTCGGATGTATAACATTGCCGAAATGGAAGCGGCCATGCGCGAGCTTCGTCTGTTTAAGCAACGCGAATTTTTGCGGATCGTCTACGGCGATCTGGTGTTGGGTTATCGGATCGAGCAAGTCACGGAGCAGATCTCGCAAGTTGCGGCAGCCGTTTGTCACGCCGCAATAGTTTGGAGTCACGATCGGCTATCGACCAAGTACGGTCAGCCGATGCGCAGTGATCGAAAAAAGTGCCGATTCGTCGTCATGGGAATGGGAAAGCTTGGCGGCTATGAGTTGAACTATTCGAGTGATATCGATTTGGTGGCCGTTTTCGAATCACGAGGTCGGACTAATGGTAAAAATTCAAAATCCAACCTTGAGTTTTTTACTCAGTTAACGCGCGACTTTATCAAACTCGTCGGTGGCGTCACAGAATTGGGTGCCGCATTTCGAGTGGATTTTCGGTTGCGACCGCACGGCGCGCACGGTGCGATCTGTAGTTCGACTCGATCGATCGTCCAGTATTACGATTTGGAAGGACGCACGTGGGAACGGCAGGCTTTGATTAAAGCCAAACCGATTGCGGGTGATATTGATTTGGGTTTCGAGCTGTTGGATAAACTAGAACCGTGGATTTATCAATCGAGCTTCAATCGTTCCGACATCACCGGAATGAAATCGTTGAAGCGAAAAATTGAACGGCGAGCACTGCAGCAAGGCGAAGACCGAACGAATATCAAAACGGGTTACGGCGGGATTCGTGATGTTGAGTTTGTGATCCAGTTTATGCAGCTGTTGAATGGCTATTCGTTGCCAAAATTGCGTTCGACCAATACGCTCCGGGCGATTGGCCGTCTGGAGCGAGGCGGCTGTTTGACGCACGACGAAGCCAATCGGCTGGCAGACAATTATCGCTGGCTGCGAAAGCTGGAACATCGATTGCAAATTTCTTTCAATCAACAGACTCACATTTTGCCAAACGATCCTGATGAGCTGGCTGCGATCGCCGTCCGCATGAATTGTCAGACTCGAATTCATCAAGGTTCATCCGACAAACAATCGGCGGCGGAAGTCTTTTTTCAGCAACTTAAAGAAGTTACCGACACCAACCGGACAATCTTGAACCACCTGTTGCATGGCGCTTTCGGCGGTGCCAACGTTATTGGTGAGTCAGACGAAGACGAAGAAGTTCCACCAGAGGTTGATCTGATTCTTGAACCGGATCCGACCAACGAGATGATTGAAACCGTCTTGCACCGATTTGACTTTCGTGATCGCCGCAGCGCGTTTGAGCGATTGATGGAGCTGTCGCAAGAGAAAACCAAATTCCTTTCGTCACGTCGATGCAAACACTTTCTGGCCGCGATTGCACCGGCTTTGCTGGAAGAAGTTAACCGGACACCGGAACCAGACCAAACGTTGAATGCGTTGTCTTCAGTAAGTGACTCGCTTGGTGCGAAGGGAGTTTTGTGGGAGTTGTTCAGTCTCAGTCCGCCGACGTTAAATTTGTTTGTTCGACTTTGCGCATCCTGTGATTACCTTGCCACGATTTTGAAATCGAACCCCGGAATGATTGATGAGTTGGCCGATGCGCTACAGTTGGAATCTTTGCCAACTCGTCAGCGGCTGGAATCCACGATGCAGGAGCTGTCGAAAGGCGCAGTCGATATCGATCTGATTGTTTCGAGCTTTAAAAGCACTCAACACATGCGAATTGGAATTCGCGACATCCTCGGACACGACACGATTCAAGAGTCGCATCGTTCTCTGTCGGATGTTGCCGATATCTGCCTGGCGAAAGTTGTCGAGCAACAGTTTGACAGATTGTTTTCAAAACATGGTGATGGGTTTTATGAAAGTCAATTGCGCGCCGGTTGTGGACTGGATGAGACGATTCCCTTCGCGATTCTGGCGATGGGAAAGCTTGGCGGTCGCGAGCCCAATTACCACAGCGATTTGGATGTGGTTTTCTTATATGCTCAAGAATCAGAGTTTGAAGAACATTTGGCCGATGGAATCACTTCGCAATTTTTCTTTAGTGAGTTGGCGGCCGGAATCACACGGTTTGTCAGCAATACGACGGATCGGGCAAGGCTGTATGAGATCGATAGTCGTTTGCGACCGACGGGAAAGAGTGGTTCGCTGGCGGTCTCGTTGATTGAGTTCGATCGTTACTTTCAACAAGGGACAGCGCAGCTTTGGGAGCGACAGTCGCTTTGCCGAGCCAGAACGGTTCTCGGAAATGTTCGCATTTGTGAACAGATTGGTGAAGTGGTCGCCAAAGTACTGTCGATGCCCTGGCACCAAGAGATGCGCGCCGAGATTCGTGAAATGCGCACAGCGATGGAACGCGATGCCAGCGAACGTAACCTCAAGCGAGGGCAGGGGGGCACGGTCGATATTGAATTCATCATTCAAATGCTACAGCTGAAACATGGACCTACCCATCGGTCGGTTTTTGTCACCGGGACTGTCGATGCCATTCAAGCCTTGGTCGCTGCCGACTTGATGTCGAGCGAAGATGGCGATTTCCTCGCAGAGAGTTATCAGCTGTTGAGATCGGTTGAGTCTCGTTTGCGACTGATGAATACGACTGCCCGACACGATTTGCCGATCGATCCGATGCAGTTGGAAAAGCTGGCTTATTTGATCAACTACCCCAACGGGCAAGCGTTGGAACGCAAAGTAACGCAATGCCGCAAGGAAGTTCGGCAGCGGTTTGAGCAGTTTTTTGAAACGGGGTCCCACTGACGAGAATGGAGAATTAGCGCCCGTTGTGCAAACGGAGGAATTGAGCAATGGCGCCCGTCCGTCGCGACCATGCAAACGAGCGCGCTAGTTTATGAGAGGCGCTCGTTCAGGGGCGCGCTAGCTCATGGGTAGGCGTGCCAATTCGAAGCGGGCGAGTTAATGCTCGTCGTGATAATTGCGCTTACGCACTATCGGCAGCAGGATACAGTGTCGTCGACAAGTATCGTTCGCCGAGATCGGGAAGAACGACAACGATGTTCTTGCCTTTGTTTTCCGGTCGCTTGGCGACCTGGATTGCGGCGGTGGCGGCTGCACCACAACTGATACCGCAGAACAAGCCTTCCTTCGTCGCCATATCGCGCGCCATTTGCACGCAGTCGTCGTCTTCGACCAGGATGACTTCATCAATCACGTCAACGTTGAGAATTTCAGGAATGAACCCTGCACCGATACCCTGGATCTTGTGCTTGCCCGGTTTGAGGTCTTTCCCAGCTTTTCGTTGTGTGATGACAGGACTGTTGGCCGGTTCGACTGCGATCGAAATCAAATTCGGATTTTTTTCCTTGAGGGCTTCACTACAGCCGGTGATTGTTCCACCCGTTCCAACGCCAGCGACAAAAATATCGATTTGGCCACCACAGTCTTCCCAGATTTCCATGGCAGTTGTTTGGCGATGGATTTCTGGATTGGCTGGATTGTTAAATTGTTGTGGCATGAAATAGTTGCCGCCTGACTCGGCGATCTCGGTCGCTTTGCGAATCGCCCCAGGCATTCCTTCGGCGCCCGGAGTGAGAATCAATTCTGCGCCGAGCGCTTTAAGCAATTGACGGCGTTCCATAGACATACTGTCCGGCATCGTGACTTGCAATTTGTACCCTCGCGCCGCACAAACGTAAGCCAATGCGATTCCAGTGTTGCCGCTGGTTGGCTCGATGACGATTGTGTCTTTGTTGATTTTTCCGTCACGCTCAGCTGCATCGATCATCGCGCGACCGATGCGATCCTTGACACTCCACAGTGGATTCATGTTTTCGACTTTTGCAATCACGTTGGCGACGCAGCCTTCTGTGACGCGGCGCAAGCGAACCAGCGGTGTCTTGCCGATGCATTGAGTAATTTCTTCGTAGATACCAGTGGTTGATGTGGACATTGTCATTTCCGAGTGAGTTAATGCGGTTAAGCCGAGGAACCGAGTTGGAGCGTAAAAGCCCGAATTATATCAAAGTGTGGGAAAATGGGTCAACTTCGCTTGTTAGCGAATTGGGGCTGAGAAGTATCCTCAATTCGGTGTTCTAGGTGACCGATTAACGTATTAGGCCTGAGCCTATTTCATACAAATAAAAGTTTGTAGTTCTGCGTTAAGGCAGAAAAATGTGATTCCGGTTAAGCCTAGTACATCAAACTGGTGCTTTGAAACCAGCTCAAGTCGATAGAGAATTTTCGAATCAATCAACAGTAGACGTTATGGAAACAACGCTTCATCGCCAATTGAAAGAGCACTTTCGCGAACCCGGTTCGGAGGTCGAAGTGAAGCTTGGTCGTTACCGCATCGATGTCGTTAACGGCGATCGATTGGTGGAAATTCAGCGAAGCGGATTGGCTGCGATTCGCGACAAGATTTTGAAGCTTTGCCAGGAAGGCTACCAAGTCGAAGTGGTCAAACCGTTGGTGGTTCGGAAAAAGTTGATCAAGCTAACGCGGAAAAACGGAACTGTTGCTGACTCGCGGTGGAGTCCGCTGCGTTGCACGATTCTCGATCTGTTCGATGAGTTGTTGTATTTTACTCGTGTTTTTCCACACCCAAATTTGAAGCTGATTGTGCCGATGATTGAGATCGAAGAGATTCGATATCCGGGGAAAGGGCGGCGTCGCCGTCGACGTAAGAACGACTTTCAAGTTCTCGATCGTCAGATACTTGAGATTGGAGAGTCACAAGAGTTTGCCACCGCAATTGATTTGCACCGATTGATGCCTGTGGAGTTGCCGAAAAGGTTTGGCACAGCGGAGCTTGCCAAGGGGTTGGGTGTACCGCGATATCAGGCACAGCGGATTTGTTACGTGATGAAAAAGACAGGAAGCGCGATCGAAGTCGGCAAGCAAGGCAATGCGATCGTGTACCAACTGGTTTCCAAAACGGCCGCGGCGAAATCGTTGAAGGCAAAACGTACGAAAAAGATTTTGAAGGTGCCCAAGTTGAAGCGGGCAAGTTGAAGTTCTTTGGCGGTTGGGATCGGCCCGATGACATCACAAAAGAATCCGCGACCGAAACATCGATCGCGGATTCTTTTTTGATTAATCAAAGGCAGTGCCAGTGACGACTAAGCAGGTGCGCTGGCTGCTGCAGCTGCGTTTGCTTTAGCTCGCGCTTCTCTTAGCCCTCGGCTGAGAATATCACGAAGTAACGGCGAGTAGTCCTCGAACTTGGCCTGATCTGGCGATCCGTTTGCATACTGATAAATCGCATCGCGAGGCTTGGTTCCGACTGCGATCAGTGTTGAGCTGACCGTGCCGTAGTCTTTTTCGCGAACCACCATGCTTGGTCGGCCCGGAATCGTTGGGGCTCGAGCGAGTACTTTGCTAGCGACCGCGAGGAATTTCACCGGCGAATCAAGCGTCTGCAAAGTCAGCAACCGTTGAGCCATCGCGGCCCGTTCGTCTCGGGGATCGTTAACGTCCCGGTCACCGATGATTGCCAAGCCGTTTCCGAGCTCTTGGGCGTTGATATCATCGCCAGCGTGAATTACCCATCCGGATTCGGGATCGGCGACAATAAAGTTGGCACCGTCATATTCTCCGGAATTTAGCTCTTCCATCGCCATATCTACGGCTTGGGTCGCTGATTGACATTTGAGCATTTCCCGGGCTAAAAGGCCTTTAGATCGGCCATTCATTGGGGCTCCACGTTTTTTTCGGCGTGTTACACCGACAAATAGTCCATTTTGATTGATTCCAAGGCAAGTTCCGCCTTTTTGATCTGCGCTTCCTAATACTCTTGGTTTTCCTGATTGAATTGATGGGGCCGGGCAAATACGGTCTAGAAGTTCCTCACGGTTAAAAGCCACCAAGATCGGGGCTTCAGGGACCAGGTGATAAACGATTGCCAATAGGCTCATGGGCGTTCACTTTTTTTCAAAGATCGAGAAGTTGTTCCATAACTAACGGATGAATTCGCCGGTTTGGGGGACGTTAAAGTCCCTTCACGCCCCGGATTCTTCCGTTGCCGGCCTCCGCCAGCGACAATAAATCTATCCGATAACTGCCCAATTGACACCCTAAAAAGAGGGGTCCGTGGCAATCATTCGTAATAAATACCGGGTATATGAGCCGTTTCTTGGCTTTTCAATCGCGAATTTGGCCTTGCGGACTTGGAAGCGTTTCGAATCGACCGAATCGTTAGTTCTTGCCCGGCAATTAAAGTTAGTGGAGCAAGCTTTCCGAGAAATTAGCCACCTGTTTTGAAGGGCTAAAGCGTAGAAGTAGGCACAATCTTTCAACGACCTTGCGGACACCTCCCCTAAAAATATCCGACCAAGTTTTCGGAAGCTCATTCCAGCAAACTCCAAAGATCGATGTTGGGGTAGAATCGCTAGCGAACACCCACTATCAATTGGACTCCAAGGGCTTTTAGAATTCTGTTAGTAAGTATGGCCCTTGATGACCGCTCCGGCACGGCTTCTTTGGCCTCGTCTCCAAACGCGATTCTGCCGATGTCTTTTGTGCAGAAAGTCTGTCCTGCCTGCGCATTTTAAAAAGAAAACTCAGATGTCCGAAAACCTAATTTCGAGCGAACTTTTTGGCCCTCTTACCTCCTATGGGCCAAAATTTCTTTCTCGGACGACACCTAAAAAACAAAAGCTACCGAAAAAGACGAACATTCACGGAATCAAGATTCTTGGTACGGGAATGAAAACGGGCTCAGTCACCGTTGAAAACTCAATGCTGAAAGATTGCGGCTACGACAGCGATTGGATCATTCAGCGAACGGGAATCAAGTCACGTTGCCACGTTGCTCCTGGCGAAGCCACTAGTGACATGGCGATTGCAGCGGCACGAGAATGTTTGGCCAACGCCGGCGTCGATGCTTCAGAAATCGATTTGATTGTTGTGGCGACGATGAGCCCCGACCACCCGACTCCGTCGACCGCCTGTATCGTTCAAGCCGCACTCGGTTGTGATTCAGCACTGGCATTTGATGTCAACGCTGCGTGTTCGGGATTCGTTTACTCCATGGTGATGGCCAGTCAATTCGTAAAAACGGGCTGTTGCCACAATGCACTAGTCATCGGATCGGAAACATTGACGGTGTGGATGGACCGTGAAGATCGAAAAACATTCCCATTGTTCGGCGATGGAGCCGGAGCGGCTTTGATTTCAGCGGACCCCAACGAAAAACCATCCAACGACCACCCGTCCGGAATTCTCGCGTACAAATTGGGTTCCGATGGAAAGCTTGGCGACTCGCTGGTGATTCCAGGCGGCGGCTCAAGACAGCCCATCAGCCACGACGTAGTTGATCAACGACAACAGTATCTTCAAATGGATGGCCGCACCGTTTTCAAATGGGCGGTGAAAATGATCCCAAAGATTGTGGATGAAACTCTCGGCTACGCGAACGTCAAACTCGAAGACGTTGACTTGTTCATCCCTCATCAGGCTAACATTCGTATCATCGATGCGGCGGTAGAATCGCTAGGCATTGATCGTGGAAAAGTTTTTGTCAATCTCGACAAATATGGAAACACTTCTGCGGCAAGTATCCCGATGGCACTTCACGAAGCCGTGATGCAAGGCCGAGTCAAACCAGGTAGCAATGTCCTGATGGTTGGATTCGGTGCGGGTTTGACATGGGGCTCTTGCCTGTTCCGCTGGTAGCAGGATGCGCAGCTGCAAACAGCACGGTTGAGAAACGCAAGTTCAGCCGAACGATCGCAACGGTTTACCCCGGAGTAGCGGCTTGCATCATCCAGGCGCAGACCATCGCGCCATAAGTTCCCAGTGCGTATCCAAGCACTGCCAACAAAACTCCAACTGGCGCTAGAGCCGGATGGAACGCCGCCGCGACAACCGGTGCGCTGGCCGCTCCGCCAATATTTGCTTTACTGCCAACGGCGACGAAAAAGTACGGAGCGCGAATTAGTTTTGCAACCAGGAACATTAAGCCAACGTGGAACACCATCCAGATTCCGCCGACCAAAAAGTAGCCAGGGTTTTTGTAGACGGCGCGAATGTCCATGCCCATGCCGATCACCGCGACGAGAATGAAGATAAAGACGGTGCCAATCTTGGACGCTCCCGCGCCTTCGTAATTTCTCAACGACGTAAACGAAAGCAAAATTCCGATCGTCGTTGAGATCACGATCAACCAGAAAAACGCACTGGCAAGACCGAGGTCTTTTAGGAACCCGTAGGGACTTTGCATGACGGTGATTTCATTTCCGGCAGCGTCGACTTTTGTCACCAAGCTCGACGTGCTTTCGATTAGTTCTTCTACCCAACCCGATATTTCACCCCCGCCCCAGTGCGCAAACGCCGTCGCGCCGAAACCGATTGCCGCCATCACCATCAAGTCCGTAGCCGACGGGATGCGAGCGACGCTTAGGCTGAACGCTTCCATTTTTGTCTGAAGCCGTTCAATGCTCGACGCGTCTGCTTTGAGCCATCGGTCAATGGATTTGGTTTTGCCAACGCCCAACAGCAGGAACACCATCCAGATCTCAGCAACAAACACGTCGACGGCAACCATGACGCTATACAATTCGTTGAGATTCGTCTTCAATTCAGGCGTCGCATCGGCAGCCGGGGTCATGAACACGACTTGCATCGCAGCTTGGTTGGCTCCACCACCAATCCAGCTGCCCGCGACGGTGCTGAGTCCTCGCCAAACGGCGGCCGGACCGTCAACACCAATCACGTCTGGATAGACATACGCCACAATTAACACAGCAATCGGGCCGCCAAAAACGACGCCAAACGTTCCGGTTAAAAACATGATGAGCGCTTTGGGGCCGAGCCGCAAAATTTCTTTCATGTCGATGCTGAGCGTTAACAGTACTAGCGTCGCGGGAAGTAAATAGCGCGTCGCAACAAAGTACAGATTCTTGTTTTCGTGATCGACAAGGTTGAAGAAAGTCAGCAAAGACGGCAAGAAATAACACACCAACAACATAGGGACAACTTTATAAAAAAGTTTAAACGGGCCAAAGTCACTGCTGGATGTCCAGAAGATCAAGCCAAGCATCAACATCAAGATGCCGAACGTAATCGCGTCATTGGTGATCGGCGGTTCCTCAAAGGCGAGGCTTTCAATCCATGGCTTTGGTTTAGCCGACTCGTCGGTTGTGCCATGCGGTTTGGTCGAGGCGTTGATGCTGCCAGCAGCAAGTTTGTATTGCTCGCCGGTCGGATCAACCAGCTTCATGATGTTGGCGTAGTAAACTTTTTTAAGAATGTCGTCGCTTAATCCCAGCCCGTAGATTCTCCAGAATCCTTGCGGCGGAGGCTGCGTTTCCGAATAAGGAAAGTACTCGTCTTCGGTTTCCAGGAACCGCCAATACAGTTTCAGCCTTGTGCTTTCCCAGGGTCCGTCGGTGCCAAACAGGATGCGATCCTGGTACTTTTCGAAAAACTTTTTCGCCGTCACCGGCTGACGACCAAGCTCGGCGATTCGAGATGCCAGTTCCAGATAAAGATTTGGATACTTGTCCAGCCAGCGACCGACGGTCTCCAAGTCTTCGGGATTTCCAGCAACGTGAGCGCCGATAAAAATTGTCTGCGGATGACGTTCGATCACTGCATTCCGCGCGTCCAAAATCTGCTGTCGAGATGGGAAGTCCTCACCATGAAAACTCCAGTCCTTGTGCCTCGCCAGTTCTTCCAGTCGTTCGTTGTTGTTGTCGATTGGATCAAAAAATGCCGCCGGATCTCCGCTGTGGATCAGGATCGGCAGTCCAAGCTCACCACACGTTTCCCAGATCGGATCCCATTGTTCGTCATCAATTCGAATTAGCTGCCCTTTGGCATCGCGGAAATCCAAGCCAAATCGTTTGAAAAACTTGACGCCACGGACTCCGTTCTCTTTCGCGCGCTTAAGTTGTTCAACGACATTGCGGACAAATCCGGGTTGGTTGCACGCCCAAGTCGCCGGGTCGTCGTCGTTGCCTTCGCCCCGAAAATTGATGTGGGCAAATGCGATAAAACGGTCGGGGAATTCGTTTAGTGAATCGAGGTGGTCCGTTTCCACTCCCAGTTCAGCGTCCAGGCTAATGCAGATCGCGATGTTGTTCTCGTCCATCCGTTTCACAAAATCGGCCAGCTTCAACGTTGATCTTGTTAACTTGAAATCCAAGTGAGTGTGAACGTCAATGGCTGGAAATTTGGCTGTGGTGAGATCCGTCGATTGGACTTTCAGTTGCGACTTTGGATTGAACTGGTCAAGCGTTGGAAAAATCGACTTGTCGTATTCATCTTTCGTTTCCTGAGCGGAAGCAGATTGCCAGAAGAAAGCTGATGACAACAAGCAACTACAGATGAAAATTGCAAAACAAAGTCGGTTTGAGAATTGAGAAATCATCTTGGTTCTTATGGAAAGTGCGCTGAATGATTTGGCTAAAAAATTGCTCCGGCTTCGTAGTTTATCAGAACTGTCCCTGCGTGTTACCAACGCGGTTGAACAAGGCAAACGGACCGTTCGTGAACGAGGAACTTGGCCAATGATGAATCCGGATTGGCTTCGCGAACGAATCAGGATGTGTTGTGCCAAACATGGATCGGTTCAACGTCGAACTACTTGTCCACATCAGTGGAACATTTCAGGGCATTTCTGATTCACGTCAAAATGGCCTATTTGAAATACGATTCATTCGGGTATCAGAACCCGTTTGCGAAGTTGATTCGTCGAATAACGAGCAGAAACAAAAGTCGTGGCTCGCGTCGTCCAATCGGGCTGTTGTGGGGCTATTTACTGGGCAAAGCCTACAATCGGTCCGTATGTTGGACCTTGTTTGGTTGGTCCCGTGACCCCGATAACCCGATTTGAGTGCATCCTCCTCAAAATTCGCTTTTTCCCAACAGAATTGGTCGGGATTACCACTCAGAATTTGACAGTAAAAACTACCCAATTTAAACTTGGACAGACGGTTGTCGGATGAGGGAACTCAAGACCGATTGTGGATGGGAGGCAGAAATGCCAATGCGTGTTATAGCGTTTCCGTAAATCACAGTCATGGTCCCGGGAATTCTTTCCGACTTAAAGACCGATAAGCGAAGCTCTTTCTTCGTTTACGATTATTCGAATTCGACCCAGCATTGGCTGGGATTTAGGAGATCCTATGGCTGCCCGCGAAAATCAAGGTTACTTGATCGCCGTCATTGTTTTGGTGTTGCTCTGTTTGGTACTCGCTCTGTTGACGTTTTTGGGGATGTCGAAAGCCAGTGAATACTCGGACGCCAAAATGGCTGCTGAGAAAAATGCGGCGTTTGAGAAAGCGCGGGGCGATTCTTACAAAGCCCAGTCCCAAGCGATGGGCGCCTGGTTAGGGCTCGACGGTACTACCGTCGATCAAGTCGATACGCTGATTAGTGCTATGGACCGCTACAAGTCTTCGGTTGATTCGGGCCAACAGGCAGCGATCGAAGAGATTCGAAAGTCGACGATCGCGATTCGCGACGTCTACGACCAAGACATGAAAGTCAATGCGTCAGCCAGTGCTGACGACGCGATCGATATGACTTGGAAAGGCACGATCGACAATCTGGCGGCTGTTGTTCGTAAGAAACACAATGACCTGTATGTCAAAGACAACGAGAGTCGTCGTATTCAAGCTGATGCCGATGCGCAAACGACGGCAACGAAAAACGCCATGGCAGAGTTGCAGAAAAACTTGACCGCGACTCAGGAAGCACTCGACAAGCAAAAGCGAGATGCAGCTTTGGCCGAAGAGCAGTTGAGCAATAAACTCGAAGACAATCAGAATAACTTGGAACAGGTTATGGCTGATGCAGAGAACTTCCGCACAACGGCTTCGGCAGAAAAATCCAAGCTGGAATTGGCGATGAAAGGCGTGCTGGATGAAAACAATAAGCTTAAGGCAAAAGTTAACAACTACGAGCGAGAAGTCTTTGACTTGCCAGACGGCAAGATTGTCAAAGTGGCTGCCCGAAACAATACAGCTTTCCTTGACCTCGGATTCGCTGACGGCTTGCGAGTTAACCGAACGTTCGCAGTTTACAGCCAAACAGCAAACAACTTCGAAAAAGACAAGCACAAGGCGATGATCGAAGTGACACGCATCTTTGGTGATCATTCAGCCGAAGCACGAGTCACGATGGAAGATCCAACCAACCCGATCCTGACCGGCGACTACGTGTTGACGGCAACCTGGGATCCAGGAAACTCGACTTTCATTGCTTTGGCAGGTGAGTTCGACTTGGACAACGATGGTTTTTCTGATCGTGACAAACTCGTTCAAATGATCGAACGAAACGGCGGCACCGTTGTTGCATCCCATGACGATGATGGAAACATCACTGGTGCAATCGACGCTTCGACTCGTTACCTCGTGATGGGTTCATCTCCGAGAGAGGGAATCGACTACAACGGGAACGTTGTTTTGGCGATGCAATCTTTAGAAGATCAAGCCAAAGGAAGTACGGTACAGATTATCGATACCCGAAAGTTATTGAACTGGATGGGCGTCCACGGCAAAGGAAAAGTCGAGCGGCTTGATAACCGAATCGGCGAAGATCGCCGACGATCACCAAGCGACAACTAATTTGCTCGGATTCATTTTCGACCACCATGCGGCTGATTATCAGCCGCATTTTTTTATGTCCCGTGGTTCGCAGCCAATTCGTTTACGCCTCCTCAAACAACGTGATGACTAATCTTCCTTCTTGTCTTCTTCCGGCTTTTTCTGATCCGCTTCACCGTCTTTCGCCTCTTCCTTTTTAGGCTCCTGCGTTTCCTCTTTTGGCGTGTCATTTTCTTTTGACTTGCCTTCGCCTTCTTCTTTCGCTTCCTCTTTTTTTTCCGGTTCAGCAGCAGGGACAACCACAAGCTTACACTCACCGACAATTTTCAAGTCCGGAAGTTTCTCTTGTAGTTTCTCGATTCCCGCTTCCGTCACTTTCGACTGCCAAACATAAAGCTTCCGCAAGTTTTTCATTTCGGCCAGCTGCTCCAAGCCTTTGTCAGTCACCGCGGTGCTGTAAAGATTTAGATAGACCAGCTCTTTTTGTTTCTTAACAATCTCCATCGCTTTGTCGGTGATGGTCGATTTTTCCAAATGGAGTTTTTGCAACTTCATGCCTTCGATCTCCTTAAGCCCTTTGGCGGTAACTTTGGATCCGGCCAAATTCAACCAAATGACTTCGTTGATCGCCGAAAGTCCTTTCAATTGTTCGTCACCAACAGGCTCGGCGGCGAGGTAGAAGCTGACTTCGCGAGTCGTGTCGGCATTGGAGATTCGGTAAACGCGACCTCCCGCTTTTTCAACGGCTTCGATCGCCGCCGTTTCGCGCCGTGAAGAAACGTTAGCGTCATCGTCTTGGGCCAAGGCCGAAGCGGAGACGAGATTCATGAAGGCTCCCGTTCCGATCGCGAGAAAGACGATCAGAACCCAACGCGCGGTGTGGTTTTTCATATTTAGCTCCGTGAGGAATGATTGTCCTTAAGGAATTTGTTTGGCCTGATCGAAAGACATCCGGTAACGTTCAGTAAAAAACTCGATATGGGCTCTGCCCAGTATCGCACTGAATTGGTGGCTTTGCCACTCTTGGCGGGAAAGTGGCAGAGCCACTAAAGCAGTGCGTTCCACGGCAGAGCCTTGGAACGAGGGGAAACGGATCTCAACAATGCCCGCCCGAACTAAGCTGCTTCTTCGCCAAACGGGTTTTCGCTCTTGGGCATCCACTTACACATCCCAATGCCGAGGAAATACAGAAACGTCAGCGGAATAGCCATTAACAGCATGCTGATTGGATCGGCAGGCGTGAGGAACATCGCCAAAACGAAAATACACATCACTGCGATTCGCCACTTGCTCAAGTAAGCTTCGATCGTAAACAGATTGATACGATTCATGAATAGCATCACCAACGGCAACTGAAACGCGACACCAAATCCAAGCGGCAAAAACATGACGAAGCTCAACCAGTCATTGATCCGCATCTCGGGTGCGATGCCCATGTTCCGGTTGAATGAAAACAAGAATCCAAGCACAGGTTGAAATACAAAGAAGAAAGCCAGGCACACGCCGCCAATGAACAGCAGGATGCTGATCGGCAAAAACATGTGCACGTATTTTTGTTCGTGAGGATAGAGTCCTGCGGCGACAAACGACCAGATGAAATACAGGACAAATGGAAGCGCGATAATTGTTCCGCCTAGCAATCCGGTTTTCAACCAAATCAAAAAGCCATCGGTTGCTGCCAGTGATTGCGGTTTAAAGTCCAACGGCTCCCAGAACTCAAGTTCGACCAACTGCTTGCGAATCCTCGGCATCTGGTCCGGAAACATTTGCGCAACGATTGCTCGATTTAAACGCCGATTGAGTGTTGTTGATTCGGATTCGGAAAGCTTGGATTTGTCCGACAAGATTGACTTCATGCTGGCCAATGGTTTTGGCTTGTTGGCATTGAGTAAAGACATCAACCCAAACGGGGGTTCTGTCAGTAGATCCTGAAAAGCCGGATCGTCGTTGAGGCTCGAATCGGAAACGAGATCAAAGACTTCAACGACCGTTGCAATGTCTGAGTCGGTCGCTTCTGATTGATCGGCAATTCGTTTTAAGGCGGCTTGATGTGTTGGGCTCATCAATTTCCACACAGCGGCGAGTTGGTCTTTGAAATCAGGGCCAGCCGACTCATGGTTGACCAACCGCTTGGCAAGCACTGCTGTTTTACTTTTCGGGAAGTTGTCCGCGCCAAATCGATAAGATTCAGCCTGGATGTCTTTTCCAAATTCCGAGTCGTCCGTTTCCAGCAATCGAGCCCATTCCGCTCGATCGATCAAAATACGTCGGGGGACGTAGCCGTCGTCTTCAATGATCGTCAACGCATCGGGTGCGACAAAACCGTCTCGTTTGATGACGTCGCGGATCGCCGTTTCAGAGTCGTATTCGATCATCGCTTGCTCAAGTGGCTCGACCAATACTTTGACCATGTGTTCGGCGAAGTAAAAACCGAACACACAACCAATGGCCAGCGCAATCACTGCTTTAAAGAGGACTTTGCGAAGCTCTTCAAGGTGTTCGCCGAAAGTCATTCGGGTGCTTTCAAACATGTCCTCATTGGGTTGTCGAAAACTCATGGCCGAATTTGTTTTGCAGTTTGAGAAATAGTGTGAATGTCTGAATTGCGTCAAATTGAGATTGATTTACAAACTCGCAAATCGTCTAATCCGATCGTAACATGAGCAACAATTTCACGCGATAATCAATCTGGAAAAGTGCCAACGATTGTCAGCCAAAGGTACGCAAGACAGCGCATTGTGCGGGTTCTTGGCTCTACTGGCACGCTGGGCTCATTCCGATACTGACACGACTATTATTTTGGACCCAACATGCCGGCTTATTATCCCTTGCGTTTTGAACCCCTGTTTCGCCGATACATTTGGGGCGGTTTTCGATTGCGAGATGTTTTAAGCAAATCGACTGGAGATGAGTCCGCGGCTGAAAGCTGGGAAGTGGTTGACCACGATGAAGATCAAAGCGTTGTTCGGTTTGGCCAGTTGGCTGGCAAAAACCTGCGACAATTAATCGCAGACGATGGCGCCGGATTGTTGGGAGAACAACTCGCGCTGCAACTGGCTTCACCCGCAATTCCTACTCAGCTTCAAAATCGGTTTCCGCTCTTGATAAAGTTTCTCGACGCGAATCGCGATCTCTCGATCCAGGTTCATCCGGACGATGCGTTCGGGTCAACGCTAACGCCTCCCGACCTCGGCAAGACCGAAGCCTGGTATGTCATGCACGCTGAACCTGGTTCGAAAATCTATGCCGGATTGAAGTCGGGAGTCGACTGTGACGCTTTCTCGGCCGCGGTTGAATCCGGACAAACAGAATCGGTGATGCATAGTTTCGAGCCGACTGCCGGGGATTGCGTCTTCATCAAAGCGGGAACGATGCACGCGATTGGCGCTGGGTTACTGATCGCCGAAATTCAACAAGCCAGCGATACAACGTTCCGGATTTGCGATTGGGGCAGGGTAGGGGATGACGGAAAACCGCGTGACTTACACATTGAGCAAGGCATCAAAGCGACTGATTTTCATCGGGGTCCTGTTCAACCCGAAACGCCGTCGTCAGGAAGTGAAAATGGTCAAACGTTGATTGAGTGCGACAAGTTCTTCATTCGTAAGCACTCGCTTCAGGCTGGTGGAATTGATGAAGTCACCGTTGGAGGAGATGACCGATTTCGTATCATCGCCGTCACCAGCGGCGAAGTCGAACTTTCCGGTGACCCAAGCGGGCAGCCAATGCGGATTGCCGATACCGCGTTGTTGCCTGCGGCCCTCAGCGGGACGCGAATTCAAACGGAGTCATCCGTCGAGTTGCTCGAGATATTCGTGCCTTAGTTTGGTCAAATGGTTCTAATCCAATAGCGTCCTGCACAAGGGGATTCAATGAGTGACTTTGATTGGCATTCAGATGCGATTTCTCCAACATCACGAATCGACGAAAATTACAAAAATACGCAAAACGTTCGTCGGTTCTTTAAAGAGCATTGCGGGGAGCATTTCAAATTCAATCGTCCTTTTATGCGATGGATGAAAGACAACGTTGGCGTGACGATGGGTGCTGCATCTAAGCACTGGTTGAAGCAGCAGTCGTGATTTCGTTTCAAAAAATCTCTCGCCCCGCGATGCCATCGTTGGACCGGATGCTTGGGTGCCATGGATCAAGCAACGCGTGCGCATGCTGACGAATCGCTTGTTTCCCGACAGTTGACTTTTGCGCGATCGATGACGGAATTTATGACGAATTGTTTCGCCTTGCTCGCCGAAATTGCCTCTTTTCCAGTGCTACCATCCCGCGCTACCAAATAGTTGAAAGCTTCTCTTGGCGCTTGGTGCACTTCTTTCTATCGTCGTGCCAAAATAACTTTCGGGGTGCGTAATGCATAACTGGCAACCGTCTTCGTCAAGATCGACAACCTTAACTGCAACATGCTTTGTTGCGGTGTTGATGATCTTTGTCTCGTGCGGATGTCATCTTCGGTTGGATCAATGGCCTCCTGGCACGATCGGTAACCAACGGGCACGGGCGGTGATTCATGATCCGTTTCCGAGCAATGAATTGGGTCCGCCGATCATGGGTGGTCGTCCACTTGGATTCGAGCAACCGGCCGCCCAAACGCGTTCGCTTCAAGACGTGATTAGCAATCCATACTCACGACGTCGCGGCGCTCCTGCACCGCCACAATATGGTTTCTGAAGCATTCTGTTCGATGGCTAACTTTGCGGGCCCTCATTCTTGACGTTGTGGAATTGAGCTTCGCTACCAAAGGTACCGTGAGAAGTGTGGCCAAGTCAGCTCTTCGAGAGCGATGTCCAGCTTGCCAAAACTAAAGATTTTTTTTGTGACTTTCCCCGTAAACTTTTTGTATCTTGATGGAGTAACTTTTGGCATAACATCAATCTTCAAAGCGAGCGTCAGGCGAATCGATGGAAAAACAAATTTACTTATTCGCTGCGGCGATTGCGTTGCTGTTGTCCAATTGCTCAACCGGTTTCTGCCAGGAGTCTGCAACATCCGAGGAAGTGTCACAGGAAATTACAGCCGACGTTTTTCGTCGAGCCGCTCGCAACGGTGACCTCGAGACGGTGAAGAAAGGAATCGAATCCGGTGTCGATGTCGATGCCAAATCTGCCTACGGAGCCACCGCACTTTTTTTCGCTTGTGATCGTGGTCAGGAAGACGTCGTTAACTTCCTGTTGGAGAAAGGGGCAGACCCGAATGCCAAAGATACTTTCTATAAAGCGACGCCGGTTACTTGGTCCATGTCGCAAGAGAACAAGGCGATAACGCTTAGTCTCATCAAATACGGCGGGAAGTTTGAGCCGGTTTTGCTCAACGCGGTGTCCTCCGACGAAGTCGACTTTGCCAAACAGATCGTTGATCTCAAAAGCGATCAAACAGAATCATTGATCAAGGCCCGCGACGCGGCCCTGCGAATCAAAGACGAAAAGAAAAAAGAAAAGATGGTTGCGCTTTTTGCAGAACTTGATTTGCCCGAACCTGAAGTCATTGTGTTTTCCAAAGAGACGCAGGACGCCTTGCTTGGAAAATTCTCTAACGACAGGATATCGGTCGAAATCACGCTCGATAAGACAACTCCCATGATCGCATTCAATGGTGGAACCGCCATTGAAATCGTTCCGTCGGCAGAAAACAAATTCTCGGCGGGCGGAGGAGAGGCTTCTTTTGAAATCGAAGAAGGGGTCGTTGATTCGATCGATCTCAAGTTCGGATCAACAACGTTTAACCTCAAACGTCCTGCAGAAAAAGACGATGCTTCTGAACCGGAAGATCCTTCTGCCGAAACGGAATCCAAACCCAAATTTTTGCCTTCCAGCGGAGAGTCACTCGCAGCCGATTCAAAAATCTCGTCGGCCAACTGGCCGAATTTCCGCGGCGCTGGTTCTCGTGGTGTTGCCGAAGGTCAAAAGCCACCCATCAATTTTCATGTTGTGGCGGCCGGCGACGATGCGGTAGATGAAGATGCCGCGGACGACGAGAAAGCCGAAGAAGAATCCGAAGAAGAAACTGAAAAACGCGAAAACGAAATGCTTCTTTGGCAAACACCAGTCGAAGGTCTTGGGCTGTCCAGCCCAGCGATTTGGGATGACCAGATCTTTATCACCACTGCAGTAACCGAGGGGGATGCAGGCGAGTTGCGAACCGGGCTCTTTGGCGATGTTGAATCGGTTGAAGAGACGCAGGAATATGAGTTCAAACTTGTTTGCTACTCGAAGTCCACTGGAGAAAAACTTTGGGAGCGGACAGCCAACAAAGCAAAACCGGCTGTCAAGCGTCACTCAAAATCTTCCCACGCCAATCCGACGGTCGCTACCAATGGAAAGCATGTCGTCGCATTCTTTGGCAGCGAAGGACTCTACTGTTATTCGAACGAAGGCGAATTGGTTTGGAAGAAGGACTTGGGCTTTCTTGACAGCGGTTGGTTTTACGACAAGGACTACCAATGGGGATTTGCCAGCTCGCCCGCAATCCATGATGGGTGCCTTTTCGTGCAATGTGACATTCAATCAGTATCGTTCCTGCTTTGTTTGGACTTGCAAACGGGCGACGAAAAATGGCGGGTAGATCGTGATGAAATTCCTTCATGGTCTTCGCCGACGATCCACAAATTTTCCGACCGGACGATGGTCATCACCAACGGAACCAAGTCATCCCGCGGCTATGACGCCAAGACGGGTGAGTTAATTTGGAGCATGAAAGGCAATTCAGAAATCGTTGTCCCGACACCCAACGTGGCCCACGGGCTGATTTATGTCGCCAGTGGCTACGCTCCAATCCGACCCGTGTACGCGATCAAACCTGACGCCGAAGGCGACATTAGCCTCGAATCAAATCAGGAAACCAATGAGAACGTTGCCTGGAGCAAAAAGAGCGGAGGTCCTTACATGCCAACGCCGGTCATCTACGGTGACTATCTTTATTGCTGTGCAAACAATGGCATCGTGACGTGTTACGTTGCCAAGAGCGGCGAGCAAGTCTACAAGAAACGTTTAAAGAGTCCCGGTGGTCAGCTTGCCTTCACTGCTTCGCCGCTTGCCGCGGACGGGCATGTGTATTTTACAGCCGAAGACGGTCGTGTACTGGTTGTTAAGGCAGGTCCTGAGTTTGAAGTTGTGGCTACCAATCAACTGAACCAGAAAATTCTTGCCACGCCAGCGATTTCTGAAGGCGTGATGTTCTTTCGAACCCAAAACAGTTTGATCGCAGTGGGGCAGCGAATCACGGATTAACGTTTTGGCTAAGCCAATTTATTCATCACATCGTAGAACCACTGCAGTTCTTTCGCGATGCCATCGGCCAGATTGTCGTTGCGTTGTGAATCGGGTAGAACATTCCACGCATAAGTTTCGACTTCAAAGTCTTTTACTTCGTCACCAAGATGATTCATGCACTCGATGATTTCGTTTTGAGTCGTTCCAATCGCATTCAAATTTTCTGCAAAAATTGGAACGTGAAAGTGAACTCGCCACACGCCGCTTGGGGCTTTCTCGCCGAGCTCGTCAATCGCCAGCGAAAGGTCCTCAAAGAAACGAGGTGGTGAGCCATCGGAATCCTGAACACAGGTTTGATGTAAGTAACGGGGTTCGTTGAATTCCTTTAGTTGTTCAAACGCTGCCTTCGATTGATCTTCGCCCATGTTTCGGAAATCGACTTCGACTGCGGAAGAGACTTGGACTTTTCCAATCCGTATTCCATGTTTTCGATACGATTCGATCGCGTGTTGCTGACTTTCAAACATCACTGCCGAATGACAAACATCGTGGCAAATTGTGATGTGATCGAGAATGATTTCGTCCATCTTGGAGTCACCCGTCAACAGATGGGATCGAAAGAATTCGATGACGTCTTCGGCCGTATCGAGGATGCAACCCGGCTCGGGTTCGATGGCGACCTGGGTGTGATGTCCATTGACTTGTTTGGATTCATTTAATTGTTGCGCACACCGCCTGAAATTCTCAGCGGCAGCAGCGACTAAGGGCCCGTCATCACCGGTTGGCCATCCGATTGGCACGGTCGAAATGGTCGAGTGAGATTCTTCGATCAAAAGTTTTCGCTGAATCTCCGCCAGCTTCAAGGTGTAATCCAACCGCTCCGGTTGCGCCCAGGTTGGCTGGTAGACTTCATGTTTGACAACGTCTTGATGAAAGTCCCCAAACGGGAAACCGTTGAATGTGAACGGGACCAACCCTCGCTCAGCCAGCCATAAATCAAAGATCTCGATTGCAGAATCAGTTTGTAATTCCTGCAGCGTTGTCGCGCTGAGCCACAATCCGACGCCCATCATTTTTTTGGGATGAAGTTGCTGGCGAACGTTTGTTGCGAACTTGTCGAGATTCGTTTTGACTTCATCGAGGTCGCGGCCCGGATGGACGTTGGCGCAGTAGCCAACTCGGCGTCCGTTTGATTCAAGCATAGTGTTGGGAGTGAAGTCAGTAGA
This sequence comes from uncultured Pirellulaceae bacterium, assembly GCA_964584615.1. Lineage (GTDB taxonomy): Bacteria > Planctomycetota > Planctomycetia > Pirellulales > Pirellulaceae > Mariniblastus. The sequence continues at coordinate 15,395 of CAZPBE010000003.1, read as the reverse complement.
GGGAAAAGGGCCATACTCAATTATGTCGGCACGTTTTCATTGTAGCGAAGCGAGCGATTGTTCGCAGACGGTGACTTCACGTTCCGTCGTAGCTTTCAGGATAGATCACCAACTCAATCCGTCGGTTCGGACTGACACCGCTAACGTTTCCTTGAGGGTGTCGAGGTCGGTTGCTGGCCATCGCCATCGTGAACAATTGATTGCGTGGCAATCCAAGCTTAATCAGCTCATCAAACGTCGCCAACGATTGTGTGGCCGTCAGTTGGTGATCAGTCGTACCGGGCGGACTGAGCGGGGTTCCGTCCCAGTGAGCTTCGATACCGATGATTTGACGAGGGAAAGATTGTCGGATCGTCGACGCGATGTCTTGCAAAACAGGAAGTTGTGCAGGTTGGATCTGGTAAGTGCCAGGCACAAACAGTCGGTCTGTCGGAAACTCCACACGAATAACATCGCCATCCATGCGGGCTTGGCCGCCAGGGATTTGAATATCCTGTAGTCGCCGCATCAAACTATTGTTGGCGCGGATTGTTGCTGAACCCGGCAATTGGGTTTGAGAGCCACTATTGTTGTTTCTATCGTTGTTGAATCCTGCAAACTGACCAGAGATTCCGTTTTGATTGTTCGGTGAATTGAACCCATTTTGATTCTGAGCGAAACGTTGTTGTTGTTGCAGTTGTTGGTCGTTTCGACGATTGAGTTCTTCGACCTGGCCTTGCAACATTGCAATTTGCTGGGTTGCACTTTGACGATCAAAATCTGTTTGCTTGATTCGACCCGAGGTATCTGCCAGTTGTTGCTTGAGCGCTTGATTGTATTGGTTAGCCAGTTCAAGCTTTTGCTTGAGTCCAGCGACTTCTGTATTGAGAAGTTGATTGTCAGCGTCGTAAGCGCCAAGTCGTTGATTTAACGTACTGACTTCGCCGGCGAGCTGAGAATATTGTTGGTTGTTAAGTCCGTTAACTTGTGGCGTGCCACCTTGGAATCCACCAGTCGGAGCTCCGTTGTTGGCGTACCCTTGTCCAAATCCACCTTGCGTAAAACCGCTTTGCCCAAATCCACTTTGCGCAAAACCTGCTTGCTGAGTGCGATTGTTGCTACCAAAGATTCCTCTACTTTGACCGTTGTTGCCAAATCCGAGTGAACTGGAATTGGTGCTGGTTCGGCCAGGTTGGCATCCGACTTGTGTCGCCAGAATCATTGCAGCGATCGCCATCATCAACGGCGCGAAACGCGATCGAATGATTGTGTGACGCAATCGAGTAAGCGATAGCGAGATTGTTGAGTGACCGTCTTCCATGACAGGTTTACACGTCAAAATTGGGGGAAAGAACAACGAATTCCGCGGGAGCATAGGGATCCAGTCAAAATTCGTAAACAGCAAATTATGTTGGGATTTCCTGAAAGCGTTGAAAAGAGGCGCCCAAGTTAGCCCAATAGTGATAGCAATTGAGGAGCAAGCTGAAAGATGTGTCTCGTGAACGATGTTTTCTCAATTACCGTCTGAGTCTTCGACAAGCCATGCTTCGTCGGTTGCTTTTTCTTCGAACACTAGTTCGATGTAGTCGGTCAGGAAATCTGAAAACATCCGAACCGCTCGATCGACATCAGCAAGGTTCCAGTACTCTTCCTTCTCGAATTCTTCAACGTGCAATGAAACGGATTCATGTTCTTGCGACCAATGCGAGATTGTTAGTCCGTCGTAAATGACTTCCACGTCATCGAATTTGGCAGCTGGCTCTTCGTCGTAGGGATAAAAGACGGTAAGAGATCCATACGACAGTTTCGCGTAGCGTTCCTTATGGTCTGGATTGAGCCCATAAAAGGCGAGGAAGTACTCGCTGCGTTTCAAGTAGTCTGGTTTGTACTTGGCTTGAATTTCAAGAACGCGTCTGACGTGAGTTTCGATAAAATCCACTTCGTGCTCCCGAGCCACAACCTACTTCGCTTGCTCCAAGTCAACTTCGGCGTCAATGATCTTTGCATTAATCGCATCTGACTTGGGAGTGCGAACAAGAATCAGATATTGGCGCATCTGTTGGTCTTTCTCTGGGCTCGCGATCCATGAATCAAAGTATGCATTCTTAGCAGCATCAACTTGCACTTGTTCCGTTTCAGATTGAGATTTCCTGACAAGAGATTGCTTGGACTGCGAATCGCCAAACGGAGCCACTTTGGCTTCACGAGAATCGGCGACTTGCGGGGCGGCTGCAACTTGCGGAGCCGCTTCCTGTGGAGCGACCGCACTTTGGACTTGTTGAGACGGTTGTTTGCTTGACCCGGCATCCGCCAACTCGCTTCCTCCCATGCCGCTACCACCTGCGCCTGCTTGAGCGCTCTGCAATGATTCATCCGCTGAATCATCTTCGTCTGCAACGATGCCGCTCTTTGCCAACCCATTCAAAGCTGGATCGTTGGAACTTGGAACAGGGGGAACCGATACAACGCGCGATCGCGCTTGCTCGTTTAAACCGCGAAGTAGTGGAACATTCATCAACTGCTGAGCCATCGCGCGATCATTTTGCATGACCAACGTCGGAGGGACGGCAATCTGTTGTGTTTGTTCTTCGACGGTCTGAATTTCAATGCTTTGGTTGGCGGCCAGCGATTGGGCAGGTGCAGTATTGACGCCAATCGGCAATGTGGAGATATCTGCTTTCTCCGACAACTCGATCAATGCTTGTTTTATTTGGCCGGGAGTCGCAACAACGTAAAACGCTTCGAATCCTGTTTCGTTGTTGATGCTCTTCAGGATGCTGTTTTGATTTCGTGCGCCTGGCTGATCAGTCTCAGGGATGGATTCCAATTCAACCGAGCCATTTCTTGCTAACTGCTCATTCATTTGGTTGGCTTGGTCATATTGAACTTCGATTCGATTCGATTTCAAAATGTTACCGACTGAAGCGATCGCACCTTGCGTGCCGCTAGGCGTGTCCAGATCGACATACCAAATTTGCTCTACTGCGGCTAATTGTGCAGGCGCGCTTGCAACGGAACCTGGCGCAGCGGCAGCGCTTTTGCTGGGCAGCTTCATCGGTGTGCCAGAAAACCCTTCTTTGTTGAACCCGGACATTGCATTGGATGCTTCCTGAATCGCGTTGTTGGAATTCAGTTCAGCCTTGGCAATAGAGTCAGCGACGTTCGTGTCGCCTTTACTTCTCTTGGCGTAGCCCTCACTTTTCGGTGCAGCAGGTTCAGGTGCCGCATTGCCGACGCCATACTGGGTTTGCCGTTTGCCAATTTGTGCGTCCAGACCAAGCTGACCGACAGAATCGCTTTCGACCTCCATTTCGTCGGCTTTCGCGAAATCCCCTTTGCTGGTCACGCCATCGAATTCTTCGAACTCGGGTGATGCTTCGTTTTGATCTGAAGCGTCATCATCGCTACCTGCAGTAATCGATGCGACTTCAAAATTGGGAGCCGATGCACCATTAGGAAAGACGAACAGCGTCAGCAAAATCATGCCGGCAAGGCTGGCAACGGCCGCGATCGCGGTTCGCCAAGTGTAAGTCGCGTTAATTTTGCGTTCAAATTCAGCACTGCGAGTCGTGAACTCGTGCTTCGTGTTTTTGTTTTTCTTAAGGCTCGCCGGCGTAGGTTTGTTACCCGGGAAGTTTTCGTCGCCGACGATCGTTCGAATCTGGTCAATTGACGACTCCAGAATACGATCCGGAAAATCGTCTGGTGCTTTGAAGACGGGAAGCTGCTTAAACAACTCGCGTTGCTCACGAAGCATTTTGACTTCGGCAGCAAACTCCGCATCGTTTTGCAGACGCTGGTTGGCTAGCGCAAGATTCTCGCCTGTTAGCTCACCATCAATGAGTAAACTTGCAAGCTGTTCGTTTGGAAGTGGTTGGTTCGACATGGTTATGGCAATCCGCGATTGCCAGCTCAATAAAATTTGTTTTGATTATTTCAATAAGTTTCAACTTGTTTGAATTGCCCGTCGCCTCTTTACTTTTTTCTGGTTCCGACAATCTTTGCTTCTGTTGCTAAATCCGCTTTTTCGAGAATTTCACGTAAATTCAAGCGAGCACGATGCAACCGACTGCGGACGGTTCCGACAGGTAGCTGCAACACATCCGCAATCGCTTCGTAATCCATTTCTTCCATCTCGCGAAGCACCAGAATGCTCCGATGTTCCTCCGACAACAAATTCATCGCCTGCATCAACTGACTCGCTTGCTCACTACGCTCCATGCGGTCGCTGGGCAACGGTTCGTCACCTGGCATTTCCAGTTTCGCATCGTCGCCAGTTTCGTTGCGTCGTCGATCCAATGATACGGTAGGACGTTTGCGACGAAGCTTTGAAATGGCGGTGTTGTGTGCGATACGGTAAAGCCAAGTGTAGAACTGACTGTTGCCCTTGAACGAGTCAAGTTTGGTCAGCGCCAACACAAAGGCATCTTGAACAACGTCTTCGGCTTCACTTTCATTTTTCAGAAAATAAACCATCGAGTTGTAGAGTCTTGGCTGGTACTTGCGAATCAACGCCCCGAAGGCTTCCGTTTCGCCATCGAGCGCCCGAGCGATCAGTTGATCATCATCTTGATTTTCAAAAGATGGATTCATCGATTCAGACGTTCGGCTGCCTAATAAGTTCCAGTAAAATATGATCGGCACAGGCCCGGCCGTGCCACCATTTCGCTTCAAAAAAGCCTGATTTTCAAGGAAAAACAGCGCTTCATTTCAGCCCATTCAAATTTGCCCCAAGAACGTTTGTTTGGGCGATTTTTCTGGATGTCCAAATTGGACCGAAAATCACCACAATTCGAGCGACTCAGACCTCTGATTGTAGTGTGTTTGACAGGCCAGTTCATCTCCAAACTCGCCACGATTTGACGAGTCGAGTACTTCGACCTGGTTCTGCGCCATCGCTTAGGCCACGTCGCTGGACAATTGCGATGGAACTTCCGATTCACCGATCGACCTAAACATCCGAAGATACGCGAATAAAGCGATTCCGACGACAACCGTGATCACGCTGATCCACTGCGAAATCGTTAGCTCGGTTCCGAACTGACCAAGCTCATCGTTGCGAATCATCTCGATGACAAAACGTCCGATCGGATAAAGAATCAGCATCAACGAGAAAACTTCTCCGTCGGCTTTGCGAAAATACCAGTAGAACCACAACAGCAAACAGAGGAATCCAGCATTGATAGCGCTGTAGATTTGGGTTGGGTGAACGGGAAGCGAGCTGGATTTAAGACGCGTCAACGGCACCGGCATTTCCCCTTGTCGATCACTGTTAACAACAAAGACAACTTCTTTCGCAAGCTCAGGATCCTTGTTCAACAAATGGCGGATTCGCAATCCATCAAGCGAATTGATTTCAATCTTGTCGCCTGCTCGAACGCCCAGTTCTTCGGCAATGCCTGGACGGACGCTCTCGACGGCAAGTTGATAAGGGCGTTGAGGGTTTTGGTAATTCGGATCGGCCACGATACCAATGAGCTGACCGCTATCGAGATGCTGCATGTAAGGCGGCGAGCCAGCAGGAAATTCAATGGCTGGTAATTCCGTACCGCAAACGCCACCCCAACAACAACCGTTCATCAGACAGCCAATTCGTCCGATCGCCAATCCGATCGCCATCCCGGGAACCATCAAGTCTGCTGTTCTCCAGACAGGCGTTTTGGTGATCCAAAAGAAAGTAAATGCAGCCAACAGGGCGCCGATCATGCTTCCATAGACGACCAGCCCGCCTTGCGTCATGTTCAGCATTGATGAGACGATTTCGAAAAGACTCTGTCCCGAGTTAAAAAATCGATCGCGGTGTTGAATGACGAAAAAGAGTCTCGCGCCAATCATCCCGCAAATCACCATCCAGAATGCCAGCGAATAAATGGGTTCCACACGCACGCCAACCGCTCGGCAGCGCCACAACACCAGCAGCACACCGCTAAGAACTGCGGACAACATAAACACGCCATAGCCGCGAATCGCCAGTCCCTTCGAGATGAATGGTCCCGTTGGGTCTTGTGGATCGACGCCTTCAACATGAAGCCCGGGCAGCACAAAGTAAATAACGCAAATGCCCATTAGAAAAATCGGGATAAAACTCCAGACTTCACCTTTAGACCCATGCTTCATGATGGAATAGACAATAAACGCCAAACCAACGACGCACCATAAAGCCATCAAGGGTGTGCCAAGGAAACTCGCCGGAATATAAAAAAGCGTTTGTTGCATCAGGCGTCGGGTTGGGGCGCGAGAATTATCTTTTGTTGGTCACTTCTTTTCGATCAACACGTTGTCGATCAATCGTGTCGTTCCCACGTGAGCCGCGATCATGGCCACAGCAGGATTCGGAAGCGGGTCTTCAATCTCCAGCGTTTTCGGATTGGCAACGATCGCGTAATCAATGGAAGTCACATTGGCATCGATGAGCATCTGTCTCATTTCGGTCACCAGTTCATACGAATCCGTTAGCCCGGATTGGACCAGTTTCTCGACATGTTTCAAAGTTCGATTGAGTGATAAAGCAATCTTTCTTTCCTCTGATGACAAGAAAATATTGCGAGAACTCAATGCCAACCCATCATCATCGCGAACGATGGGTTCGATGAAAATTTCAACAGGAACAAACAGGTCCCGCACCATCTGCTTGATAACGGCAGCTTGTTGAAAGTCCTTTTGTCCAAAAAATGCAGCATCGGCACCGACAATGTTTAGCAGTTTCAAAACCACCGTCGTCACGCCAGAGAAATGGGTGGGCCGAAATTCGCCTTCGAGCTTCTTCGCAATTTTTGGCGGTGTAATTTCTGTAGACGCGTTGTCTGGGTACATTGTTTCGGCGGTCGGAATAAACACATGCGTTACTCCCGCATCCCGAAGCAAATCCAAATCCCTTTCCAGCGGTCGCGGATACTTCGATAAATCCTCGTTCGGTGCGAATTGGGTTGGATTGACAAAGATCGTCGCAACCGTCAAATCCGTTTTCTGGGTTGAAGCTTTTACGAGACTCAGATGGCCAGCATGAAGTGCTCCCATCGTCAGGACGACGCCCACGCGTTTACCTTGCGACTGGAAATGCTTTACCAATTGGCGCATTTCGACAGGGTCGGTTACTGTTTGAATTTGATCTATTTGACTCACTCGCTGACGCCTCAATCTCTTTTGTACGCTCCACCTACTGTTGTTCGAACCGCGCCCAAACCAACAGTATTGTCCCTTGGTTGTCGCACACAACGGCACCGCCTTACAAGGGATAAAGGACTGTCTGCCGGATTACCCGGCTTTTGCTTACGTTTGTAAGTATTCTACGTGTGTATTTTCGTGGTCATAAGGAATTTGAGTTGCGTCCCGCCGTTAAACATATTTCAAATCTTGGACACAAGAGTACAATGAAATGTCCTGCCAATCTCGTCGATCGATATCGAATTCATGGTGTTGAAAGTTAGTTTCTCATGAGTGACGTTAGTACGCCTCCTCCACAAAACCAAAGCTTACCAAACCAGCCTGAGATGGTTGGGGCGGCTGACGAAGAATTTGAAGTCAGACAACGATTTCTTTTCTTTAACGTCGTACCGAGCTGGATGGTTAGCTTTATGACTCACGTCGCGCTGATCATTTTATTGGCGTTGCTGATGATGCCGGAGAAAAAAGACAAAGACGTCGCGCTGACAGCGAGTGCCAATCCGACCGAAGCCCTCGAGACCATCGACCTGAATCTCGAGGAGATGGAGATGGATTCAGAAGCATTCGAGAATGAGTTTCCTGACGAAGTCCCAATGGATTCGGAGATCGAAGACATGGTGCTTCCGGAAGCCGAAGTCGATTTTGGAACCGTGTTGGGAGCTGAAGACTTTTCACTCGAAGACACCGACTTCAGTGATCTTAGTGCTGCCGACATGAGCGACGAAACAAGTAGTCGAACCGGAGATTCGAGAGAGAAATTACTGAAAGAATACGGCGGTAACTCGGCATCTGAAGAAGCCGTCGCTTTAGCACTTAAGTGGATCGTCAATCACCAACTCGAAGACGGTGGTTGGAATTTTGATCACCGAATCGGTCCTGGCAAACATCGCAACAGCCCAAACCCTGGCACGTTGGTTGACGCGCGAGCGGGCGCGACGGCAATGGCTTTGTTGCCGCTGTTGGGCAATGGTCAAACGCATCAAGTCGGACAATACAAAAAAGAAGTTGCGGCGGGGCTTGAATTCCTGATGAGCCGGGCCAAGAAAGGCGGGCGGGGAATTTCCTACTTGGAAAGTGGAGGCTCGATGTACTCGCACGGTTTGGTTGCGATTACATTTTGCGAAGCGTTTGCGATGACCAAGGATCCGGCATTGGCACCTTACGCTCAAGGCACGATCTGGTTTATCGAAGATGCTCAAGATCCGCGCGGCGGCGGCTGGCGATATACAATGAAACAACCCGGTGACACGTCGGCTGTGGGCTGGCAGTTGATGGCGCTGAAAAGTGCAAAACTTTCTGGGCTCGATATGAATCCGAAAACGTATCGGCTGGCCGAAAAATTTCTGGATAGCGTCTCCACAACCAACGGCGCTTTTTATGGTTACACCGGCCCTCCACTTGATCTTCATTATGGGCATCGTGGTCGAACTGCGATCGGCTTGCTCTGCCGCATGTACATGGGCTGGGAAAAGGACCGACCGGGAATGCAGGAAGGCATGAAATGGATTAGTGACCGCGGTCCGGATGTCACCTCGAGTGGAAACATGTACTACAACTATTACGCGACACAAGCAGTTAAGCATTATGGTGGTCGCACGTGGAACGACTGGAACGTCAAAATGAGAGACTATCTAGTCAACAGCCAAAACAAGGAAGGCAATACGGCTGGAAGCTGGATGTTTGGCGATGAGCATGCAAGTGAAAAAGGTGGTCGACTCTACAACACTTCATTGGCTTGTATGACGCTGGAAATCTACTATCGCTACCTGCCGTTGTACGGCGACAAAGCAGCCAGCGACGAGTTCCCGCTGGATTAGGACAACGCAGGCTGTTCATGTGAATTGCCCAGCGTCAACGGCCCACGGTTACCCACGGATCCGCCCTTTTTTGCCTCATCTTGAAAGGTAGTTTCCCCAGTTTTCAAACTGCCTTTAACGCTGCCACTTGAACACTTTTAGTCCGCCCAGTTCTCGGACGAAGACTTGCTCTCCTTTTGCGGCCAGGTGAGCCCAACTGTTGTCGCTGACTTTTCGTTTGTCGATGACTTGAAACGATTCTGGCGTCGCTTTGATCAGCAACAGATCTCCTCGCTCATCGAGAGCCAGGATCTTGTCTCCCGAAGCCACAAGGCTGGCGTACTTGCCAAAAGGTTTGCTCCGCCACAAGATCTCGCCGGATTCCATGTGGAAGCAAGCAAATCGTTGGTTCTTCAAATGAATGTAACCATACTCGCCAATGATGACCGGTGACGACATGTACCCTTGAACGGGTGCGTTCCAGATTTGCGAAGTCACAAACGGCTGGCTCGTATCGGTTGTCCCATTGGCTCGACCGACTTTGATCAGTTGCGACGAACCACCGTAAGTGCTCGTGAACACTCCATCGTTGTAGACCGTTGGCGTCACAATGTTCATGCCACGAAACGCCTTAACAGGCTGCTCCCACATCGACTCGCCCTTTTCCAGATCGACTCCGTGCAACTTCGTCCGGGTTTGCACGATGACTTGTCGTTTTCCGGCCAGCTCAGCAATGTAAGGAGAAGAGAAAGCGCTTCCGTTCATGGCATCACGCTCGACCAAAGTCTGCCAGATAATTTCGCCATTCATTTTATTGATCTTCAGAAACCCCCCACCAGCTTGAATGTACAAGTCATCGCCGTCAATCAACGGCGAGCAGACAAATCCAAACGAAGGAACAGGTGAGCCGAGCTCGCCTGGGAAATCTCTTTTCCAAACGACTTCTCCGTTTGCTGTGTCGAGGCAAACCAAAACATCTTTGATTCCTCCAACGTAAAGTTTGCCGTCGCTGTAAGCCGGTGTTGAGCGGATCCAGCTTCCATTGGAGGCAGCGAAAAAAGGAACTCGCATTGAGCCTTCCCATTCGGTCCGCCAAATCTGTTCGCCAGTCTCAATGTTGAACGCCTTGACGACTTCGTTTTTCTTGTTTTCGGTTTCCGTGACGAAAACCATATTGTCAACGACAATCGGTCCGCTGTAGCTTGGACCAAGCGGGATCTCCCATTGGCTGTTCAAAACGCCTTCTTCAAGTGTGTCCGGCCAATTCAGGTTTTCGATCGTTCCGTCCCGGTTGGGACCGCGCCATTGATTCCATTGGGCTGTTGCGGCTGTCTTCTCCGTTGTTGCTGCTTGGGTAGCGGAAGGCGCTGCTTCTTGAACAGGCGCTGCTTCTTGAACTTCAACTGCGGACCCGGCCGCCGGCGCTTCCGATGCAGCATTTTGAGCCTGGCTCGATTGAGCAATCAGACATCCGATCGCAATCGAAAGAACAACGTGAAAACACCGATTATGTGGAAAAGACATAAGATCCCTAATTGAAATTGATAAAATGAGGAGGGCGGGGCAACGTTACAGAATTCACAGTGTCGAACGATGGTTAGTTATGCGGAAGTTTTCTTTTCGGTCAAACTGGTGCAGGCCAGCAAACCAAAACTGATACTGGCTCATCAAAATAACGGTTATTGCATCTGGAATCCACGTGACATCAATCGGCAACCAACCACCAAGCTCAAACGACGATGCTCCGTTCGAAGTCTTTTACGATGAAGACTGTCCGTTGTGCCGGCGCGAGATCGAGATGATCAGGAAGAAGGACCGAATTAACAGGTTGAGCTTAACAGATATCTCGGCTGACAACTTTGACGCGGCCAAAACAGGTAAAACACTTGACGAATTAATGCGGGAAATTCACGGTCGCTACGCGGATGGAACGATCGTTGTAGGAGTCGACGTGTTCCGTGAAATCTATTCGCGGATCGGTTTTGGTTTTCTTGTCGGCCCGTCGCGAGTGTGGGGACTGCGTTGGGCGATCGATCGGTTTTACGATTTCTTCGCCGCGCTACGATATCGTTCGGCATTAAAGCGACTGAATAAACGCGTTTGCAAAATTCGCGGTGTTTCCGATTCGCCGCCTGAGCGACTGAAGGCCTTTCCCGACCGAAACACCAGCACAAACAGTTGGCGTTAACCGTCATTCACGTTTTCGGCATCGCCGTCCACCGTTTCTATTTTCGTCGGCCTCAGTGATAACAAGGCGAACATGAACAGGATCACACCGATCCACACAAAAATAAATCCGATGATCCGATTCCAATCGAACGCTTCATTGAAAATCAGGACTCCGATCAAGAACTGAATCGTTGGAGCGAGATACTGAAGCTGACCCATTGTCGTCAGCCTGATGTGCTTAATCCCCGTCGCGTAGAGTGCCAATGGAACGATGGTTGCCAACCCGCTTCCGACGAGCAGTACATTGGCCCACCACGGCTTAAGCAAGAGCCCGTCTGCTGGCCAGCGAAAGTAAAGATAAGTCATCGCCGGAAGCAAAAGAAATCCTGTCTCGATCAGCAGGCCACCGAGTGGAGACGCAGCTACTTTCTTTTTCACCATTGCGTACATCGCAAAAGATAGTGCAATCGCAATCGCAATCAGAGGCAGACTCGTCGCCGACCTGGCCATCAGAACGACTCCAACGGCTGTTAGCGCCACAGCAATCCATTGAGTCAAATTCAATCGTTCACGCAGAAAGACCACACCTAGCAACACAACAACGTGCGGACAAATGTAGTATCCCAAACTTGCGTCGACTTTATGATCGTGGTTAACTGCCCACACAAACGTCAGCCAGTTGATCAAAATCATGATCGCGGCCAAGCAAAGCGAGCCACAGACCTCTCCGTTTTTTACCAACCCTTTTGCTTCCTTCCAACTTGGCAGCAATGGCTGTGACACAAACCGACTAATGTAAACGCAGATCGCTAAAAACGAGAATGCCCACACAATTCGATGGGCGACAAAATCAACGGAGTCAACGGAACGAAGCAGATGGACGTACAACGGAAATGCACCCCAACACAATTGCGCTCCGATCGCGCAGGCGAGCCCCAAAAATCTGTTTTGTTCCGTCATGCGTAATTTCTAAAGCTGCTTGCGCTGTTGCTGATTTCTCGGATCCAAGAGTTGGAGCGACCAGTCTGAACTAAGTTCGGATTAATTCAATGCGAAAATCGAATTCAAACATGGCCCATCGGTGAAGCACGAATGATCAAGCGCGAAAAGTAGTTGCGGCAAAAACTTGACTCGGTCTTCAACTTGTCCCACTTTTTACTCGCAGTCGTTCTCGATCATGCCAATCTTTTCCACGCGCCGAGCGTGGCGGCCGCCTTCGAACTCTGCTGACAACCAGGCTGTCACCATTTCCGTGAGCGTGCTTTCGTCAAACGAATCACCGGGCACGCACAGAACATTAGCGTTGTTGTGATGACGACTGAGAACCGCGGTATTAACGTTGACACAGAGGGCTGCGCGGACTCCTTTGACTTTGTTTGCTGCGATCGACATCCCGATTCCAGATCCGCAAATCAAGATCCCTCGCTGCGATTGGTCGCTGCCAACCGATCGGGCGACTTTTTCCGCGATATCGGGATAATCGCAAGACTCGGTTGAGTGAGCACCATGATCAATGACTTCATGGCCAAGAGATTTTGCAACCTCGCCGACGATCCGCTTTTGTTCCAAGCCCCGATGGTCGGTTCCGATTGAAACTTTCATGACTAAGATTTCCTGAATTGTTCGAAGTCAATCTTGTTGACCCATTGGCTGATACTTTCATCAATCTGATCAGCACAAGCTTTATAAACGTCGACAGGACTGCCGATCGGATCTGCAATGTCACCGCCATCACAACGAACCGTTTTAACTCGCGGTTCAAGTGTTGGCCACTGGGAAAGGATGGCTTGGCGGTGACCATTGGTCATCGTCAAAATCAAATCCGCGTAGTTGGCCAGCCTCGCCGTAACGGGACGGCTTTGGTGGCTGGTAATGTCGACACCGATCCCATTCATGACTTCGACCGATTGCTGCGCTGGTCCAGCTCCTGGGCCGGCCGCGATTCCGGCAGACAAAATGGTGACGCCGTTGGCTTCAAGCTCGCTGTATTCGCACCCAATGCGGTCGGCAATTCGCTTTTTGAAAATGGCTTCGCCCATCGGGCTGCGACAAGTATTTCCAGTACAGACAACGACGCCAATAAATCCTCCCAGTTGTTCGATCGTGGCTTTGTCGAGTACGCCTTCACGAACGATATCGATGTCCTGCCCGTTAATTCGGGCCAGCGTCGAAGGTTTTTTGTAGTGGCTGGGACCGTCATCCAGAATAAGATCGACATGTTCTGAAAGCGATTCAATGGCCATTTCGGCGTCGACTGATTCGGGTTGTCCGCCCAAATTTGCGCTGGTCAAAACAATCGGTCCGGCTGTCAAATGCAAAATTTGATGCACGATTTCATTCGCCGGAACGCGCAAGCCGACGGTGCCGTTGGGAACGATGGCGGCTTGGACTGACGGCTCAAGTTGATTGATGACGCTGTCAGGATGTTTGTGATCGACGATTAAAGTCAGCGGTCCCGGCCAAGTCCGCCGTGCGATTCGCAAAGCCAGTGGGGCCATGTCCGGCACAAAATCCAAAGCTTCATCGGCGCCGCTAATCGCCAACGCCAGTGGTTTCGAGTTGTCGCGATTTTTCAGTTCGAAGACGCGCTCAACGGCTTCCGGGCACAATGCACTGGCGGCGATTCCGTAAACTGTCTCCGTGGGGATCACGATCAGCTTGCCAGCCGACAAAGCTTCAACGGCACGATGGACAACATCGCGCAAATCTTCGGCTTTTTTTATCTCAATGACGACGGCGGCCATGAAAGCAAACTCACTCGATACAAGCGTTATTATGTTAGGCTAGTCAATGGAAGCGTTGCAACGTTTGCAAATTTGTTAGTGCCAATTTCAAAACTCCGGTTTGCAGTACCGGACTCAGTCAACTTTAGTAAAAAACAGTTTTGAAATGGACTCTCGTGATTCGTTTGTAAACGTCTGTGTTGATCCCAGAAGCGATAATCATATCCGTCTCAAACACGTGGGGCAAGCGACTTGAGTACAGTGATTCAATCCTACCGGCAGGTTCGACAGTCTTTTGCGAGGACTTTGTCGACTCTTCGAAGTGGCTATCAGAGTGTCGAGCGGAAAGGTTGGTAATGCTGCGCGAAAAGAGTTATCAACTCAATCGAATGGCTCTCTTGTTGGTCCTGATGGCAGGCGTTGTGCTAACGGCAGGATGTCTCAAACAATCAAATCCACGCGACGCTTTTGTTTGGGGCCGGAAAGGGCTGGACGACGGGCGGTTCATTAAACCTCGCGCGCTCGTAGTCGATGATCAGGACCAAGTTTACGTCGTCGATATGACCAGTCGGATTCAGGTATTTGATCGCGAAGGAAAATTTCTGCGAGCCTGGAAAACGCCAGAGTGTTACACCGGAAAACCGTGTGGGCTATCGGTCAGCCACGATGGCATGATCATGGTCGTCGACACGCACTACTTTCGTGTGTTGTTCTACTCCCCTGAAGGCGTCCTTGATGAGTCGCGAACGATCGGTGGAAAAAACGGAAGAGGGCCGAAGGAGTTTGGCTTTCTCACCGACGCGGTTCAAGACTCGAAGAACAATTATTACATCTCCGAGTACGGAGATTACGACCGTATTCAAAAGTTCTCGCCTGCGGGAGACTTTCTATGTCAGATTGCTGAACGTGGCGAAGCCGAAGGTCAGTTTCTCCGCCCTCAAGGTTTGGCGATCGATGATCAAGACCGGTTGTGGGTCGCGGACGCATGCAATCATCGAATTCAAGTCTTCGACGCAACGGTTGAACCGCCCGAATTTCTGTTCTCGTTCGGCCAATCAGGTTCAGGAATTGGTGAGCTTAGTTACCCGTACAATATTCTGCTCGGCGATGACGGTTTCCTGTATGTGACCGAGTACGGCAACCATCGGATTCAAAAATTTACAACCGAAGGAAAATCACTTGGCGTGTGGGGAAGTGCGGGGCGGCTGACTGGAGAGATGCATCAGCCTTGGGCGCTTGCAGCGGATTCACAAAATCATATTTTCGTGACCGATTCTTACAATCACCGGATGCAACGATTTCTTGGTATTGGCGAAAGGGCCAAACATGTTTGGAGCATGGAAGCTGCGGTCGTCGAAGATGAAGAGTTTATCGACGCCCCTCCTGATCAATAGCCAAACAGTCGGACGATTTTCAAAGATCAAGTCACATTCTGTAAGTCTGTTCGCCACTGGGCCGCGTTTGACAATTCAATTTCAGTTGAAATTTGTACGCTTGCGATGAGCGGCAGGGCACTAGCCGTCGGTAATTAACGCAACGAACCGGTGGCTAGCGGGCTAACGCA
>CAZPBE010000002.1:25591-244210 GCA_964584615.1 uncultured Pirellulaceae bacterium | reverse complement strand
TTGAAAGCGAGCTGGGACTTCTGGCGAAGTCCACTACAGGTTTTGAAATACCCTTTAGACACTATGCTCCCGCGGTATCCAGATAAGGATCCTGTCCCATTTCTCGCTGAATTTCGTGTCGCTGCTTTTCTTGATGAAGCAGCATCTTGCGGGCTTGGAAGTATCGACGTTCGACTTTTCTTTGAGCGTGTTTGAACATTTGGGCGAAACGAGTAAGCGATTGCGTTGAATGGTCTTTGTATTTGGCCATCTTCAGCGACGTGCCTTCACCCAGCCCAAGATCAAGAATCTCGTCCTCCAAAGAAAGGAATTGGCGGAAGGTTCCAGGATCGCCTTGGCGTCCGCATCGGCCGATTAGCTGACGGTCAATTCGGGCCGACTCATGCAATTCTGTGCAAATCACATGCAGTCCGCCCAGATCAAATGCGGGGCCAGAAATTTTGATGTCGGTTCCTCGTCCAGCCATGTTGGTTGCGACCGTAACGCGGCTTACTTCGCCAGCGTGTTCAACGATCTCGGCTTCGCGTTCCAGATGCCGCGCGTTAAGAACTTCGTGCTCGACGCCGCGTTCGTTAAGCATCTTCGAAAGCTGTTCTGATTTGTCGATCGAGCGAGTGCCAACCAGAATTGGTCTACCTTCACGGTGAACCTTAAGAACTTCGTCGGCGATCGCTTCCCATTTTTTGTCGTCAGAGCCATGGACTTCGTCAGGCCATTGGACGCGTTGAGGAGGTTTGTTGGTGGGAACGTCGATGACGCGTACCCCGTAAATTCTGCGCAGTTCTGCACCAGATGAAGCAACCGTGCCTGTCATGCCGGCCAGACGTTGGTAACGAATGAACATGTCCTGAATCGTAACCCGTGCAGATTCGCCAGTCTCGACCGAAACTTCCAGCCCTTCACGGGCTTCGATTGCTTGATGCAAACCCGACCGCCACTTACGACCTTCCGCCATTCGTCCCGTGAACTCGTCAACGATCACGACTTCGCCGTCCCGAACGACGTAGTGTCGATCGCGAATGTAATTCAGCGAGACGAAAATGGCTTGTTCGGCTTGCTCATAGATATCCATTATTGGCGTGCGGTGGAGCAAATCGTCTTTCGGGAGCACGCGAACCAGTCTTCTACCTGCCGCCGTCAGTGAAATCTTTTTCGTTTTCTTGTCTGCTTCATAATGCTTGTTCAATTGAAACTGATCGCAAACCTTAGAAGCCCAGCGATACAGCGCGACCGCGGCCAATGCGACTTCGTCAGGCACGCTGCTTACAATTAGCGGAGTTCGAGCTTCGTCGATCAAGATCGAGTCGGCCTCATCAACGAGCATAAAGTGTAAGTCACGTTGGACGGTTTTGGCGGAACTGGATTGATTGGACTGGCTAATCAATCCATCCAGTAAGCCAACGTCTCCAAATTCAGCGTTTCGTTGAGACAATCGGTCACGCAGAAAGTCAAACCCGATTTCTTTGGCGGTGGAATAAGTTACATCGCACTGGTAGCCTGTCGCTCGGTCAGGACGGCTGGTATCGCTGACAACGGTACCGACTGACAAACCGAGAATGTTGTAAACCGGTTTCATCAATTCTGCGTCGCGAGCTGCGAGATAGTCGTTGGCGGTTGCCAAATGGGCGCCTTTTCCTTCCAGTGCTGCAAGATACATCGGCAGCGTTGCGGTCAGTGTTTTGCCTTCGCCGGTTTGCATGACAACAATACTGCCGTAGTGCATGGCGATTCCGCCCAGAAGTTGCACTGGATAGTGCTTCATTCCAATCGTCCGACGACTCGCTTCGCGGACTAGCGCGAACGCTGTCGGCATTAGGTCATCAAGTGGCTTGTCGGAAAGAGCGTCGTACCGAAGCGAAAGACTTTTCTTTTTGAGCTGTTCGTCGGTAAACTTTTCCAGCGAAGGTGCCTGCTTGTCAATCCGCCTAATGATCGACCGCCATCGCTGGACCGCGGATTGGTCTAGAAATTGATTGACCGCCGTAGGTAGGTAGTTTGAGGTCGCTCCCATTGGATGCTTTCTCAAGAGACTTCTGGGCGTGCAACCAATCTGAATCTAGGCAGGTCGAATCTTGCGTCACGCATTTCTAATAAACATGACTATCGAAACGATTCGCTACCAAGTTCACGGTCCCGCCAATCGGCTTGACGAGTTCCGCCACTGTAGGGATCGTAAGTTGCTGTAGATTGTGCCAGGACCGTTGGACGCGCTTGGCCCGCTTGGGCGACTTGCGTGTTTCCTTGGCCAAACCCGCTTTGCGAATAGTAGTTCGCGTTACCGAATGATCCAACGTAGCCGTTCTGTTGAATCTGCGGATTCATGGCAACGGCATTGTTAGGCGTATAGTAATTTCCGAAATTTCCATAAACGCCATTGTTGGTGTTGGCCGGCGCTACTCGAGCGACCTGATTGGCAACACCGGCTTGATAGTATTGCGACGGAGCTTGAACATTTGATGCGTCGTTGATCGGCAAACGCGTGCGATCGTACGTTTCATTGACGGCTGTCGTCGTGTAGTTTGGTGAGTCGACGTAAGAAGTTCCACCACGATTCAGATTTGAATTGGAAGTTGAGCCAGTGGTGGGTGCGGTGTTGGCTGCTGTTCGAACGCCAGAATTTGGATTCGTATTTTGATTGTTTGCCAACACGGACACCGCATTGGAACCCGAATTGGTCGAACCTACATCGAGTCCCGTTCTTCCGTCAGCGGCGCGCCAGCCATTGGATCGGTTGTACCGATTGCCGTTGGCAGGCGTGGGGGCGGGGGCGTTGGTGTTTAAGCCTGAGCCGTATCGGTTTTGGTTGTTGTAAGGAAGTGTGTTGCGAGCGACTGATGGGATATTGAGTGTACCCGTCGCTGGAGGGGGGATAATTCCATTGACCCCAGTGTTCGTTCGCGCATTGTAGTTTTGGCCGGCATAAGCCTGGTTATTGTAGGCCTGGTTGTTGTAGGCCTGATTGTTGTAGGCCTGATTGTTGTAGGCCTGATTGTTGTAGGCTTGTCGGTTGATTGTTGCCCCGTTCGTGTTTGCACAAACTTGAGCACAATTTTGCGGGTAGCATCCTGAACCACCACCGCGGAATAAACCACAGTTTCGGCATCCGACTGACATCAACGTTGTTGCAATCAACGCACACAACATCATCCACTTTTGTGAATTCACCATCGCAGCACTTTCAAAATTCTGCCGCACGCCACAACGATTCAACAAAGATTCACCTATGAAGCCTTATTCAATCGTCAACGTACCGCAAACTACTTACCAGTAGACTCGCAACAATTTCCACATCACGCGAGTTGGGGCGGTAGGTTAGCAACATAGATTGGGCCAGCAAGCCCAGTTTTGCAAGCAATCTATCGCGATGGTAAGCTTCAAACGATTTACTGGGATCGACCGTCGAGAGAATCAATTCTCCAGATTGCCACGTCCGCCGAACCTTCTTGAAAGCAACGTTTGCCAGGGGCGAACCACCGAACCGGCGAACGACTGCCAGCTAATACGTCGCTTCGGTTCGAGAGCTTTTTGTTCAATGCCGATATAGAAACCGTTCATGACACGCGCCGGTCGGAGGCTGGAATTAGAAGTTGGTCTCCGAAGCCTCGACAACAGGCTCAGGGCAATCGACACAAAACAGTCTAGAGTCAGTTCGGATAATCATTCCATGATCTGTTAACGCAAAAGAAGCGTAAGTGCGCTCGCCGTGGTCATTCGTTTGAACTACTTCAAATTTCCGCGCTGCACGAACGACCGTTGTGGCACCAACTTGATTGCAAAAGTAAACAAACTCTCCAACCGCAACCGGACTGGCGTAGTACGAACCGGGAAATCGCTTTTTCCAAATCTTCTCTCCAGATTGGGAATCGAGACAGTTTGCGATTCCCGAATCGGTAACGTACATCAAATAGTCTCCTACTAAAATTGCCGACGCTATGTTGGGACCTTTTCCAGAAACCTCCCAAACCAAATCATCAGATTGGCCTATCTTCGCCCGATCCAGTGCCAACATCAGATTCGCTCCAAAGCAATAAACGAGTTCATCGTCGCAGACAATGCCGGAAACCATGTCTCCCTTTCCACCTCCGATCGGCGAATTCCAAAGTTTCTCTCCGGTCGCCAGATCCAAACCAAGTACACCGCTGTAGTCCCATAAAACAACAGTCATACGTCCACGAATTTCCGCAACAAACGGTGTACGGCTACAGCCGGAAACGTTGCGAGGAACTTCCTCAATCTCATATCGCCAACGTTGTTCGCCCGATTCGCAATCGAGCCCGACGACATAGCCTTCCTCGGGCATCAAATTTGCAAGAACTAATATCCCGTCTCGGACAACCGGCGAAGAACCAAGTCCGTAAGGACTGTCAAAAATGACTTCCCTGTTGGTCCAAAGCAGTTCACCATCTGTACTGCAACATGCGACTCCCAAAGAGAAATCGGCGAAGACTTTATCATTGCACACAAATGGAGTTGGCGTCGCTGCGCTATTGTCTCTGTGGAGCGGGCCCTCGGTTCCAGATATCGTTCTTGTGGTCCAGGCGATGTCGCCATTGTTCGCGTCAACACACAGAATCGCACGCGTTAGCACCATGTTCTTGGCAACAAAGTTACGCTCGAAAAAAACGACCAGTGCAAGAAATCCCGCGCAAATCCTCGCCCCCCAGGTGATCCCGTTGGGAAATCGAACGGCAAGGACCCGACAGGCGACGATTCCGAAAATCGCAGCGATAACCGGAATCATGTAAGAGATTTTTCCAAGTCGTTTTAGCCAAGCGGCAGCAGAACTGGACAAGTGATAAGTCAAATATGGCGACCACTGGATCACGAACCAAAGCGGAATCAACGACAAACTCAGGATTGCTCCGATCGTTAGAAAGGTCAGAACATTCTTGAGCAAAGAATCTGGCTCCTGTTGGTTTGGCGTCTCAACGTCAATTGTTTTCTGTTGCGCCGTTGAGGCCCACAAGTAAACTAGCCAACCGTAAAACATCAAAACGGGTGCACATACCAGTAAAAGCTTGGGAAGGATGTCGAAAGGCTTTACGTTGAAATGATCAACGATTCTCATTTGTTGGGGAAGCGGTACAAATGCTACTTCAACCACAACTCCGATGCCCCAGGCAACAAGTCCAGCCGCCACTACGATGTGGAACCAGCCCTTTTGCTGTTTGCGTCCACTTCGCCCAGAAAAGAAATTCCAAAGACAAATTAGTCCAAGCGAAATTGGCAAAATCGCAAACGTCAGAACAAGACCCGCGTTGGGAGCAAACAGCCCTTGGCGGAAAGCATGATCCTTGGACGGAACATAGAGAACAATGAAAACTCCGAACGCGATTCCAATCAATCCAAGAATCATCAACCACAAAGATTCTGACTTCAGCCGCCATACTGCGACGAGTAAACAAAGAGTGACAGTCAGACTCGAGCCAAGCCACGTCCGGATGACACAACGGTCATAGTCGAGCGCAGTCTCGCCAAAGATCTCAAGAAAACCGATGGAGAACAAACTTGCACCCACGACGGCATTTGCACCGAATTCGGCCTTCGATTGAGAAGAGCTTCGCATCACCACCGCAAGGCCGAAAAGAACTGTCAATAACAACAGAACCTTGTGCGCCATCGACCAGATCTGTTGTTGCTGGATCGCTTCGTCATGGACGTACGACGTCGTCAGATAAACCTTGTTTTCATGAACAACCGGAGATGAGTTTCCGCGTCCGCGAATGTTGGCAGTCCATTTCATGCCCTCCGTTTCAGACCATTCCATTGGCCCCCGCGTTGCTTCGATTACCCCTTGTTTCGTATCACCGCGCCATCCGGACCAATCGTCAGCCGAGGATGAAGATAATAACGATGCGGTGTACAGAAACAGGTATCCCAAAAGAGTAAAAATTGTTTTCATCGAAGTTGCATGAAGTAGGAGGAAGGTGGGCGAGACTTTTAGTCTGCCTTGGCAAAGCCAACTTCGAATCAAGTGACGATCAGGTCGGAACGACTATTATTTTTTCCAGGAATCTCCGCGTCAATTAAAACGACATAATTCACCAAAAAAACATTTATTTCTTTGTTTACTTGGTCGGAACTCGAAAAAGCGCGCTAGTCTTGCACTTTACGGACCTACAGACGGCAAGGACGACACTTCTCTGGAAAGAGACTGGAATAAAGCCAACGAAAGGTTCGCGACCAATGGGATCGAAATTCCTTCGAATTTCGATTGCCAAATCAAATCTTGATGTCGTACATATAGTAGGGCATTCGCTTCATCCCTAGCGATTCGTAAACTTTCTGTGCACGATCATTTTCCGTTTCAACGTAAAGCCGGACGAACATGACGTCTTTCTCTTTTGCCATCTCGACGACTCGGTTGAACATCGACTTGAAAAATCCGTTTCCGCGTTGATCGGTTGCAACAAACACGGACTGTATCCACCAGAGGTTGCTGTTTCTCCAGTCAGACCATTCATAGGTAATCATGAGACTGCAGACGACGCGACCGTCGAGTTCGCCAATCAAGTAAAATCCTTTTCCTGAATCATCGAATACGCTGCGGACAGCCGTCAACACAGTTTGTGGATCCAGAATCTTGTCCTCCGTTTCCAAAGCCATATCGATTTGGAACTGTGCAATCTGTTCTGCATCTCTTTTTTCTGCGTGGCGAATACTCAAGCTCATAGGACTAACTTTCAGCGGGGTGTGAATAGGAACTCGTGCGACGACCAACTGTTGATGTAGCTAAGAAAAGATAGTTTCGTCGCCAAACGGATAAGGGCCACATGTCTGCAATGATGGATCGTGGATCAGAAGAGTTTGGTATTCCACAACTCCCTTGGATTTCGCGACCAGCAGGAAGCGGCTGGTCTTTTTGATGCTCTCCACCGGCAACGACATCGTGAACCCAGCGTTGACCGCATCAGTCAGTTGTGGAAACGCATTGGTTAGATCCGTTCGCTGAATCGGTTCGGCAACGATTTCACTTCCGTCATCCATCACCGCAACCAACTCATCGACCTTAAGTTCATTGATGAGGATCCAGCCCGTGACGACTAGCGTTTTGCGGATCATCATCAGCGTATCAATTCTGCCTCGCACATCGACGCGGTGAAAGAGGGAGCTTCGTTGCTTTTGCTTCTCTTCAGACGGGTCCCCTGACAGACCGGAAGCAATCACGCGGTTGGTTTTCAACGCGAAGACTTTGGCAAAAGATTCAAGAGTTGCTTCCAGCGCTCGGATCGTCTCGTCAACCGCTTGATCGTCGTGGCTGGCGTTGGGCCAGAATTCTCCGTGAGTAAGGATGCCGTTGTCCATTGCAATCGACGTGAAAACATTTCTTTGATCGGACTGAGTAAAATCACTCGTGTCATTGAATTGCAAACTTAAGCGATTGGCATACCCAACGAGTTCACATTCGATTCCGTGTGCTTTGCTGGCCAATGCGAATTCATCGCGAAGCTGTTCCGAAATCGTATGCAAACGACTGGGAAGGTTTTCTTCGATGACAAATTGCAAAGTCGATTGCGCCACGCTCATGGTCAGGCCGCTTGGACGATCCAGTTGTCGTACGGTTGCCGGCCACGGATTTCCAATTCGTTCCGATTTTCCGATCACCGCAGCGAAAGAAAAATGGCCCGCGAGTGTATCGCCAACGACAGTAAGATCAGGAGAAAGATTGAAGTGTTTCTGAGCTCCACCCAATTCAAATCGAAAGGCAGTGTCCGATTCGTCAACGATCAGAATCATATCTCGTTCCGCAATTCGGGATTCCAGCTCGCGATAATAATTCACGTCAGGAAACAGATAGGCAAACGGACGCAGGACGATGGTGCCAATTTCATCACCATCTTTTTCCAGCGCCTTGTCGATGTGCTCAAGATCATTGAACGGATATGCGATGCGATAGGTGTTGGGTTCACCCGTTTGGCCAAATCGGAACACCTGGCTTTCATCGTAAAGCTCTCGATTTTCGTGAAGTTTTGGCCAGAGAATTCTTTTGCGACCTGAAGCAATTCGAGCGATCTCAATCGCTGAAAAAAGTGCTTCACGATATCCACGCGTAAAACCGACGACATCGCCAGACTGAAACAGGCCGGCCAGCGTTGTGGCAAGCAATGTCTCGCGCGGATCGCAGTAGGATCCTTCGTGGGAATCCGGGAAATCTTCGTCGTCAGTGGTTCCTTCGGCTGCCCACGTCGCGATCGCGTCAACGACAACAGGATGGCGATGACCGAGTAGGTTGGAGCTGCGAGAACCGGTCCAGTCGATGAGCGAATGACCAAGCGTATCGGTGACTCGGCATCCATTTGCTGTTCGTGAAAATTTTGGAGAAAGCCCTTGGTGAGACAAAAGTTTTCGATTCAGAATGTTGTCTTGTTTACCGACCAGCAATCTCGAGCGCGCATCTTCCACCGTTCTTGCCAACGATTCCGCAACTCGGAAGTCAAGTTTTGCTTTCTTTTGCATTGGATCTAATTTGGAAGGTGGTTGTGCGATCGAGCGAATGGTTGGGATTCCATCGTATCCGATTGTGCATGATTTTTTAGGGGCGTAACAGTAGCTCGCTGGATTCTTGCAAAATCAGGTGTGACTTTATCGATTACGTTTGCTCTGCGATCAAAACCAAGAGTCATCTTCCCAGGAGTGGAATCCAAAGCCAGTCGACTTTCGCTACACTGGTGCAGATGGAAAAGAAAAGTTACACAGAATTTTACCTGAAACGAGAAGTAAAAAATTGGCGAACATCGAGACTGATGGTGGTTCGGAAGTGACGCATGAGGATGCGGTTTTATTTGCGCCAAAATTTCCATTCTCCAAATCACTCACGTTCAAATATCTTCTGACAGGTGTTTTGATCCCAGTGGGATGTATCGTCAGCGGTATTTTGGGAGTGAACTCCTCGTACGACTTGCCATGGCAAACGGGAATGCTTCGGCACTACGCCGCGATGTTCTTGAGGGAGCAGGCGCTATTGCCGATCCTTCCGTTCTTTGCGTATTGCCTTTTGTCGATGGTCGCAACGTTGTTCTTTCGCAGCGCCAGGAAGAGCTTTTGGGCGCTCTTCGGGTTGATGTTGGGAGTCTTGATATCGTTTGTCTATTGGGTCGCCGTCATCATCACCTCGCAATATGTGACTTTCTTGGCGGCCGCGATTGCCATTGCCGCGATTTCACTAACCTTGTTTTTAGTTGAGATGTTCGTCGTTAAGTTTCGCCGGTTCGGTATCGCGCACTTGATGCTGATGATCACCGTCGTTGCCGTCTTGTTGGTATTGTTTCAACTTACTGGTTCAAGTCCCAAACTGTTTGCGTTGATTCCGCTTGGCGTATTGCTGGCGGCTGGGCCGACGCTTTGCTTGATAACTTACGTTCGCGTGACGATTTCAAGTTTGCGAGAATTTAGGCGTGGCAAACGAAAGCGAAGCCTTTTTGATGTCCCATTGGCGTTAGGCGGAGTGGCTTCGCTTTTGATTGCGTGGCGACTTTCCATTGACTTTCTCTTGCTTAACTATTTGAATTTGCCGACGACTGACCCAAACTGTTACGTTTCAAGTGCAGCAGCAAACGGACACCGGAATTTTGTTGGGGCGAGAGAATTGGAATCGAATGGTCGAATTGTGTTGATTAACCTGCAAATGCAAAGGCTCAAATTTCTCGAATTCGTCCTGATCGCCACGGCGCCGAAGTTACACAAATCGATACGCAAGGCGTACAATCTACACGGTCCGAGGCTTGCAATGATTTGTAGCCGCAGCAAGCTGGCAGCCAATTTGACATTTGTTCTACTGAAGCCGATAGAATGGTCTGCCGCATTGGTCGGAATCGTCACACGGATACCGAGCGAGAAAATTCGATCCATTTATGTCCGATCGGATTGACGTTTTCTCAATAAAGTCGAACCCCGAAACTCGAACTCAGACTTGCTGTAGAGCACCGACTACCTCGATCAATTAACAATATCTTACAAACGGCAACTTGTGTTCGCTCGACTCTTAATACTCTTCATCGTCGTTCCAGTGGCGGATTTGTTTCTGCTCATGTGGATCGCCGATTACACCAGCTTCTGGTTCACGGTCGGTCTAATTATTTTGACCGCCATCATCGGAGCTTCCTTGGCCAAGTGGCAGGGAAGGGCGGTTCAAAAACGAATCTCCGAGCAGCTTTCCAAGCAGGCGCTTCCCACCGAGTTGTTAACCGACGGAGCGATGATCCTGTTTGCGTCGGCACTATTGCTAACGCCCGGTTTGCTAACAGACGCTTTGGGTTTTTCACTTTTGATTCCGCAGTGTCGTTCCGTCTACAAACGAGTCGTCATGAAGTATCTAAAAAAGAACTTCCGGGTCCACATGATCAAGCCAGATTTTTCTGAGGGCCGTCCCTACGATGCGAATACGGTAGATGGCGAAGTGGTGAATAAGCCCAGCCACGAAGATACGCGAGTCGACCAAACTGATTACTTGGAAGGTTGAAAGCGAGAGGCGTATCGCTGCTGGCTACTTCTTTTCTTTCAGGAATTCAAACTTCGTCACCGAAATCTCGTCACTGGATGAATCGCCGTACGAAAAAGCGATCGTACCAGGCACGCTTAAGTCTTCGTCTTGTTGATAGTCTTGAAACATCAAACGACAAGGATCGGTTCCGATATCAGGATACATTTCCAAAGCATCCAGTCGCGCCGATCGACGATCGAAAAACAAGTGGGATTCGATGACGCCGCGAGTCGCAACCAAGACCTGCTTGGGATCACGATCGAGATTTAGGGGAACACTTCCGAAATAGACAACGTCTCCAAACTGGCTCGGCCCAAGCAATAACATTTTTCGCCAAAGGTGGAGTGCAACCAATAGTCCCCCCGTTCCTTCAGGCACCAATTGCGACGACAGGTCTGAATCGGGGTCGAGTACGACAGGGTTGTCGCCAATTTGAATTCCCGACTGATCGTCGGAAAGCAATATCGTTACCGTTTCGCCAGACCGGTTGGTTCCGGTGATCCGCCAGCGAGGCGTTTGCGTTGTGAAATCGCCCCACTTTCTCTGATTCGTTTCCCAGATCTGATCTCGGTAAAGCCGATTGAAATAGAAATTCGTAAATCCCCGTCTCTCAACATACATATGTCTGAATTCTTCTGGCGACAATTCTTCCGCTTCGTCATCAGGTGGTTCTGCAGGGGGTGTTGGAAGTTTCGGCAATTCGTCTTCATCTTCATCAGGCGATTTTTTTTCCTGCTCAACGACTCCTTCAATCATCTCGACCAATTGTTCCGTTGCGTGAACGCCAGTTAAACGGACAAGTGCCGTTCGTTCTTCATCTTCACGACGAAACGTGATGGGAACTCGATAGCCTTTTGGGTAGATTCCCAAAACGTTTTTGAATTGATTAACGGTTGAAATTTCTCGTCCGCCGAATGCCAATATTTGATCGTCATAGCGCAAACCGCGCCGATACGCATCGGACGACTCAATGATGTTTGAAACCCGAACATCTCCTTGGTCATCCTCGGAAACGGTCGCTCCAAGGGTGGCGTGATCAATGAGCCTGCCGCTCTTCAGGCAATCCAAAAAGTACTTGATTTGATTGATCGAAATCGCATAGCCCACACCAACATTGACGCGGCCTCGTTTTTCGAATCCGCCGCGTCCGTTGATTCCGATCAGTTCGCCAGCTCCATTGAAGAGTGCTCCCCCGGAATTCCCCGGATTGATTGCCGCATCCGTTTGAATGCAATCTGCGTATTCAAGCAAAGTCCCTGACGGATATTGATATCGTTGAACACCAGAAACAATTCCCCACGACACAGAGGGCTGATAGTCGGTTGCCAACAAGAACGGATTGCCGACCGCGAAACACCAGTCACCCGCACGAACGTCGTCACTGTTAGCCATCACGGCCGACGGGAAATCGTCTCGTCCCAGCAGTTTGATCAACGCAACGTCACCAACTGGATCGATTCCGACAATCACTGCGTCGTACAGTACACCATCGTTCATGCTGCATTTCATAAACGCTCCGCAGCCTTCGACGACGTGGTAGTTGCTGAGTGCAAATCCGTCGGGCGAGATCACGACTCCGCTTCCGCCGCCCTGGCTTTTGGGTCCAAAGACACACACCGTGGCGCGACTCGCCGTTTCAATGGCGTTGATACGGGACTGCTCAAGCTTTAAGACCGCTGGATCAACTTCTAATGACGCCGTTGAATTTTCTTCAGCTTCTTTAGCGTCGGCTTCGGTTCGATCATCCGAATCAGGACGCTGAGCCAACACGGTTGTCTCGGCAGCGAAACCGGTCAGCGTGATCATTAACAACAGAAGTAAACGTCGGAACATCAACGAGTCGCTACCGGGAAAGTTTGGGGTCCACAAAATGAATCTGATCTCCAACATTGCGACCGTCCTCGTAATCAACCTTAATTACCAGTCGTTTCGCATTGGTGACATCGATGTCGATATCGATCGGTTGGTTCAACGTGGCGTTTTCGAGTCGCTCGTCAACCTTTGCTTTGCCATCGACTTGAATGACGAACCGCACAACGCCGCTGGCGTCGGCCTCTGGGTCAAATCCTACCAGACCTGTCAGCGTTTTGAATTGACCATTGAGGGTGAAAGCAAGTTTCCCACCACCTCCAATTGAAAAACCGTTCGAAAAAACTTGCTGTGCGGTAGCCAATTGACGAAATTCCTTGTCCAAAACAAGACTTAACGGTTCATCACGCATCGAGCGGTTTCTGCGAGGCAATCGAAATGGCTTAAGCTTCTTGACGATCATCGAATGGGCAATCAGTGGGACCCAGTCATTGGAAGTCGGTTCCAAGTCGCTCAAAAAAACCGCACGGCTGGAGGCAAAATTAAATTCTGCAATGCTGGCGGAAGTCATCTTGAACTCGGCGCCACAAACAGAAGTCACCGAAATGGCACTTTCTTCGATATCGATTCGTCGCACGTTGATTTTCGAGCCATCGGTCAAAATCGCCTGGCAAAATGGTGCCGCAAAATCTTCAAGCGTTGGTTGGAAAAAGTAAACGCCTTGTAGCCGCTCCCGTTGAACTTTTCGAGTCTGTTCATCAACGGTAAACGAAACTTCTTCATTTGAAATTCCCCCGACGACGCCTTCGATTGTTTGCAGTTTGCCTTTGCGACTAACCACCAGACCGTCACTCGATTTCGAAGACTTGTCAACTTCGTCATCCCACATCTTCTCGGTCAGGGGCGGTTCAAGTGGACGAAACAAAATCGGTTTGACGTTGCGCACCGAGATCGAAGCATCGATGTCGCAAGTCATCTTGATGTCGA
Organism: uncultured Pirellulaceae bacterium; assembly: GCA_964584615.1. GTDB lineage: Bacteria > Planctomycetota > Planctomycetia > Pirellulales > Pirellulaceae > Mariniblastus. The sequence goes on along the minus strand of CAZPBE010000002.1, from coordinate 230,934 downwards.
GTGTTCGGTTGTTCAGGGTCAAATTCTTCGTAAGAAGTTTTGAGCCGTCTACCAGGGAAACCGATGTGGATGCCTGATCAGCGTTTTCATCATCAGATTCAGCAATCGAATTACCGAAGGTGAGCATCGAGATATCGCTGACGTCAACAAGTGTCTCTGCTCCGTCGACTTGCATCGTAACATGATCTGCAGTGAATTCGACCAAGGTGCCTACCGTCTTCGCTTGGGAGGCGTCGGTTAGTTCGGCGTTAAGTGAATCCGATTGGGAATACGCGCGCGGCGTCAAGCACACACTGGACAGGATGGCCACGCAGAAAGTCGCAACAGAAAAAGTTGTATTAGAAAAAGTTGTACTAGCGTTTTTCATTTTCTTGTGCGAGTTTGCGGAAGTACTCTTCGATCACGGCGCGATAGTGAGGCGGCATGTCCTTCGCCATCTCAGCGAGAGCGGCGGCACGCTCGGCCGGTGGCAGGTCGCCCCACTGCCCACCGTCAAGTTGCGTTTTACTTTTGACGTCACCGTCTGCTTTGCCCGCCGCACGTTGTGACTCTTCCATCGGTTTCGATGCCTTGCCGCCACCTTGCTGTTGCGCCATTTGCATCTGTTGCTGCTGGTTTTCAATGTTCTCAATGATTTTGTCCAGCTTCTTGATGACTTCTTCTTCCTGCTCTCGAACTCGCTTTCCGCTGCGGTATAAACCTGTACGCCTTCCGACCTCGCCCATCAGTCGAGAAATCTCATCCAGTGAATCTGGCTTTAGTGGCTTGATGTCGGACAACATGAGTTGAGCCAGTACGGCGAATCGACGAGGAAGTTTCGACTCGTTCTCTAAAAGTTGTTCAACCGTTTCTACGCATGCATCTTTCTTGAGAAGCTGATGCTCCATCAAGCCGCGATAAAAAAGCAAACTCGAAGGGTCAAGCACATCTTGAATCGGAATCTTGCTCAGTTGTTCGAATGCTTCGTCGTAAAGACTGTTTCGCGCCAACCAGCGCCCGTAATAAAGCCGGACGTGGTCGCGGACCAGCGGCAGCTCTTTGGGGTTTTCGAGCAAGTTGGTGAGCTGAGATTGGCCAATGATGGGAGCCGCATCATTGAGCTGTGCGCGAAACGTCGAAACGTCAGGGCGAATGGTCGACATTGCATCGATCACGAGATCGATTGGCTCGGCTGAGTTCGATGACGGCGGTTGGGTTTCCAGCAGCAGTTCAGTGACTTTCTCGCGAAGGGCCGAGTCAGTGTTCTGAGTATCGAACCACTTTTCAAATGCTTTAGCGATCTCTTGATTCGTTTTTGGTTGCCACGTGGCTTCCTTCTCTATCGTTGCGACTTGTGCGCAGCAACGATCGACATTGGCAACTAGAAACAGTGACGCGATGAACAGATAGAAGACGAAACTCCAGAATCCATTCTCTCGTCTCGGTGCGTCTACGGTAGTCGACTCCATAATTCCTCAGGTCGGTAGCACAGGAACGTTCGAACTTTATTTTTACACCTAACCCCTGAAAAGCAAACGCGGTTTCACCCGATTCGTGAGTTTGAAGCGACTATTTGTTGATTCCGTTAACAATTTCGCGGGCGATTTCGGTTAATTGTTTTTGCTTTTGAGCAAGTCTCTCCAAAGCGCTACGCAGATCCGGGTCGTTCGCGGTCCCGATGATGTCGTCTGGTTCGGCCAACTGTTTCGAATACCTGGTATGTCGACGATAGATTCGATCCTGAAGTCCTCGCAACATTCGCAGTTCGGCCAATTGTTCAACAAGAGGCCGCTCTCCCGGATCCATTTGAGGCAAGTTCTGAAGCGGTTGATCCTGTTGTTTGTCTTCTTCGCGATCTTTCTGTTCTTTGACCAGCGCCTCGATCAAATAGTTGAGCGTCTCTACGACGTCTTCTTCGATGCCGATCGTCATCGAACCCACTTTGGCAGCCGTCAGCCTTGAAGCAACCTGAGTCATGTCCTGTTGCATCTCGGCGACCGTTTGTGGAAATGCAATCGACGAACCGTCTTCGCGAAGCAACAGCAGTGCGCGAGAAGCTTCGGTTGCTACTGAAGATTGTTCGACTGCGATCTTTCCAGCTCGGATTTCAAAATCGGCTTGCCGTTGCTCGGGAACGATTTGATCGAGTGATTTGGTTTGCTCAAGGATTTTTACTTCGCGTTCAAGCATGCGTCGAAAGCGACCTTCAAGCATCGCCAGAGTCCGTTCGACTTCTTCACCGCGCAATTGACGTAAAATTTCTTCCAGCTCTTTCTTGGCGGCCGCAATTTCGCGTTCCGCCTCTTTCATTTCTTCGATCGCATCAACACGTTGCGTCTGTTCGAGGTTTTGTTTGGCTTTACGCATTCGATCCTCAGCGGCTTGAATGCGTTTGCGAACAGGGTTCTCCGGTGGAGCGTTCTCCTGTTGATCGGGTTGTTCATTGGATGAGCCGTCTTCGCTGGGCGGGCCTGGTTGGTTTTGCTGATTCGGTCGGCTGGGTTTGGATTGGCTTGGGTCGCTGTTTGACGGCTCAGTTGGTTCGCCATCGGTAGATTCACCTTCCGATGGCTTGTTCTGATCCTTGGGTTCACCTTCGCCTTTTTTGTCTTTGCCGTTTCTGTCTTCACCAAGGCCTTTTGCTTTGCCCTCTTTTGAAGCGTCGTTCGATTCGCCAGGCTCTTCGTCGCTTTCACCGGGTTGATTGTCACCGGGCTTTTCAGGCTCATCTTCTGAAGTGTCGTCTGTAGCGTCCTTTTCATCCGCCTCTAAAGGCGACTCTTCATTCTCGCGAATATCTTCAGCAAGCTTTTCTGCGCGCTCCGCTGCTTCGCCTTGAGATTTTGCCAACCGCTGGCCATCGACGTTACCATCGGTTTGACCTCGGAGACTTTTTTGGATTCGCAACAGCCGCTCGACTTCTTTTAGGTAGTCTTGATGTCGTTCCAGCTCGTCTCGAATTCGTTTGCCGCGATCTTCGCTTTGCAGCAACGTCAACATCGTCTCAAGTTGTTTTAGAACATCCGCCTGAGCCGACTCGGCGTCTTTCAGTTCCGCAGCCGCCATCAAAGCGACGACCTGGTCCAGTACTTCGACGGTACCGTTCTCTTGCGACAATAAGTACGCCCGTTTCAGAAGTTTGGACCGGGCAGGATTGTTGTCTTGCTCGTATTCGAACAGTGTGAAAAGCTTTTGCTCCAGCAATCGATATCGCTGGCTGACGTTTCTTTGTTTGTGCTCTAAAGAAGGTTCGTCGTCAGCCGGCTCTTGAGTGACTCGAGCGGCATAAGACGCTTTCGGTACGGCGATGACACTCGTAAACGAGAACACGAAACACAAGACGATCCATTGGATCATGATTACGCGATCCCAGCGTCGGAGAATTGTTTCGTTACGCATTTCAGAGTTTTTCATTCGTCGAATAGCCCTTCAAAAGCATCGCGTTGACGTTTCTTTTTTGTTTGTTCCATGATCGCTTTCTGTTCTTCAATCAGTTGGCGGACTAAATCCAGAAGTTCATTCTGTGTTTCATATTTTACCAGCACGGAAAGGACTTCATCGATACCACTTAAGACAGCATCCGTTTCGTCCATCGCTTGCTGAGTTTGAGCCAACGCCTGAACTTCGGTTGTTTCGTCTCCCAATCCGGCATCGATTTGCGATAAAGTCGATTCCAGTTTTTTAATGGTGGTCGACAACTGTTTCATTGGCTTGTCGACGACTTCGCGAAGCGGCGCGACGATCCGAATTTCTAAACGCTCTTTTCGATCAGCCGAATCGATTCGATTGTTTTCCAGTTGGAGCCGAATACTTTCGAACGCTTCTGCGACTCCCAGTGTTTCTTGCGATGATTTGGCGATTTGCAAAGTTGAACGTTGAGCGAACAACACCCGCATCGCCTGTCTCCGAAGTGTTTCTTCATCGTCACCGATGGCAAGTTGCGTTGCTGATTCCGAGTCCCCGGGTTCGACCGTAGCTTTGTCTACCGGAGAGTCGTCCGCTTTCGTTCGTTGCAAATAACCCCGGACGTCGGAGACTTCCTCGAAGATCTGCTCCAGCCTTCGACGTTGGTCGACTTCTAAGCGTTCCAGGATCCGCAACAATTTATTTGGCGAAACAATCTCGAGTATGAATTTGTCTCCGACGCCGATGTTTGGCTCATCCCCATTGAGCGTGCAAAAGTCGGCTGACTTGACCGTAACAGAAAGCTCCGCTCCCTCGTCGGCGGGAAGTTTCAGCCCGTTAACTCTTCGTTCGGCGAGGAAGTCGACTTCTGCATTTAGCTTTCCTTCAGCTCCGATTTTTTGCTCAAACGTCAGTGTGTCTGTTGTGGGTGTTTCCAATTCGATCCAAGTTTGTTGCAACCCGTAGTCGTCTTCAACTTTTCCCTTCAATTGAATCATTGCATCGGGAGTCACCGCGGTACCGATGCCTTTCAATTTCGCGATAACATTTGGAGGTTGGTCGTCAATCGGCTCGACGGCAACGACGTAAGGCTGTTCGGAGACGACACGATCCTCATCAACCATGTAAAAGTGCCAGTTCTGGGTTGCCTCAATGGGCGCGACAGGGAATTCAAACCCCGCGTCGGTGACGATTGCTTCGCTCATGGTTTGTTTTGCAAAGTCGAGCGCGTAAACCTTTTGCAATTTCTTGTTCGCGTTGGCTGCGATTTTGTAGGTAGTCCCTTTCGGCAGTGAAGCTTGGCCCGTCCAGCGAACCGAGCGCGGAGTCCAGCTCATCGATTGTTCATCAACAAGGTACTGGGGAAAGACACATTCAAGATCGGATTGAACCACGACGGGTTCGTCAACAACCTTGATTTCAAACGGACCGATGCGATGGTCTTCGCCGCGAAGGTCGAACGTCAAGTCCGACAGGATTCCCTGCAACGGCGATCCGGTCAGTGTATAAAGTTGCCAGCCGTCGCGAACGTTGCCAACTCGATTCAAGATTTGTGATCCTCGCGAACCATCGGCAGTCCGATATTGAATGGTGCAAATCTTCGGTGGTTGTTTGTCGCCTTGTTTGTACCCGGAGGAGTCTGTTCCCTTTTGGCCGGTAGTTTGAGAGCCCGTTGACTGAGCCCTTACCATTAGCGTCAGTGTTGAGCCTTTGGCGACTTTGAACTGACCATCGATCGGTGCCAGCGTTAAGCCATGTTCGTCTATTCCTTGAATCGGTGTTTCCCGTTTGACTTTGATGCCGACGATTTCGAGATTCACCGTCCGCGGCCAAGGCGTGTCATTGAGAAAGTAAATTCGTTCCGCCGCGATTCCCATTCCTGTTGGATTGATGACAGCAAACCCAAACAATGTGGAAGCGAGAATTCCTGCAAATACAAAAAATCGTTTCATCGTGCTCGAGTTAACGATCTCATCAACTTGAATGTTGTCAGACAATGACTCCGCTCGTTGCTGGGTGATTTCCAGGAATTTCTGATCGACAGGAACATCGGTCCGCTTGGCATCTGAGACTTCAACCGTCGTGATCAACGTCTCGCCCAATTCTGGATACTTTCTCTCGACCAGCAACGCGAGGCTGGAATTTTTCAATGAGACGAAGATGCGACGAAGGATCAACCGGTAAAGGATAGCGAGCAAGATGATTGCAGCGACAGCCAACATGGCGGCCCGGGCTTGCCACGGTAGTTCGCGGAAGCCAAACAGCACTGGTGCGTAGTCCAACGCAAACGCGAGCCAGAAAAGCAACATGACGGCAACCAAAGCCGCAGCCAGTCCTTCGAGAAAGACAGTTTTCCGTACGCGACTGCGGATCTGTGACAACACCGAATGGAGTTTGGGCGAGACGGTTTTCAGTCCGTGTTTCGAGCCGGGGCCTACTCGCGAAGATGACGAATCGGGATTTGTCGCGGCGCTAACCATTGATGATTGTGAAAAAGTTTTGGTTGACGATTGAGGTCGCGCAGCGTGAGTGCTGGTTGTCTAATCGTGGAACAATATAACTTAAGTTATCTCATAACAGTCATGGTTTCATCAGGTGGCAGCCAGTCGTCCCTAATGATCACGTGAAATGGCCTCAATTGGGGGTCAATCTGGAGTGACGCTGTAAAAACTTTGGAATTTCCGCAATCTGTTGGCTGAATAAGCGAACTCTTTACGGCGACAACCGATCTGCTCTCGGATGTTTTCGCAAAATCGGCATAATGTTTCTCCATCGACGTTATCACTTCCCCTAGCCGCTGCCCCATGTCTGACTCAAAGAAAAAGAAGGATTTACAAGCCAGGAAAGCAAGAGATCGCGAAGCTCGTGAGAAGGCGATTCGTGAACGTCGAAAGCTGACGGCGCGCGAAAAAATTCACGAGATCATTTTCGGAGCCGATACGTTTTGGGGCGCGACGTTCGATGTGGTTTTGTTGGTCGTGATTGTCTTAAGTATCATCGTGATCTGTTTGGAGACGGTGCCTGGACTTGGTGAGCCGGAAACGTTGGCAGGTGGAGTCCATAGCACCGAACCGTTGCCGTATCGGCCACTTTTGGAGGGCTTGCATTGGGCGTTTACGATTTTCTTCACCATTGAATACTTGTTGCGCATCTACTGTGTGAAGCGACCGATGCGATACATATTCAGCTTTTGGGGCATCATAGATCTTGTATCCTTTCTGCCGGATTATCTGTTGTTAGGATTTCCAAACACCAAAACGAGTTTTTTCAGTGTTGTCCGTTCACTACGATTGCTCCGAGTCTTTCGGATCTTCAAGCTTGGTTGGATGCAAAATGAAGCCGACGATTTGGGCAACGCGATTTGGCGCGCTCGGGCGAAGATCGTGGTCTTTCTAACAGGTGTGATGATCATCGTGACGGTGACGGGCACGTTGATGTACGAGATTGAGAAGACGGGCGCGCCGGAAACGAATCAGTTTCGTTCGATCCCCGAAAGCATTTACTGGGCAATCGTTACGATGACCACCGTTGGATTTGGTGACATTGTTCCAAAGACGGTTTTGGGGAAATTTCTGTCGGCGTGTTTGATTCTGATCGGTTACAGCTTGATCATTGTTCCGACTGGTTTTGTGTCAGCAGAAATTATTGACTCCAAGCGAAAGAAACGTAAGGCCGCGAAAGAGAAGTTTATTTCTACGCGTTCGTGTTCTTCATGTGTCACCGAAGGCCATGATGAGGATGCGATCTACTGCAAGTTCTGCGGCGAGATGCTGTAAGCTTCTTTGTTCCCTTCCAGTCAGTCTTCAAAACTCTTTGCGCTAGGTTAGGAATTGGGCCGAGCGCGTGTGGGATACTTTCTAACATTTCCTCGAACCGTCTGATGGAATGCAGTATCATGTTGCTGAGCACCGTCGCTTCATCCCAAACACGCAATTTCGAGCGCCAGTATGAAATCCGATCCGCTGTCCCACGTCTTGTTCTTTCTGTTGGTCTTCTCCATTCCGTTTGGCGAACGGTCATTCGCGCAAACGGCGGACTATGTCATCACCAATGCGAACATCGTCACGATGGATCGGTCGATGCCTTCAGCTCAAGCCATTGCGATCTCGGGAAACCGAATCGTTGGCGTTGGAACCAACGTTGAGATTCAGGAATGGGTTGGCGACGGAACCAAAGTTGACGACGTCAAAGGAGCTTTTGTGATGCCCGGCTTTATTGAAAGCCATGCGCATTTCATTCGGTTAGGCGAATCGATGATGATGCTGGACTTAACGACCGCCAAATCCTGGGACGACGTCGTAAAACAAGTCGAAGAAGCAACGGCCGTCACGCCGCCAGGGAAATGGATCGTGGGCCGAGGTTGGCACCAGTCAAAATGGGATGCGGCACCGACGCCAAACGTGGAAGGGTATCCGACGCACGAATCGATGTCGAAGATCACCCCAAACAACCCTGTGGTTCTCACACACGCCAGTGGTCACATGAGTTTTTCGAACGCCTACGGGATGCGGCTGGCAGGCGTCGATGAGAAAACTGAAAATCCAGAAGGTGGGGAAATCCTTCGAAGCGAAGACGGAAGTGCGACAGGTGTCTTTCGAGAAACTGCGTCCGGGTTAATCTATTCGGCGAAGTTCAAAGACGAAGGAAGTCAAAAAGATCAGACAGAAGTGACGGAGTATTATCGCCGCGCCGTAGAGTTGGCAACCGAAGACTGCTTGAGTCGCGGTATCACGTCGTTTCAGGATGCGGGCTCAAGTTTCAGTGAGATTGACTTTTTGAAATCGCTGGTCGATGAAGAACAATTGAATATCCGTTTGTGGGTGATGGTTCGGGATTCAAACGAACGGATTCGGGAAAAGCTTTCGAAGTACAAGATGGTCGGGTTTGGCAACGATCGGCTGACGGTACGAGCCATCAAACGATCGATCGATGGCGCGCTAGGACCCCATGGAGCCTGGTTGCTAGATCCTTATGAGGATATGACGTTGAGTTCTGGCCTCAATACCAGTTCGGTTCCATCAGTCGAGGAAACGGCTGCTCTGGCCGCCAAACATGATTTTCAATTGTGTGTGCATGCAATTGGCGACAAAGCCAATCGGGAAGTCCTTGATCTGTTTGAGCGGCAATTCAAAAAAACACCTTCGCTGGTTTCGCGCCGTTGGCGGATTGAGCACGCTCAACATTTGCATCCGGATGACATTCCCAGATTTGGTTCGTTGGGAGTTATCGCCTCGATGCAAGGTGTGCATTGCACTTCGGACGCCGTGTTTGTGCCAACTCGATTGGGCATGCGCCGATCAAAAGAAGGTGCTTACGTTTGGAAGTCGTTGCTCGAATCTGGCGCCGTGATTTGCAACGGAACTGACGCCCCAGTCGAAAACGTAAACCCGTTGAATTCTTTTTACGCCACGGTGACGCGTAGGCTTTCCAAAGACGTCACCTTCTTTCCCGAGCAGTGTTTGACTCGTCAGGAGGCATTGGAGTCGTACACGATCAATGCAGCTTACGCGGCGTTTGAAGAATCCGACAAAGGAAGTTTGGTCGCCGGAAAATTGGCAGACTTGGTTGTGCTTTCACACGATCTTTTGAAATGTGACGACGAAGAGATTTTGCAAACGAAGGTATTGAAAACGGTTTTGGATGGAAAAGTTGTTTTTGCGGCGGTTCAGAATTGAGCTCGCGCTAGTTCACCAACTCAACGGACCGAATAATGTCCAACCTTGGGAAACGTTTCAAAATGAAATCGTTTCCTTTCTTTTTGAAGTTCCCCTGAATGTCTTCACCCGGCGGGTTCTCGCCATATTCTGTGTTGATCGCTTGGACAACGTCCATCCCTTCAATGATTTTCCCGAACGGAGTAAACCCGTCGGAATCCAATTGAGCATTGTTTCCAAGATTGACGAACATCTGGACCGAACGAGAATTGGGCATTCCAGTTTTGGCGAAACACAACATGCCAGGCAGGTTTGAAATTCCTTTTGCTGGATCGTCTTTGATGTTGTTCTCAGCCCAGACTTTGTTCACCGCTGGATCAGGGTGAATGCCGAACTGGAACATGAAGTTCTTCACGCCTCGAAAGATCACGATATCGTTGAAGTATCCTTTGGTGACCATGTGGTAAAAATGGTCGGCGCCGTTTGGCGACCATTCTCGGTTAATCTCGGCCACGAAGCTCCCTTTGCTCGTCGTAAACTTGGCTTTAAACCGATCAGGTGCCTGCGGGTCAGCGCCAGGCGATTCCAGCAACACCGGGTTCGTGCCTGCCATTGGAGTCTTTGAAAATGGCAACGACATCTTTGACAGCCTAGAAGATTCCAGCGGGTTGGATCGGAAAGGCGATCCTCCGTCACGGGCACAGCCAGAAAGTGATAGTGAAATCGTCATCAATGAAAGCATGATCAGCGCGGAACTGGTTCGTGCCACGATGACGAAAGAGCTGACGTGATTTTGCTGGCATGTTTCGCGCGACGAAGCTTGATTCATTTCTGAACCCTTGGATTGGTTGTTGTTGAAGCTGGGTTTGTTCGCTGCGGAGAATAGCGAAGTCGTTTTCAAGGCTTAACGCCAATCAGTGCTTGCATCGCGTTAATTTGGGCAAGAATCATAATCTTTTTGGATTATTCTGATTTTTCCGAAAGAGTTGACCTTATGGATACCGATCAAATTCAACACCAGTTCAATGCGCGAAAATATGTCTCGCGCTGGCAACACTTTAAACAGGAAGATTGAGATGTTTTCCCCCCAGAAAAAAACGGTCCTTAAAAGCTCTACAATTTCGGTTGTTGCAGCATTAGCAACATTGTTTGTTTGCGATTTGGCCAGCGGCCAGCAAGCTGAATATCAGCGACGCGCCGCGGCGATGCAGCAAGCACGTGCTCGAAGTCAAGCGACGATGGCACAAACGCAGGCGACGGTTCAAGCTTCGGCTCCGGCGGCTCGGGTTGCTCGTCAAAGCCAGCCTTCAAGCAACCAATCGTTGCAAGCGGCTGTCAATCGTGTGGCCAAAAGGACAACTCCGGCACCGCGAACCGCACAATTGATCCCTGACGGTACCATCATTGATGGCGGATCACCGATCATCATGGATGAATCCTACATCGACGGTGGCGTGATGACGGCTGGCGAAGTCATTTATGACGACGGTGTTGTTGTCGACGGATGTGGATCTTGCGGGGACGCGGGCGCTTACTTCGAAGACGATTGTTGCGGACGAGGCGGTTGCCCGGATTGCGGACCGTGTTGGCTTGATGAATTCGCCAGCGCACTTCGCTCAGGCGAATACTTTGGCGGAGCAACGGCTTTTCGAACACCGGCTTTTACTCAACCAGGTCAAACAGACGCAAACTTGCTTGCCCACGATTGTAACTTTGGATTTTACGGCGGAGTTAACTTCGGCGTGCCCCTTTGTCGCTTGAGTTGTGGCTGGTTATCCGGTCAGCTTGGTTTTCGTTCGGTCCAAACAAACTTTAACGGGGACGAGTTTTCGCTCGACAACCGCGATCAAACTTTCTTCACGGCTGGTCTCTACCGACGTGTTGACTACGGTTTGCAGTTCGGTTTGGTGGCTGACATCCTTGCAGAAGAATGGTACGGAGAAACGGACCTTGCACAGATTCGTGGTGATCTCGGCTGGGTATATCCAGGCGGTAGCACCATTGGTTTTCGATTTGCTCGAGCCCAAGAGGATGACGATTCAGCAGGAACATTCGATGGCCGCACCTTCACTGATTTTTACGGAACGACGGAAGACTGGTACCGATTCTATTATCGCCGAAATGCACCAGGTGGCGGTTGGGGAGAGTTGTTTGCTGGTTGGTCGAACAACAATCACACGATTCTTGGTCTTGAATTTGACATGCCTTTGACGGACTACATCGCGATGGAATCTGGATTCACTTACTACTTGAATGATGATCTGGCTCCTGATGCAAGTAATGTCACAGGTGGAAACATCAACGACGCATGGAACCTGTTCATTGGATTTGCTATTCGCCCACAAGGACGGTCTTACTACCGATCATACGATCGGCCTATGTTGCCCGTTGCTGACAATGGCACCATCTTGATCCGTCGCCAATCTCCAACCATCAACCGCTAGACGGAATCGTTGGAACTGAGAACACGAACTCAGCAAAGCTTCCCTTCCAAGACTGTTCGCTTGGGAAAGAAGTTTTGCTGAGATTTTTCTTGCGCGAAGGGTTCCCAAAACTCTATCGGATCTGGCAGCCCTGGAAGGGAGTGGCTAGAATTTTCGCATTCTTGTGACGAGTAGCGTAAGGAATGACAGGCGTTTGCGTCTTTCTTAAGGCGAGCGAGTGACCTGTTCAACAGTCGCGCATCTGGAACATGACAATTGTCAGGCAAATTTGCAGCATTCAGTGTCTTGCATTGACGGGCAAGGTTTCGTTACTAGAATTCGTCACGTCGAAAGACGGAAACAAAACTAAATTTAAGATCGAGTCGATGGGAGAATAAATGGCTGCCGAATTCAGTACGGAAAATTTTGACGCGGAAGTTCTGGGAGCAGAACAGCCTGTCGTGGTGGACTTCTGGGCGCCTTGGTGTGGTCCGTGCCGTCAGATAGCGCCGATCATTGATGAATTGGCCAGCGAGAACAGTGACGTTAAAGTTGGCAAATTGAATGTCGACGACGGCAAAGTCGTGGCAGAGAAGTACGGGATAGCAAGCATCCCAACGATTCTCGTTTTCAAAGGCGGTGAAGTCGTTGAACGTGTTCAAGGATTGACTTCGAAATCAAAGTTGCAAGACATTATTAACGCACACAAGGTGTAGGTGCCTGAAGTGATGCGATTAGCGACCAGCGAAAGGCCGAACGATGTTCGGTCTTTTTTTATGCAAACGTACGGCTTAGATCTGCATCATGCCGAGAGCGAACAGGATCAAGATCAGGATCGCGATGACTTTCCAGTGGGTTGCAATTCCCGAACGGCTTGAGCCGATTAAAAAGTGCCCGCATTTGGGGCACTGTTCCGCATCGTAGTAAACGGACGATGTGCATTCAGGACACGAAATGGTGTCGTCGTCTTCGTCATCCCAACCCATGAGAAATTAACTTCCGCTTCCATCTGGTGGAGGTCCGGCGCTTGCATCGCGTGCATCTCTTTTCTCTTCTTCTCCGCCACTTTTCTTCTTCTTCTTTTTAGCGCGACCGCGCTTAGGCTTGCCCTGTCACGAGCTGCACCCCTGTCATTGGTTCGGGATTGGAATGCCCTGGAGTTGATCCAAATCCAATCGTGCAAGTCGCACCGCCGACTCCAGGTCTTCTTTGCGAATGGAGACTTCTTCAGCATCATCCGGGTCAGCCTGTTCAGCCAGCAACCGATAGTGTTGTTGAGAAGCATTAATTTCTGATTCCCAATCGGCACGAGGCTGGCCTTCCAGTCTCATTAGCCAAGTCATGTAGTATTGTGAGTTGGCAAGGGAGCGGCGCGTTTCGGCGACAAGACCTGGATCCGATTCTGGATCGTCAGTCAGCTCGTCAAGCAACGCCTCCAAGTCCGTGCGGGCAATGCCCAGTTCAGCCGCATTCATCTGCGTTTGAGCTCTCGCAAGCCGTGTCGCATGAATGACATTTTTCTCGGATTCCGGCAACAACTCTAAAGCCTTGCCATAGCTTAACGAAGCCTGCGTGTAGTTTTGGGCCGCCAATTCGTTTTCAGCTTGTCGAAGCAACAAAGCAGCTTCGTCCATCTGCATTTTTGATTGACCGGGGCCAAGATGGTAAGCCAGCAAACCGATGGGCAGCAGCAACCATAGCACTAGAAAAAGAACTCTCATCACATCTCCTCAAACTTTTGAGCGGATAAGCCAACTCTTTTATTCTAACCACATTTTCTGCCACGGAAAACAACGAAGACGTTTTTTGAGAGTTTGGCGAAGCGTTTGACGGGGATTGGATAGTAAAACGGCACGCTTGTAATGCTGATTCGTGTATTGCGGCTGCGGCTCGCGTGTTCCCGACATTTTTCGCATGCCCCAAGGGCAATGTTCGATTCGCCCTTCGGCCCGCTGTTGGTTCCGAGAAAAGGAACCAACTTGGGTTTGAAAAATTTACAACCTGGATTCGCAATCTTCCTGGATTCGCAATCTTCCTAGATTCGCAATCTATTTCCAATCTTTGAAATCATGAACCTTGACGATCACCGCCGGTTCTGCCAACTTTCGCGAAAATTCCAAACAGAATCTCAAAATTGTTTACCCGTCGAACAAGGTTCGCGCTATGAAAAAAACGAGCAAGTCAATTCGCCGCCGAAGAAACAGAACAAGAAAAACTGGCTACGATTCGCTTGAGCCGCGACAGATGTTGGCCAACGTTTCATTGTCAGGCGGTGAACTTCGAATCGTTGGCGGACCTAACAACGATGTTTTGACGTTGAGCGCCAATTCAGTCGGTGGACCAATCGACTTGGTTGAGGACGATGTCGTTGTTCAGAGCTTTCAATCGGATGACATCTCAAGCGTCGCGTTTTATGGCGGAGCTGGCAACGATACTCTATTCCTGTTCGGCAACGTCGTTGTTTCGGAAACGGAATTCGCAACTGAAACTGCATTTTCTCGTCTCGACTCGATTCGCTTCTACGGAGGCGAAGGCGATGACTTTCTTCAGCTCCGGTTTTCCGACTACAGCGACAAACAGATCACCGGAATTGGTGGTGCGGGAGACGATGTCATGGTTGCGTTTCAAAGTGACGAAAGCTTGACGGGGAGTGGTAACGCATCGACTCGTCTAAGGTTTTATGGCAACGATGGCGCTGACGAACTACGTGTTCGTGGTTTGGCCGAAGGAGAGATTGTTGTCGTCGGCGGCGAAGGAAGTGATTCGATTGTTGGGTCACGGGCAGCCGACAGGTTGTTTGGTGGAGATGGAAACGACAGTATTTTTGGCGGTGAAGGCAACGATCGCCTTATCGGAGGTGATGGTGATGACCGACTCGAAGGATTTTCAGGCGACGATGTTATCATTGACAGCCTAGGGAACGATACGCTTAGCGGCGACGATGGCAACGATTGGATATTCGGTGGTGCCGGAGATGATTCGATTAACGGCGGAGAAGGCGATGACCAATTGCTCGGCGGTGACGACGATGACTATTTGTATGGGAATGGTGGAAACGACCGATTGGTCGGTGGCAAAGGAGAGGATCGCGGTTTCGGCGGTGATGGAGCAGACCGATTGCTCGGAAATGCCGACAATGACTTGTTATCGGGAGGCGCTGGTGACGATTTCGTAAACGGTGGAAACGGCGACGATCATTTGGGCGGCGGCGAAGGAGCGGATCGCTTGGTAGGCGGGCAAGACAATGACCGATTGGAAGGGAATGCGGGCGATGACACTCTCATCGGTAACGACGGCATAGACCAACTGCTTGGACATGTCGGCGCTGACTATCTAAGCGGTGGGGCAGGCAACGATACCCTCAATTTTGGAATCGACACGGATGTTGATCGCGGCAAAGGGGAATCTGGGATTGATTTCTTCGTCCAGAATTCGAGTTCCGACAAACTCATTGATTTCGTCAGTGGCGAAGACACTCAGTCTCCAATGGTTGACTTAGAGGACGGTGTTAGCGTGATTGCCGACCGGGCCACATTCAACGTGTTGGCCAAAGAAGGCGACATCAACGGTGCTACTGATGTTCCAGAAGTAAAATTTCTTATCACCGGCGTTGATACCGATTCGCCAACGCTTCACTTTATCAACAGTAACAACCATTTGTTGCAATTTGATTATTGGAGCGAAGTTCTTGGCAATGAGTTCGGAGTCGAACAGTTTGATCTCGAGACTTACTTCACCAACGATGATCGCGTGAACGTCGCAGGTTCGATCGTCGCTCATGACGATTACTTGAGCGATACTCAACGCCTTGGTTTGTACACGATCGACTTTCTGCAGACCGATGCGATTGCTTTCGAGTATGTTGAGAAAGCTTACCAATTGATCGCGCAGCGAGCTCCGATACTGGCTGCTGATCTTGCCGTTCATCTTTCCAGTGATACGTTGAGAGATGCAGTCGCTGCAGAGCAATCGCTCTACGACAATTCCGACGTTGTGTTAATCGATTCCATCGATCTGTTCGCGTGACGTTTGGTTTTTGTCAATTGATTGTAACGTGGTTGACTCCATGCCGCTGACAAACAGAGTGCAAATTTGAACCCAAGTTGAATTTTCAATTAATCGTCAGTTTGGTTTTGGGTGTCGTGAATTTGGTTTTGGGTGCCATGCTACTCGCTTGCCTGAGCATGCCGAAACGAGGACATTTCTCTTTTGCCCCGTTCATGGCCATGCTTCGAATGGCCATGTCACTCATCTCGGGAATCGATCGAGGAGCGGTAAAGTGTTAGGACAGTCCACGGGTTGCCACACCGACGCGATAGGATGAACCAAAATAGTTGAGAAGAATCGGTAGCAGCATCAGCAACGCCGAGCCGATCGCGATGGCGATCAACGCGTATTCTCGTCGACCCAAATCGCTCCATTTCTGCTTGCTCGTTTCCTGAGTCAACTCGCGAATGACATTGGATGAGATGTGTTTTTCGTTTCCGTTGTGAAACTCGCCACGAAGACGAGCGGCGGCTTGACGGAGCATCGAAATGTCTTGCCGTGAGTTTTTTCCAGAGATAAAAGTTCCTTTGACAGGATCGCCAACGCCAATGACCAATGTGCTGGCGATCGAGATAGGCATCTTCGGCATGCCGGTCGCTGGAACGACATCGCCATCGGTCACGATCAGCAGGATGGTGCTCTTTGGTTGCCAAGGCTTTGTCGTTTCGACGACCTTTTCCAGTCCTGCAAACAGATCAGTTTGCTTGCCTTCAAAAGCAAAATGCATCGGCAGGTCACTAAGCGTATTCTTGACGACTTCCATGTCGTGCGTATCAATTACAACCGGAATAGACTTGTTGTAAAACGCGATCACGGAAAGTTTATATTGCCGAATAGGCACGCGATCGAAAAGTGATTCGATAACGACTCGAGCTCGTTGGGTTCGGCTTTGGGCTCCTTCTGGACCGGCGTCGGCCAATCGCATGCTTGGCGAAACGTCGAGTAACAAAACAACGTGTCTTTGTTTGGCGAGATCAACGGCTTCCGCGTTGTGTGTTTTGGGCGGCACGGTCAGCAAAGAAACCAACCCCCATGTCAAAGCAGTCAGGCCCAACACGCGAAACGCAGGAGCAAGCCGAGCCCATAGCGAGGGTCGTCGGCTGGGCCCAAAAGCAAGCGTAGCCATTCTTCGTACGCGGCCCAAATGAATGATCTCTGCACCCAGCGTGATGACAAGCACTGCAGCAGTTGCGATTTCGGCCAGCATGTAACTCGTCAAATCACGCAACATCCAGTTTGTTGGGCCATCAAAAGAATCTTTCGAAGCCTGAGCGAAAAGAGTCAGCAAGTTTGGATCAAAGAGGTCTACCATGGCGTGTACCTCAATCCGAATCTGCTCAGCAAAAACAAAAAGAGGAAGCCAACGCCGAGCATGGCGAACGGCTTGAAGTTGTCAAGCTGCTCGGCAACGGTTTGCTCGACTTGAGCTTTTTCCATTTCATCGATTTGTTGAAAGACGCTGGCTAACGAATCCGGATCACCCGGGTTAAAAACTTCCCCGCCAGTGATACTGGTGATCGTGATAACTTCATCGGGGACTTCGTAATCCGCGATATGAATCCCGTAAACCTTGATGCCTTGGTCGGACAAACGGTACGCGATCTCCGCATCCTTGCCACCGTAAAGATCCGAGCTCGACCCGTCGGATACCAGAATGATCATGCGATCGCCATCGTCTTGTTTCATCAGCTCGCGGCGACATTCAAGCAAGGCTTTTCCGATTTCCGTTCCGCCAAACCAGGGCGGCACAACTTCGGGTCGCATAAACGGCGGGCTGCATCGTATCGCCGATGTGTCGGTTGTCAGTGGGCACCAGTGTAAAACTGAATTGCCGAAAAAGGATAAGCCAAACGCATCGCCCTCGCGAAAATCGAGAAACTGGTTGATCGCGACCATCGACGCGTCGTACCGCGTCCCTTCACCAAACGAAGCCGTCATGCTTCCCGAGATATCGACGCAGAATTGAATATTCGTCAAAGATCGTTTTTCAGTTGGCTGACCAAGCTCTAAAGGTTGGGCCAAAATCCAAATCGCAATCGCACCAACGATCGGCGCTAACGACTCGGCCAGGTTAATCAATGTTCGAGTAACGGTACCGCTTTTGTGAATGCTGTGGTCGACCGGAATTGCAACTCCGCCGGTACGGCGTAGCCAGATCCAGGCAAGCACAAAAATGGGGATCAACATAAACCACAAAACCCAAGCGCGGCCGAAACCGCTGGGGATCCAGTTCAGGCGTTCGAAAACAGATTCTGTTTCTTGCGCGAGTAGAAAAATTTGTGGAGGAAGTTGCATCGATTAGATTTTTGTTAACCGTCCATTTGAATCGGGAACTCGTGTGTCAGAATCGACAGTATTTTTGTATCGATTTAGCAACCGTTGGATGTCGACAGGATCGCTTTCACCCGGGTCGTACAACCACCGATCAAGTTGCGTCAACATCTCGCTCGCTTCGGGATGTTGACGAAGCTCCGTTCGCAATTCGTGAGCTGATAAATGTCTCAGCCTCAATTTGTCTCGCCAATAATCATTGAGCATCCGTTCAAGTTCGGCTTGGCCTTGCGGATCAAGTTCACCTGCCATCGCTTTCTCAACCAGTGGCTTGATGCGGTCGGCGAACGAAATCTGAACTGACTTGGGGATGACTTTACGGGTTTTGCTCCAGCCCCAAAACAGGATGAACAGAAGTCCGGCCAGCCACAGCACACCAAGGACGACGACGGTTGGTAAATAGTAACTTGCGAATCCACTGGCTTTGGTCAGTAAGCCGTTAGGTTCGATTCGTCCCGCCGGCAACATCGTATTGATTTGGACGCGGAGTTCAGGAAGCTCTCCGACTTCTGATTCGTCTTTTCGAACCAGAAATTCAGACAGGTTGTAAGATCCGGGATCAAGCCCAATGTATTCGAGGTCGTAACGAAAATCAGAACCGTGTTGGTATGATTGAATGATTCGCAAAACAATCGGATCCGTTCGATCCGCGTTTGGCTTGGGGACAAGTTCGCTGCCCGGGAATTTGATTTGGAGAATTCGTTTCGGATACCCAACCGTCGTTGTATACGGATCGGATTCAACTTCTGAATGATTGGCTTGCTTGCCAACATTATTTTGATCCTGAGCCATGGCCGAGGTGCCCGCGTGAGCGAAAGTCAGCGCGATCGAAACCATCGAGATCACGACCGCGTTCACCAACTGCGGAAATGTATTGTCTGATTGCGTGTTCACTACCTTGCTCCGCTTCCAAGTCCACCACGAGCTTTGAACATCCATCTGATTTTGTGGGCGAATGGTTTATCGATGTCAACAATCAGATGGTCGATCTGACTTCGTTTCAATTCTGTGTTGATCAAAGACTGGTCAACCCACTGCCGCGTGCCGTGAGTTACAAATTCACGACCGGTTTCTGGTTCACGCGCGCGAAAGTATCCTGATCCTTGAATTTGGTTTTCACCGGGATCTCGCAACTGGAGTACGACAATATCCTGTTGTTGTGCGGCGCGTTTCAATTCTGGTAACGCGGCCGGTTCGTGCAAGTCACTGAGTACGATGATGAGACTTTTCGTTTTCAATTGAGCCGACAACTGTTTGATCCGAAGAGCCAGAACCGTTTGCTGATCGGTTCGGAATCGACGTAGCTGATGCAACCACTGCATGATGTGATCTTTGGAGAGCGAAGGTTCCATTCGATACTCTTCTTCGCCTGTGGTGATCAAGCCAACGGGGCTAACGCGATCGAGACATGCGAAAGCGATGCCGCCGGCGATGTGAAGCGCCGTTGCGTACTTACTGCGCTTCCAAGCAGTGGTCACCATCGACGCAGAAGTATCGAACAATAGGTAGCAAGGCATCTGCTTGGGGGTTTCAAACTCTTTCACGTAGACTTTGCCCGTTCGCGCCGTCACGCGCCAATCAATGCTGCGAACAGGGTCTCCGTATTGGTACTGTCGCGATTGAACATACTCAACTCCCGAGCCAAGAAACGGCGAACGATCGGTTCCATAATTGAAATTGTCAGCCAGTCGGCGAACGGCGATCATGAACTGTCGCCAATCCAACGGATCGATGTATTCAAGTTCCTGAATTTGGCCAGCCAAATCCGTCTCCTAGTGCAAAAAATAAAAAGCGGTGAGCGAGCGTTCGGACCTTCAGCTATCCAGCGAAATTGAATTCGTTAAGAATCTGTTGGAGCACGGACTTGCCGGTATGGCCGTCAGCAAGGGCTTCGTAGTTCAAACGAATTCTATGTAGGATCACGTCATTGGCAAGCGCATACAAATCGTCGGGCACGACGTAGTTGCGACCGTGGATCAATGCACGCGCGCGTGAGGCTTTGATGAGCGAGATTCCAGCACGTGGACTGCAACCCAACTCTAATAGCGGATGGTTTCGAGTCCGGTCAACAATTTCGACGACATGTTCAATGAACGGCTCGCTAACATAAATTTGTTGCACCGATTGCATGGCTTTGATCAACTCGTCGCTGGAACCTACTGGTTCGTTCTGCAACATGTCGAATTCGGTTTTCGCGACAGCCCCTTTTCCTTCTACGCGAATTCCCAACTGTGCGTTGCGGCGAAGGATCTCTTTTTCTTCTTCGATTTCAGGGTAGTCCAATCGATGTAGCAACATGAATCGATCAAGTTGAGCTTCTGGGAGTTCGAACGTGCCTGCTTGTTCGACCGGGTTCTGGGTCGCGATCACAAGGAACGGCGCCGGAAGTGTAAGGTTCTCGTTTCCGATCGTGACTTTGCGTTCCTGCATCGCTTCGAGCAGAGCCCCTTGGACTTTAGGGGCCGCACGATTGATCTCATCTGCCAATAGCAGGTTGGTAAAGACGGGACCGCGGTGGATCCTGAACTCGTTCGTTTTTTGATCAAGGATTTCCGACCCCAAAATGTCCGACGGCAACAAGTCGATCGTGAACTGTACCCGAGCGAAATCAAGATCGATTGTCTTGGACAATACGGAAACCAATAGGGTCTTGGCCAGCCCAGGGACGCCTTGCAGTAACAGATGGCCACCGGTGAAAAGGGCGATCAACAGTCGCTCGACGACTTCGTCCTGACCCACGACGACCGTGCCAACTCGCTCGCGAACATCGGTCACGAACTTCATGACGCTGGCCAGCTGCGGATCGACAGGTCGCGGAGTTCCGTTGGCAGAATCTTTACCGCCATGAGTCGCATTTGGCGCTTGAGTACTTGGATCAGTCACGCTCATTCCTTGTAATTCGAATAATCACCCTCATCTATGGTAACGAGCCGTGACCAAGATCGCATGCAATTCGGTCCGATTTTTCATGGTGAAAACCCAATAGTTGACGCTTGTATTGGGGGAAGCTTCCTGTCGTGCGGCTTTCCACGCGTTTTTTTGTGACAACCCTGACAATCCGTAGTCTCAACGTTAAAGCCAGCCTTCTTGCAATCGAAACGCCAATCGCGAGATGTAAGCGTTAGTCACTGTACAAGCGTAAATGGTCTAGGGGACAGGTCGGGAATGCCGATGTCGGGTCTAGGAAATCGATGCGCCGACAGATCGAGAACAGTTGGCAACCACGAATAGGAAAACGACGAGATGGAAACTGCCCCTTCGACGAATGAAGATTCAAACCTAAGTGTTGATGCGATGTTGGATCGAATCAACGGACTCGCTAATGGTGAAGTGCCGCCACCGACTGCTGGACTAGACCAAGCCCCCGTTACGCTTTCGTCTGTTGCTGATGCGCCAGTTCCAGCTGCCACTCCGCCGTCTGAATCTTCCTCAGAGGAAGAATCGTCGGGGCAAATTGGACGGCCGGGTCTGGACATGCCTTCGGAGTCGGAGGCGAAAGAATTCTTTCCCGTCGAACCCAAGACGTTAGAGGAAGCCAGAGTTTCTGAGTCGCTGGTTGAAGAACTGCTGCTCAAATTCTTGTTGGCTCGCGGTGAAGCAAATGTACGCGACGCTGCCGATCAAGTTGGATTGTCATTCAAGATTTGTGATGACCTTATTGCCCGGATGAAAAACGATCAGTTGCTTGGCTATATCGATCAATCAGCCGTCAATGGATACGTTTGTAAACTAACCGATGAAGGTCGCGACCGGGCGCAGCGTTACAATGATGCTTGTACTTATTTCGGATCGTGCCCAGTTCACTTTGATGAATACGTTGCCAGTGTGAACGCACAGACGATCAACGATCAACATCCGACAGAAGAAGATCTTCAGCGAGCTTTTTCGGATCTGCTGATTGATCCTGCGATGATGAGACGACTGGGACCGGCGGTTAACAGCGGTAAAGGTATGTTCTTGTTTGGCTACCCCGGAAACGGCAAGACCAGTATCGCGGAAAGAATTACAGCAGCCTTTGGAAAGTACGTTTGGATTCCTCGTTCGATCACGATGGATCGCGATATCGTCCGCGTCTTTGATCCGATGAACCACAACGAGTGTGCACCTGAAGAGACCGGCGGGATTCTCGCTGAGGCCAACTTCGATAAACGTTGGGTTCGCATCGAGCGACCAACGATTGTGGTTGGTGGTGAATTGACGATGGAACACCTTGAGATTCAGTACAACTCGCAAACGGGCATCAGTGAAGCTCCTGTGCAGATGAAAAGCAACACTGGCTTGCTATTGATTGATGACTTTGGTCGTCAACGAATGTCGGTCGACGAGTTGCTCAATCGCTGGATTGTTCCATTGGAAAAGCGATATGACTTTTTAAATACCAGTAATGGTAAGAAGATCATGGTTCCGTTTGATCAGTTGGTTGTGTTTTCAACCAACCTTGAACCAAAGGACTTGGTCGATGACGCGTTCCTACGTCGTATTCCCTATAAGATCGAAGTGCCAGATCCATCGGTTGAGAACTTTGTGAAGCTGTTTCAAATCATGTGCAAGATCTACAAGTTCGAATGGAAGCCCGAACTGATTAAATATCTGATCGAAACCCATTACTTGCCGACAAATCGACCGCTACGAAACTGTCATCCTCGTGACTTGTTGTTGCAAATTACCAACTATTGCAAGTATCTGCGACAACCTAAAGAGATGACCAAAGAGACGCTCGATTTTGCTTGTGAGAATTACTTCTCGATTATGTAAACGGTACGCCGGACTGCGAGCAAGGAAAGCCCTGAACGAGGCGACAGTTGGACCCGACTGTTACCTCGTTCAGGGCTTTTGCTTTATTGGCAAAGATGGACTGCGCCACTTTTGGTTTCGAACGCCGGTAGTTTCAGGGCCGCGCGTGGCCAATTCATTTGCTTTGACGCCGCTGGACGATGTCAGGATTAGCATCCAAAAGGACTGCCACGGCAGAACGATATTCAACCAAAGGGTGATCGTCAGTAATCAGGTAGTCGAATTCCGCTGGCTCCAAGTGTGGGTCGGTCATTTGTGCGAAATCGCTCTGGTTGTCATTGATTCGTTGTTGCTGATGAATTCGAATTTCATCGTACAAGCGACCCGTTCGTGTCAGCTTGGCTTCCATTGTCTTACGGCTGAGATCGATCGGTGAATCTGACGCGATTGTCAGTAGATGATTGAGCCATGTAGCCGTATGGTCAAATTCGTGGCTGACCGTTTGATGAATCAGTTGATGTTGCTGGGGCAAGCCTTCGTAGGAATAGAGCACCACAACTCCGCCCGGATTCAAACGTCGTTTGATAAGTTGAAGATATTCTTGCGATAAAAGCGTACTGCTGCCGGATTGTTTGAGGTGCAGCGGAGCCGTAATGATCAGATCATATTTCTTTTCGCTTAGCGCCAATCCGCTACGTCCGTCTTGCCACAGAATATTCACGCTTGGGTTGTTGGCGACACCAAGTGTTTCATCAGGAAAATCATCGAGAACTCGTTTGATCGTTTGGTTGATCTCATACGCATCGACTTGAAGGCCGTCGAGCCTACTGAGTGTCGTGGCAGTCATTCCGATGCAGTTTCCAACAACGAGAGCGTTGGAAATATCGTCTTGTTGATGGGCCAGGATGCCGGCGACCGCCATCATCCAGCTGTATTTTCGACCGATGTGATTCGAGCCATCGGAGAGGCGCGAGTGCCAAAGCCCGTCGATCACGACATCGCCGTTTTCATGATCCAGCTCAACGACTCCGTCGCGTCCCCAATAAGTCAACACGTTTCCATGGGTCGTATGAGCACGTTTTAGATCCAGCGATACAATCGCGGCGAATAGTCCCGCCAAACCGACGGGAACCATAACAGTTTTCCAGGTTGTTGATTTTGACTTTTGAAACAGCAGGGACAAACTGGCCAACGACAGCCCGATCAACCACGCGTTGTGGTCGACTGGGATTTCATATCCGACAAGTGTGAAAAACAGGATTCCCGCGCAAGAGCCTACCGTGTTGAACGCGTAAAAACGACCGACGTCGGTCCCCCAACGATCGGCCGACCGAGCAACAAGAATTCCATACAGAATTCCAAAGCCAAGACACGGTAGAAAGTAAAGCACTCCAGCTATCCAAAGGCTCAGTTCGAACGATCGATCAACACGGAAAAGGACCGGCGTTAGCGCAATCAATACCGCGGTAACCAAAAAGACATGTCCAGGTTGATCGACAAATCGTCGCGCAATGTAAACACCGATTGACCAAAACAGCAGGAAACAACAAAGCGTCGTTGCAAAGGTATAAGGTAGTGGTCCGTGGGCGAGCATCATGTATCGCAGTAATATCATTTCAAAGCCAAGCGAAAGAAACCCGAGCACCAGCCCAAAGAATTCTTCGCGTCGAACGTTAAAGAGGCCGCGCGAGACCGTTGCATTTTCGCTTGGTAGCACGATCGTGGCGTTGGAAATTCGTCGAGCCGCTACAATGATCACCAAGCCGGCGAACAAGTTCATGCTTGCCGCCGTTACCAGCGATGCGAACTGGCCGTGGAATGGCAAAAGGTAAAAACTGGCACCGGCCGCTCCAACAACGGCTCCAACCGAGTTGATGAAGAACAGGACCGGGATCAGCAGTCGATCGGTTGCGCCGAACTGCCGCTGACAAGCCTCCGACGCCAGCGGCAATGTCGCGCCCATCAGAACGGTGGGGACGAGCAGGATGAACAAAGACGCGACCGCGTAAACAACTCTGAGCGGGATTCCTGCCGATAGTGCCAGTTTCTGAGCCGCATAAACCGAGTCGCTTAGATCTGCGGTCAAAACAAAAGCGATTACAAGATTGGCGGCGAACAATGCGAGTTCAACCAACCTGAATGAACGCAAAGGGCTGGCAATGCGAGCCACTTTGGTTGCCGCCAGTCCCGCGCCTAGTCCCAGGCCGAGCATGAACACCAGGACCACAATCATCGCGCTGATGGTTTCGCTTCCGCCAAGAAAGATCCTCAGCGCCCGCTGCCAGACGACTTGATTGATGACGCCGGCGATTCCGGAAAGAAAAAGCGCTGCGAAGGTGATCGTAAGCAGACGACTTTCTTTGATTTCCATTCGGTTCATTTTAGATCAGAACACGCGTGCAAAGCGAGTCTTGCGTCCAAACTTTTTGAGTCGGCGAAAACCAGGAGTCAGTTACCAAGGATTGGGATCAACTCGACCAGTGCTTCAATCCGCAAAACGTTTACGTTGGCGTTGGCTGTTGGGTCTTGTTCGTTGTTCGTGCCGGGGGCAAACTCGACGACTTGCATGCCCGCTGCAATACCTGCTTCGACGCCAGCCGAACTGTCTTCGATCACGACACACTTGGATGGTTCAATCTTCATTCGTTCAGCGGCCAACAAGAACAGATCGGGATTGGGTTTCCAGATGTTAATGTCGTAAGCACTGAAAATCATTTCGGGAGGAAAGAATTGATTCAACCCGGTCACGTCCAAGTTGATTCGGATTTTGTCACGAGGTGCGTTGGACGCCAGGCAAAACGGTTTTTGCAACGACTTCAGCAATTCTTTGGCCCCTTGAATCGCCTTGAGCGACTTCTGTAAACCTGCTGCTTGTCGCTTGCGAAATTCTTCAACGAACGTATCGGGAATCTTTGACGCTAATCCTTGTTCTTTTAAGCGGCTGGTGAGAACTTCAACGATCATCGGCATGTCACGGCCAACAAACAACGCAAGCGTTTCCTCAAAGTCGAGCTTCAACCCAAGCTCAGCGACTTGTTCAATCAGCGCGCTGGCGGTGATGGGTTCACTATCGACGAGCGTTCCATCGCAGTCAAAAATAATCGCTTCAAAAGGATGTTGAAGCATATTTACCGCGCTAAAGAATGTGGACTCTGATTACAAAGGTAGTCAATGCGAGAGCAACAATGGCGAACTACAGATTGACTTCGCCGTTGACGTTGATGTCGCTGTTGGAAACTTTGCCGTCGGTAACCACCGATGGGCTTCGCGTTCCAGCAGTAATCGCTTTGTGGACAGCGGCTTCGTTGCCTTCATGAAGTGGCAACTTTTTCGAGACAGCGACAATGGCATCGACCAGCCGTCGCATTTGTTCTTCTGTATGCAAAGCACTGGCTGTCATGCGGATGATCGATGTGCCGTAAGGAACGGCAGGATACATCACGTTATTAACAATGATGTTGTGTTCCTCTTGCAGTAATTTTACAGCCGCGATTGCAGTGACACCTTTGGTGAAGATCGATGTGACAGCGCCTTCTGGATTTCCAATTTGGAATCCAGCGGCTCGCAGCCCATCTCGAAGTGTGTTCAGGTTTTTCCAAAGCTGTTCACGTCGATCGGGCATCGACTGCATCAGCTCGACTGATTTCAATGTCGCGGCAGTCATGCATCCTGGCAACGCTTTGGTTAACACGAAACCAGGCGAAACGTACTTGATGTAGTCCAATACTCTTTGTTCTGCACAAATGAAACCGCCGAACGTGCCGAAGGCTTTCGCGAACGTTCCACCATGAATATCGACTTCGTCCTCGACGCCCAATTTTTCTGGCGTGCCGCGGCCGTTGTCGCCCAGCACACCGGTTCCGTGAGCGTCGTCGACAAACAACTGAGCTTTATATTTGTGTTTCAATTCGACAATCTCGGGTAGCGGAGCCAAGTCGCCCGTCATTCCGTAGACGCCATCGACGCAAATCAATTTCGGTTGATCGATCGGACATTGCTTGAGCTGATGTTCAAGGTCATCAAGATCATTGTGTCCAAACCAGCTGGCTTCTCCTTTGCACAATTTCGCACCGTCGTGAAGACAGCCATGAGCATAAGCATCGACAAAGACGCGCTCTTTCCGGCCAACTAGCGAAGCAACCGTTCCCGACATCGCTCCGAGTCCAAGATTGAATACGAGGCAACCTTCTTGACCGAGGAAGTTTGCGATGTCGCGTTCGAGCTGTAAATGAAGATCGGTGTTTCCAGTTAGCGGTCGTGCGCCTAACGGAGTACCGACACCTGCATACTGTGTGACGTCGGAAGCAGCTTTCACGACGTCCGGATGGGTTGCCAATCCGAGATAGTCGTTGGTGGCGATTTGCAAGTACTCTTCGCCTTTGTACTCAATCGTGGGCAAGCAATTTACGATTGGCAATTCGCGAAAGAAAGTGCTTAAGCCAGCGTCCAATTGGTCGCCACAAAGTTTTTTCATTCGAACCCAGAACTCGTCACACTTATCAAAGATTTCAGGCATCTCGAAACTTACGCTTTCTTAGATTGGGTTCAGTAACTCTGACCAAAAGGTCATTGAAGTGGGGAGTCAGAGGGATGGGGTAAGTTCTTTGACACGCGCCATGATAGCACTGTGAGGCAGAATACAAACCAACAAATAACGGGGTATTAGTCTAGTTAAACCAACATTCAATGCAACGTCAGTTACGGGCCGCGGCACCATGTAAAGCCAATAATATGGGCAAATGTCTATTGCGCATCTCGATCGAAATCGTCGGATAGAGCATTGTCGACCATTGATTCATCGGCTGTCGGTTGACCAGCTTTCGGCTTTTTCGGTTTCAAACGGAAGAATCTTCCTGCCGGTCCAGCCAAAATCGCCGGCAACAACATCAAGTCACCGACTAGAGCCGTCATCAGCAAGATGCAAAGGAGACCTGAAAACTTTACTGTCGGCATAAACACACTGAACAAAAACGGGGCCACGCCAAGTCCACAAATCAAGGAAGTGTCAATCATCGCTTTGGCGCAATGTTGAAATGCATGTCGAATCGACGCGTTCCTGGACATGCCTTGCATCAGTCCGCGTCGGTACCAGGTCAAATAATGCAAAGTATCATCAACGGCGATGCCCAATGCCACGCTGGCGGTCATCACTGAACCAATTTCAATTGATTGTCCAAGCCATCCCATCGCTCCAAAAACAACCAGCGGAGGAAAGATGTTTGGGATCATTGCGATCAAGCCAGCGCGAAAACTGCTCAGCACACACATCAGCACCACGGTGATCAAGAGAAACGCAGTCACAAAACTGATCATTAAGTCACGTAAGATCTGACGTTGGGCTTTGTAGACAAGCGGAATGCCTCCCGTCAAAACGGCTGACAAGCCATGACGATCAACTTCCAGTAGTTGTTCCTGCACGTTTTGGTTGACTGTCTCCAAAAAGCGACCGTAATCAATATCGTTAAGCGCAGCCACACGAAGACTGATTCGCCACGTTGTTTCGTCGCCAACTCGCTTGACAAGGCTGGCTTTTTCGAGGCTGGCGAATTCTTGTTCCCAACGCGTCAGTTTAGTTTCGCGGTCGAGAACTGCGCGAAGTCGATTGCTTTTGGGAAGAATGGGTTCAAACGTTGCGGCTGACATCGTGGCGTTAACGGCAGTAGTTCGCTTCACGGCCCGTTCGATTCCCTGAACGACTTGCATTTGCTGCCAAAGCGTAAGTTCGCATTCGGGATTGCACGTGATCACGATTTCCATTGGGACAAGCGGACCCAGTTTTGACTCAAGCCAGTGGTAGTCTTGAATGATTTTGGCTTTGCCGGCGAATCGGTTTTGAATTTTGACTGAAGCTTTTAACTGCGAGATCCCGACTCCCAGCAACGTCAACGAAATTAAGGCCGGGACGACGACCCAGCCATGCGTGCGGATAACCCAATACATCAGCATTGAAGTTGAGCGGCTGACTCCTGTCCGGCGTTCACGCAGTTTCAATTTTCCTTTTGACGAAAACCGTTTGCTAATCCGGCCTTTGAAAAAGTACAACGTCGATGGCAAAACGAAAACGATAATTGGAATGCTTGCCAGAATCCCCATCGCGGAATAAAAACCGAAAAATCGGATCGGTGCTACTTGGCTTGTCCCGAGCGACAACAACCCAATGGCGGTCGTGACGGAAGAAAGGAATATCGGATACCCTCCGTCGCGAATCGAAACATCGGCTGACCTCATTCCGTGACCATCAATGGAGGCTTTTCGATAATAGTTCACCATGTGGACCGATCCGGAAACGCCGAGAATGAACACGAGCGTCGGCAACATCACCATGGTCAAGTTCATTTTGCCGCCAGTCCAAAACAAAATCGACAGCGCAATCGAAGCACTAAACATCGAAAAGACCATGACCAGGATTGTCAGCGGAAAATCCCGCATCCGAAACCAAGCCAGCAGGAACACGGTCACGACCGACACCCAGAGGAATTGGTTGAGAGATTTTTTGCTCTCGGAGTCGATCGCTGCACCGTCCATGGTCGGACCCGCCATGTGTAAGTCGGTGGCGGCGATTTGGAATTTTTCTTCCGCAATTTTGTAGATTTGTTCCACCAACTCGCGTCGACGATCGACCATCCGCGCCGTCGGAGTCGCGATCAAACAAGTCGTTTGTTTGTCGGGGCCAATCATTAACCCGTCGAGCCGCTTTTTTCCGAAGGCTCGTTTGACGCCGATTGCTTCTAGTTGCGCCAGGACCTGTGGACCACTGGTAACCTTTTGAAAGTACAGTCCTTCCTCATCGCCGACGAGTTTGAGTTCTTCTTGAAACGCAATAACATCTGGGTTGTCGATGCGACATTCAGGCCAGCTCATCACAGCCATCTCGTCGATGCCGAATTTATTCAAGAACGCATCGTAGGTCGCTGCTTCCTCGTAGCCTTCAGGTAGCCACTGTCTAACATCATTGGCGTACACTTTGAGGGATTTTGCCGCACCGAATCCAATCAGCGGTAACAGAAACAGTGTCAGGCATAAGATAGGTGTCGACCAGCGTGCCAAAAACGAATCAGGTTCCAGTACTCCCTCGCCCGTTTGGTCGATCGAATTGTGGTCGAGGTCGTCGGTGTTCTGTGTATTGGAATCATCGCTCGCGCTGGCTGCACCATCCGAAGGAGAGTCGTTTGATTCTTCCGGAGAGCTTGATTCAGAATTTCCGTTTTTCGATTCAGCCACTGATCAATCCATGAACGTAACTCAAAGAGACAGGTTCACCGCCTACGATGGATGAACCTGTTATGAATGTGCCCAACGGTCATCATTAACCGTTGTATCTTGCGGCTGGCAACCGCCCTGGCAGGATTTCTAATTTGCCCCTGTCATTCCAGCGGTACAAATTTCGACACCTTGTTTAAGCGACGCGATTTTGTCTTCGCGTGCAGGAATAAATTCTTGCGCCACAAATCCTTTGTAACCTGTTTCAAGAATCGCTTTCATGATCCACGGGTAGTTCAGTTCCTGCGTGTCATCGATTTCGTTGCGACCTGGTACGCCGCCGGTGTGATAATGGCTGATATACTCATGACGATTCTTGATCGTTGCAACAATGTCGCCTTCCATGATTTGCATGTGGTAAATGTCATAAAGCAATTTTAGATTTTCCGATCCGACGGCATCGCAAAGTGCAACGCCCCATTCGGTGTGATCACACATGTAATCTTTGTGGTCCTTCTTGCTGTTAAGCAACTCCATGGTGATCGTCACGCCGGCTTTCTCCGCAATTGGCATCAATCGCTTAAGTCCTGTCGCGCAATTCTTTAAGCCTTCTTCATCGTCCATGCCGTCCCGGTTTCCGGAAAAGCAGATGATGTGATTGTGCCCAACGGCAACTGATTCCTTGATGCATTTTTCGTAGGCTTCCATCAACGCGTCGTGGTGTTCGACTCGGTTCCACGCTTTGGAAATCCCGCCGACTTCTGCGCCGTCAGCCGTTGTGCCGGTTGGCGCGTTAATCAACGCGCACGTCATGTCGTGTTTTTGCAAAGTCGGTACATCAGCAGGACTGAGAAGTTCGATCGATTGCAATCCAAATTCTTTCCCGGCAACGCAAAGGTCTTCGAGGCTGATTTTCGGGTAGCACCATTTGCAGACCGAATGGTTGATCGCATTGGTTCCCGCTGCGGCGTCTTGAGCCTGAAGTCGCGAGCCCAACGAGGCGGCTACAGCTGTAAT
The DNA here is from genome assembly GCA_964584615.1 of uncultured Pirellulaceae bacterium. Taxonomy (GTDB): domain Bacteria; phylum Planctomycetota; class Planctomycetia; order Pirellulales; family Pirellulaceae; genus Mariniblastus. The sequence goes on along the minus strand of CAZPBE010000002.1, from coordinate 200,144 downwards.
CGCCGCCGTTTTCGCGGAAGCTGAAATGAACTGACGACGGTTGGTTCGACGAGGTTGAATCTTGTTAGCGTTTTTCATTTTTGCAACTCGCGAGAGGTCCGGTAAATTTCAGCCTGAACCCGAAATTTTACTTCACTCCAGATAGGCTTGCAAACGGTTGAGAGAATGGTGTGAATTAAAACGCAAGTCCCGAGCGTAACATCAAGCTATCCTGAATCTCAAGCTCGTTGATCGGATCGGACTTGTAAGCCAGTTCTCGATCGAACACGTAGCCAAAATCAAGAAACCCGGTAACGCGTCGCGGACCCATCCATTCCAATCCAATAAAAGCTCGGGTGTCGTTAATGTCAGCGATGTCGTCGGTTCCGTCAATTCTCTCAATCGCCCAACTTCCTCCACCAATCTCGGCACCAACATAAGCCCATGCTTCGAGCTCATTGAAGTTGGGGATTCGATGCGAAAGTTTTGAACGCGGAAACGTTAAGTCAAGTTTCATGTCCGGATTTGGCGTCGCGTAGATTCCAACCACCGGTAGCATTTTGATTCGAACACGATCAAAGTACTCAACGCCCAATTTTGCAACCATGTATTCATTGATTCGATTCCAGCCCACCAATCGACCCGTCACACGCAGCGCGTCGCTCGAGAAGTTGTTATAGTCACTGTAAACTCCGACCGTCAGGTTGTTGTCGAATCCAAAGTTACGCGATGTATCGGAGATAAAATCAAACGACAGGTACGCAGACATAGCTTTGGAAGGAAGGTCGAATCCGGTAACGGCTGTCTCGGGCCCATCCCAGAAACTTGCAATGAATCCAGGCGAAACTCTCATCGGTTGAGTTCCGTTAAAGAATCGTGGCAACGTGGCTGTCGTAGCGACTTCAAAATCATTGATGCCTAACTCGTTACCGTTGTTTCCGAAGATGTACGTTTCTCGAAAGCGAGGACGCTCAAGCACGCGAGGCAAAAAATTGTTTCGGAACGAATTCCATCCTCGCTGCGCCCAGGACCAGTCAATCGCCGGCAACCAGTTGGTGCCCGTCCCCTGGTAAGGCCAGCGATTGGGAACTTGAGGTGAGCCGTAACCGTATGGCTGAAAATTTCGATTGAACTGTGGAGCTTGAACGCGAGGCAACACTGGTTGCTGGACTACCGGTTGTCGCTGGATCACCGGAGGTTGTTGGATGAAGGGCGGATTGATATTCGGTTGTGGAATTAGCTGTGGCGGATTGTTAGCTGGAGGCGTGACGCGTGGGAAAATCGGAAACGGCTGGTTGGGCGTTTGATATGGGGCAAAATTTGGAACGACGGCCCCCGAACCGTAGTTGGGCAGCGGATTGCCAAAGTTGGGAGTCGTGATCGTAGGCAGTCCGTTTTGAATGACTGCTCCCGGCGGCAGAACGCCTCCCTGGATGACGGGCAAACCGGCATTCGTATTGGGCAGTCCAATGACCGGGCCATTTTGCGGAAAGGTAAGATTGGTAGGAGGAGCCGTCAGCGGTTGGTTGATGAGCGGCTGGTTGATCAGTGGTTGTTGACCGGTTCCCGGTGATAGCTCGAAAAAGTCGCCGAATCGGGCTCGTTGCGCTTGAGAATCGTTGCTGGACCAGACGACAACACCAAGTGCCGTGAGAAGTGCCAGCAAAAAACTACTTCTAAATTTTTTGAAATCGCTCAACAACGCAGCGTCATCCGTTCGATAAACATAAGTTTGCGATTCGGTAATTAGCGACGTCTCAACAACATGTCAAGTCCAGCCCATGTTTCCGCGACGTTCCTGGTTGCAACGTCGAGCTTTTTTAATGATTACAGTGGCCAGGTAGCGTTCCTTAAATGGGAGCGGTTATTGACTGGTTGATTGGTCAGACCTCTTGGGCTGAGATCGGTTCTTGGACTGAGATCAATATTGACGCAAAAATCTCATTGGGCAAGAATTCACGCGATGGAGGCAGTTGGCCGGTTGGTCAACGATTTTGCTTCTTGCAGCGATAGAACGATGTGACGATCGGTTGTCACGAGGACTTTCGCTGACGGTATTATTTGCTGGTGCGATTTCGTCCATGAATGGGCTATGGATCGCAACAACGTCCATGGAAGGAATCGTTGTTATGACGTCGACACATTGTATTACTCTTGCAAATCTCACAAAGCTGCTGATCGCAGTCACTTTCTCGGTCTCGATGGCTGGCTGCAATCCGTCGGTGGACGTCGCTAAAGGCGTTCCGTCGCCAGAGAAAATCGCTGCTCCTGAAGCCGATTTGCAAACGCAAACGGTGTCAGCCACCCAACACAACGAAAATTCTCCAGCAGTCGAAGCCAATCGATTGCCCGAAAAGAGCGCGGATCCCGATGTTGTCTGTGAAAAGTTCTTGTCCTTGATTCACGCGGGCAACACGGCGAAAGCCGAGCAATTGTTGACGTCGATCGCTCATGCGAATACGTCGCGAGCTGGTTTGGAACTGGAACCACTTGGCGGCCCTGATTCAACATTCAATGTTGGCGATGTCTTTTACGTTACAACGAAACAGAAACAGGCTCATGTCCATTGCACGATTATGGAACCCGGTGTGCAGGATACGAATGTTATTTGGACGATGAAGAAGGTTAGAATTGGCTGGCGGATTTCCGGTGTGATTTTGGAAGACGAAGAAGGCAAACAGGATTTCTTAAGCTTTGAAAATCCCGCCGACGTGGCGCAAATCAAAGGGCCCGAGCCAAAAACCGAAAAGGGTGTAACCGTTAAAATTACGACCCCCACCGTGATCATTCAAGAAGAGTTCGAAGAACCGACCATTGCCTTGGCTTCGTTCGAGGAAGCTGTCAAAGATCCAATTGTCAAAGATCCAATTGTCAAGCAGGCTAAAGAGCAGAACGAAGATCTGGAAGCGGTAGAATCGACTGACGAGCCCGACGAAAGTGGCGAGCTCGAAGCTGCTGAAACCGAAGACGAGTCAATCTTGGAAGGTGACTTGAGCGATTAGCCAAAGCACTGGCGAGGATTGGATCAGGGCGTTAGTTTTGGACGCGTTGGCTGTCGTTTGATTTTACGGTCTTGGTCCGCTGGCTGGGAAAAATTGCTTAAAAAGCTGTATCTCTGCTGCTGGAATGCCGAACTTTTCTTTGTCACGCCGTCTCTTTACCAAAGCCCGCCTGAGCGGTATATTCTGAGCGTTGTCAGCTGACCGCTGGCCGCGAAAATCACAACTAAAACGCACGTGTAGCTCAATTGGATAGAGCATCGGTCTACGGAACCGAAGGTTAGAGGTTCGAATCCTCTCACGTGTACTAAAGCCCTGGCATTAGCTGGGGCTTTTTTATGATATCGCCAGCCGTCCACTAGCCGCGTTGCTGTTGATGTCCCCGTTTCTACTCGTGTTCGGAATTCGGAATTGGTTATCTTTGCAAATGGATGTTTGGTAAGCACTTGGAATGGGATTGAGCGATCAAACCCGGCTTGCGCATTTTAAGCGCGCAAATCCATCGTACCGGCTCGATGATCGTGGTTCGCAATCCCGCTCGGTCTAGTTTGTTAGATGTCCAAGTACGGTCCGATTTACCACCGGTTGCGTCTTCGCCGATCACGATCACGATCACGATTGCGGTTGCTATTGGAGGCTGCAACGACTGCACCAGCCACAATCGCTACTGCGGCAAGCTTCCGTAGGCGGTCGCGACGTGCGTCGTAGTATCCACCGCCATAGTAGCCCGTTCCATAGTTGCTTGTTCCGTATTGGTACGACGGAACATAGTAGTTGCTGCTGTAGCCATAGGACGGTACGTAGTAACTAGTGTCGTACTGAATCGGCTGCGAGTAGCTAATTGTAGGGGAGTAACTGGTGTACCCGTAAGATGGCGCATAAGAACTGTATACCGTTGAATGAACACATTGAGCTTCGGCCGAAGACGGGCCAGTCAACAATGCGAGAGAGAAAACGACAAGTCCAAGATTGAGCAGTTTGATCATCAGCTTTTCCTTAATGGGTGAGTGAGGGGTGAGTAAGTTTACGTAGCACTCCGAGCATTCCGACTGCGGTTAGCAAATATTCCGATAGCAAATGTTGCGCCAATTTTAACGCCTTGGCTTTAAGCCGCTGCGCAGAAAATGCTGTTCTCACAATGACGACAAAATTCGTCAGGCTGATGACACGCGATGTCTACACATTGCCGATGATTCCCATTTGTCAGGAGAGATTGATCCCGCGACGATAATAACAAGACGCTAAATCGAAATGCTAAATCGAAACGCTGAATTGATGCCATGGACCCTCGGCAGTCAACGATTTCCAACCAACAATGGCATCCTCGAAGTCACCGAAGAGGTGAAACCTTTGATCAAGAAACCAATTGGTTTTGCCGATTTTCATCTGCTACAATCCTTGAGCAGTTAAAAGCCTCGAAGCAACGTGGCTCACCGAGGCCAATCTGCACGCTAGGAGATAAAGTTTGTTATGACAAAGTTCGCAGACCATGACGTCTATATTGCTGCTGCGCCCGAGGCGTTTCAGCCCCTTTTGGTTCAACTTCGCGCTCAACTTGCCAAAACTCTTCCTGACGCTGAGGAGTTAATCGCCTACGATATGCCTGGATTTGGGTTTGAAAAGTCAATCATCGCCGGCTACGCGGCTTTCAGCAAACAATGTGGCCTTTACGTCAGCAAGGCCGCAATCTCGGTTCACGCTGATGATATTTCTGCCGCTGGATTGAAGGCTACCAAGACCGGAGTCACTTTCTCTCCGCGCAAGCCTATCCCTGACGACTTGGTTGAAAAACTGGCTCTTGCGTCACGAAAAGACCTTGGTCTATAGCCGAGAGCGCGCGGCCTTGAACGCAATTTTTTTTGCCCCGACTTACGTGGGTGACCTGACAATAGAACTCTATCCAAACTCTCCATGCAATGCCCAACTTGCGAACTTGAATTGGTACGCGGCAAGTACGCCGGAGCGAACGTCCGTGAGTGCACTGGATGCCAAGGTGCATTATTGGCAACGACGCGAGCGGCAAAGATCGAACGCAGGGTCAATAAAGATGTTCCGGAGCTTGTAAAGGAAGTCGCGAACACGACGGCTAGTGATACGGATCACAAAATTCGCTGCCCAAGCTGCCGCGCGGAAATGGAGAAACGGCAAATAAAACAACTTGGGCTTTCGATCGATGACTGTCATCAATGCGGAATGTCTTGGTTTGACGGCGGCGAGCTGGCAGCATTGCAGTTGTGTTTCGAGAAAGACCCGCAAACCGTTGAATTGAATCGGATGCGTGAGCGATTGAGTTCGATGACGGAAGAAGAACGGTTAGAATACGAAGCAAATATTAGCAAGCTAAAGGACCTTGGTTCATCTCTCGGACAGGCAATTCGAGGGGCGACGTTTGATTTGACGTCCAGCTACTACGGGATTTGGATGTCGCGGTAATGGGCAGGCAAAGATGTGAACGTATGGATAACAGTTCGTTGAAGCGAAAACGAAAACATTGGCTTCAGCGATTTCAATTTAGTACAATCCGAATTTTCAATAAGGGAAAGCTTGGCTATCTCATGGGTGATATCTCAACAAATTCTGAAAAACCTGGCCGAGAACAGGGTTCCAATCGGAAGGTAAATCCCTACGGTCTCATTGGGGTCGTTCTTTCAGCAGTCGCATTTGCAATTGGTCTCTATTCCACTGGCATTATTGGTGTGCTGGAGGCACGGAAAGTTCCGGACCGACATTACGAAACGGACGATGCAACCATAATCACCGACAAGGCAGGCAATGCCGTCACTTTCGTTGAACAGGCAATTGTATTTGTTTGCGGAGGACTTGTTTGTGGAACTCTGGCGCTTGTCGCTTTGGTTCTCGGTTGTGTTGCTGTTGTTCGTTCGCCACGAATCTACGGGGCGATTGCAATTGTGTTGAGCTTGGCAACTTTTAGCATTATGTTTGGCAGGTAGCGAAGTGATGCAGCCAGAATAGATCTGTCAGTGATAACAATACGATATATGCGAAGCCGGACTTCCACGTGTTTTTGAATTAGACGGTCACCTGCTCCGGCTGGGTGATCGCGGACGCAAACCCGAATTGGGATATTTTTCGTTACGCGTCACCGAATCGGTACCATGATCGAATAACAATGCGAGTTTAACTTCGCAATTGTACGCGGCGCCGGTTAGAATGACGATGAATCCACGTATGTAACTCGTAGTGATTTGTCTTTGAAAGCTAAAAATGTACCGAGTATTCGCTCTGCTTGTTGCCGGACTGCTTCCTTTGCTTGGCTACCCAAATGTTGCGTGTGCTGATACTACGATCGATATCCTTGTGCCGGCTTATGCGAATCCGTGTTGCGCTGGGGGACCGAATATGTGGAACTCCTTGGTCTCAACGGCTGCAACTGCAAATCGAAATTATGACTTGCACGCAATCTTTAATCCGGCTTCCGGACCAGGCAGCACTCGAGACCCCAACTATTTGGATGGTTCCGGTGTCGGGCCATTGGCGGATTTCCGAAACGCGGGAGGGATTACGCACGGGTACGTCGCGACGACGTTCGGTTCGAGAGCCATTGCCGATGTAAAGGCTGACATCGATGCGTATCTCACTGGGCACTATGCTGGTTTCGTCGACGGTGTTTTCTTTGATGAAATGTCAAACGATCTGGCTGATGTTGGTTACTACGACGAACTTCACGCTTACGTTCAAAATAATCAAGCGGGTGCTCGGACGTTTGGAAACCCCGGTACGACGTTTACCAACAATCCTTCCGGGCAAACGAACTTTGATGATGCCGACTACGTCAATTCACTCGACACTTTAATGACTTTCGAAAGTACGGCGGATGAGTATGCCAACAACTACACGTCGTTTCAGTATCTCGAAGATCTGGATCGGTTGAAGATTGCCCATGTAGTTCACACGGAAAGTTCGTGGGACGCGACAATTTTGGATATCGCATCGGCTCGCGGATCAGGGTTCCTATACGTTACGGATGACATTTTTCTTAACACGAGCACTGACAATCCGTATGATAGCCTTGCCTCATACTGGTCCGATTTCACGACGGATGTTCAAGTCCACAATGCGGCAATTCCCGAACCCTCATCGCTTGCGCTGATTTCAGGACTTGGTTTGTTTGTATTGGCGAACCGACGACGGCGTTGAAGTTGGTTGGGGCGTCGGTTCTTAAATAGTAAAGATCTCGATACTATACGCCACGGCGTTGGCAACGATTGGCGGTGACAGATTTTTTAGTCTGGGGCTGACGATTACTCTTCGACTTTCAATTGCCCAGTTTGACTTTCAACAGATGTGAAGGAAGCCGTTCTCGCATCGAATGCCGTTATTGAAAATGTCTCGCTGGTTGAATTCCATTCCATTCTCCCGGACAATTTGTTCGTGAGCGAAACAAAACGAAAATCCAGCGACGTTGCGAAACGCTATGAGCGATATCTTCCTGTCGTCAATTACGTTTGTAGCCAAGTTGTTTTTGATATCGAATCGATCAAAGAAGAATTCGATTCCGAGCAACCTGGCTTTCTTACTCGGCTTGTTAACGATCTTGTTAAACAAGGTTGGCTTGTTCGTGAAGAAGCTGATGCTGAAGAGGATTCGACAAAGTCAACAAAGAAAGCGACGAAGGCGTCTGAGCTGAAACTTCGGTGGAACCAGAGTCGTGGCGAGTTTGTTCCCAACAAGTGGCTTGATGAGAAACTGTTTGGCGCTCAAGTTAAAGCTTCGCCGGAACAGGGTCGCCCACGTGAGCGGTTGCTGGAGCATGGCGTTGAAAAATTGTCTAATGCAGAGTTGGTCGCGGTACTTGTTCGAAATGGTTTGCCGGGTGAATCTGCTGTGATGGCGGGCGACAAAGTTGCCAAGCAGTTCAATGGAAAGCTTGATCGGTTACCGGATGCGGGACGAGGCGAGTTGAAATCAATCAGTTCGGCCGTCGGCAAGATTGCTTATTGCCAAATCATGGCGGGAATCGAGTTGGGAAGACGAGTGGCAGCGGTTTCCGAGCGCGAGGTCGTTTGCAAAATCTCATCCAGCGAAGAGGCGATCGCCTTTTGCGAGCGGCGTTTTGCAAGATTGGTTGCTGACGGCAAACAGGAAGAGTTTCACATCGTGACACTGGATACCAAAAATCAGGTCATCGATTCGCACTTGATAACAATCGGTACGCTTGATGCGAGTTTGGTTCATCCACGGGAAGTCTTTCGAGCGGCGATCAAGGATGCCGCCTCATCAATTATTCTGGTTCACAATCATCCATCGGGTGACCCAACGCCAAGTCGAGAAGATGTTCAAGTGACGGATCGATTGACGGAGTGCGGAAAGACGTTGGGAATCGATGTGCTTGACCATATCGTCGTCGGTAAAGGTGGCTCGGTCAGCATCCGCGCGAGCGATTAGTGCAGGGTAAAAAGTCATGTCAATTATATTTGTTATTGTCGGCCTGCTTGCTCTTCTCTTGGTCGTCGCTGGCGGCGTTGTTGCGGGTTTTTCAAAAGAGCACCGGATGTTTGGGATCGCACTCAGCGGGCTCGGAATATTGATTATTTTGGCCCTGGCGTTATTGTTCATGTGGGTCGTTGGGCGGATGGGGTAGTTCTGCAATCCTAAAGTGATTTTGGGGTGTTGACCGAACTGGTTCGAATTGATTTTGTATGACCGGGGAGCGCAATGAAATTTTGGAAAGAGATCGTCATCTTTGTATTGGCGTTGTTTGTTGTTGCCGCTGCCTATGGCTACTACAAGTTTACAGCACCGGAGATGCCAATTGCCGTGATGGATCACTTTCGCAGCCTCAAAGAAGTCGAACTCTGCTCAATGGATCCGGCGGATTCAAGTGTTCATTCAAGGACAGATTATGGGAAAGGCGAGATTGAAGGATTTCACATTGTCGACACAACGCTTGTTAACCCAAATATGCTTCTCGACGCCCTGGATTCAGCCGATCGCGCAAATAACAGATTGGCGGCTGCGTGTTTCTGGCCCAGACATGCCATTCGCGATCCGAACAATCACGAAAATTATCTACTGATTTGTTTTAAGTGTTATCAAGTGATATACAGCTTCGCAGGAGAGTCGGAAACGGTTTTGATCACCGACGCGCCTCGTGACTTGTTCGACTCTGTAATCGACGAACAAGGGATGGATCGATACGCTGGTCCAAAACAGTAACGGTTTCACAGAGATGTGTGTGAGCGGAACCACTTGTGTGCCGTTTAAGCCAAGTGGGATATAATCCGAGTTCTCATTTCGAGTTCGCGTAAACCCATTGCCGATAAATGCCACGAAAAAAAACTCAATTTCGACCGTGTATCGATTTGCATGGCGGCTCGGTGAAGCAAATTGTTGGCGGTTCGTTGACCGACAACGGAGCGGATGAGAATTTCGTGTCTGACTTGCCAGCCAGTTTTTACGCCAACAAGTTCCGTGAGGATCGATTAACTGGCGGTCACGTGATCAAGCTTGGTGCCGGCAACGATGAAGCCGCGCGGACAGCGCTGGCGACTTGGCCAAACGGGTTACAGATTGGCGGTGGGATCAACGCTGAGAATGCAAAGAACTGGATTGCTGGGGGAGCCAGTCACGTGATTGTCACGTCGTGGCTGTTTGATGAAGCGCTACAGTTGGATTGGAGTCGCGCCAGAAAACTGGCTGATGTCGTTTCAGCGGACCGAGTTGTGATTGACCTGAGTTGCCGCAAGCAGGATGACGGCTGGGTGGTCACCATGAATCGATGGCAAACCATGACCCACTTTCTTGTCACGCTAGAGAATCTGGCTTTGCTCGCGCCATTGTGTTCGGAGTTTCTGATTCACGCCGCCGATGTGGAAGGCAAGTCGGGGGGCTACGATCAAGAATTGGTGGAACTCCTGAGCCGTTTTGATGATCGACCAGTCACTTACGCAGGTGGCGTTAGTCGTTTCGATGAGTTTAAGTTGATCGATGAAGTGAGTGGCGGGAAAATTGATGTCACCGTCGGCAGCGCGTTGGATTTGTTCGGAGGCAGTGGACTGGCTTACGAAGAACTGGTTGCGTGGAACCACTCGGAGTGAGCTCAATGGCTTAACGCGTGGTAGTTCAACTTGTACAAACAAAACGGCAACGTTTAGGTCCACAGTCGAGTTGAATACACGGCGCCGTCAATCGGACTCACTGCTGGACCGACACTTTTGAGATTCTTCGACATTATAGATTGGTATGAAGATTGCTAACAATCATTGCAACCTTTTTCAATTTTGGTTGAGGATTGAGTGGCTACAACCGCATCGGTTTCACATGTGTGATTTGCAACTGCGTTTGTAGCTCTTTGAATTCCACATCACCTCAGAACGAAGTTTTGTAACTTGAAAAAGGGACACAAGTGTCACTTCGCCTTGTTGTATAATTAAGTCACCTCTCGCTCGCCCACCACTGAGGAACTATCTCATGCCAGGAAAACGCTCGTCCCGCCGTTTCAGTTGTACCTACCAAAATCTTGAACCGCGTCAGCTGCTCGCCAGCATTGCATTCGATAGTGGCGAGGTCCTCGTTCGGGGAGACGCAAGCGACGATTTCATTGAGCTCGTCGGATCCGCCGATTTCGAAAGCTTCACAGTAAGAATCAACAGCAGGCCCGGGCTGACCGAGACGTTTCAGTATGCTGACGTCACGAAACTTACGGTCTTCGCTGGCGCTGGCAACGATCGAGTTAACAGCACCATCCTTCGTGACTCGCTCATCTACGGTGGTGACGGAGATGATCGCCTCGAAGGTGGATTTCGAAATGACTTGCTGTTTGGTGGCCAGGGAAATGACACGCTGATTGGCCGGCACGGAGATGATACACTGCGCGGACAGGGCTCAGGCGACTACGTCCATGGCGGCCCAGGAGCGGATCGCCTTTTTGGACTCGACGGTGATGATCGTCTCTTCGGTGGATCTGGCGAAGACTACCTTCAGGGTGACGCCGGCGAGGATCGTTTATTTGGGCAACAAGGCAATGACCATCTGGTCGGAGGCGTAGGGGACGACCAGGTTTTTGGTGAGGGCGGGAACGACACGATTATCGGAGGAACAGGCCAAGACGTTCTGATCGGTGGTCTTGGTGATGATGCTATGCAGGGCAATGCCGGAACCGACTTGATTAACGGCAACGAAGGCGACGACGTCATCTATGCGGGGCCAGGCGATGACACCGTCAACGGTGGCGTTGGCAACGACAACATCTTCGGAACCGACGGCTTCAATACGCTTGCCGGAAACGGAGGGGATGACAGAATTCATGGAGGTTCCGGTGCAGACGACATCGCGGGAGGAAGCGGGGATGACCACCTCGTGGCCGGTGCTGGTGACGACACGATTTCTGGCGGAGGCGGCGACGACGTCATCTATGGAACCAGCGGAGAAAATGAACTTTATGGCGACGACGGAAGTGATTTCATCTGGGGTGGCTCAGAGAGGGACAGAATCGATGGCGGTTGGGGGAACGACCGCTTGTTCGGCAACGGAGGTCGCGACTATGTGTCCGCTGGTCTTGGTGACGATTTCCTGAGAGGCGGCGACGGGAATGATTTTGTGTTCGGCAATTCTGGAAACGACAGGGTTTTTGGAGATGCGGGTAATGATCTTGTGAGTGGTGGTTTTGATGACGACCATATTTACGGAGGATCCGGAGACGACAACTTCTTTGGAAGCGATGGCTTTGATCGATTGTTTGGCGGTGGTGGCAATGACGATATTTTCCAACAGGGATTCCGAACGGACTTCCGGGTTACCCGCGAAGGAGACCTTTTTCGAGTCTTCGATCTTCGTGATCAGGAAACAACATTTATCGTGGATAGAGAGGGCACTAACCTGCTTCACGACATCGATAGAATCGTATTCACAGAACCTTCATTTCAGTATGTTCCAGTTGAGGACGCCGTAAGCTAACATTAGGCATCTAGGTTGTAAGGACGGGGTAGTTATAAATCGATGGTGAACAAAGATCGACTGACAGAAGACAAAACTTTGGCATGTTTGGTTCTGATCAATGACTGGTCTGCACGTGATCAACAGCGGGTTTGCATACGATTACAAATCCGCTGCTCGTCTTAGTTGTTTGACTTGACCGGCTTTACCTTCTGATTCAGTAATGGATTCCCATTGTTCAGCAAGTTCACCAAGAATTGTTTCTGCGTCTCCGTCGCCGTTTAGAAATTTGACGACAGCTGCATCGAGCGTAGTCAAGTACTTTGTTCTCGCCGCGACTCGAGGAAAAATCATAACGATCGTTTCCTCGTGCGTGTCTCGTATCAGGTCTGCATACTCGTCGATGAAATTTCTATCTAACGGATCGCCAATCCATCGATCGAGAGCACCAAGATGGCCGGCTCGAAATGGTCCAGATAAAGAGGAAAGCAAAGACTGACTCATCTGTTGGTCGGCCATCCAGGCTGCAAAGGCAAACGCATCGCGATAGTTTCTGGTATTCATTGGAACCGAAACGATCCACCCGCTTGCACCAAGCGTATCGACTTGAGGTCGAAACTCTTTTCCTCGGTCCCGCCAATCCTTGTCGGTCACGTCGAACACCATCTTCGAACCCGGTACAGGAACGACGCCCCAGTTTTCTGATTCCGCTGCGACCGATTCGCCTTTGGTTGACTTGTCTGGCCATGTGATTGCAAACACACATTTTCCATTAGCGAACGCATCGTAAACCGACGCGGGGTTTTGTGAGGATTGTTGGTCCGATGATTGAGTCATGGACTTCAGATCGTTAAGAGCCAGTACAAACGGTTCCAACGTGATCAGTGGTTTCATGTCTTGGCGGTTGAATACCGTTGATAATTTTCCTCGCTGTCGAATCGACGCGGCAACTCGAGCAAGTAAAAGTTCTCCCGCCCATCCTTCGCCCACTGGGGCCAAAATTGGATTCTTGAATTTTGAAACCGTTTGATCTTGCGAAGCCTCGATCTTGCCAAGAATCGCATGTAGCTCTTCCCATGTCGTTGGTGGTTTGGATCCTAGCGTTGACAAAACATCTTTTCGGTACAGCAGAACAAGTTGTTGACCGCCAAGAGGAATGCCCCAGACTTTGTTGTCGTGGCGAACTAGCGACTTTCGGAAATGTCGAAGCAATCCGGTCTTATTGAACGTTTCATCTTCCCAAATGTTTTTTGGTACTGGCCGAACTGATTCATTGATTGCAAACTCACCAAGAAACTTTGACGGATAAACGATCAAATCAGTTTCGTTATCGACGGCTAGATCGCCGGCGATGAATTCGTCGACCGAGAGATGGCTAACTTCAATTTTACCATCTCGGCGTGCGGTCCATTGTCGAGCAACGTCTTCGCCAAAATCCTTATTTCCAACCACGAGCATGTTCATGGGAGGTGGAAGCTTGACCGTCTCGACTTCGTCCTCCGAGTTATCGACCTTTGGTTTGCTGTCGCAACCTGTAACCGCCGTAAGCAAAAGCGGAAAAATGAGAATCGTCAGTAACATGACACAAGCGTTCGAGCGAGTTGCGCGAGCTCTGCGACGGACCAACAGCGAATCGATTACTTCTGTGACCGATAAGTGGTTGGATTGGGCACTGGCGATTTCAACGGGCGAACGCATGGCTGGTTGGTCCAGAAGTTGATGATGAAAAGTTGGGGGAATGATTTGGATTCGTGATTCTACACGATCCGGAAAACTGGTCGATACACCATTGTGTGGCTGAATCTGAGTGCAATAAAGGTTAGAATTTGGACTTGGGGTAAACGGGCTTCGATCGTTTCGCCCTGTCCGAATCGCCGTTAACGTTTTGCTTTGTTGGATGAATTCGTGAGGTCAGGCAAACATTGGTGTATTCGCAATACGGGAACGACGAGTACCACGTTCAGTAATATTGGATGGTTTTTCCAAACTTGCTTTTTTCATACTGGTTCGAGCACGAAACTTTCTACGGCCGATTGACCAATTAATTTTGTGTGAACAAGACATATGAGTTACTACTTAGGCGTCGACATTGGGACTTCGGGAACGAAAACGATCTTGATTGACGCGAGCGGAGAAATTCTGGCGGAAGCCTCTGCCACTTACGGTCTGTCGCATCCCAAGCCGTTGTGGAGCGAACAGGATCCTGAGGATTGGTGGAAAGCCGTCGTGACAACTGTCAAAAAAGTTGTCAAGAAAGCGAAAGTTCAACCTGCGGCAGTGAAAGCGATCGGTTTGTCTGGGCAAATGCATGGAAGTGTGTTTCTCGATAAAAACGACAAAGTGATACGTCCCGCATTGCTTTGGAACGACCAGCGGACCGCAGCAGAGTGTGCTGAAATTGAAGAACTGGCTGGTGGACGAAAGGGATTGATAAAACTAGTCGCCAATCCAGCGTTGACCGGATTCACGGCGCCAAAAATCCTGTGGCTACGAAATAACGAACCGAAAAATTTCGATCGACTTAAGCGAGTGTTGCTTCCCAAAGACGATGTGCGACGACGAATGACGGGGGAGTACGCGACCGATGTAAGCGACGCCAGCGGAATGTTGTTGCTGGATGTTGCCAAACGGGATTGGTCGAAACCACTGCTGACAAAACTTCAGCTTGATCGTGAACTGTTCGCCGAAGTCTATGAGTCTGAGGACGTGACAGGAAATTTGAAAAAAGATGCGGCCAAAGCGCTAGGGCTGACAACGGATTGCATTGTTGTCGGCGGGGCAGGGGATTGCGCCGCCAATGCACTGGGCACCGGCGTGGTTAATTCCGGCACGTTGTCGATGTCGCTAGGAACGAGTGGAGTGATGTTTGTCCACAGCGACAAAATGAAAGTCGATCCAACTGGACGCCTCCACACGTTTTGTCATGCTGTTAGGGACAAGTGGCATATGATGGGCGTGACTCTGACGGCAGCAGGTGCGTTGAACTGGTACGTCGAATCGCTGGCGAAGGAGTTGCTGAAGCGTAAAAACAAAGATCCGTTCAAAGTGTTGATTGATGAGGCCAGTAAAGTTGCTCCTGGTTCGGAGGGATTGTTCTTTCTCCCCTATCTGGCTGGTGAGCGGACACCACACGCGGACCCTGATGCGCGAGGATGCTTCGTTGGATTGACGCTCAAGCACGATCGGGGGCATATGACACGATCGATTCTTGAAGGAGTCGCTTATGCGATGCGGGATAGCTTGAAAATTCTGCACGGGATGAAGGTGCCTGTAAAACAGATTCGGGCTTCCGGTGGCGGCGCAAAAAGTGAAGTCTGGCGAAAAATCCAGGCCGGGGTCATGGGGCAAAAAGTGGTGCGAATCAACGCAGAGCAAGGTCCAGCTTTTGGAGTCGCGCTGTTGGCTGCGACCGGTGCTGGTGAATACAAAGACGTCACGAAAGCTTGTGCTGCAACGATCAAGGTTGTTGAGAAAACCGATTCGACGAAAAGTGCAAAATCGTTTTACGACAAAGGCTTTCCTGTTTACCAGGATCTCTATAAGTCGTTGAAGTCGAATTTCAAACAGATTTCCCAATTGGACGGATAGTGAACAAACGGCCGGCCGTTTCGTGATAGCCGCCGCTCAACGTTATTCGACCATTGAGCCCGGGTCGCCTCGTTTCAGCTTCTTGCCATGCGGGTTGTAGTCGTCATCGATATCGGAAACATCGAGTACTTCTTGAAATCCTTCAGCGGGGATCACAACCAATTCTCCGTACAGGCTGTCTTGAACGGTAACGACATTGTGATGTCGCGCTAATTCCAACACCGCCAGGAACACGCCAACCATTGCCGACTTGTGCATTTCCGGCACAAACAAATCGCTAAAGGAAACCCGCCGCGTTTCGACGATCCGTTGATGGATCATCTGCATGTAGACTTGGATTGGTGTCTCGTCATAAACAATGTTGGCATCAATGATCGGTCGATTGTCACGCAGGACGCGGCCAAATGCGCTGACCAGATCCCAAAGTTCAATCTCATGAATGGGCTGGTCGGAGATGTCATGTTTTTTCATTGGCAAGTCGTCGGCCATTCGACCGTAACGATTTTGCCACGTGGTCGCATGTTCATCCAGCATCGTTGCGACATCTTTGAACCGTTTATAGAGCAACAGTCGGTGAACAAGATCGGCACGCGGGTCAAAGTCGGCGAGGTTGTCATCCTCTTCTTTTTCAAATTCATTTCGCGGCAACAGCGCTCTGGCTTTCATCTCAACCAACAGGCTGGCAACTTCGATGAAATCCCCCACCGAATCAACTGAAAGCTCTTTAAGTACTTCCAGGTGCGCCAAAAATTCGTTAGTGATCTTGGCCAGTTCAATGGTCGTGACTTCGACCTCGTGCCGCCTGACAAGGTACAATAGGAGGTCAACGGGTCCCTTAAAGAACTGGCTGTCGACAGGAAAGCTCAAGTTGAAAACCCTATTCTGGTGGAATTAATTAAGTTGCTTGGAGCTCTTTGTACACAACTTTTGTTGCGTTTGGCCATGAACCCACTCGGTTTCACAGTAATTGATTAGCCAACGTTTGCGAAGAGAGATGCGAAAACGGCACGTGTTCGCGTGTGATCAGCATCGAAGGAACAATTGTGACCAATCGATAAAACGCGATTGATCGGTGGTGAATCCGTTGAGCGTTCCTTGTCACAATTACGGATTTTTAACGAACTTGATCGCTTTGCAAAGCTCGGACCGATCATTTTGCGCTCTGCAAATATTTTACCTGACCCGATTGTATTAGTTGTTTTTTAAAGATCGCCCCGTTTCGCCAACCTTCAAATTTTGCCAGCATTTTGCTCCAAGGCCCCGCAAGGGTTGCCGATACCTCCCATATTGAAACACTGAGTCTGGTCAGTGCTTCAAAAAGAGATTTGTTTTGTTGGCAACCACTTTGTTTTTTGCAAGGAGATGTTGCAAAGGATGCACCTAGAAGATCACTTCAACACCAACCTAACGCAACTTAGAAAACTAGTCTCTCACACGCTCTGTCAGCGAAACGATTTTGAGGAAGGAATCTTTCAGATAACCGAGAAGTTTCTTAAACGAGGAAAGAATATCTGCGGCATTTTCTTTTGTCTGCACGGGCCTCGAAGCATGAAACTTACGGCTGTTTGGGAAACCGAAAAAAACTCAATTCGTTTTTATGATTCAGCAGGTGAGAAGTTCAAAACCCTTAGCTTGGCGAACAGTACTTGAGCAATCGTTTACGTAAACCTCGCGTTGTTTTTATTCATTATTATTCCGTTATTATACAAACCATACAAGGATTCAGTTATGCTCGTTCTTTCCAGAAAGGAAAGTGAAAAAATCATGCTGGGAGACTCGATCGTTTTGACGATCGTTCGCGTCTCTGGTGATAGAGTTCGCCTGGGGATCGAAGCCCCTTCAGATATGTTGATTCTTCGCAAAGAACTGGATGATTCAGATTCTGCTTTGACATTTAACAGCTCTGGAAAAACTGATCATGGAAAAGAATCGTCAAACGATTCTGACCGCGCCGCCGCGTAAGCAAGGCTGATCACTGAGCTGATTAAATAAAAAAGCCCTTCTTTCCACTTTGGAGAGAAGGGTTTTTGCTTTTTATTGGGTGGAAGTGTTCCGGCAGGACGTGATTCAGCAGGAAGTAAGCATGCAGTTCGCTAATTTGGCGACGCCTGTTCGCGAGGAAGAATGATCGTTTTAGACATGGTCCGCCCACCCATGAAACTCGTGATCCCAAAACCATTTTCTCCCGTGATTGG
This sequence comes from uncultured Pirellulaceae bacterium, assembly GCA_964584615.1. Classification (GTDB taxonomy): domain Bacteria; phylum Planctomycetota; class Planctomycetia; order Pirellulales; family Pirellulaceae; genus Mariniblastus. The sequence goes on along the minus strand of CAZPBE010000002.1, from coordinate 182,488 downwards.
AACGTCCACTGTCACGGAAATTTCGTTAGTCAATGGTGTGATACTTTGCGGGTCGACTGTCACGGTATAGTCAGCAAGTCGAGCTTCGTCGAGTAAGTTTTCGGTTGTGCTTTTGCAAATATTGGCAGTCGCACCAGGGATGATCCCGCGACGAGCACCCTCGAATGCTGAATTTTCGACCGCACATTGAATCATATGAACGCGTGCAAACTCGATACTTGCAAAAATCATCAAGAAGAAAATGGGGGCGGTCAATGCAAACTCAATGGCCATGCCGCCACGGCGGTTTTTACGAATTGATTTCATGATAGGGAACCAGTTAAGTTGAGAAGTTATCTTTCTCAGTAAATGTTTGATTGAAGTGTTTCTTTAGTCGGTCAAAATTGCGAACGATCCAGCCAATCGTCGGAAAACCTGTTCCAACGTTTCTTGATCGGGAGCGTGGTAATGTTCTCCTCCGCCAGCGGCAGCGGTCAATATCATGTCCGCTTGATTTGCTTCTTCGCTAAACGTAATTGTATGAACGGTGATGCCGGCCGCTTGCGCTAGTGCGGCTTCGTCCTGCGGATGTAGTCCACGATTGAATTTTCCGTCGGTGAGTACAATGATCACGCGGTTATTCGCAATTTGCCCTGTTGTCTCCAGATGGGTGCGCCCCAGGTGCAATCCAGCTTCGACGTTCGTTCCGCCGTTCCAAATAGATGTGTTCATCACGTCCATTGCGGTACGGATGTTACCAGTGTTTGTTGTCAACGGAGCGTTCAGCGTGGAGTCTGTTCCCACAAACGTTCCACTGCAATCGTCTGAATCGACACTGGAAAAAGTGACCATGGCGATGCGTTCGTTTACCGGTGTAGCGTCCAGTTCGTCAAGGAACAATTCAACGGCATCGTCCAGAGATCTCCATCGTGAAAATGGAGCCGGAACCTGACAATTGCGTGCGGCACGTGTCGCAGAGTCAATTTCCTCGGCTTCGACCCTATCTTTCATGGATCCAGAACGATCGAGAACCAAGCAAACTTCCAAGTCGCGAAAACTAGCGGTGGACGTTTGAAACGTCTCGAAATCAGGATTGCCGTAAAACTGGCCAAAAAACAATGGGATTGGTCCATCGGTCGAAGTTGCATCGCGAGCGGCTTCAACTTGAACGGCGTTGAATGGAGGATTCGTCGCTGGTGTGAAAGTCCAAGAACCGTTTGCCTGTTCGTCGGAACGACCGAAGATAATCTGATTGTCTTCAAGTGCCATCGGCTGGCCAGCAACAGTGTTGGCCGCTGCGACAGCTTTGGCTGCATCCCGAGCAAGGTCGATGTCTCCGCCTGTGCGGGCAAGCGTATCGGCGGCTGCTTTGGATGCTAGATCAGAGATAACACGAACTTCATTTCGAGTTCGCTGCATGTGCGCGTAATCGATCGAGAACCCGAGTACCACAATTAGGATTGGTACTAGCAATGCAAACAAGATAGCGATGACGCCACGTCGTGTGATTGATTGGTTTACTTGTGTTGTTCGATTTTTCATCTCAGTCGCCTGTTTCAGGTTTTTCTTGCGGACGATACCTAAATTGATTTGTTTTTTGTTCTCAGTGTTCGTTACGGACGCTGCGAACCCACTTCAATTACGACTTGGGTCAGATCAATGAATTGGTTGCTCTTACTGGTGGAGATTCGAATTCGAAACGCGTCACCAGATTCGATGTCGTCAAAAGCAACGCCATCTGTTTCAAGGTTAACGTCGTAGTTCGATACGTTGCGCGAATCAAGGACCATCTCAATATGGCCAATGACTTGATCTTCAGTCGCATTTTGCTTCATGGCTATCAAAGCGCCTTCGTGCGCTGCTGACGTCAATGTTTGCTTAAGAAAGATTGAGCTGTTCATTTCAATCGTTCCGTAAACCAATAGAACCATGACAGGAATACATATTGCCAGTTCAATGACCGCGGCGCCAATTCGATTGTTTGACACTCGCCGCCTAAGTCTCAGTTGTTGGTTTGTTCGATTCATCGGTTATCTCAATACAAAAGCAAATTTCTCCGCGGTGACTTTTCCGCGCGGCTTTCTCCATACGATTTTCCCCCACGTATTCTGAGGGGTCTTAAAACGTATGTTGCAATTAGGCTTAAGGCAGATCGCAAGCGAGGGCGAACGCGCAGTTGTTTGAAGTTTGCGAAAAGCTGTTCGGGTCGCAAGCTTTGAGAGGGATGTGCAAGTTGTCCGACCAGCGCTGGTTGCAGGTTGGAACGGATTTACAGCGCATCGAGCCAAGTAGGGAAAATATTCTGGTAAGAATTATCGGTTCTACGCGATCCTAAAATCCGAGATCCGGATTGCCCTGAATGTTGTCTGGGTCCAAATCAGGAATAGGTAGCCGCCCCTCGTCTACATCTTCGTTGACGGGTTCTGATTCTACCGATTCGCTTTCGGGAATCAGGACTTCAGGCACGGCGGAGGGAAAAGTGCCGTGAATCATAGGGGCCACATTCAGCGGGTCGCGATGGAAGACCCAGAATAGCAGCATGTAAGCCAACGGCAGCGCCAGCAATCCGCCCGCGACAACCTTAAGCGTTTCCGCAGCAGAGGAGTCAGACTTTTTTCGGCTGCGGCTGCTTCTCGATGACCGACCGCTGGAAGAGCTCCTGCTGGATGATCGACCGCTGGAAGAGCTCCTGCTCGAATGTTCCGACCCAGACGAATTGCGGCCACTGGTTGAGTCGGACGATTCACTTTGGGAACTCGACGCAGAGCTTTCGGGCGCGTCTTTGACGACCATCAGCTCGGGCGTGTTGCTTGACCTGCTTGATTGGGACGATGATCCCCTACTCGAGCTACTTCCATTTTCACTGGAGGAACGACTTCGTCTTCGTTTTTTCCTGCGACGCTTCCTGGCGCCGGCTGCAAGTTGCCGGGGAACCACGAATTTCGTCCGAGGCTTGTCCGAATTGTCACCGTACTCGCGAATAATATCCACGTGCGGGACGGTCTCATCCGATTGATTCTCATGTTCCTCAACCAGCTCCAACTCTGGAACGAATTGGTCAAGCACGGTATAGAGTTTGAATTTTTCCGAGCAACGAGGGCATTTGACCAAACTTTCACGATCAGCAAGCGCTGAGACTTTGACAAGCGCCTGGCATTTAAGGCAATTGCCAATGACGAAGTTTTGCGGTTGATTTGAATTGGATTCAATCACAACAAGCTCATTCAGCGGTCGAGACCAAGGTTGGAAAAAAGGCGTTCGAAACGTCTGCATTGCTGGGCGTTCGAAACAGCTACATAGCTATATATAGTCTATTCGACTGATTATAGGGAAAAACTGTCGATGAAGAACAGGCGGCAGATTACTAGGCGCAGGTTTCGTAAATTGCCAAACTAGAGACCGTAAATAGGACTCAATTTACCATGTAAATGTTCCAATAAATCGCCATGTGAAAGCGGTTTACCGGTCACCTGCATCCCAAGCTCCGGCGACAGAAAACGTTTCCCAAATACGTGGACTTTTGAGTTGAGCCAATCTTTTAACGGCTGAAACTCGCCGGCTCCGAACATTGAGCCCAGATCTCCAAGCTCATTTTCAGCAGCCACGAACATCTGGCTAGCGTATAGATTCCCAAGCGAATAGGTTGGGAAATAGCCTACCAGTCCGGCACTCCAGTGGACATCCTGCATCACTCCGTCGGAATCGGTCGGTGGAACAATGCCCAGCATCGATTCATACTTTTCATTCCAAGCCACCGGCAGGTCGGCCACTGAAAGCGTTTCGTCTAACAGCTCTCGTTCCAGCTCAAACCGAATGATGATGTGCAAGTTGTAAGTCGCTTCATCGGCTTCGACGCGGATCAAACTTGGGTTGACTGCATTGACGGCTTTGTAAAAAGTATCCTGACTCACATCACCAAGCGCGCCCGGGAAATGCGTTTTAGCTTTAGGAAAAAAGTGTTCCCAAAACGGTCGGCTGCGACCAACAAGATTTTCCCACAATCTTGATTGGGATTCATGGATTCCCAAACTGCAATACTGGCCCGTGGGCAATCCGTAAGCATTGCCCGGCAGGCCTTGCTCGTAGATACCATGACCAGCTTCATGCAACGTTCCAAAGAACGCTGAGTTAAAAAACTGCTCATCGTATCGTGTGGTAATGCGACAATCGTCAGGTCCCATTTCGGTGCAAAACGGGTGATGCGTCACATCCAGTCTTCCGCGATCAAAGTCAAAACCGATCTGAGATGCAGCTTCAAGCCCGAACGCCCGTTGGGCATCGACTGGAAAGTGACGCTGCAGAATCTCGACTGAAGGCTTCACGCCGCTATCTACAATCGCAGCGACTAATGGCACGAGCTCTTTCCTCAATCCCTCGAGGACATCGGCGACTTCTTGCGTTTTGGCTCCAGGCTCGAAATCGTCCAATAGCGCATCGTATCGGCAATCTTCAAACCCGATCGCGTCCGCTTGTTCGCGCTTGAGCCGAAATGTTTCTTCCAACGCCGGTTGAAAAGAGTTAAAGTCGTTGTTCTTTCTGGCTTCGACCCAAACGCGTTGGCCATTCGAAGCCGCAAACGCAAGTTGTTCGACGAGCGACTTTGGAAGTTTGACTTGTTTGTCGAAGTCTTGTTTGAGGTTGCGTATGACGGCGCCCGTCAGCGAATTGGGCTCGGCAGCTAAATCGGAATCAGCAAGCTCGTTGAGGAGTTCGCCAACGCGAGGGTCGGTTTTGCGATGATGAATCTCCCCGGCTAGAAAAGTGATTTGCTCACTACGATAGCCCCGACCTGTAGCCGGCAGTTTTGTTTCCTGGTCCCACTCAAGCAAGGCCGATGTCGATTGCAGGTATTGGGTCTTGCGCACATGATCGCACAATTCATCATAAAATTTTTCAGCGTTTGCCACGTTGGAGTTCCTGTTAAGTTCTCGTCAAGTTATATCGAGACGACTCTATCGGGAACGATGTTCGTCAATCAGCTGCTTGACGCGATCTGGATCTGGAATGCCACGGACTTCAATTTCCAATCCGCTTTGAGCTGCGCTGGAAACGCCGATCGTACCGACGTCCAAAACTCGTTGCATGAAAGTTTGATCCAGCTGAACGTTGCGAACGTCCTGATGCCAAACTTCAGAAATGGATTTGGAAAGAATGCCGCGACGGCAACTCGTGCGATTTGTGGTTACCGTGAGAGTTGTTGCCTTGCACCTAAGCCACCAAATGATATACGAAACGATACCGATTCCGGAAAGTATTGCGCAAACGGTGGCACCAACGTTCGCCGGAATTTTCGCAGAGACCATCGAGTAAATGAGCACGCCAAATCCAAGCAGAATCAAGCCAACAATTCCGGCATACCAGGCAGGTCGATTGCGAAACATCGAAGGATGAGTTTCATAAAGAACGTTCTCACCCGATACCGGTTTTAGTTCTGTTTCTTCGCTTATCATCTACTTTACCTTTAGTGGCTTCTTAACAGATTGCGCTCGATTCCTCTGCCTATGTTTTATCGCATCAATTCAGCTCAATCCAGCGGGTTTCCGCTTCGTCCAGTCGCTTTGTCAACTTTGTGAACTCGTCGTGCAACTCGAGCGCAAGGGCCGGATCAGTACACGACAAGAGTTGTTCGTTCAAAGTCACTTTTTCTTCCGATAGTTTCTTGATTTTATTCTCAAGATTCGATATTTCTTTTTGAGCCTTACGATTGAGCTTCACCTTGGCTCGAGGCGTATCTGCTGATTTACCAGCCTTGGCTTTAGGACTTTTTTTCGTTTTGCCAGTTGCTTGGTCGCCCCGCCTGCCGTCTTCAATTTCTTCGTTAATCGACGCGACGTAAGCCTCATAGTCGCCCAGGTAATTTTTGACTTTCCCATCCCGGACTTCGATCACCGACGTTGCGACGCGTTTCATAAAATGTCGATCGTGAGACGTAAAGATCACGGTGCCGCGGTACTTTTCCAGCGCCGTCGCCAATGATTCAACTGTTTCGACATCGAGGTGGTTGCCCGGTTCGTCAAGCACAAGAATGTTGTAAGATCCCAACAACAGGCCTGCCATGCACAGTCTTGCACGCTCGCCACCGGAGAGAACCTTGATCTTCTTTTTTACGTGATCGTTGCGAAACAGAAGCGAACCGGCGACCGCCAGGATCTGTTGATTCGTAGTCCCTTTCTCCGCCATGTACTCAAGATATTCGAGCACCGTGTCGTCTTCTGGCAGTGTCGTGTAAACATGTTGCGCGTACGTTCCGATTTCGCAACCATGCCCCCATTTCATTTCGCCGCCTTTGCTTTCCAAAGACCCAACAAGCGTTCGCAAGAGAGTCGTTTTGCCTTGGCCGTTGTCACCGACGATGCCTGATCGCTGACCGTGGTCGATTTCCAACGTAATGTCTTTGGCAACGACGGTGTCGGGGTATCCAATTGAAAGATCCATACAGCGAATCGCTGCGCCTTGTCTCGGATGAACGATCGGCGCTTGAATGTGAGCTGTCTGTTCAGCCGCTGCAATGTCAATCAGCTCCAGTCGTTCGAGCTGTTTTTGTTTCGAACGTGCTTGGCTGGCCGTATTTGCGCCAGCTTTATTTTTGGCAATGAACTTTTCCAACTGCTTTTGTTTCGCAGCCACCGTCGCGTTGACTCGTTTATCATGCTCAATGCGTTCCGCCTGGTATTCAAGGAACTTGTCGATCTTGCCTGGGTAGAGGGTCAGCTTTCCACGGCTAAGATCCAATGTGTGTTCGCAAGTCGCAGACAAGAACGTTCGATCGTGCGAAACGATAAGAACCGCTTGGCGAAACGACTTCAGGAACTCCTCGAGTAATAGCTGAGTCCGCAGATCAAGAAAGTTGGTCGGTTCGTCCAACAGCAAGAGGTTGGGTTCGTGCAACAACAGCGCCGCAAGTTTGACGCGTGTTTGCCATCCACCTGAAAGCTCTTTTACGGGACCGTTAAGGTAATCGCCTTTTAGTTCGAATTGAGCCGCGACCTCACCGCATCGCCATTCGGCTTGTTCGCTGTCTCGCATCAGGAAGTCCAGCGCAGACTCGCCTTCGGCAAACGGGTCGTGTTGACGCAGATAACCGACCTGCAATTTCGGGTGGCGGATGACCTCGCCCGCATCCAACGGCTCCTCTCCCAAGAGAATTTTCAACAGCGTTGATTTGCCGGCTCCATTGCGACCGACAAACCCAACTTTCGTATTATCCGAAATCGTTGCTTCGGCATCGTCCAGCAAAACTTGGTCGCCATAGTTCTTGTAAGCTTTTCGGATTTGAAGCAGGACAGCCATGGGCTCGTAAAATTGAAGTTAAAATATTTGAAACTCAAACAGTGAAAGTCGATCCAAGTTATGAATTCATCTCTTCATAAAAGAAGGCTTCCGAAACTGAATGGAACGGTTACCAACTGAGTAGAAGGGCTACCAATTCGCCGAGTCGACGTACTGTTGATTCTGTAACTCTTCGCCAGCCGCGGTATTGAACCACTTTTTCGATTCGTCGGTGAAGTAGTTCGTCCAATCTCCAATCGCGCCTTTTCGCAAAAACTCAGCTGGCCGTTCTTCTTTGAATCCCGGGCTTAAGACTCCAGATATCTTTGCGCAGCGAGCTGGATCCACATCCAGAAACTCAAAGAGCTTCTTTCGCTCTCCCTCGACGTCCTTATGCAAGTCTTCATATCGGACGATTCGAATGGGGAGTGACGGGAATTTCTCTTGAGCACCGGCATCTTTTTGCACATGATCTTTCCACCATCCCGCCGATTCCCGAACCATGGATTCGTTAGCCAACAGTTCTTGGGGGTTGTTTTTGAAGAACCATGGATCGTTCTGAAACGCGGTCAACGTTTTCTTCAACTCGGGGATTCGCTCAAACATTCGATGGGAACCGGGCCAGTTGAACATGTGGAATGCTCGGCTGACAACAACGTCTCGACCGTCTCGAACAATGACGATCTGTGGAACACCTCGAATCATCACTGGCTCGATCGTATGAGGTGTTCGCTCGCCAATCAAAGTCGAATTTGGCTCGGCGTAAGCTTTGAGTGTCTCCTTGATCATCGCTTCAAAATGGTCACGAACAATTTTCTGTTTGGGTTTGTGCTCTTTCTGATAGACCGGATGGGTTTTGAGTGCCTTGTTGAGTTCTCGAACCATGTGCTGCCAATGGAACTCACCGATGCACGAGATGTTTTCGTGGCTGGCAAGCAGACTGCCTAACCAATTCGTTCCCGACTTCATAAATCCGCGTAAGCAAAAATAACGTGGTTCGTTCATCAAGCCGTAGGTTCTGTTGTGTTGAATTGAATGTAAAGGATCAATAAGTGGATGCGTTACTCAAAGTTTAACGTCGAGCTTTGTCTTTGAGCAACCGTGACGAGTGGGCGCCTAGAGAATAAGCATCGCATCTCCGTAGCTAAAGAAGCGATATTTTTCGTTAACGGCTTCGAGATACGCCCGCGTCATCAACTCATCACCGCCTAGAGCTCGAATCATCACCAGTAACGTGCTTCGCGGGAGGTGGAAGTTAGTCATCAATCCGTCGACGATTTTGAAATCGTAGGGCGGGCGTATAAACAGATTTGTTTCGCCTTTCCATGGACTCAAGGAGCCGCTGGCGGCAGCCGTTTCAAGCACCCTCACCGAAGTCGTGCCCACGGCGATAACGCGTCCACCGCTTTTTCTGGCTTCATTGATGATCTCAACAGATTTCTCGGTGATCTCGCCCCACTCGTGATGCATCTGGTGTTCGTCAAGTGAGTCAGCAGTCACGGGACGGAAAGTCCCTATCCCGACATGCAATGTGACTTGTGCGATTTTGATTCCTTCATCGATCAACTCTCGGACCAATCGTTTGGTCAAATGCAAACCTGCCGTCGGCGCTGCCACAGCGCCCGCGTGCCGCGCGTAAATCGTTTGGTAGTCGGTGACGTCCGCGTCAGTCATGTTGCCGTCGCGAATATAATGCGGCAGCGGAATTCGACCAATCATCGCAAGCGCGTCTTCGATCGGAACATCGAGGTTAGGCCGCATCACCCAAGCTCCATCGTCAAGCCTGGCGATCAGCGTTAATTCTGCGCGCTCAACGCCGTGGCGATCAATAACCGTTATCGTTTCGCCAATTTTCGTTTTACCGCGGGTCTTGCCAAGTAACTTCCAGTTGCCTTGGTCGTCGGCACTTAAAAACAGCCCTTGCCAGCGACCGCCTGTAGCCGTTCGCTTACCGACAATCTTGGCCGGAATGACTTTGGTGTTGTTGAGAACCAAGCAATCTTCGGGACGAATCAAACCAGCCAAGTCACGGACGTGGAAGTGATCGATGTCTTCGAGAGCCCGTTTGACTAGTAAGAGCCTCGCGTCTTCACGATTTCTAAGAGGGTGTTGCGCGATCAGCTCTTTGGGAAGCTCAAAATCGTAGTGAGCCGTAAGATGTTCTCGACGGATGTCGTTGGTCATGCGTGAATCATTCAGAGGAGTCAGCCAATCGGGTCCCAAGCCCTCCTATTTGTACTTTGTTTTAAGATTCTACGGCAGGGGCTGACTTTGATTCGAATCGGTTGAGCTCTACATCGCGATGACTTGCGCGTGGCATTCTCCTCCCATGGATCTGGGGAACACGTACGCAGACTAGGATGAGCCTCCTCCCAGTGACGGGCTCCATGCCAGCAAATAACGATGTCAAACCTTCGCATGGTTCTAGATGTTGTACTTCAACCATCCAAACACCACGTAGTTAAAAATAGTTGGCAAATTTTGTCTCAGAAATGGAAAAAAACCGTCCGCGAAAAACAGCTCAAAACGCGGGAAAAAGAGGCGTTTTTTGCGTTTGGTCGAGGTTTTGGAAGCATTGACTGGTAGGCCCGATTTACTATCGTGATAGGCCCTGCTGTGGGAGCCAATTCGTGAAACTGGCCAACAATCACGCGAATTCGTGGCGTTCTTGCAGCATTGGTGACAACAAAGCGCAAACAACGAAACGTCCTCCGAGTTTGCCCGGGTTAGTTGGCGATTGTCATACCAGGTCACAGGATGACATTGGCTTACTAAAACAAGGTTCACGACGAACATTGTTGGCAGACACCATTGTGGAGTAACGCTTTTTAGCAATAGCTTTCAAGACACGCTTCACAATGTACGAACGGCTCAAATCGCATGGTGCGTGGAGCCGTTTATTTTTTGCGCTGAACCGGAAGGCTACTTTTCAGTTTCTGTTTCTCACTACGCTTTCACGTCTGCGCTGCAAAAGCGACCAGAATTGCAACCCAATCGTCAAAGTTTATCGGACTCGTAATTCTTCCGATAACGGACAACTTTGTGGAACGAAAAATCCTTGTCAGAATCGCCCGCAAAAATCTGATTTCTTGTCAGAGCTTTTACAATCGGACCGCAATTGAAACCCGAAAAGGTCCGATATTCCCAATGAATGCGATCTCACGGATGACCGTTAGATTTGTGTCTGCAGCGAATCCAAAACGACCGTCGCCAGGATGGCGCAACTGCGACGCATTGAGTAAGCAGAATATTAATGGAGTTGACCCGATGTCGAAAATGAAATCAGCCATTACCGTTGCCGCTGCAGTCGCGAGCATGTTTGTATTTGGCCAAATGGCTATGGCACAGAACTGTGGTTGCGAATCAGCCCCGGTCACTACCTTTGGATATCCAGCAGGTAACTGCGGTGGAGGATGTGGACAAAGCGTAGGACAATCTTGTGGCGGTCGCGGTGGCGCTGGATGCGTCAACGAGATGAAAGCCCGAATTGCTCATTATCAAGCTCAAAGCGAAAAAATTGCAGCACGCAACGCGGCATGGCCAAAACCATTCGCATGTGCTGACGCACAATTGTACACGAAGATGTGGGGTCCAATGATCAACGCTGGTTTCGAAGATCAGAACTTGTTGACTTCAGTTCACTTCGACAAAGAATCTGGCGATCTAACTCGCTATGGAAAGAACCAGGTTGTAGGGATCTTGAAGAACATGCCTGCACACCGCAAAGTTGTATTCGTTCAACGGAGTGTTGACGAAGCGACAACTCAACAGCGTTACAACACTGTCCGCGAAGTTGTTGACATGTGGTACGGTGCAAACGGCCGAGTTGAACTTTCCGGCCGAACCGCAATTGGTGGCGTCGGGTTGGGTGCTGAGAAGATTACTCAGTCGTACTACGAAAGTGCACCGGCTCCGGTTATTCCAATTGCTAACGGAGGAGAATCGGTTGGCGACTCAGTCGGTAACTAGTCAGTGCTGTTGACGAACGTCAGCTGACAATAGAAATTCGAAAGCCCGTTTGATCATTGATCAAGCGGGCTTTTTCGTTGTTTGGGCTTCGCGAGTGGTATCAGAACGCGATAAGAACTATAACAAGAGGGAAGTTTTTTGGACGAGTGTATGCGGTAAAAGATATGGATAAGAAAAGTAAAAAGCGATTAGAAATCCTCAGACAGAAGCTGGAGAAAACGCAAAAGCTTCTTTCGGCCGCGCGGTTGCAACCGGATGAGCCCGATGAAGTCACGAACCTCCAAGCGGAAATCGACTCCATTAAGTCGGAGATCGCAGAGCTGAAATCCAAGTAGAGGTCGAACTCCCTTCTTTCTCGAACCGTTTCGCCATGTGCACTCTCGTTTCATTCGAGCGACTCTCAGTTATTGCGTCAATCTAATTCAACCTCGATCTAATGTTTGGCGTTATCAATCTTAACAAGCCCGTAGGCATTACGTCTCGAAAAGCTCTCAATGAGCTTAGCCGCTTGTGTCCCGAACGTGGTGTGAAGTTTGGACATGCTGGAACCCTTGACCCGCTCGCCAGCGGAGTCCTTGTCGTTTGCGTCGGACACGCAAGCCGACTTATTCAGTACGGCCAGGGACTTGGGAAAAAGTATGTCGGTGATTTTCGGCTTGGGGAAACCAGCGACACGGAAGATTCAACTGGCAACGTTTCGAAATTGGAAAACGCGCCGCTTGTTGAGAAATTGCAATTCGAAAATGTACTGAAAGATTTCATTGGTGACATTCCGCAAACACCGCCCAGCTATTCTGCGATTCGTGTAAACGGAAAGCGCGCCCATGAACTGGCGAGAAATGGAAAAGTTGTAATGCTTGCCCCTCGTATCGTTTCGATTCATTCAATTAAGTTGTTAAGTTTTGAGTATCCAGACGTGCGGTTGGAAATCGCTTGTGGAAAAGGGACTTACGTTCGCACCCTTGGTCGAGACATCGCTAAAGCGCTCGGTAGCGATGCGGTGATGACTCGCCTTGTCCGAACGGGAATCGGTGGTTTTGGTGTTGATGAAGCGTCAGAGTTGAACCAAATTACGCGGGTCAATTTCGTTGACCATTTGTTGCCGGCACAGCGAATTGTTTCCGGGCTCCCGCAAGTCACACTGAACGAAACCGCGATCGAAAATCTCCGTTTCGGCAGGCCGGCGTGGACGGATCAGACCTTTGAATGTGAACATGTTGCCGGAGTCAGTCAGTCTGGCGAATTGGTTGCAGTCCTTGAGCCGTCCGGTTGCTTGTTGAAACCGAAAATCAATTACGCTCCGACACAGTTTCCAGAAAGTTAACATTCTTGTTCTGTTAGCGATCGAAATTAACTGGCTCAAATCAAACCGGCAAACCAAGTGGGCAAAAGGAAAGCTGCCTTGCCCCGTTCCTCTCCTTGGGGCAAGTAGAAACAGCAGGACGAGCAGAACGGTCATAGTGACGATTCGCCAGTTAGCCATCGGGATCATCCAACAACTCTTGTAGCCGTAGTCGTAGATCAGGCGAAAATCGCGGCAGCCATGTTTCGTCGACCATGTCAATTGAGATCATATCGAGTATATGAACCTGATCTTTCCGTCGAAACGAAGTTAGCTTCATCCTAACCAGTGCTTCAAGAGGTAATGTCCTTGCGTTTTCTATCAATTCATAGTCACTAATCTCCGGAACGGGTTCTGGATATTCATCCCGAACTTTTTGACCAGCAAAAACAACATGAACCGCGTCTCTGGCCTTTGCCTCCGGGCCGTCGAGAAACATCGAAACACCAGCTGCCCGGCGGTAGATAAGACCGACTTGTTCCAACGCGATGATTGCCCTATCCAAATCAGGTTTGTTAAGGATGATGTCAACATCACGAGTATTGCGAACGACAGACTCGTCAACCTGAGCTACCCAGTGCTGGACGGCATTACCTCCAATCACAGCGTAAGGGATACTCGCTTCGTTGAGTGCGTTGGTGACCCTTCGAAGTCGCTCTTTTACTTTTTCCACGGCACGCTCAATCCTAGACCATAGCTCGTCGCCACTATATTTGATTTCAATCATGTTTTCCTCCACCGCATTATACCATTATCTTCGGTTTTGGCGAATTGCAGCTTTCGTCGAGCCACGCAAGCCCCACTGAGTCATGATTAAACCGGCCGTTCATGGCCTCGGACCGATGGCGGTCGCGGCTTCGTCGTCGCAAGCCGAACTCTTTCTTTTAGCTGCCTTTGAATTGGAGAATCGCTTGCCACTTTTAAGCCCGCTCGACGCTCCGGCCATCGCGGCTGGAACTGGGGACGTGTTGGAACATTGACTCGTGGTTCATTCCCCATTCGGCACTCTGCATTCCTCATTGGGCTCGCCGCTTTCCGTGGCCTGCGTGTCCCATCCGGGCCAAGTTTGTTGCGTTTTAATTGCTCTGCCGATCTCCGCAAAGCTGCTGCATCCCCAGAAATATCTACGCCGTTAAAACTGGCTTCGAGGAACGCCCGCTCTACGAAGCGCCTCCGCGGATCGCGTATTTGATATTAGCGTCTGACCGTTTTCCGAGTGAAGAACTCAACCAAGACGTACTTGTCGAAAGTCGTCGCATCAATGTTATTGGGTAACGCCAGAATTGCGTTGACTTCATCCATCGAATTGACTTGAACAATAGTGGCGTTCACATCATAAGTCGTTGTCTCAATAAGCTGGTCGCCTGTCCCACCGCTTCCAGGTCCGCCCGTCCCGCCCGGACCGCCTGGTCCTCCACCTGGAGAGCCCGGAATCGTTTCGACTTCTCGGTCAACGTTGTCGTCGTAAATGAATACCAGATACTCGCCCGCATTTTCATTGCTCGGTTCGAAATCGGTGATCGTGAATTGTTCGTTTTTCTTTCACAACCGAATCAGGTTCGCCAAAGAAGTACTCAACGAATCCTAGCTAGTCGCTACGGCAACAAAAAAACGCTCGGCATTCAGAAGAATTGCCGAGCGTTGAATTGACGATTCTCTCAAGAGAGATTACCAGTCCGGTTATTGAGCTTCGTTGTCGTCTCCGGCACCGCCATTTAGGTCGTCCAATCCAGGTCCGCCATAGAGATTATCATCTCCACCGCCACCCCGAAGATCGTCATTGCCTCGGTGGCCGGCGACAGTATCGTCACCTGAGCCGCCATGCAGATAGTCGTTTCCATTTCCTCCACCGAGGAAGTCCGAACCGGAGTTTCCAAACGCTCGGTCATTACCTGCATTAACGATAATCGTATCGTCATGGGAACCGCCGTGCGCTTCATCGTTTCCTGGCCCTGTGGTAATCGTGTCGTTTCCAGACTGACCATAAACCTTGTCCGCATCGCGGCCGGAATCGATCATATCATCGTCGGCACCGCCGTAGACGATGTCTTCGCCTGCTTCGGTATCAATGATGTCGTCTCCATTTCCACCATAAACAATGTCGTCGCCTGTAAGTCCGCCATCGGCACAAGCATTCTCGATTTCCGTAATACCGGAAATGTCCACGCCTGTTGGATCGAGACTGTAGTAGTAAACCAGTTTGGTCGATTGGCCAGGCGTCAGCGTGCCAACGTCAAAAGCTAACGAGATTGCGATGTCACTGGTGTCGAACGCTCCTACAGCACCTGTGAATGCACCGGTACCGTCGGCGTTATATATGTCCGAAGCGACGCGATTACCGAATCCGCCAAAGCTGACTCTCGCTCTTGGGTCGAAGGAGACCAAAGATAAAGCCGAGCCCGTCGCTTCAGATCCGCCGGACATGCCTGGCCCAGAAGCAGTTTGTTGAGCCGTTACTAGTGAAAGGTTATCGGCTGCCAAATCTCCTTGGCTAACAATCGTGTTGAATGTTGAGAAATTTCCATGAATGGTTTGGTCGTTGTCTGGATCAACATTATTCATGTAATAAATGTCCCGAAGGTTTGCGCCAGTCGTGTTGGTCAGGGTGACTTCCAAGCGGATAAACAGCCCTGACTCGAACACGCTAACTCGTCGAGCAACATCCAGGCCGCCGACCGAGCCTCGCCAATTGATGTCGGCCGAACTCGCAGTGGTTGCGGAAATGAGCATGCCTGGAATATCTTGCAAACTGCCGCTGGTATTGTTGTTGAAGTTGGTTCCGGCGATTTCAACACCGAATCCTTCCTCTGGCGAACCCGGCGTAAAGAAATCTCCGTCGTAACTTCCGCCAGCGAAACCGTCCATCGCAGTGTCCGCGATGAATCCGTGAATCCCGTTGCGTGCGCGGCCGTCATCGCGCGGGTCGTAAAATCCAGATGGTAAAGAGCCAATCGGTGCGCCAAAGGTTCCTTGGCTATTCACTCCGACTTCTACGAATTTTCCACGTGCGAACCCTCCCATGCCAGAGAGCTCTGCGTCGATGTCTCCACCTCCACCACCGCCTCCACCATCTGAGCCAGCGTCTCCTGAAATCTGGTCGTTTCCGTTGAATCCGAAAATTACATCATCGTCGGATCCACCACAAAGGAAGTCGTCGTTAGGGCTGCCCAACAACGAGTCATCGCCCAAGCCTCCATAAAACATCGCAATTCCGTCGGTTGACTTAAGGAGGTCATCACCATCGCCACCAAACGCCATCGCCAGCAGCGGAGTGCGGTTAACAAAGTCATCGTCGCCGGCCAGTCCAATGAATTGAATCTCACTGATACTAGCTGCCGGATATTTGTAGCTTTTACCATTGAGCAAAACTTTGATTTGATCGCCAGAACTTTCTGTAACCGTAGCTCGATCGTTTAGTTCTGTTCCGTTGATGATCAATACAGCGCCCGACAAGCTTATCGAACCCGATCCATGAGGTGCATTGTTGGCGATTGCCTGAGAAGGGAGTAGCAGTGTGATCGCACTCGCAAAGGTGGTTGCACTCGCATATGCGAGAAGTTTGGGAATGCGATTCTTGATTGATGAATTTCGAAGATTCATGAGTTGTCCTTGGTGTAAATCTGGATTAAGCAACGTCCTTGGTCTGGCTTCAATCTTAATACAAGTGGCACCGTTTTGCACCGAGGCGGACGCTGGAAAACAGAATCCGAAGGAGGGACGACCTGAAACTGCAAAAAAACCGACCGAATGGGGAAAGAAAAGGAAGGGCTACGACAGCGTAGGTGCGTGATTACGGCTATTTCTTCGATAAGATCTCGATGATTACCGGCCAAGATATTTCGTTGCCTACATCAGTCGCCCGCACATAAAAAGCTCGCGTCTGCGGAGCGACCCAGTCATCACAGGTTAGGTAGAAAGCTTGTTCGGTATTTCCTTTCGTAATCATCAATCCATTCAGACCAATGTCGTCGACGTAAACACCACGGGGTAGGTTTCGGCCAGCGTCGGCCAAGCCCAATGAGATTCGCGCGTCGTGGTTGTTGCGTTTGGCGATAACTTTCGCTTCGATCATTTCACCAGGTCGAATTTGAAAGACGATCGGATCATCGTAGGTAGCAGCAAACGCGTCGACCGAGCCGGTGTCGGGCTGGACGATTCGCAATTCAATTTTGGGTTTCCCTGATTTGATTTCAAAGGGTTCAATCTTCTCAACGTTGCCGAAAGTCGTTTCGCCGTTGATGATCGCAGAAGCCTTCCACTTAATGCCTTCGACGTCTGCTTTCGAAATTTCACTGTCTGTCGCATGAACCGTAAGAAAAGCGCGCTCGTGTCCACGTTCGATCAAAACTGGAGACGTTGCCTTAATTCCATCAGGTAAGTTCTCGAGCGACACTTGAATCGGACCGACGTAACCATCAATCCGTTTAGCAATCAGTTCAATTTCTTGTCCGCCTCCTTGGATGATCTCTTTCGGCGCCTTCATCGCAACCGAGAATCCTGGTTCGGCGTCCCTGACATGTAGTTGATACTTGAAATCGTCGCCCGAAAATGCGCGCACGTCCGACACACGAACCAGATACTGTCCATCGGACGGCGGATCAAACAACAGTCTTGAATCTTTGCCGATATCACGCAATGTTGCATCATCGTTCTCATAGTTGATCGTAAACGTGGGCAACCCGTTGGCCGGCAATTTCGTTCCCACTGGATACGGTTTTACCAAGTAACAAGGTTCATGGAGTGGATGCGCAATCGGCGTGGTCCCAAAATATCCATGCCGTTTCCCGGTTCCTGGGTAAACGAGAAAGCCAGAATCTGGTCCACGAGGATGTTGGAAAAGTCTCATGACTTCTCCGTTGCAGTATAGGAATTGGTTGATATCCATCTCACGCCAGTTGTGAATACGAATATCATCGGTGTTGTCTGAGTCTTTTCCGCGAAACGTAAAATAGGAGTCGAGTGTCGCGTGAAGTATGACTCGAGGGACGGGTTTACCGGATTCGTCCAGGATTTCGATTTTCGAATCAAGTTGCGATTCAAACTCTGACCCGTCTTGTTGAGCGGTTACTTCCAACACAAGACGCTGGCCTTGTTTGGCGGTGAATCGAAAAAGATCGACGTCGGTCATAGATGCCGACGTCTCTTTGTTAACACTGATTTTTCCTGCTACGGTATCACCAATGGAAATTTGGTTCGGCGCGCTCGTTTCATTGTTTGGCTCGGTCTCAGTAACTTTTGATGGGGTTCGATCTTCTGGTTTCCGGTTGTCGATCGGTCTTTCCCGAGCGTCTTCTTTTTCGGTATTACGACTGTCAATAATTTTGACGAATGTTTCATGTCCGCTCATGTCGCCGAGATAAACTTTCGCGCCGTCGGGCGATATCGCCAACGCAGTGGCCACTTCTCCGTTAGGTGCCGTGGCCGAGGAGTGCTTTGCAGAATTGTTGATTGTTTGGATAGGTTGAAACGAGTTCGTATCCCAAACTTTTGTTGTCGCGTCTTCGGAAGTTGAAACCAATCGCGAACCGTCTTTGGAAAAATCCAGTTCAACAATCGGCCCTTCGTGAGCGAAAATGGATTGTTGAAACGCGTCAACGTTTGAGTTGGGCTGTGGGTCGTGACTCCAGATTCTGATCCGGTTATCACGTCCCGCGCCGACGATCGTTTTGCCATCAGGGCTGAATCTGCATGTTAGCTGTTCTTTTAACGGCTGGCCAAATGTTTCCATTCGTTCGCCAGTTTCCACATTCCAAAGCTTGAGCGTTTGGTCAGCGCTGGCGCTAATCAAAGATTTTGAATCAGGACTGAAATCGATATCGTAAACCGCGCCATTGTGACCAAGCAGTTTTCGAAGTTGCTTTCCAGATTCTACATCCCAAAGAATGATTCTTCGGTCGTAACTTGCAGTAGCCACCACGGATTTGTCGTGCGAAATCGCCGCTGCATAAATTGCATCGGTGTGCCCCAGAAACGATTGAACTTCCTTGCGCGATTCGACATCCCAAACGATGGCTTGTCCAGACTTGCCCGTTATTCCACTGCTTGCGATCAACCAAGTCCCGTCCTTGGAAAATCTCAATGAGTTGACTTTTCCTGCGACTCCGTCGAGCGTAATCGAACCACCATTGGACGCGTACCCTTCAAGCTGTGGCGCAAGGATCACTTTCTGGAAACTACCCGAGGCAATCCAGTCGCCTGTGGGCGACCAATCCGCCGCTCCAATCCCATCAACAGCACCGTTTGATACTGCTCGGCCAAGGTCAGGAACTTTGATTGTTTCAACGTCGGAGTTGTCCTCGGTATTCGGCGGAGGCATTGTCGAGGGAGTTGCAGATGGTTTTGCGCCGGCATCGATCCAATTGGCAATCA
Organism: uncultured Pirellulaceae bacterium; assembly: GCA_964584615.1. GTDB lineage: Bacteria > Planctomycetota > Planctomycetia > Pirellulales > Pirellulaceae > Mariniblastus. The sequence goes on along the minus strand of CAZPBE010000002.1, from coordinate 163,560 downwards.
GTTCAATCTCATCTTCCGTTGGCCGCGGACAGTCATCGGGGGGCATTAACGGTTGGTCGTCGCCATTCATCAGACGTATGATTGTGCTTTCCAAACTCTTGGACGCGACATACACCTCTCCGTCGTCGTAGCCTTCACTGAGCGTTTCGAAAGAAGTCGCGATGAAGCCAGCTTCGCTGTCGTCTTCGTTGTGACAAGCCAGACAATGTTTGTCCAGAATCGGTTGGACGTCGCTTTGATAGTCGACTTCTTGAGCACTGGTTGTTCGAAGCGGCGAGTTGAAAGCAACCCCCAGCAAACAAGCCAAAGCAGTGATCAAAGATATTGGTTTTACGTTTCGAATCCGCATCAGCTTCAATTTAATGGTTGAACAGAAATTCACGACTACTAAGCAGGCTCCAGAAAAGATCTTCTACGAGTAGCCTTTTCTCAGTTTGTTGATTGTCTTCAAAGATTTTCAAAAATTTCTCTCTCTCTGCGTCGGCAGGTAATCGGCCAAGCGTTACGGTGTAAGCTTCTTCAATAATCGATTGGTTGGATATCTCTTCAGACAGCAGTTTTGAAATCCGGCCTTCTTTGGACTCGAGCTTTTTGTTGACAGTATCGCCATTGGAAATGTGTAACACTTGAACCATCGAAGGCTCGTCAGTCCGCTGACATTCACAAGTAATCTCGCGCGCGTTGCGCCCAAAAGCTTTCAAGAAATATGACTTCACTGCTGAATCGTAAAGCTGAATCGCCCGGGTGCCTTTGGGATAAAACTCGGTTTTCTGATTGTCGGCTCCGCGAAACGTGACTTCACTAAACTCTGTTGGAACTTCCGTCACTTGTGAAACGGCATCGAGCAAAACTTCTGCCATGAGTCGACGCGGATAGTATCGAGAATAGTAGCGCGTCTCCTGTGCGTTTTCGGGGATCGCTTCGCTACTTCGCTGATAAGTGGACGATTGAAGGATCAATCGCGTCAGTTTTTTCAAGTCGAAATTGTTTTCGGATAAATACTGTGCAAGTCGAACGAGTAACTCTTCGTTGCTGGCCGGATTGGTTATCCGCATGTCGTCGATGTCTTCAACCAATCCCACGCCCATTAACCTTGCCCAAACTCGATTCGTGATGGACCGCGCGAAATAGGGATTCTCGGGCGAAGTCATCCACTCAGCCAATGGTTCACGTCGATCACCTTCGTAATCAAAACCAATTGGATCTCCATCCAAAGGTGTGGGTGGTTGCGGTTTGCCACGAATGGGTTGGATCAATTCGCCTTCGCTGCTGAGGAACAATGTCCGGACTCCGTCACCATTTCGCGCGTCACCGCCCCAACCCTTGGCACGCACTCGTGAAAAATGATTGGCGAACGCGTAATACTGATCATTCGTCCATTTTTCCAACGGATGATTGTGGCACTTCGCACAAGCCAATGACAAACCCATAAACGCCTGGCTTGCGTTCTCGGCCATGTTTTCAGGATCCTGATGCAAAGCGTAAAAATTCGTTGCGCCGTTGGTGATGCTGCCTCCCTTTGCCGTGAGGACTTGGCGGACCAACTTGTCCCAAGGCGTATTGGATTCCACATTTTCTCGCAACCATTTGTAGTAGGCTTCGACTGCCTTGGGCCGCAAAAGGGCTCCGTTGATTAGGAAGACGTCGGCCCATTGGTACGTCCAATAGTCAGTGTATTCAGATCGAGAGAGCAGACTGTCGATTAGTGCGTCACGTTTGTCAGGGCGATCATCATCGAGAAAAGACTGCACTTCTTTGGGAGTGGGGAGACATCCGATTGAATCAAGAAACACGCGTCGCACGAAAGCCCGGTCGTCTGCCGGTGGCGACGGAGCGAGTTTCAGTTCTCGAAGTTTCTTGTTAACCAGTTCGTCGATAAAATTCGTTTCGAGGGATCTGGCATTCTCGTGGATCACATTTTCAATTTCGTTCGGATATGGCGAGGCAACTCTGCCAATTCCGATTTTGCTGGAGTACCACGCTGTGATTGCGCTTTCACCGTAGCCCGTGACGGTCGCTTTGCCGTCTTGATCGATCTGAGTGACGACTTCGTTGCTCGAAGAATAGCGAGCCCATTTTGTGACGTCGCGTTGTGTTCCGTCGTCGAAATGAGCAATCGCTTTGACTTGGATTGATTTTCCAGTTTCGGATGATGCAGTCGCAGGATCGACTTCGACGCGAACGACTTGAGCGTCTTTGCCGGTTGGCGCCGCTGCTCCTTGCAATAACCATTTGGCGATCGTGTTGTACTCTTCGGAATTGACTGCGAAGACGGCACCACCTTTGTGAGGAATCGTGCCAGTCGGTTTGGTTAGCAGTAAGCTTCGACCGACGTCAGCCAGTTCGATCCGGCGACCTCGGTCTTGTCGCGCGATGTTAAACTGGTCAGAAACCGGGTCGTAACCATGAAGCGACAATCGAAATCCACCTTTGCCTGCTAAAGCGCCATGGCAGGCTCCCGAGTTGCAGCCGACTTTTGAAAAGATTGGCAAAACATCATTTCGAAAACTGACGATCGATTCTTTTTCGTTCTGGTCCGATTGCGCAAAAACTTGGACGGTTGAAGCGCTGAATACCAGAAAGGCCCCGATGATCCTGCAAACTGTCAATTGAATCTTCATGGTCGAAATTAAAAAAGTTGTTGGATCGGTTTGGCGCCAAAGTCGACAATTGGAAACGGTCGACCACCGGGCCCCGGAAGTTCAGTAGTTAAGTCAAAGCCCAGGCTTTTGAAAATGGTCGCCACGACTTCCTTGGGTTGAAACGGATCTTCAACCGGAACCGCACCGATCGCATCGCTTTTGCCGATCGCTCTCCCGCCTTGAACACCACCGCCGGCAAAGTAAACCGAATAACACTGTGGCCAATGATCTCGACCTGCCGCGGGATTGATTCGCGGCGTGCGACCAAACTCAGCCAGGTTGCAGACCAAAGTTTTTTCGAGCATGCCCCGTTCCTCGAGATCGGTGATCAACGCCGCGTAAGCTTTGTCGTACATCGGGCAGACGATGTTTTTCATTCCTTCAACGGAAGTAAACGGTTTCGAGCCATGAATGTCCCAAGTGATTTCGTCGAACACGGTAAGAAACGTATTGAGTGTGACAAACCGGACACCAGCTTCGATCAACCGCCGTGCCAACAAGCAGCTTTGACCAAATCGGTTCATTCCATACCGTTCGCGGACTTCCTTTTTCTCTTTCGTAAGATCAAACGCTTCGCGAGCCTGTTTGCTGGTCATCAGGCGGTAGGCTGCGGTGAAGTTTTCTTGCAGCAATTGAGCGTTCTCGCTGTTCTCAAAATTTTTGATCGTCCCTTCGACGATGTCCCGCATCTGCCGACGACGCTCCAGTCGTGCTGATCCGATTTGTGGTGGAGGCTGCAAGTCGGGAACTTCGAAGCCTTCTTTTGAAGGATCCGCCGCCAACTCAAACGGATCGTACGTTTTTCCAAGAAAGCCACCGGCTTGCCCGTTCGGAAGATTGCCGCCGCCACGCCCCATTTTGTAGGGGAGCACGACATGAGCCGGAAGATCTGTCTTTCGCCCGCGCAAATACTCCACCACCGAGCCAACATGCGGCGTGTCGATTCCGCCAGAAAATATTCGACCCGTTTGCATGATCTGCCAACCAACATCATGAACCGCCGCGCCAGTATTGTAACACGAGCGGACCAGCGAGAACTTGTCTGCGATCTTGGCGTGTTCGGGCAAAACTTCGGAGATCTGAAAGTCGGCTTTGGTGCTGAGGGGCTTGAACGGTCCGCGAACTTCACGAGGGGCGTCCGGTTTCATATCCCACAGGTCAATGTTGCTCGGTGCGCCCAGGTTGAAGATCATGATCGCGGAACGGTCGTCGTGCGGATCGCCACCAGATTTTCGAACCGCTTCTTCAGCCGCCAGCAACTGCGGCAAACTTAAACCGATCGCACCAAGCGTACCAATCTGCAAGAGCTCGCGGCGAGTCTTACCATTGCAAGCATGTGACTTGCCGTCTCCAATGATGTCAAACATTCCAACTCCAGTTGCAGCGTGGTCGGGCACCAGTGGATCACATTATAACAGCAGGACTTTGCTTAGGTGCAGACCGGAACAAATTGCTTAGTGATGCCCAATGGAAAGCGTAGTGGTAAGACTACCATCTTTTTTACTGTCCTCTTTGTTCGTCTGCTCCATCGGTCGAGCCAACTGTTTTGCGAAGCCAGATCACCCAATCCTTGTCGTTGTCCGCTGGGGCCGTTCCGACTGAAACGCTCTCACCGCCGATAACTTTATCGACGGAACCGGTTTTCATTTCGCCCCCTGATCGCGGATTGAACCAGCGCACTTCAAATTCACCTGTTGCATCGTTCAAGTCAATGTCAGTTGTGCCACCTTTGGGAAGGTACACGATATACGTGTCGTCTGTTTTGGCGAAACAGTACTTTGAGTTGTCGTGTTTTTCGTTTCCAACGAGCGAATCGGCATTTCGCATTTCCCAAAAAGGAATCTGGTTATCGTGAAAAAAGCCAATCGCGATCCGACAGTAATCCCAGCTTTGATCACGACTTCGCCAATCCTGGCAGACAACGTCATTCTCCGCGAATTGGTAGCCAAAATAGTATTCGCAACCTGCTCCCCCAGCCATTAAATTTCCCCACAATGTTTGCTGGCGAACTTCGTGTTGTGTGTGTGCAATTTTACCAGCCTTGTCGTGTCCATCGAATCCGCGATAACCAAGATCAGGTGCTTGGGCGTGTTGAGCTGAACCCGATTCGTCAAACGCGCAAACCCAAGGCTTACCCGTTGCTTCCGATTTTTCAATCCACTCAACCGTTTGTTCGTGCGTTGTCTTGATCGAATCATTTTGCAATGAAGGTCCCGTTAATTTCGACTGGTCTCCCAACAGTGGTCCGTAGACTTTCTGTTGTTGGTGCGGATAAGTGTGGACAACACGGTGGTGATCGTAAGCGTCCAACTGGTCGATGTAGTCAAGCATGTCCGTCTGTTGCTTTGTCGACTGGGTGTTTTCTTCGCCGAGATTCCAGTTCAAAGCCAAATTATGGCCGAACCGCGCAATGATCTCGCGAAGGTAAAGTTTCCGCTGGGTACCAAGGTTCCCGCCATCGAAACATTCTGGAACGAAGCTGTTCTTTTTGATCTCATGATTGGATTGATGATCATCGATTTCCGTTTCCTGAAGCTTGAAGTGCAAGTACATCCCTTTCGCAGTTCCGTGGTCGAGTACCGTTGCCCACTGATCAAGCTTGCTTGCATCGTAATGAAGTTTGTCGTCGCGTTGAACGAATGGCCACACGTTGTCACCATCTCCTCCCGCGTTGTAAGTCAAAAACGAAAACGCGTTGCAACCCTTTGCCGAAAGATAGTTGATTGCGCCGATCAGCCCTTTTCCCTTTCCGTCTTTCCAAGACGGATCGCCAGCTTGCCAGTCTTTGACATGAGGCTGCCACGTTTTCAGCGGGGCGAAATTGGTTTTCATGCCAACCGTGTTGTCGAAGTCAGTAAACGCCAATAACGTCTCGGGCGCGTCAGCACCAACTTTGAGAAAGTACTTTTTCGAATCGGAAAATTGTAAATAACGTTTGCCAACGTAATTGAGCCTGCCTTGTCCGCGCAGATCTCGGCCGGTCTTGTTGGAGTCCGCGATTTCGAAAGTTCCGCTCTGACCATCAAATGGAACGAGCGATATCTTGTCTGCATCGTCGTTAATTGCCGCCAGCTTTCCCTGCTCAAATGAAAGCGTGTAAGCCCACTTGCCAATTCGGTCTGGCGCAAACAAGGCTCGCCACTTTGTCCCTGAAACCGCTGAACTTTCCGCAGCGTTCCCATCGGCTGCAAAATATCCCGGCACAATGTACGCGGTCCCATCTTCGTGCGTGAACGTTGCTGTCATTCGATAATCAAGAAAGGGATTGGGTTTGTTGTCTTTTTCATGAGCAAATGGACCATCCAACGTCAGACAAACCTTGTGCCATTTCATTAACTCCCCACTGATTTCGACATTGCCGTCTCCATGTTTATCGCGTGGCTGTTGAAGTGGTTCGTCGCTCGAATTCTTCGTCGGGCTGTTTTCCAGATCGCGGTTGGCGATTTCTTGCTGAGTGGCTTTCGTCTTTTCAAGCAATGGTTTGATGGCGGTAGCCGTTGGTTCGTCAGCGGCTTCAAATCGCAAACCAGCCCAGCGGGCACGGCTGACCCCATCATCCAGATGACCGGCCGTCGAAGTCACACCGATCACAGCTCCGTCAGTGATCTGCACGTCTCGCCAAGTCGTTTGAAACGTTTCGCCTTCTTCGAACATCTCGCTACTCAGCGGACAAGTGAAGTTTCCAATCACTTTTCCATCAACGGTAACTGTGTACGTCGACTGGCCATCGTTTTCACCAACAGCTTCAAGCGTTACGTGATAGCCGCCAGTTGGATAGGAGATCGTTTTCTTGGCGGTACCGGTTTCGTTTTGCTCGGGATCAACCGCCAGCCATTGGTCTTGATCAATGTAGTAGCCTTCGATGTCACCTTCCGCAAACTGAACGGCCGGTATCCGTAAAAACGTAGCGGCCGACGGAGTAGCGTTGGGATCATACGGTTTAGGTGGCGTTCCAGCGTGAACAACACTCGCCGGTCCTTCGTCTTCCGGCCGAACGAAGTCGCGATCCGTCGTCATCAACCATTTGTCAAATTCAAATCCATCTTCCCGCATCGAAAATTGAATTTCATGCTCTCCAGCTTTATCGACATCCAGAAATATTTGGTGCGGCACGCCGGTGTGGACTTCTTCCGTTCGCTGCATACTGTCCCAACGCCAACTTCCTTTTCCAATCGCCCATTGCAGCCGCTGACCGCTTTCGGGCCACCTCCCATCGATACCAACGTGCAATCCGTTGTCTTCGGTCCCCAGCGAAAAAGCGCGGACCCAAACGTAATAGCGCCCCGGTTTTGAAAAGTGAACTTTGTAGTGAACGATAGTCATCTTTCCCGCTTCGGGCGAGAAGTTCGTTCCAACCGTCAAAGGATCGTCGTGAGTCACTCGCGTATCAGGAAGGATTTCAAGACAAGCCGCACCGCTTGCGCTAGCCGCATGGGACGGATCCGAGTCAGGCCGAACATCGGGCGTGTTCTCGCTGGTCGTCAGATAAAACGCTCGTTTCTCGGACAGAGATTGTTCAAAAAAATGTTCGGCTTCTACGGCGACCAATCCGTCCTTTTCAGCAAAGACCAACTGCTCACTAGCAATCGGGTCGGCGGTTTGCGCAAAGGACTCTTGCGCACCGGACTCAATTGAGAGGTGAGCCAAAACAAAAATTAGACTTGAGAGAATCGCCACAGCGTAAGTTGGGGCACCGCACTTCTGTTTTAGTCGCATCGTTCTGTACTCTTTTCAAGTTGTGCTTCAGATCTAGACGTGGTCACAAGTGGCGCCATTCAATGTCGCCTTGGGAAAGTTTAGTTTCGCACATCATGGCCCTGCATTGGAGCTCTAGCAATAAAGAAAGCCGAATTATCGAGGCAATCTATAGCCCTTAATGCTCAATCTTTACTGTCAGTTGTTCGCGGCGATGTCCCGATCTTCAGCCGCTGAGCAAAGAACAGACATGAGTGTTCGCAAACGTTGGCTTCAATTGCGTAAGAAATAGATCGATCTCGCGACAGAAATCGGTAAATCAAATACTCGACAAGGACCGTTGAAAACATTTTCAAGTTCAAGCTGCCAAAGACATTTTCACAAGCCGATCCTAGGCGGTTGCAGGCTTTGGTTTGCCTTGGTCAACAATTGAACTAGGTCGACTATTGACCTAGGTCGACTATTCGACGTCGAAAAACTTCTTCAACTGTTTAAGCTCTTTCTTGAGAACTTTAGCGATCAATTTGTCATCGCTGAGGGAGTTCAAGTTATCGACAAGTTTGCTTGCGTCATCGCCAAGCTGCAAATCTACCAATTCCACTGTTTCCGGTTTCCAGTCGGCACGCTCAGCAAGGACTTCCTTCAAACTCTTGGCGATGTCCGCCAAATCAGACTTTGATTCTTTGGCTGAATCCTCGTCCGTGATCGAATCAACGACTGTCGACAATTTTTCGATCAACGATTCGACCTGATCGTCGGCTGGGATGCCAACTTCTGCGTCCTTGTTTTCAGCCGCTTCATCATTTGATTCAACAGAATCATCAGGTTCAGGTGTCGAGATTTTCGAATCAGATGTTGTTTCCGGTCCTGCAGAAGTCAGTGTTTTGGCAGGCTCTTCGTCTGCGATCTCAGCGGCCAGGACTGCAGGTGTTTGTACAGGTTCGTCGAACAGTGGAGGGTTCGGAAGTTCAGCGATCTCTGGAGTGGTGTCCATCTTTTTGCCCATGTAGATCAACGCCGCGAGAGAGGCTGCGATTAGGACTGGCCACCAAAGCCAACTCAGTCCACTTGATGGTGACTCAACGGATGAGCTGGCGCTGCGAGCCCGAGCCGTCGCGGATTGGTTGGAATTTTCATAGGCGTTGCGTTTTTTGATGCCATTTTCAATTCGATTCATCCGTTCATGATCGACTTGTCCTGAGGTTGAGATTTTCGTGACTGCCGGTCCGCCAGTCGATGACGCATCTGATTCATAGATGGGTTTGACAGGTTCGCGACTAACAGATCCGCTGTTGGCAGAATCACTGGTGACAAACTCTTTACCTGTTTTGTTTGACTGACTGAATTCGGCGAATTTTTGATCAGTCGAAGTCTGTTCAATTGCACGTGGCGCGAAACCATATCCGGTTCCACTTGCTGCCGCGGGAGAGTTGGCAGAATCGTGGATGTCGGTTGAAATGCCTCTTGGCGCACTGGAGGCTAAACCACTTTCAAGACCTTTAGGAAGCATCATGTCGCAATATTGCGCTTGCCCGTCCAATAAGTCACGCAAACCTTCCGGCGAAAGCCCAACGTCGCGTTGGTGTTTGGCGACGCAAGCAAAAACGAGTGGCGTTACTGCTCCAACCAGTTTTCTGGATGAAGTGCCACCCAGATCGCTGGCACGACTTACGCTCATGATAAGTGCCTCGGCTTTTGAATCGACAAGGCCGCGAAGTTGACTGCTTCCTTGATCGATGACTTGGTCGCTGCCGCGAAAGCGAAGGTTCTTTTCAAAATCAAATGCAAGATTGTCGTCAGTGTCTCGCAACTCACGCCACAGCATTTCTCGACCATGCTCGGTTTGTGCAAGGTGCTTCATGCAAGTTACGATCGCAGGGACGGTTGCTTCGACACCGTCACGAATTCGGACTTCATGCTCACCCAAAGCGGCGCCTAGTAAGCCTAATGTGCGTTCGTCGAGGCGTTGCGATACCAGTTTGAGCAAGTTCATTCGTGTCTCCGTCGTCGATTTGAGCAATTCAGATTTGCGAAAGGAATCGTGTTATTCTTCTCGCCGAGAACAATTTGTCGAATAATTCGTTTGAGAAGTCAAGTATTTTCAATTGATTAACTCAAAGTCGCTATGGACGCAAAACTACAGACACTTGGATAAGTCCCCGTTTTGCACCATCAATCTGCATTTTCTAATTTGTGATCGACGCTATAATTTGATCGATGAGCAAATGGTAAGGATGAACGGTTCCGTTGATTGGCTAATTTGCTGAAGAAAACTAATTCGAGGAATATATGGCTGCTGAATTTACCGGTGCTGATTTTGAGACGAAAGTCCTCAACTCAGGCCAGGTCGCATTGATTGATTTTTACTCCGATGGCTGACCGCCATGTCGTGCACTGGGTCCAGTGATCGATGAATTGGCAACCGAGCAAGGTGATAAGGCTGTGGTTGGGAAAGTAAACGTAGGTGATGACATGGATCTTGCTATGAAATATGGCATTTCCGGTGTTCCCACGATTCTTGTATTCAAGGACGGCGAAGTTGTTGCCAGGAAAATGGGCGCGCTCCCTAAAGATCAACTTCAGCAACTCATTGATGAGCACGCGTAGAACTGAAGTCTGAGATGACGTCGAAACTTCGGCGTCTTTCTTTTTGACAACTCTCAATCAGAGTAGCGAATTGTCGCTGCTCTGTTTCGGCAGTTGGTTTTCCCCCTTGTTACTATTTATGTGAGTACTGCTGTACCTTCGGCACTCACGTTTCGTTCGAAAAACGTATCCCGGCATTTCATGACGGGCTGGATAACGTGGTGTCCCTACGGGACTTGCTGGTGTCCCCTCTGGACTTGCCAAAGCGCATCGCCCCCTGATTCTTCAAATTGAGGAAGCTGGCGCAAACTATATTCGCCAGCGAGCGTGCTGTTTTACTGGCAAGCTTTTGGATTGCGATTAAAGTTGTATTTGTTTCTCTTTTATGAAACAAATGGATTCGTAGTTGGGTCAAATCAACATTGGCTCCGTTTCAACACTGTTTCATAGTTGGCAAAGATGACTCGATTTCCACGCGTTGGTTCTACGCTTTTCGTCTGTTTGGTTTTGGTGACGTTGACTTCGTTCGACCGAGCTCAGTTGCTGGGGCAGGAGACACTGGCAATCGGCGACGCGATGCCTCAATTCGAATTGAATGACTTTCGTGGAAAGACTTGGAGTTCGGACGAGTTAAGCAAAGACAAAGTTGTGGCTGTCGTTTTTTATGGCGTTGAGTGTCCGTTGGTCAAACTCTACGCGCGTCGCTTGAGTGAGTTCCAGAATGAACTAGGTGAAGAGAAAGTTCAATTCATCGGGATCGATGCCAATCGTCAGGACTCGTTGGTCGAGATTGGCCATTTTGCGAAAACTACAGAGGTGAGTTTTCCGCTGCTCAAAGATCCGGGGAATCGGATTGCCGACGCGTTTGGTGCACAACGAACTCCAGAAGTTTTCGTTTTTGACAGAAAAGGCGTGCTTCAATATCGTGGACTTATCGACGATCAATACACTTACGGTAGGCAAAAACCGAAGGTCGAGAATGAATACGCGATGGTCGCGATTCGTTCAGTGTTGGAAGATAAGCAACCGGAAACGAAAGTTACAGAACCAGTTGGCTGTCTTATCGGCCGGCAGTTGCAAGAGTCTTCGTCTGATGAAGTCACCTACTGCAAGCAGATTAGCCGCATCATTCAAAACCGATGCGTCCAGTGCCATCGTGAAGGCGAGATCGCTCCGTTCAATTTGACAGAGTACGATGAGGTTGTTGGGTGGGCAGAAATGATTCGCGAAGTCGTCAATGAGAATCGGATGCCGCCTTGGCACGCTAATCCCAAGTACGGAGAGTTTTCCAACGACGCCGGGCTAACCGACGACGAAAAACGTTTGATCAATACTTGGGTTGAAAACGGCGCGCCAAAGGGAAACGACGTGAACTTGCCGCCCGTTCGAAAATTCGTTGATGGATGGCAGATAGGCGTGCCAGATTTTGTGATCGCGATGGATGACAAGCCTTTCAAAGTTCCAGCAACGGGAATTTTGGAATATGAATATTTTGTGGTCGATCCAAAGTTCAAAGAAGATAAATACGTATCGGCTGCCGAGATTCGCATTGGTAACCGAGCCGTTGTTCACCACGTCATTGTGGCTGGAAAAAGTCGACGCGGCCGGAGGCGTACAGAGATTGGTTCGGAGTGGATCACAGCTTGCGCGCCCGGATCACCACCGCTTCAGTTGCCTGACGGATTCGCGAAACTAATTCCTGCTGGCAGCAAGCTCATCTTTCAGATGCATTACACGCCCAACGGAACGGCTGGTGAAGACAGGACTCAAGTTGGTTTTAAGTTCGTGGATCGCGCCAAGGTCAAACGAATTGTTGGAACCCACGAAGTCGCCAATGAGAGATTCCGAATTCCAGCACACGCTGACCATCACGAAGTGAAAGCCAAAATTACCGTACCCAAAAACGTGCTCTTGCTGACGATGTTCCCGCATATGCATCTTCGCGGTAAAGCGTTTCGGTTTACGGCTGACTTTCCAGATGGAAATTCTGAAATTTTACTCGATGTTCCCAATTACGATTTCAATTGGCAAAACGGATATCACCTCAAAAAACCGCGGCTGATTCCCAAAGGAACGGTGCTGACTTGCATCGCCCATTTTGATAACTCGAAAAAGAACATCGCCAATCCCGATCCAACGAAAACTGTCCGTTGGGGCGATCAAACGTTTGAAGAAATGATGATCGGCTATTTCGATTTTGCGCGAGCCGATGAAACTTTGCAGCAAGAGTAAACTGTAGCGCGTTTCTCAATCTACTCGACGTAAAACAAACGTACGATCTGTGGTACAGGATTTCCGTTTACATCGTTAGCATCAACAATTGCGCGAAACGATCCAGCGGGCAAATTCGGGGCAGCGCTCCATTGTGCCGCATCATCGACAGGGACATCTAGAGTGTATCGGCTTGTTTGAAAGCCGTTTCCATTCCAAAACTGGTTTGTATCGGCGTCGCGAATCATTAGTTGGATTTCCGATCCGAGTACTCTATGTGCCGACCCTTCGATCAAAACTGCGCCAACGGGAAGCACTTGTTGGTAGGTTGGTGTGAATAACTCCGTTCCTGGTTCGGGCAGCTCTGCGGAAAACCGAGTCTTGGCAGGAGCCGCATACGAATTGTCGGTTCCAAATGCCCAGGCCCATGTCCGATACGTGCCTTCGTATCGGAGTGCGGTCGGAGGATGGAATTTATAGTTCCAAATCGTCAATTGGCTGTCATCGTTTCGCAACGCAGCGGCGACTTTCGCAAAACTTGCAACCCAATTCGTTCCATTCCAAAAAAGTCCGGTTTCAACACTTTGAATGGCAATTTCAACTCGCTTAATAGACTGATTCGATTCCGCGATTCCTTTCAGGTTAATCGGGAATTCCAACGATTCGTTTTCAATGAAGGGACTTTGAAAACTTGCAAAAGGCACAACTTCGTTTTTGGTTTCCCGAATCAGGTTGGCAAGTTCATCTTTTTGTGCCGTTGATACAGAGTCGTAAACGTTGTCCAGTCGTTCCGGGTCGAAGCTCAAGTCAAAATAGTCTCGGCCACCATCTGCCCATTCCGTGTACAAGGCATTTGGCATTCTCAACGACGTTGAGGCGGCGTCCACATCAGTTCCGAAAAGTCGACGAGTCTCAAAGTTTTCGATCAGCACTCGATCGCGAATGGAATCTTCGGGGTGAACGAATGGTCGCTGCAAAATGTGGGCAAAGGATTTTCCGTCGATAAAGTCCGGTGTCTTGCCGCCGGCGAGTCGTACGATCGTGGGTCCAATATCGATATGTGCCAGTAGGTGATTGGCAGTCGAATTCTTAATCACTTTCGGCCCAACCGCAATCAGAGGAACTTTTGATCCTCGATCCGCCGGAACGCCTTTGCCGAAAAAGCGATGATGTCCCAATGCGAACCCATTATCGGATGTGATAAACAAATAAGTGTTGTCCATCAACGACAGCTCTTCAAGCTTTTTGACCAATCGAGTGATCATGTCATCAACTGACTTTGTGGCAACAAGACGCTCGCGATAATGAGATTCAATTAGCTCATGTTGGAAGTCTGTCAGCTGAGGAAGCATCCGCATCGGGCCGTTTCCGTCGAGAACATTAGCTTCGTCGTAGGCCGGACTAGACGGCGCGGTCACGTGTGGCCAAAGGTCTCCGTACTTTGCAACGTCGATCATCGGCACTTCGTTTCCTTGCTGCCGATGCGGCCCCAAAGGATTGAGGAACAAAAAGAACGGCTTTTGCCTTTTGTAGGTTCGCTGGTTTTCAATCAACTCAATCGCATCTTCAAATTCGGCTTCGGTTCGGTACACACCGTCTGGCAAATGGTGACTTTTACCTTCTTCTCTTGTTTCATTACTAAACACTAGCGTGTTGTAGTATTTTGCGCCTTGATAAGAACGAAAGTCGTCCCAGCCGACGGGAACGTGACGAACAAAGTCTGAATGCAAAAACTTTCCAACCATCATTGTTCGATAGCCGGCATTCTGCATCCAAACGCTCAAGTCATCGTTGAAGTAACCTCGCTCAAGATAGGACCGAAATCCACCATCCAATCCGAAAGATATGGGTGACTCCGGTTGATTGACGCGAATGCCGGATCGGTGCGCGTATTGAGCTCGCAACAAACAGGCTCTCGACGGGCCACACAACGGTGTTGTCGCATGAACATTGGTGAAGCTTAGGCCTTGCTTGGAAAGACTCGCGATGCCGGGGAAACGATCTTCCAAAATGTCTGGAGAAAAAAGCTCTGCGTCCGCATCATCAAGATTGATCAGGATGATGTTCGGTTGTTGCGCGACAGCCGTTGAATCAAAACAACTGGTCAAGACCGCCAACAGTAGTCCAAGCAGAGTGCAGTTGAACCGGATTCGGCTGTCAAAAATAGTGTTCGTGGAAGTCATATTTCAATTTTGGGAGTCCGCCGAAATTCACGACTTCCATGTGAAAATTTGAGCGGTGCGAGTTAGGAAATGATGCTCCGATCATTTCACTTTAGTTCATGGTGTTAACTGGGCAATTAGATTCTATATGAAAGGCGGGTGTTAGAACGGGACTGCAGTTGAAATTTATCGTACAAAAGCATCAGGGCTTCGCGGTAGTTTTGGTCGACCTCAAAGTAACAATGTTCAATGGTTTGCGGGCTAACTGTTATGGGTCCCGAATAACCTATTAAAAGTTGGTCAACGATTCGGTGAAACGTTTCTTTATCTGGCGATATCCGGTCCAGAACTTTGATGTTGGGGATAGGACGGTGTGTTGTCAGTAGCAACCCCAGTCGCATCCTTTTACAGGCTGCAACAAGTCCTACTCTGTTGAGAAATCCGATTCGTTCGATTCCGTCAACGATCAACAATTGACGATCAATAGTACGTTGATCGGCAGGTGATGTTCGTGAGAACTTTGGAATTCCCGCGCAATACTCTGGTTGAGTTTGACGGTATTTCTGATCAAAGAACTCAACGAGTGGAAATTTGGGCCAAGGAGAAGTCATCCAAAAAGATGAATCGGTTTCAGAGTTTCCCGGCAAATCAAACCTTCTGTTTGCAACACGAGAACTTCGAATCGTCATGCGCCGAACTTTTGGGAACCGACTGCGCAAAAGGGGCTCCACGGCATAAGTCAATGTTGTCTTCCCGGACCCATGCGGACCAACAATCTGTCCGATGCAATTTTCGGATTCAAGAAACAACTTTGCGACATTGGTAACTTCGTCGTTCGCTGATTCAAGAAATTCAGCTTCGTCTGGTCGAACAAACCGCGTGGCAAATGGATTGCAGTTTTCCAGTCGCATCTATGCTCCGTCCTTTTGTTCATTGGCGATCGGTTTCTTCTTTTCGTTTCGCATGGGAGCTGGTGAACCATCGTCCGGGTCGGGGTCCAAAGTCTCGTATTCTTTCGCGGACGTTTCGGCAAGGCATTGAACGTTACCGAGTCGAAAGGGATGATCGAAAGTCAGTTGTCTGCCATCGGTGAAAAACAAACGAATTCGAACACACCAGATGACTTTGATCATCACGCCGTCGTAGGAAAGAGGGCAGGGAGGCAAGACTGTGCTCAATCGCTGCGGTTGAAGCAGAGCATCCGTATGCAATGTGGATTTTTGGCGGCGCTCGAAAAAGTGAACACCAAGATCTTCGTCACCTTTCCCTTGGACATACCAAATCACCGAGGCTTCGATCGCGGAAAGTTTGTCTTTTTCGTTTGGTAAAAAGAGACGGTATTCGCAAGTTAGAAAATCGCCGGGTTGAAACGATGAGGATTTTGAACCGAGCGCGATCTCGACGTTTGGCTGCTGAACGGTTCTTGAAGGTTTAGGAAGTTTCATCGTGACGCCACCGGTTTCGTGTCCAGGGCGAGCGGCGGATGCACGGCGATCGGATAACTCCGCTTGAGTTGTGGCCAAGCCTTCGCTTGGGCAACCACCAGCAACTTCCATTGAATCTGATTGTTGGGCGTATGAAAGGAGTGCATCGAATTGGTTGGGATCTCAATTTCCAGTTCTGTTTCA
Source organism: uncultured Pirellulaceae bacterium (assembly GCA_964584615.1). Lineage (GTDB taxonomy): Bacteria > Planctomycetota > Planctomycetia > Pirellulales > Pirellulaceae > Mariniblastus. Next base: position 147,636 of record CAZPBE010000002.1, on the reverse strand, counting down.
AACGGTTCGCCGGGCCGTAAGTTAATGCCGCGTTTTTTGAACAACTGCTCGCGAAAGATGATTTTCGACTCCGTTCGAATGTCGGTTCCCTGGCTGTAAGTTGCTTGTTCCTTGCAGACGAGTGCGATATCCAACAGTCGCAGTCGGACTCGGCCTGGTTGTGATATAAAAAGGTTGCACTTTGCGTTTGGTCGAAGAGGGTATTTTGCCAATTCAATCGTGGTCGGGCCGATGCCGGTTAACTTCAAGTATTGACGAAAGAATTGAAACAGAAACCAACCTGCCGCGAACAGGACCGGAAAAGAAAGTCCAATGGCTGGCCAATTTGGCGTTGCGCCCAACGATGCATAAACGGTTAGTATCAAGATGGTTGATAGTGCCACGAAAATGATGGTGAAGACCGCTGAAGAAATCAGTCCCCACAAATTTCTCGATGAGGCCGCGATGCGAAACGGGAATTTCGCACCAGGTAAGGGTGGGTGGTTGGGGACGGTCGGCAGATCTTCACGTCGAAGACGAAGTTCGTTAAGAATCTCCAAATCTGTTGCCCGTGCCACGATGGCGTTTCGACGTTCTTCCGACACCGAGACTTTCCACAAGCAAGCAATAACAAAGTAGGTTCCCAGCGCAATCAACGCCAAAGAGCAACCAATTTGAACGCAGAAAGTTACAAGGCTGATATAGAGTTGATCGGGAGTGGAATACAAAACAGCCATCGTGACAAAGATGGCTAACAGAATAATCCCGACCAGCACCAGTAGTGCGGCAAACATCGATTCAGCGACGCCGGCCCACCAACGTCGGTTAGCGAATCGCAATCGACGGCCACCAAAAAAAAGACTGTTCCAGCGCAAACAACTTCTCGGAAAAAACGTTCTAATAAGAAACAGTGAAATGCAATGTCTGACATTTCCAACTGCAAAAGGGACAATATGCAATCTATCCGATCAACCAATGTACGACCATCGTCTGAATCGCAATTCCGCCCACGCATTTGGATTTGTCTATTCCTGTTGACGTTGGTTTGCGTTGTAGCGTGTGATTTTGCGCCATCGGATCAATTGTCTGTCAAGTCTCCGCTTCCTAAAGCCGTTTCGCTTACCGTGACCGAGTCGGCACATGACTGGCCACAAATTCTGGGGCCGAATCGAAATGGAATTGTTGTCAACGAAAAGTTGACCGAGTGGGGGACTGCCGGGCCGATACAAAATTGGTCGCGTGAAGTCGGTGAGGGGTACGCCGGTCCTGTCGTGGTTGATAACCACGTTTTGATTTTCCATCGTCCAGATGGTCGCAAGGGAAAAAGCTATCTACTTGAAAAACTGGACGCGGACACCGGACAACCTGCTTGGCAAAAAGAAATCAAAGCCAACTATCATGCAACGGGACCCGATCCAGACTGTGGCCCCAAAGCAACGCCTTTGGTTCACGAAGGACTCGTATACTTGTTCGCACCAGGAGGAGATTTGTACTGCGTCAAATTTGATGATGGTGAAATTGTGTGGAAGCTGGATGCGTTGAAGAAGTACAAAACGAACTTCGGTTATTTTGGTTGCGGATCGACGCCGATAATTGCTGACAATAAACTGATTCTCAATGTTGGAGGAAAAGAACATTCGGTCGTAGCATTCGACTTGAAATCGGGTGACGAAATTTGGACTGCGTTTCAAGACAACGCGAGTTATTCTTCGCCCGTGTCTCTTCAAGTTGGCGACCGTGAAGTCGTTTATGTATTGACGCGGTTATTTGCGATCGCCATTGACCCGACTGACGGTGCGGTGCTTTCGAAATTTCCATTCGGAAAACGCGGGCCAACGGCCGTCGGTCCGATGCCGGTCGCTGTTGGTGAAAAAGTCTTTCTCAACTCGTCTTACGGAGTCGGAAGTTTTTTGCTCGATCTTGGCAAAGAGAAACTGGATGGCGGCGAAGCCACAGCGGTTTGGTCAAACCCGCAGTTTAACAGTCAGTACACGACTCCCGTTTTGCTTGATGGCCATTGCTACGGCACGATCGGACGCGAAGATCAAGGCAAAGGAAGTTTTGCCTGTATCGATCTTTCAACGGGTGAAATTAAGTGGAAGGGGCCGCCTGTTTCGATCGGCCATTCGCTACTTGTTGGCGACAAAGTTTTGACCATGGAATGCAAAGGGACATTGTCTGTTGTGGCGGCAGACCCAAGCGGGCATAAGTTGATCCATTCGGTTTCTGTTTTCCCAAAAGAGGTAGGGTCGCGAGCGGTGCCAGCGATTTCTTCTGGCCGGTTTTTCACGCGGTCGAACGCGAAGGGTGGAAAGGGAGTTTTAGTTTGCCTGCAAGTTGGCGAAGTTGAAAATTAACGAAGCGTCGCCGTTGGCGGGAAGTTGACTGATGCTTTAACCGGAAATGTTAGGCAAGTCCCCTCGAATGCAGAACGTACGGCCAGTAACCTTGCTCCACATCCTTGTGCCCGCGATGCATGGCACGGTAAATTAGGTGCCTTGTTCTTTCGAGCTTCAAACCCACAGCCAGATTAATGATCGCGATTCTCTCACCCGCAAAAACGCTTGACTACTCGCCACAGAAAATGTGCAAGACACATACGCTTCCCGAGTTTCTTGATGACTCCCAAGAGTTAATCGACATCCTTTCGAAGTATTCGAAAAAGAAGATTGGCGATTTGATGAGTATCAGCGAGAAGCTTTCTGAGCTCAACAAGCAACGTTATTCGGATTGGACGCAGCCATTCGATGAGCAAAATGCCAAGCAAGCTTTGTTGGCTTTCAAGGGAGATGTTTACCAAGGGTTCGATTGTGATCAATGGAAAGCAGCTGACTTCAAATTTGCACAATCGCATTTGCGGATGCTCAGCGGGCTTTACGGGATACTTCGGCCGCTTGATTTGATGCAGCCGTATCGGTTAGAAATGGGGACACGTTTGAAAACGGAACGTGGAAACAATCTCTACGATTTCTGGAGCGATAAACTGACGACGTCGCTCAATGTTGCGCTCAAAGAATCGCGTTCCAAAGCGCTGGTGAATCTTGCTTCGGTCGAATATTCGTCGAGTTTGCAGTTGCCCGCGATCGACGCGCCAATCGTGACTCCCGTTTTTAAAGATTGCAAAAACGGGAAGTACAAGATCATTAGTTTTTTCGCCAAGAAAGCACGCGGTATGATGGCGAACTACATGATCCGAAATCGAATCAAGAATCCGAGCGGTTTGACCAAGTTTGATGTCGCCGGATATTACTTTGACCCGGAATCGTCCGACAAAAAGACGCTGACGTTTTTACGCGAAGAGCAGTAGCTCGGCAGGAGCCTCGCCTTCCCGAGCCCGTCTACTAAGTTCTAAGTTGTATTGCTGCTTAGCCGTTCCATCTGCCGGCGGTAACTCGCGTCGTCGATCTCATCGGTCAGGAACTGGTAGGTGAGAACGTACTTTTGAAGACGCACGGCATCTCGACCGTTGCTCTTCTCTCGATAGAGCGCCCGGCCGAGTGACGTGTTATCTTTCAAGTCAGCTAATTTGACTTCGCGTGCGATCGGATTGGCTTTGATTTTTACGATGTAGTCTTCATAAGTCACGTCATCGGTGTGCGTGACCAAATCGACAGCGTTCAACACCGAGTCAGAAAAACCCTTTTCACGGAGTTGCTCCAACGTCACTGGCGTGTCTTCCACCAAGTCGTGCATCACGGCCACCATTTTGGCGTCCAATGATTCCACTGACATCATGGCACGAATACAGTGCAAGACGTACGGCGCACCGCTCTTGTCGGTGACCCCTCGAAAATGAGTCGACACCAACACTAGCGCTTCATCTAAATCAGCCATCTACTTTTGACGCCTATCGAGGTTTGACTTCGCGTTTCTCTTGACCTTTGCGGCAGAACCCGATGTCTTCCAGCGACTTGTAAACTTCTTCCAAAGTTTTTTCGCCGAAATTTGAGATGCTCAAAAGATCCGCGCGCGTTGTGTTCAACAAGTCGCGGACGCTGAAGATGCCTTTTTCTTCAAGGCAGTTGGTAGTGCGGACCGTCAAGCCGATTTCGGCGGTGCTGAGGTCAAGCTTTTCCATCAAGTCGCGTGTTTGTTCTTCGGACTCGCTAAGTGGAATACGTGTTCTGGCCATCGAGGCTCCCTCCCTGATAAATGCTCAAAAGATTTAATTGGATTAAAGAAACAATTTTGGCAAAGAACGTTTACGCTTTGACCAGCCGAGTCACATCCATCGTGTCTCGTTCTTGTTTCTTAAGCCGACGACTATACCATATCTACGCTAGAATACATTTGGGCGTGCCGGGTTTTGAAACAAGATCCGCAATTTAAAATCCAAATTGCTAGCAACTTTTATCATTCGATTTATCGACGGGATTCGATGGCGACTGACCTACGAAGCGACCTTTTAAATGGACTCAACGAACCGCAGCAATCGGCGGTTCAGTGTACCGAAGGTCCGTTGCTAATTATCGCCGGTCCGGGAAGCGGGAAAACCCGCGTCATCACGCATCGAATCGCGTACATGATCGCCAGTGGAATTCCGTCGCACCACATCGTTGCGTTGACCTTTACCAACAAAGCCGCCGACGAGATGCGAAACCGGTTGGCGCGATTGGCGCCAAAAAATTTAACCTGGGCAGGCACGTTTCATAAATTTTGTGCTCGGCTATTGAGACGCCACGCACCGATGGTGGGCTTGCAAGAGAACTTTACGATCTACGACATGGGAGACAGCCGGTCGGTGCTCAAGCAGGCGATCGGAAATGCGGAAGTCGATCTTCGCCACTATTCTCCAGACAAGCTGGCTAATGAAATCAGCAATTTGAAAAACAATGGTTTGTCTCACGAACGGTTTGTTCCGCGACCCGGTAACGCGTTGGATAATATTCTGCGAAAAGTCTATCCGGAATATCAAAAGCTGTTACAGATGGCCAACGGAGTTGACTTTGATGACTTGCTGTTGCATTGCGTGGAACTGCTTCGCGAAAGTCCTGAGCTGCGAGAGTCGCTTGACCGAAAATTCGCTTACATGATGGTGGACGAATATCAGGATACAAATCTCTCACAGTATCAACTGATTCGTCTGTTGAACTTGAGCGTCCAAAATTTGGCGGTTACGGGTGATCCTGATCAATCGATCTACGGTTGGCGCGGCGCGAACATTCGCAACATCTTGGAATTCGAAAAAGACTATCCCGACGTCACCGTGGCTCGGTTGGAAGAAAACTACCGCAGCACCAAAGCAATCCTTAGCGTTGCCGATCAACTTATTGGCAACAACGTTAACCGGAAACAGAAACGATTGCTGACCGATAACGATCAAGGTGAACCAGTCCGCTTGGTGACTTTCAAGAATCCGCAGGAAGAAGGGCTCGACATTGCGGATCGAATCTCTCTTTCGATTGAGCGGGGCGAGTCACGACCACGCGACTATGCGATTTTGTATCGAGCCAACTGGCTGTCTCGTTCACTGGAACATGCGCTACGGGCCAGCGGCATTCCTTACCAGGTTGTCAACGGTCATGAATTTTATCAACGAAAAGAAATCAAAGACTTGGTTGCTTATCTGCATCTGCTCAACAACCCTCGCGACAACGTGGCGTTTGAGCGGGTGATTAATACTCCGTCGCGAAAGATTGGAAAAGTCACTGTCGGTCGACTTCGCCGCCACAGTCAGGAAAACAATATTTCAATGTTGGAAGCGGCTCGCAACTGCGCTGATATCGCTTCGATCAAGGCTTCGCCAACAGCCAAGTTCACGAAATTCCTCAAAATGTATGATTCGTTGGCCGAACATGTGCATGCCAATGTTGAAACGATCATTCGAGAGATCCTGGCCGCCACTGGCTATCGCGATTGGTTAACTGACGACGGAAGCGAAGAAGGATTCGAACGAGCGGGCAACGTGGACGAGTTGGTGGTCGCAGCCCAGGAGTTTGATAACGAACATCCAGACGACGGCGGACTGGAGCGGTATCTCGAACAAGCCGCGTTGGTTTCCGACACTGATGTTTTTGAGTCCAATGCAGATTTTGTCACGTTGATGACGATGCACGCGTCGAAAGGACTGGAGTTTCCGTCCGTCTTCATTGTTGGGCTGGAAGAGGGATTGTTGCCGCACGAACGGAGCACCAACGACGACAATGAAGTCGAAGAAGAACGTCGATTGTTCTTTGTTGGAATTACCAGGGCCGAAAAGCATCTCCAGCTTTCGCGTTGCATGAGTCGTTTTCGACGTGGAAGCTATTGGCCGGCGATCGCCAGTCGGTTTCTGATGGAATTGCCGCGTAGTGAGATGACGATTTTCGAGCCGCGACAATTGCATGCGATGAGTGAAGACGAGTTGCAAGCGGCGATCGACAATATCGATGGCTGGTCGAATGAGCCTGCAGATGAACTTCCTTCCATAGATATCAATAGTGATCTTGGTTCGAATCCAATCAGTCTATTCGAGCCGCCAGAATCAGAGGTGCAGGATTCGACTGATGAATCGCCAGACCAAGTGCAAGAGGCTCCGGTTGTGGCAGGGAAAAAGCTAAACGGATTGCCACCGATGATGACCGCCGCACAGCTTGAAGAAAAACAACAAGCCATGTTGTCTGCTGATCGATTGGAGCCAGAATCGTGCTCTATCGGAATGGAAGTTGAACATGTTGACTACGGCGTCGGCAAAGTCATTGCCTTGAGTGGCAAAGGCAAGAAACTGGCGGCGACCATTAACTTTCCGAAGCATGGAAACAAGCGAATCATTTTGGCGTTTAGTAATTTGCGTTCGGCTGAAGCGTAGCGAAGTCCACGTTTAGCAACTGAGTGGAAGGTCTGCGCACTTACCCGCTTTGCTTCCCAAAATGATTTGCTACGATGTTCGGCATGAACCGCAAAGCAAAAGAGATTCGCCCAGTAACGATCAAACGAAACTTCACCAACAAAACACCCGGCAGTGTTTTGTATTCGTGTGGAGGGACCGTTGTTCTCTGCACCGCCAGTGTTGACGAAAACGTGCCTCCATGGATGCGCGATTCGGAAAAAGGCTGGATTACAGCCGAGTACAACATGCTTCCGGGAAGCACGTCGCCGAGGAAGCGCCGCGATCGAAAGAAGGTTGACGGCCGAACGACAGAGATTCAACGATTGATCGGCAGATCGTTTCGTGCGGTCGCGAATTTGGAAGCGCTTGGGCCAAGACAGATCACTGTTGACTGCGATGTCCTCCAAGCAGATGGAGGGACACGAACCGCTAGTATCACCGGTGGCATGATCGCGTTGATCGACGCGATTCACTCGATCAAAAAATCGCTGCCTGACCCGAAAGTCTATCCGCTGACCGATTCCCTGGCGGCAATCAGTGTCGGCATTGTTGGCGGGAAGCCGGTCGCTGATCTGGATTATGAGATGGACTTCGCTGCCGCCGTTGACATGAACGTCGTGATGACAGGCAGTGGTCAGTTTGTCGAAGTGCAGGGGACTGGCGAAGAAGCAACGTTCAGCGAAAAAGAACTTGCGGCTTTGATTGCGTTGGGCAAAAGCGGCGTGAAGAAGTTGATCGAAGCGCAAAAGAAGTCGCTAGGAAAGCGCTGGCCAAAAAGTTTTTGATTCGGCTTTCGTTACTGACTTGATCGAACCAACCGACATAAAAAAAGCGCCGCAAGCGGCGCCTTCCCGGTTTCACTGCCCCTAGCGGCGAAACCGATCGCGTTGGAGTCTCAGCCTAAGCGAAATCGGCTGAGAACAGAGTCCACTCTGTAACTAGTTTTCTTCCACAACTGTTTCAAGTGAAGCGAAATCAACGGAAACTTCCTCGGCGTCGACAATGACTACCGGCTCAGATTCGAAGTACGGATTAACAATCATCGTTGTCTTGTTTTCAGTTTCTTGGGCTTCTTCCGTTTTAACGTCTGAAGCTGGAACTGCTTCATTAAAAAATGGATTCGCAATGGTCACTGGTTCTGGCTGGCCAACAGTCATTTCAACTGGAACCGTTCCAGCTGGAACTGCGTATGGGCTGATACCGTAAGGTCGCTTGACGATACCACTGTAGTAAACGGGTGGGTTTGTTGCGAAAAACGGCTGGCGTTCTGGACGGACTGTGTTGCTAAACGCCGAGATGAAGTTCCCGCCGAAGCCGTATCCACCCAGACCAAACGAATTGATGCCTCGACGATTCAAGTTGGCACCGCGGAATACATTGAGTCCTGCTGTACGCCCAGGATTCAAAAAGCCGCGTGAACCGTAGTTAATGCCTTGGGCTTGAGCCGAGGAATCGAATAGGATAGTTACCGCAAACAACGCGATCGCCGTGATGATGATTCTTTTCATGATGTTGCCTTTTTCTAAGACGTTTCTTTAAACGCATTCTGTGGAGTAATTCAAAGGCGTTTCAATAGGACGCCAAGCTCACTATCCAGCCTAAACACGGGCTGAAATCATGCAAGCGATTTTGTCAAACGCCCTTTTAAATAAGAGATTACTTTGCCGGCTATGGAACGTTTAAAACTGACACAATCGTTAAAATCGGAAGCCCAGCGGCAGGGTTTTGATTTTGTCGGTGCCTGTCCAGCGGTCTCTGCGCCAAATTTTAATCGCTTCGACCATTGGCTGGAGGAAGGTCGGCACGGCGAAATGGAATATCTGGAAACGAGAAAGGAAGCTTACCGTCATCCAGACGGCGTAATGCCTGGTTCGAAAAGCGTGCTGATGTTGGCGATGAATTACCAGTCGCAACCGCGTCAGCCCCGTCGAGAGGGAACCGGGAAAATCGCGAGATATGCATGGGGAGAAACTGACTACCACGACTTCATTCACAAACGCTTGAAACTTCTTTGCCGATTTGCGGAATCCCTGGATGACAAGATTAAGGTTCGAGGTGTTGTGGATACGGCACCGCTGCTTGAGCGAGAGTTCGGTCAGCTTTCCGGTTTGGGATGGTCAGCGAAAAACACCATGCTGATCAACAAGCAAATTGGAAGTTGGTTTTTCCTGGCGGCGATGCTGGTCAATGTGGAACTTGAATACGATCCTCAACACGATGGATTTCATTGCGGAACCTGCACGGCTTGTTTGGACGCCTGTCCGACGGATGCGTTTGTTGGGCCCCATGAACTGGACGCGAAAAAGTGTATTAGCTACTTGACGATCGAGCATCGATCTCCGATTCCGGCAGAAATTCGTCCGCAGATGGACGACTGGATTCTGGGATGTGATGTTTGTCAGGACGTTTGTCCGTGGAATTCAAAGTCGCCTCTCTCAACGCTGGACGTCTTCCAACCGCGAGCGGATTTCAATGCACTGGAATTACCCGAACTGTTTGAACTTTCTGAAGATGAGTTTCGAGTTCGGTTTAGAAAGACGCCGTTGTGGCGTCCGAAACGGCGTGGCATCCTTAGAAACGCGGCGATCGCGCTTGGCAATCATCCTTCGGCTGTTGGATTGCAGGCGTTGGAATTGGGTATCAACGATGAAGCGCCATTGGTCCGAGGAGCGGTGGCGTGGGCGATTGGCAGGCACGGTACAGTTGATGTGAAACGATCGCAAGCATTGTTGGAGTCACGAAACGCCGTCGAGGAAGACGAGGTGGTGAAGGAAGAGTTGGCCAGTGCGCTTGCGGCGCTGAATGCTTAGCCGTCCAGCCATAGCCCCGGTAATTTGAACCGAACAATCCGAGGCGGGGCCTCCCTCAAAAGGGATTACTTTTGCCGCCCGCGAATCGCGAGAATCTCGGACAATGGTGGCGCGCACTATTCGCGTAGATTGGCGTGATTCGCGGGCCTCTCCGAAGCGGATTAGAATTCTGTCGCGTTGTTTCGAACCGGTAATCAAATTAACTCGGCAACCGTCCTCGAACGCACAAAAATACAGGTCGTTGCAGCAGGAGCTTGTAACGGTAAGCGTCGGATCTTTTAAACGCTTCCGTTGGCAGAGGTTCATGGATCTTGTCGATCGCGAATCCGGCTTCAATCATCGGCGACAGAATCTCAGTTAACGATCGGCGGTAGCTTGGCATGTTGATGTGAATGCCAAACCCTTTCCACGTTGCCGAAACTCTTTCCACCGAAAAGTATTGTTCGGTGTTGAAATACTCTGCGTCCGAAGCGGGGTGTCCGCAGGAAAACAGAATCCAACCACCCGGTTTTACAACTCGCGCGAATTCCAAAAACAACTTTCGCCAATCTTCAACGTAGTCCAGACAAAGCGGCGCGTTGACTCCATCGAAAGTATCATCGTCAAACATGTCCAACGGTTTTGTCATGTCGAGCTGTTTAAATTCGCACTTCAATGGATCAATCTCAGGCGCTCGATCCGCCAGGCGTTGGGCTGCTTTCTCCAACATATTGTCACTGGCATCGAACGAAACGGTGGACGCGCCACGACGTAACAGAGCTTCGGCATAGGCTCCTGGTCCACAGCCTGCATCAAGAATGTGCTGTTTGTTAACATCAGGCAACAGCGACAACATTGCAGGTCGCTCGTAGTACGCATTGTGTGGCTTGACGTCGACAAGCTCAGCGTACGCATCGGCAAGCTGTTGATACGCGTCGTACGCGATTGGCTTGTCGTCGCTCATATTGTTTTTCTTGTCAAGGAATTCATTTTCCGATTTGGCCAATCAAACTCGAAGCCAACCAGTCTCGAATCGCCATTGAGTGGTTCGGCCAGAAGTTCAAGCGGCTCGGCGATGTACTGGTTCTTCAACACTACCTCTTGCGAGCGTCGGGAAAAATCTGGTTTGTCGTTTCAGCTAAACCATTTCTTCTTGCTTGCTGTTGACACCGTTGCTGGTTGGGGAACCACTGGTGGATGATTTCGGGCGTCGTGATCGGTTTAAAGCATACCGTCCTGCCGCGCCAAGCCAACCGGGGATCTGCTTTCGAAAGACAAACAGGCCGGCAAGGAAAACGATCGAACCAAGAATGATCGTAGTCCATGAAGGCATCACCCATTCGCTAAAAGTGCTAAAGGCGACGAATGTGATCAAAGCGGCCTGAAGAATCCCAAGCCCAAGCAGCAAATTCAATTTCCGTTCGATTTTTCGAAAACGAAACTCCACGAGCTCATCATCGTTTAGCTTGTTTCGTTTGTCGAAAAAGTTCAGCATGATCAATCAACCTTGAATTCTTGATGTTTCCGATTCAGGCAATTTGCCTGGATAGCCTCTGATGCTCTATTCGACATCCCGTTCATCATATTGAATAAATCCGCCCAGCCAAAGCAAAAAACGCCCAAACTGACGTCCAATGTTCCAGTGAGCGGCGTTGTACAGTCCCGGGCCGCGTTTGATAAATGTGAGCGCCTAACCAATGGCACTTACTTTAGAAGTAATTTAAGGGCCAACGACCCGTCAATTTTTCTAGAGGGTATTTCAAAACCTGTAGTGGACTTCGCCAGAAGTCCCAGCTCGCTTTCAAAACAAAGGGAATTCTGGCGAATCCCACTACGATGATCGCACGATTTTAGGTTTTGAAATGTCCTCTAGCCTAGGGTGAAGCCCTAGCCGTGAGTGCCCAACCTCGATACTGGAGCCAAACAAAGTTCCAGCAGTTTGATAAACTGGCGGGGTGGCACTGCGGGGTGGCATTGGCTAGTTCCCGACATCAACGTGTCCGTGGCTAGCGCCAAAACGGCTGGTACATAGCTGCGTTTCAAAAGTTTACTTTCTCGCTAGGTTCCGCTTCGTTCAATCGCGTCGCTGAGAAACTGATTGATCTCGTTGACCATATCTTGCATACTTTGGTAGCGATCGGCAGGATCTTTTTCAATCGCTTTCAGACAAATTTCTTCAATCTTGGGAGGGATGATTCGATGCGGAGCGACTTCGCTTGGTGGAGTTGGTTTTTTATTGATGATGTTATCAAAGGTTTGTTGGATGTCCTGGCCACGAAAAGGTTCGCGTTGAGCCATCATTTCATAAAGCACAATTCCCATACTGAAAACATCGGTCCGCTCATCAACCGGCTTGTGGCCTAGGACTTGTTCGGGCGACATGTAAAGCGGAGTTCCGCCGCGCTGGTTTTTCGTTTTTTCATCGCCATCGTTGGGCATTCCCCAAACTTTTGCCGCTCCCCAATCGATTAAAGTCACTTCGCCAAACATGCCAACAATGATATTTTCCGGTTTCAGGTCCCGGTGAATAACTCCTCTGGCATGTGCATAACAAACCGCATCGGCGACTAGCACGAAAATGTTCAGTAAACGGCTGAGTGTAAAGTGCTTCTCGATTTCGGTGTCGCGGTTGTACAGCCCAACAATGATCTCAAACAAAGTCCTGCCATCAATAAGCTTCATCGCAAAGAACCAGTTGCCGTCGTCATCTTGTCCCAGCTCATATAACGGAGCGGTTGCGGGATGTTGTAGCTGCGCCGTAATACGGGCTTCGCGGATTAGTCTTCGCAATTCGTCCCGGTCTTCAATGAACTCCGGCCGTAGCTTTTTTAGAATGACAGTCCTGCCAAGGTTCGTGTCTTTGCAAGCAACCAAGTTCGCTTTTCCGCCTGAATTGATTTCCCGAAAATGCGCGTACTTTTTGTACGAGTTTGAAATATGATTTGGGAGCTGGCCTTCAACGTCAGCAACAAAAATCATTGAGAGGTTGTCTTTCATGAATCAACCTTGTTGGCTTCACGCTTAATCGTGGTTAGTGATCGGTTTTGAAATCGGGTGCTCGGTTGGAGCTGAAATGCTTTCTCGGAGTTGTCAGTCTAGCCTTTTTTTCTGGAGCCGTACTTCTTGGCCTGCAATTGTAAAATTACGCTGCTCCAATCCGTTCCCGGCGTCGGATACTCAGCCACGACATCGAGTTGAACTTTCTTCAACAGGCTTTTCTCGGCTGCCAAATTTCGTTCGGTTTTCCAGTTAGGACCTTTGACAGCCAGCAATTTACCAACCGACGGCCAGACATCAATCAGCCAAGTGCAAATCTTGACCAGCGGACCGACAGCTCGGGCGGTTGTGAAATCGAAGCTGAAATCTTCCAGCAATTGTTCTGAGCGACATTGGTAGATCTCAATCTCCAAGTCACACGCGTCAGCAATGCTTGAAAGCGCAACAGCTTTCTTGCCCACCGATTCTGAAAGTGAGACGTTGAGGTCTGGGCGAAGAATCGCCAACACCATTCCTGGAACACCTCCGCCTGATCCAATATCGAGAACGTCCTTGCCTTCGGGGATCAGTTTTGAAAGTTCCAGGGTATCGACCAGATCGCGGGAGACAAACTTTTCATACGTGACGTGGCGAGTCAGGTTGAGCAGCTGGTTCGCTTCCCACATCGCTTGTACATACTGTTTCAGTTTCGGATAAACCTCCGGCGAGACTTCCAGTCCGAACTCGTTGATGGTTTTATTGAGAGTCGTTGCCATATTTTTTTTACTGTAGGTTTTTCTAGGTGTCTCTAATTCGCAAGGTCACGGCAAATCGTTGAGGAGGAAAAATCTTGTCGCATGAAAAAAGATCGGCGCCGAAAAGCAAATTGAATCGATCCGGTCCAGCACGCCCGCATGTCCTTGAACCAAAGTTCCATAATCCTTGATGCCGCGATCGCGCTTAATCGCCGACATCGTCATGCTCCCTGACGAAGCCATCACGCTGATGATCAGCGCCATGATTCCCGCTCCGTACCACGTGAATGGCGTGATTGGCAACAAATGCAAAACGATTCCAACAAGTGCCGAGCAGACGGACGCGCCAATCAGCCCTTCCCATGTTTTTGTCGCGTTAATCGTCGGCGCGATCAAGTGCTTTCCAAACAAGCGATCCCACGCGAAGTGCAACATGTCGCTGACTTGCACAATTACGATAAAGAAGAAAAGCAATCCTGCCGTGGCACCTCCCCATCGTACGTACATGTTTTGATCGCTGTCCCACGTCTTCAAATCGAGGTTCAGCAAAGCGGGTGCATGGCTGAGGGCATAAACACAAATCAGCAAACCAAATTGAATTTTCGCTGACCGTTCCAGGAACCGTTTGTGATCGCTGGTGAAAGCAATCCGTGCAGGAATAAACAATGACGCGTAGACAGGAATCACAACCGTGTAAAGATCATACATGTCTTGAGCGATCATGTAATATTGAAACGGTGTGAAGCCAAGAAACACCCAGAACAAAGTCCTGTGGTCACCGCGTCGCGTCGGCGTCATGGTAATAAATTCACGCAACGCCCAAAAAGAGATTAAGCCAAACAGGATCACGGTCGGGATCTTTCCGAACAGCAATGCGATCACCAGTAAAACCAGGATCGCGAACCACGATGTGACTCGCTGATTAAACTTTCGGATAATGCCGGCGTCGAAATTCGACTCCGGTTGGCGCTTCAAAATTTGTCCGATAGCAATCAATATACCAACACCGACGAAAACGATAAGGATCAATATCGTCGTCCACTTGTCCAGCAAATTCAGTGGAATCATGCCAAAAAAGTTGCTTGGTGCGGCGTCAATGACGATGTCAAATACGCCGTTAAATTGTTGGGGAAAAAACTGCACGGGAACTTGGATCTGTCTTTGTTTTTAAGGGAGAGCGTTTTGGACAATGCCATCGGATAATCGGACTCATACCTTACCAACAAAAGGCTTACAGGTTCAGAACTTCGATCGGTGAAAACGGCAAAAACAGGAATCGGTTCCGTCTCGTAATCGATTCAACCGTTTTCCTTCACCGCATCGAGGACGTTGTGCAAATGGAAATGGTGCTTTCCAAGCTCGCCGCCATAGTTTCCGGCGCCAATGGCGACCACGCCGTCTCCGACCGCAGCCACAATTCCATCCCGTATGGCCAGTTCAACCGCATCAAAATCGCTGCCGTCAATGACGATTTCATAGATGCAATTCGCGGCGTCGTGGATGTTTGACGTGACGCGTCCTCGTAGGGTAGGGCAATATGCGTCGGAGGTTGATGCGCGGAGAGCTTCGTACTTTGAGCCGACTTTGCTTCCGCTGCGAACAACGCCGCCAGGAAAGGGAGTGATGACATTCGGCAATCCATCGATTGCACTCACCGCCCGTCGGGCCGCGGCAAGTCCGGTTGCTTGATCGATCGAGTGGATCAAAAAGTTGCCGCCCGCGACTCCTTTCTCGACGCCGGCGGTGTCTTCGACGATGAACTCTCCGTCCATTACGGGAATGCGCCAAAGCCGTCGGTCGCCAATGATTTTGCTTTTCTGAAATCCGTCACCAAAGTAGCGCAAGTGGTTACCAATTGCAATTCTTTGTGGGTCAGTACCGTCATCGCTGTCATCGGATTGATAGGAACTCATTCCATTGAACACAGCGGTCGTCGGACAAGTCATCAAGCATTGGCCGGTTCGTGCCGCTACCGCTTTGCCAAGGGCTTCAGAAGAAAAGCCAAACGCCATTACTGACGCGCCGATCCGTCCGTCGAAAGTTTGGTCGTTGTCAATCCGCAACGTTTCGATGCCGACTTCGGCGTCACACTGAATCACTGAGCTTCCGTTTCCGCAAAATTCTCGCAGTCCCGCGTCCAGCCAATACTCGTCGATTGCCGTCACAACCAGTCGAGTGAAGTTCATCGTAAATGCTTCTGCGAAAGTTTCTTCGATGATTGTGTTCTTAATTTTCATACAACGGCTATCGTGGACGTTCAGTAGAATTTAGATTTGAATTGTAAACGACGGTCCACCAGACGTCGTGGGGGACAACTGATTCTGTCAGACGTTCAGTTGGCTCCGCCTTAATTTTACAAACGATCAAAAATCTGTTCTCAATCGATTTTCGAGATTGAATATTTTCGATATGCCTAAACACGATGATAGAACTCGACGGTCGCTGCCGATCCAATTTTTTCAAGGATGGGTGCGCTGGTTCTTTCGGACGATGCTGACGCTGACACATGGTCTTCGCGTTTACAATGTTCAACGCTATCCTCGCGATGGCGGGGTTTTGGTTTGCGCCAATCATCAAAGCAATCTTGACCCGCTTATCCTTGGTAGCGTTTTTCCTCGCCCTGTGAATTATCTTGCCAAGAAGCAACTGTTTGAATTTGGACCGCTTGGTTGGTTTCTGCGCTGGAACGATGCGATTCCGATTGACCGAGAGTCGTCCGGCATTGGAGGTATGAAGGAGACGCTCAAGCGGCTTAAAAAACGTGAAGCAGTCTTGATGTTCCCGGAAGGGACACGCAGCAAAGACGGAAGTTTGCTCCCGATGAAAAGAGGGTTTCTCACGATCGCGAAACGAACGAAAGTCCCGGTGTTGCCAGTCGGATTTGATGGTGCGTTTCAGTCTTGGCCAAAAGATTCACTGTTCCCGGGTCTTGGCAATGTGAGGGTCGTCATTGGGCAGCCTATCCCGTTTGAAGAATACAGTCAGCTTTCTGAAGACGAGTTCTCATCGTTGTTGGAAACCAGAATCGAAGAATGTTTCGTCCGAGCATGTAAGCTTCGCGGAATCTAAGCTTCGGGAAGCGACGAGCGATAGACGAGTCGTCGTTGTTCAAAACTTGCACCGACACGTCAACGGTTACTCAACAACGTTGATGTAAGCCTCGTTGATGATGGTCCCGCCAGACTCTTCACTGCCAACATAAAACGTGACGGTTTGCGGACCGGGACGGGTCCCTTCGACGTAAAGTACAAACGGAAGTGATTCGTCGCGATTGGGACGCAAGCTCATCTTCCGATTCAGATCGAATCTTTCAGCACTGGGCAAGCTCACGATTCCCAGGTTGGCGTCTCGGTTTTCCAGATCAACTAATCGCAAGCCATCGGAGAGTTTAAAGGAGATGTCAACGTTGTTGTGAACGATCCCACTTTCATTGGCGACCAGAAAGCCGATTTGACCTTGTCGTTGTTGCGGGTTCGACAAACTGATATCTGGTGTCAGTGTTCGCGTTTCAATCGAAAGATTTCCGCTGCCGTTGTTTGCAGGAAACGGGTTCGAGTCTCGTGGTACGCGAATCGGACTTTCGTTACGAGGAGCAGCATCGATTGAATCGTTCGGAACGCCGGTGTTCGGATTTTGCTGTCCGGGCTGATTCTGGAAATTCGGCTGGCCGTCGGTTCTTGGTTGCCCCGAGTTCGGGTTCTCAAAAATTGAACTTCCAGCTCCGCCGTCGGGGTTGGGTTCTACGCGAACCGTCGTCGCTTGCGTTGCACTGGCACCGCTGACCGACGTAACGGTGTACTCACTTTTCGCGTTGGCGTCCGGCTCCATTCCTTCGTAAAAGAACTCAACCAATACTTGGTCGCCGGGTTCCAGGCGTCCAATGTCGACCAGCAAGTCATTCTCCGCGAACTCGTAGTTGAATGTTTTCGTAATGTTGGTTGGTTCGAGGCTTGGAGAAAAACGATTTGTCAACGTTACCGCGTTGATCGGCGTGTTACCAACGTTGGCGATGATTGCGTTAACTTGTGTTTTGTCGCCAACCCGCGTCGGATTACCGCCTTCGAGTTGTAACGCGAGTTTGGGTACCTCGGTATTACTGACTTCGATGCATTCGCGAGCCTCGCTAGAATGTCCGCCAGCTGCGTTAATCTTTAGTTCAAAACACTGTCGTCCAGGTTGAAGGATTCTAAAACCAACCGGCAGTTCGCGCCTCTCTCCAAATTGAAGCTCGTCGATGACAGCTTCGATTGGGTTGCTTCGACCGGGAGCGCTCAGCCCGCTGTCGTAAGCCAGCTGGACTCGGATGTCGCGAAGCGGTTCATCGCATTGATTCGTAATTCCGATGTTGAAAGTCACTTCGTCATTGACCTTTGCGGTCTCCGGGCCTTCGATATCCAGACCAAGGCACGGCGCTGTGATTTCAGTTTGCGCACAAGCCTCGGTTCGCAGCCGATCGCTTTCACTAGCGACTTCGAAACAGCTCGAGATCGCACCTCGTTTGTTTGACTTCAATTGCATGTCAATGATCTTTGGTGCGCTGCCGGGAGCGATGTCGCCAAGTTCCCACTCAAACTGTTTTCCATACTGAGTCGGTTTGGGAGTGCTCGAAAGATACTCGAGACTGTCGTCAAGGTCTCTGGTTCGCACAACAACGTCGCGCGTGAGTTGGTCGCCAGGGTTGGTGACTTCGAGACGATAGTTAAACGGTTGATCGATTCCGGCTTGGGCAGGTCCGATCGCTCGGAGTGTCAACGCCGGGGCAGACCAGGCGATTTGCGTGATGCCACTTTCGACAACGAGCTCTCGTTCGCCTGCGATTGGCGGACGGACGACATCCACGCGAACTTGGGTCGTTCCCGGTTCGAATTGACCTGCCGGCTGTCGAATCTGCGCGATGGCTTGACCGTTATCATTGGTGGTCGCTTCGGCGGTTTGCGAACCTGAAGGCGCAAACTCAGCGGGCGCTCCGCCAACAATTGAATATTTGACTTTCCAACCTGGAATGCCGTTCCCGTCTGTTCCATTAACAACGGTTGTCAGTGGCGCGACCGTCCCGGCAGTGGCTTGCGTGGGAGTTGGAATCGACCAGATCCCATCAACCCAATGGATTGTTGTTGTCGCCCGTCGTTTGTCCCAAGCTTCTGCGTTGGGGGCAACCGCCGTGATGTAGCTCGTACCTGGTGACGCCGAGGAAACGCTAATAAAAGCTTGGCCTTTGCGAAGTTGAATGTCATCAGCAGGTGTTGGTGTGCCTCGCGTGAGCAACGCCTGTTTTAATCCAGTTCGCCCCCAAGCGTATTGTCCATCAAACTTTTTCGCTGTCGGTGAAACCAGTTTGTTAAAGGCCGGATGATCCATTCCTCCGACTTGGATCAACTGACCAACACTATCGTTGGACAGCATCCACTCAAGCGGCTGGTTTAAAACAAAGTGACCGTCCCCACCGCAGATTCCTGCTAAGACAACGACTTCGCTGTTGACTGGAGCAACGATTCGCGACGGCGTCAGCATGATCTGTCCGCGCTGGCCATTGGATTTACAGCCGTTTGGATTCGGAATCAGGTGTTGTTTGTTTTTTCTCGGGGCGTTGTCCGATCCATCACAATTTGGAGGTCGAGCGGGTTGCGTGAAAGCTGGCGGAGTCGCACGATTGGGTTGCGTAAATGCAGCGTTCCCAAACGGATTTGTGTTTCTATTGTTCTGATTTGCAAACGGTCCGTTTTGTCGCAGCGGATTAATTCTGAATAAGCCGCCGCCCGTGTTTCCGATTCCCGCACGTGGTCCAAGAACCGTTGTCGAGTTTGGGGCGGGAAGGAAGATTCGATTGCCGGAGGGGTCGATTTGGGGCAGTCGAATTTGACCGAATGACTCTGGTGCTGAAATCGAGGCAACAAATAATGCAAAGATTGAAAGAATGAAGAACAACGGCGCACCGCGTAACAGGCTTCTCAAATGAGAGCTATTCGCGCATTTGTTGGGGAGAAGTTTTGACTTCATTTCCGTCGGTCCGTCGTGGAAGCATCAATTCCGGCGGAAAAACGTAGCACTTGGCGTCAAATCAGGTCGGGTATTTTTTTCAAATTGATCATGTTGGCAGCTTGAGTTGATGGAAGACAACGGTTGCGCCGGTTGCACAAGAATTGCCCGAGGTCGAATTTGAGAACGCGCGGTGTTCGAAGCCAAGACTGAGAAACATGATTCACACCAGTAGCATGTTGCGACGCTGCGAAAAAGTCGTTTTAGTTTTTCGCCAACCAAACTTCGAAACACCAAATTGTTTCGGACGATCCTCGTGAAAACTTTCACAAGCAAGCACGATCGACGCGCGCGGCCGTCTTTGGAACAAGAAAACTTTGTAAACGCCAACTTGTTTCGTTAGGATGGATGCTTCGACTCGAACGTTTTCTTTTTGTCCAGTCATTTTTAATACGGAGAGATTCAATGGCGACTCAAGATATTGCCAAGATCGTTGCTCGTGACTTTATGACAACGCGACTGGTAACGCTTTTTCCTGATATGGACGTTTTTAAAGCGATCGACATATTGGTGAAAAAGAAAATCTCTGGCGCTCCGGTTGTTGGCAGTGACAATCGCTTGCTGGGAACGTTCTCCGAAAAATGTTGTATGCAAGTTCTGATCGATGGAGCGTACGATCAGCTTCCGACCAGTCAAGTGCACGCATTTATGGACAAAGATCCGCAAGTGATCACCGAAGAGACGGGGCTCTTGGCTGTCGCTCAGGTTTTCCTGATCACACCGCGACGCCGACTGCCAGTTGTCAGAGATGGCAAACTGGTCGGTCAAATTAGTCGCCGTGATGTAATTCGCATTGCAGCGACTCAAGTCAAAAAGTCTCCAGAGCATCGCGCAAGCACGCTGTTGTATTTATCGGCGCTGCGAAAGATGGAAGACGTACCTGCGGTCTAGGTTCGTCATCGTTTTTCTTTACCAAAAAATTCAAAACGGCAACGCCGTCAAATCCACATTGCCACCGGTGATGATGACTCCCACCCGCGCACCAACGGGCAGATTGTCGATCCGCCCGCTCATCGCTGCCGCCACGGCAACGTTGCAACTTGTTTCGATTAGCAGCTTGCTTCGCTCGAAAAAAGATTTCATGGTTTCCAGGATTTCCTGCTCCGAGATGGTAACGATTTGATCGACGTCGTTACGAATGAATGGCCACGTCAATTCGCCAAGACTTGTTCTCAAACCGTCAGCGATCGTTCGAGGATTGAGTTGCGGAATAAATTCCCCAGCCTGCTTTGATCGAAACGCATCGTCCGCCATTTCCGGTTCGGCTCCAATGATTAAAGTGTTTGGCGAAAGCTCTTTTGTAGAGATGCACGTCCCGGCCATCAGTCCACCTCCGCCGATCGGCGCAACGATCGCGTCCAGGTTTTTAACGTCTTCGATCAGTTCTTTGGCGCAAGTCCCTTGTCCCGCGATCACATCCGGGTGGTCGAACGGCGGGACCATGGTCGCGCCAGTTTCTTTTTCCACCGCGTTTGCGACGTTGAGGCGATCCTCCAGTGTCGGCGCGCATAACGTGACCAATCCTCCGTACTCTTTAACTGCAGCAATTTTGATCGCGGAAGAGTTCTCCGGCATGACGATGTGAGCTTTAACGCCGAACATTTTGGCGGCCAGCGACAACGCGCCGGCGTGGTTGCCTGAGCTGTGTGTGACGACTCCACGCTTGCTGTCTGAGGGCGACAAGTTGCGGATCGCATTGACTGCACCACGGAACTTAAAAGCGCCTGCTTTCTGGAAATTCTCACACTTGAAGAATAGCTCCAAGCCCGTTTGTTCATTCAATGTTTGACAAGTCCAGATTGGTGTTCGATGCGCGACTCCTTCAATAGCTTTGCTGGCCGAAAGCACATTGTCATAACTGGGCAGGTGCGAGTTGTCAGACGGTTCTGAATTCATGGATTTGCATTCTAGTTTTGTTTTGCTTCATTCAGGCAATCTGTACTTTAGCAACATCGCAATAACCATGACCCCAAGAATGCCGAGGTAAGCCATCATGATCCACACAAACTCCGGGCTGATGTCATCGCGAACTTGAATTGCGACCTGGCACGACAAGTGAAACATCGCGGCCATCAATAACATCGTGAGGATTCCTGTTCGCAACAGGAATTGATTCATGTCGTCCAACGTTTCGTTTCGCCGTTCCGGTGCCAGCCAATAATCTTTGTTGGGAACGTTGTAGAGCGAATTGGGAATTTTCTTTGAAAACGAAACAAGGACAGGAAAGCCGATCATGAACATGGCTTGCAAGGCAACCATTAATACGTAGTAGGAATTCTTGTCCATCAACTTATCAGGAATTCCATTGCCATTGAAGTGGGAGGGGACTTTTGGCGGCAAGATCGGATACCAGTAAATGAATTGACAAACAATTCCAATCGCAACCAATGCGAATCCAACTTTGGTGGCTGTACTAAACGTGTTCATGGAATTGAGAGATTGGGGTTACAAGTTTCAGCGGGCGGGAAAATCAAATTCTGTTTTGATTCGTTTGGCGGCGCGCTTAATCGCATAGCCGTTCACATAGGATTCTATCGAATTGTCACATTCTTTACTAAGATTGATGCCATAATTATTTTCAGGAGTCTCAATGACGAATCGATTGGCTGACGAATCCAGCCCTTATTTGCTGCAGCACAAAAACAATCCTGTCGATTGGTATCCGTGGAATGAAGAAGCTTTGTCACGCGCGAAGGACGAAGATCGACCGATATTTTTGTCAATCGGTTATTCGGCGTGCCATTGGTGCCATGTGATGGAGCACGAAAGTTTTGAAGACGAGGGCATCGCTCGAATTCTCAACGATAATTTTGTCTGCATTAAAGTCGATCGTGAAGAACGACCGGATTTGGATCAGATCTATATGAACGCCGTGATGGCACTTCGAAATGGTCAGGGAGGGTGGCCGTTGAGCGCTTTTCTGACTCCTGAGCGAGATGTCTTTTTCGGTGGAACCTATTGGCCGCCAAAGTCCCGGATGGGGATGCCTGGCTTTGACCAGGTGTTGTTAAGCGTGCTCGATGCTTTTCAAAACAAACGAGCCGCCGTTAGCGAGCAGTCAAAAAAGATCTCGGAATGGCTCAATCGGTCCGAATCCGAAAGTGCACCGGTCGAAGCTTCGCTGATTGTCAACGGAGTCCGAATGTTGGAAAACCAGTTTGACTTTCAGCACGGCGGTTTTGGAACTGCGCCAAAATTTCCGCACGCAATGGACTTGGCTTTGTTAAGTTTTGTTTCCAAGCAATGGCCAGAGAATGGATCGCCGTCTCGACAAACGGTCGAATCTATGGTCGATCTAAATCTTAGCAAGATGTCGTTGGGCGGAATTTACGATCATCTCGGCGGCGGATTCGCGCGTTACAGCGTCGATGAAAGATGGTTGGTTCCACACTTCGAAAAAATGCTCTACGACAACGCTTTGTTGACGTTTGCCTTATTGGAACGATTTCAGATTTTGCACGATCCTGCTGATTCAGATGAGTACCAACTTCCCGCCGGCGTTCACTATCCCGACGTGATTCACGAAACGTTTGAGTATCAGCTTCGGGAGATGACGGGTCCCGAGGGAGGGTTCTTCAGCACCGAAGACGCTGACAGCGAAGGCGTTGAAGGAAAGTTTTATGTCTGGTCGAAGGAAGAGGTTTTGAAAATCGGCGCGTCCGCTGGTCACGATTGGGAGCTGTTGTGTGAGTTCTTTGACGTTAGTGAAGGTGGGAATTTTGAAGGTCAAAACATTCTTAACATTCCAGTGCCCCTGAAAGAGTTTGCGAAACGGAAACAAATCTCTTCCGAAGGTTTTCAACAGGAAGTCAATTCTGCAAAAAGTGTATTGCTGGAAGTTCGCAGCCACAGAGTTCGGCCTGGACTTGATGACAAAATACTAACCAGCTGGAATGCGTTGATGATTCGCTCGATGGCACGAGGCGGCGTGGTATTCGCATCGCCACAAGGGCCAAAGTATCTAAATGCCGCGATCAGTGCCGCAGAGTTCTTGCTTGGCAATCTGCGACGTGACGATGGGCGTTGGCTGCACACGTCCCGCAACGGAGTTTCATCTCTCGATGCTTACTTGGACGACTACTCGTATCTGTTGGTTGCCTTTGTGGAACTTTATCGATCGACGTTTGATGAGAAATGGCTGGTCGAAGCGAATTCGATCGCAGAACAAATGATTGAGCACTTTCACGACGAGTCCGGAGGCGGTTTCTACTTCACTGCCGATGATCACGAACAACTCATTGCTCGAACGAAACCGTTTCAGGATAGCAGTGTTCCCAGTGGAAACTCGATGGCGGCTTATGGCTTGTTGAAGCTTGGGCGGCTGATTGGTAATCAACGCTACGTTGAAATTGCCGCCGAAACAATCGAAGCAGGTGGTGCGTTGATGGCCCGCTCGCCCATGGCGTCCGGGCAAATGTTGGTGGCGCTGGCCGAGTATTTGTTGCCACACCATGAGCTGGTTTTGGTTGTCCCAGAAAGCGATCGTGAAGCTGGTGACAAAATTTGCAAGTCGTTGCAGGCGATGTGGATTGGCAATTCGAGTTTGATTTGCATGTTTGAAGAAGCCGGGTTGTCCGAAGACTCCTTGCTTAGCAGCTTATTGAAAGGAAGAGATTCTAAGGATAGTCAAACAACGCTATACGTTTGTCAGGACGGGGCTTGCCAATTGCCAGTCGTTGGAAAGGAAGCAATTGAAACCGCGGTGGCGGAAGTGTTATCGCAGCAGCCGATGTGGAATGCGTGATTGGTGTTGGCCGCCGAGAGGTCAATGAGCTTTTGGTCAGTTGGAAAGCGCCTGGGCCTTTGGCCCGGCAGAGTTCCGATTACTTGTCTTCATCCATCGACGGAATTTTTCTTCCTTTGGTCCATGGAGCGCCCGCTTTGTCCAACTTCTTTTGCAGCTTCGGGATGTCCTTCTCGACCAACTTTCGCAAATCGGATTCGACTTCACCGTATAGCTCGACCGCAATGTCGAGTTGTTGTTTGTGTGTTCCCGTTGGGCCTTCTCGGCTTCCCATCGCACCAAACATGGCCGTGCGAAGTCTACCTCGCAAGCCCGGCAGCGCCGACTCATTTCGCCTTGGTCGTGTTGGATCACCGTTGAAGACCTCCTGGATATCCATCAATTGAACTTCAAGTTCACGGACATCGTTGGCGATGGATTCATCCAGTGTTGTCGACTTATTGAGCAACGACTTGATTTCATCCAAAGAATCCTTTGCTTCGTTGGTGACGCTGCTGGCCGCACCGATCACATTGGAAATCGACTGGGCTTTCTTGACGAATGCCATGATGGCTTCACGGTCTGGTTCGCTGGTTTCGGCGAAACTGATCGGTTCAATTTCAAATTCTTCCGCCGCGATCAATTCGGTCGTATGCCCGTCAATGGTTTGCGAGACATCAACGGTATAAGATCCAGGAAGAGCGATTGCTCCGCGGCCAAACTCATCCGCATGATTCATGTCCCAGACTGCCGTGTGAAGTCCATTCGATGTTGAGCCTTTGATGCGATCGACGACATTGCCGTCTTCATCGCGAATCGTCAACGTGACGCGAGGCGCAACTTCGCGGTCTTCCTTTTTGAAGTCATCCCAACTCGGGTAAGTTACATCGCCGCCAGATTTGTCTAGCTTCTTCTCTGCCGATTTTCGTTTCTGTTTGGCAGTCTCAAGTTTGTCTTTCAAGTGATACGTAAATTTTACGCCGTAGTCCGGGTTGGGAGCGGTGTAGAAACTTGCACCCTGGAAAGCTCGCCCTCCCATCGCCATCGGAGAACGGAAATTGAAAATCCGTCCCTTGGTGATCGGCATCATTTCGTTTTTCTCAAGCAGCTCTTCCGAAATTTTGCGTAACGGGCTGTAGTCATCAAGGATATAAAATCCACGACCGAACGAAGCCAGCACCAAGTCGTTTTCGTTTTTCTGAATTTCAATATCGCGAATGGCAATCGTCGGTAGGCCGCTGGAAAGTTTGAGCCACTTGTCGCCGCCATCGAGAGTTGTGAAGCAACCGAATTCGGTGCCGCAGAACAGGATCTCCGGCTTTTCGTGATCTTGTTTCAAAGCGTAAACGCTTCCTCGTTCAGGCAGATCACTCGAGATGTTCACCCAAGTCTTGCCGCGATCGATGGATTTGACAATGTACGGTTGGAAGTCACCTCGCTTATGATTGTTGACTGCCACGTATACGGTATCGGCATCGTGCACGTCAGCTTCGATATCGTTGATGTATCCGTATTCAGGAATGTCAAGATTTCCAAACGCGCTTACGGCGCGCCAGTTTTCACCACCGTCTTCGGTGACTTGGAACATTCCATCGTCGGTGCCAACATAAATCAGTCCCTCGACCAAGGGTGATTCGCTGACACTAACGATCGTGCCGTACATCGAAGTGGACATGTTTTTCGCAACGGCATCGACGCCCCAAACGCGTCCCATGACTTTGAGTTTGTTGCGGTCAAGGTTTCGCGAAAGGTCCTCACTAATCGCTGTCCAACTGTTTCCGCGATCATCACTGGCGAACAGGATTTGAGAACCGTAGTAAATTCGCTCATGGTTGTGAGGTGAAATCAACAACGCCGAATCCCAGTTCCAACGAAGTGCGTCACCATCTTTTGATGGTTGTGGTTTGATGTCGACTCGTGTGCCCGTTTTGCGATCGAACCGAACCAGACCTCCGTATTGCCATTGCGAATAGATGGTGTCGGGGTCTTCCGGGTCAACAGCTGGGTCGAATCCATCGCCGAACACCGTCACAAACCAATCGCTGTTGAGGATGCCATTGCTGCTGTTGGTCTCAGATGGACCACCTTGTGTTGCGTTGTCTTGTGTGCCGCCGTAGACGTAGTAAAAAGGTTCTTCGTTCGAGACTGCGACTTTGTAAAATTGAGTCAGTGGAAGATTGGCTTTAAAATCGTACGTCTTGCCGCGATCCCACGACTCGTACAGTCCGCCATCACACCCGACGATCAAGTGATCTTCATCGTCTGGGTCAATCACGATCGCATGGTTATCAACGTGTTTGTCGGCTTCGCCCAATCCCGTGAAAGTTTTTCCGCCGTCTTCCGAAACTTGCACGTAAGTATCGAGTGAATAGATGCGATCAAACTTGTGCGGACAAGCGGCAATTTCTTGATAGTACTGAGGGCTACCCGAAACGTAGTCGCCCATTCGAGACCAAGTCTCGCCGCGGTTAGCGCTTCGATAGAATCCGCTTGAGTCTCCTGTTGCTTCCACGACAGCGTAGATGACTTCCGGGTTGATCGGCGAGATCGCCATTCCGATTCGACCTTTGTCGCCACCGGGCAATCCGCTATTGATCTTCTTCCACGTTTCGCCACCATCGATCGACTTGTGGATTCCTGATTCCGGTCCACCGTCGATTAGCACCCAAGTGTGACGTCGACGCTGATACGACGAAGCGTACATGATGTCAGGGTTGGTTGGATCAAGATGAACTTCGTTGATTCCGGTATTCTCGCTAATGTCAAGAATCTTATCCCATGACTCTCCGCCGTCGGTTGTTTTATAAAGTCCGCGGTCTCCGCCTTCGCTCCAAAGGGGTCCTTGAGCTGCAACGTAGACAGTGTTCGAGTCATCGGGATGGACGACGATTTTCCCAATGTGTTCACTATCGCCAAGTCCGACTTTCTTGAAACTCGATCCGCCATTGGTTGATTTATAAAGACCATCGCCGTAGCCAACACTTCGCTGCGAATTGTTCTCTCCCGTTCCAACCCAGATCGTGAACCGATCGTTCGGGTCGATCGCCAAACATCCAATCGAATAACTTCCCTGATTGTCGAAAATGGGTTTCCAAGTGACTCCGGCATTGGTCGTTTTCCAGACGCCGCCGCTACACGCCGCGATGTACCAAGTGGAGCGCTTTTCCGGATCAACGACAACATCGCCAATTCGACCTGACATCATCGCCGGCCCGATGCCTCGGAACTTGAGCGACGACAATAAACCTGAGTTGATTCCTGGTGTCGGATCTTCAGGTTCATCGGAGTCTTGAGCGGTTGCGACCGATGATCCAATCAGAACAATCAGCAAGCCAGTGATGGCTGAAATCGCGATTCGCGAAGAAAAGCGTCGCCGGTTAGCGGGTTGAGAAAGGGAGCGTGACTGAATTAAGTTTCGAACCGAGTCGACCGCCATAGCAAGCTCCAGGTGTGCGTCAAGGAAAGCAATTCACAATGAATTGAACGTTATAAGCCTACTTGGGGCTGGACTGGATGAAAACAAACGCATTGCGATTTCGTGCGATATCCGACGCTGGTTGTAACGTTCGTTCGGAGTGAGAACGGCAATACGGGAAATCATGCCTGAAAATCATGGCCGACGGACCACAATGTGGGTTCTGGTGGCCGATTGGCCCTTCGTCGAAGCCGCCAATTGCGATATGATAGGCGGCGCAAAGTGGACTTTGCATTTGGCTACGGGACAATGCTTTCCGATTGGCCAACAACAAATCCCTGTTCCTTGATGACAAGTATTTTCCTTCGCAGCGCAAGTTGAAAAGCGCGCAGGACAGCAACAGGCCTCAAATCACAAACTCACGTCAGCCAGGCTGACACGGAGATCCGAAGTGACGGACGATATTTTTGATTATTTTAGTGGGAACTCCTCTCGCAAAGTTGAGCCACTGGACGACGACGAGTTGGAGAATGACGAAGTAGAAGAGACTTCCTCAGAAGAAGCCGTAAGTGATTCAACCAAAGAGGCTGAGCCCGTTTCGGCTTCCGCACCAATCGAACCTGATTCGAAGGGTTCCCAGTCGAGCGGCGCTGAAGAAGTCGTCGCTGAGAACCCAGCAGTCGAGTCGGCCCAGAAAGAACCCACAAAAAAGAGTGGCGGACATTGGGACTTCTTGGCTGGCTTTCTTGGAATCGCAGGTTCCAAAGGTAAAACCACGACCGCTCCGGAAAGTGAGAGTGTGTCTGTTTCTGCAAATCCTGCTGCCCAAAAATCGGCACCGCCCGCCAAGGAGAAACCAAAACCGAAATCGCGACGCAAGCCTGCTGCAGAGAAGAGCAAGCCTGTTCAGGAAAAGAAATCTGCTGCAACCGACAAGCCGGCTGCGG
The DNA here is from genome assembly GCA_964584615.1 of uncultured Pirellulaceae bacterium. Taxonomy (GTDB): domain Bacteria; phylum Planctomycetota; class Planctomycetia; order Pirellulales; family Pirellulaceae; genus Mariniblastus. Next base: position 119,208 of record CAZPBE010000002.1, on the reverse strand, counting down.
CCAGTGGATTGGATCCGCAAGAAGCGTTGCAAAAAATCGACGGCGCGCCGATCGATGATCAAGCTGCAATGTTGACAGAGATTTTCAACGCTGGCGGTGCATCGCCTATTAACGATGAATCAAATGCTGTGGCCGACGCGGTTGAAGAAGCCGAAATTCCGCAAGCAAAATCTGACGATGGTGGCCGCAAGAGTCGTGACGATCGAGGGTCACGAGGTAGAAGTCGCGGTAGAGGTCGCGGTAGAGGCCGTGGGCGTGATGATGCCGATGAGAAAACAGCGAATGTCGTCGAATCGACTAACGACGCTTCCGTTGACTCAGGAGTTGAAGCCGATTCGGATGTTGAATATTTCGAATTTGAAATCGAAGAGTTAGATACCTCGCCAATCGATGACGATGCCGCAGCAGCGCACGGTCGCCGTCGCCGCCGTCCCCGAGGAAGAGGGCAAGATAAAGCGAACTCTGAATCGGTCAATGATGTTGTTGAATCGTCGACCGATGAAGTTGACGCACCAGCGGCGCGTTCAAATGAAGACGATTCTGAGCGGCGTCCGCGAAGAGGTCGAAGTCGTGGTGGACGCGGGCGTGGTGGTCGTGGTCGCGGACGTGGACGAGAGAATGCTGACGCTGATGTTGTCTCCAAGAAAGATTCAGCCGGTTTTGGCGCGGGAATTGATGACGAATTTGGAAGCGGGATCGCCGATGTTGATCCACGCGACATCGATCCTCGCGGCTTCGAAGAGGAGGAGTTCGTTGATCCACGAGACATCGATCCGCGAAGTGAAACGGGCGACGAGGACGGAAATCTTGGTCGTGGCGGAGGGGGTGGTCGTGGTCGCGGTAGAGGACGATCACGCGTTGGAAGAAATCGGGGCGGTCGTGGCAGAGGACGCGGACGCGACGATTCAGCGAATCGCAATCGTGACGAAGTCGGCTCGGATTCATCTCAAGCCGATTCCGATGGCGACAATGGAAACGAATGGGCGAATGAAAATCAGGATGAAGCACCAGCACGGTCCGGTCGGTCAAGAGGCCGAAGGGGACGCGGTAACAGAAACAGAAACGATCGAGACGGTTCCGAATCGGAAGAAGTCCGCGTAAGTCGCGATGGCGAAGACGGCGACTCATCCGAAAAATCGGGTCGTCCCCCACGTTCTCGCGGCGGGCGCGGCCGTGGAAGAGGCCGACGTGATCGAAACGATCGCGATGATGGAACATCAGGTGAAAAGCCACCTGCCGTTCCGACATGGCAAGAAGCAATCGGAGCTATGATCGAATCGAACACCAAGGCTCACGCAAGTCGTGGAGGCGGCGGCCGCTCAGGTGGTGGTCGTTCTGGTGGTGGTCGTTCTGGCGGCGGGCGTTCTGGTGGTGGAGGTCGCTCCAGATCAGGAGGCGGCGGTCGAGGTCGCGGACGTTCCGATGGTGGCCGATCCGAAGGCGGCAGCGGTGGCGGAAATTCGAGTGGCGGTCGATCAAGAGGTGGCCGAGGTCGCGGTGGCGGAGGAGACCGGCGGTAACAAGTCGCGACGACAGAATGTTTTTCTGACGTTCGAATCCAAAAGCAAAACGAGCGAATTGATCGCTCGTTTTTTTTTCGCGCTCAGGGACGTACATTACTTGCAAATCTAACGCTGCAATTCAGCTGCCGAGGTGTTCGACGGTGCTGGGCCATCATCAATGGGGTCAACAACTTCGACCGTCGGTGTTAAGGCCCAAAAAAGAGCGATGCAACCGACTAACGTCCAAAACAAATATCCAAACTGATTGACTAGTGAATTCTTTTTCATCGCCGCGGTCTTGTTTAGAGTTACCTGCAAAAGTATCGCTTCGGTATTGGCATTGGCAATTTAGTTTGAGATTTTCTTTGCGAAAAATGCGTGAAAGGATTGCCTCTTGCGAAATTTTCCGAAATTAACGGATTACCAAGTTCGTCGAATAAGATGCTCGCTGTGTGCGCTTCGGAGGAGCGATGAACGCGCCGTTACAAGATCGCTTTCTCGTAGACTTCAAATGTGCGGAACAATTCCAAGTCTGTCGTACGCGCGATCGCGCGAATCGATTTGATGTTGTCGTGCTGCACCCACGAAAATTCCCACTCGTTATAGTCAGTGCTGACGTCAATCAGTCTTCGAATCAACGTCATTGAGACTCCACGTTTACGGTACTTTTCTTTTACGCCCAGCGCAATGACACGTGTTCGCGGCGTCCGTTTGAGCCAATACAGCAATTGCGGCAATCGGATCCAGTCCCATTTGCCGATCGATTTTTTCAAAGCCCAGTTCACGTCCGGAATGTTGACGATGTAACCAACCAGTTCGTCTTTGATATACGCCACGTGGATCGTATCGAACCGGATCACGCGACGAAGGTTGTTGATCATGAAGTCCAGTTCTTCATCGGTCAGAGGTACAAAGCCCCAGCCTTCACTGCGGACTTCATTGCCCAAGTTGTTGATGTCCCGAAACGTCTGCGCAAAAGTCTCCGGGTTAACGGTTCTGAATTCCAAATCGGGAAATCGTTTCGCGGTCTTGTCGCAAAACGCAATTAGGTTATCCCATTTGGACGTGTCGAATTTGTCCATGAACAACCGGTAAGCATTAAACTTCTGCACAACCGAAAATCCTGCGCTGGCAAGCAGCGCCGCGTAATTTTTGGGTGTATGAGCCAGCATGACCGATGGAGAGTATTGATTGCCTTCGACGACCACGCCGAACTCAGCTTTCATCGACGGATTCATCGGGCCGCGAATCCGGTCGCAACCATTTTCTTTAAGCCATTGCTCGGCAGCCTCGACCAATAGCCCCGTAATTTTCTCAGCATCCCCGTGATCAATAACTTCAAAGAAGCCCATGAAACCGACTTGATCGTCGTGGTGCTCGTTGTGCATCGTGTCTTTGATCGCAGCAATGCGACCGACCACCTTTCCTGTTGCGTCGGAGCAAATAAAAGCTTCTCGAGTCGCGTGTCGGTAGAACGGATGGCGTTTTGGGTCCAGCATTTGCCGGTCCATTTTGTTTAATGGAAATACGGCGGCTGGGTCGTCGCGATAAACTTCTCGGCGAAGGGCAAAAAACTTTTGCCACTGTGATTTTGTTTCGACGACGACGACTTGCATCTGGATTTCGTTAGTAGAGGCGCGTGAACGGTTGTAGATTCAAAGCGACCGCGCCGGATGCACAAAGCGAACTACGGCGAGAACACGGGGACGTAGTTGAGCGGCATTTGGAGAATGATACAAGCCATCGCTGCGCCGAACGCAGGACCGGCTTCACTTGATCGCCATGAACCATCGTCGGCTTGATCTTTAATCAGTTGATCACGAATGGCAGGATACCATGTGTTCCAGTATTTTCCACCGGCATGCCACATGGCTTGGACGGCATAATAGTTTGCGTAGAAATAATACCCGCCACGCTGAGCGCCACCTGGTTTGGACTTCATCAATTGCTTCAGCCCTTTCTCGATTTGTTCGCCTTCATAGATGCCGGCGCTGTACAACGAAGTCACTCCTGCGGCCGTCATTGCGAAGGTTGAATGTCCGCCTTGCATCGTGTAGCGAAAGCTTCCATCGCCGTTTTGGCTTTTCTTGACATAGTCGATACACTTTTTTCGAACGTCATCTGGCACATCAAAGCCTGAGTCTCTTGCGCCACGAAGTCCCATGATCTGGCAAACCGTAACAGAAAGATCGGCGTCTTGTTTTCTCGGTTGGTAGCGCCAGCCTCCTTCGTCGTTTTGGCATTTGCATGTTAGTGCGACAACCTTCTTTAATTTTTCTTCCAGTTTGGCTTTCCGTGTCATCCCAAACACTTGCGATAGAAACAGCATGCTGAACCCATGGCCATACATGTTTTCGTTCGACTGCTCGCGAAGCGCGATATAGCCAGTTTCACGAACGTTGTTCATGACGAATTCGACGCTGTTGTCGATTGCCTTTCCGAATTTGCCGAAACCAGGCGCATGACCGCCGCACATCATTGCCAGGCCACCAAGCGACGCAGTCGCAACACCGGCAGACGGTCCACCGTTAGCATACGCACCTTGCTTGCGTCCGGATTTGACTTGAGATCGAAGGAGGTAGTTTAAGCCGCGATCGATGGCAGCCTTGGTTTTCGGCGTGATCAATTCGGCTGGAGACTTTTCGTCGGGTGAATTTTTGCGGTCTCGCGCAATTGCCGCCGATGGAAAAAGGCCAAGTGAACCAATCGCAGCCGCAGAAGCTCCCACGCCCGCGTTAGCCAAAAGCCGACGTCGCGTTAAGCCGTTGTCGTTTGAAAGTTCGTTCAACGGTTGACGAGTTTGAATTGATTTCATTGATATTTCTCCAGTCAGAGCCAGCTAAAGCAAACGTCTTGTTAAGTATAACGCGCTAAAGACAACACGGCACGGTGAGTTTTGCCGGATTCAACTTGTTAAACGTCTGCTTTCGAGAGTAAGTTCCAAACAATTTTTACCGATTTGCCTTACCCGAATTGACCGTGGGTGCAATAAGTCGATAATCGCTGGCGAAACATGTCACTTCGGGGCAGCAGGTTGTTGCTCCCGACAAAAAACAAAATTCACGACAACATAAAAAGTCGTTTGCCAATAGGAACCAAAATTCGATGTCAACTTCCGCACTAGATGTTAATCAGCTTGCCATCAATACGATTCGAACGCTCTCCATGGATGCCGTCCAAGCCGCCAATAGTGGGCATCCCGGAACTCCAATGGCGTTAGCTCCGCTGACCTATTCGCTGTGGAATGACTTTTTGAATTACGATCCGGCAAACCCAAATTGGATGGCGCGTGACCGGTTTGTGCTTTCGTGTGGTCATGCTTCAATGCTGTTGTATTCGATGATTCACTTGAGCCAGATTTCGAAAACGGACGACAAAGGGAAACCGACCAAAGGACTTGCTGTTTCGCTTGACGACATCCGGAATTTCCGCCAAACCGGCAGCCCATGTGCGGGGCATCCCGAGTTTGGATATGCAGCAGGAATTGAAACAACCACCGGGCCGCTCGGTCAGGGGTTGGGGAACAGTGTTGGTATGGCGATCGCCGCGAAGTATCTTTCGGCGACTTACGATCGACCAGGTTTTGAACTTTTCGGATTCGACACGTATGCCGTCTGCAGTGATGGCGACGTCATGGAAGGAATCGGTTGCGAAGCCGCTTCGCTGGCCGGTCACCTTAAGCTTTCGAATTTGTGTTGGATCTACGACGACAACGAAATAACCATCGAAGGTCGAACCGAACTTGCGTTCAGCGAAGACGTCGCTGGTCGATTTGAAAGTCTTGGCTGGGCCGTTTCCGTGGTCGAAGACGCCAACGATCTGGCCTCGTTGGCGGCGGCCTATGAAAGCTTCAAATCGAACACCGAAAAGCCGACGCTGATTGTTGTGAAAAGCATTATTGGTTTTGGAGCTCCGAACAAGCAGGATACTTCGAGTGCTCATGGTTCACCGCTGGGCGAAGAAGAGATTAAACTCGCGAAAGCCAACTACGGCTGGCCAACAGAAGAGAAGTTCCTCGTGCCTGGCGAAGTGATTGAACACTTTAAAAACAATCTTGGTAAACGTGGTAACGACGCGTACGTAAAATGGAAGACTGGCTATGACGAATACAAATCAAAGTTTTCGGACGAAGCGAAAGAGCTTGAGACGATGATGGCTGGCCAACTGCCGAAGGGTTGGGAATTGTCGCTTCCGAAATTTGATGCCGACGAAAAAGGAATGGCGTCTCGCGCATCGAGCGGAAAGGTTCTTAACGCGGTAGCAAGTTCAATTCCGTGGTTGATTGGTGGATCGGCTGATCTGGCGGGGTCAAACAAATCGATTAACAACGATCCGGATGCCGGGCACTTCAGCGCAAATGACTATGCGGGAAAGAACTTTCACTTTGGAATTCGCGAACATGTGATGGCTGCCGCGAGCAACGGAATGTCGTTGTGCGGACTGCGTGCATATTGTGCAACGTTCTTTGTGTTTACGGACTATCTCCGTCCGTCTCTTCGGCTGAGTAGCATTATGCATCAGCCAGTGTTCTACATCATGACGCATGATTCGATCGGGCTGGGCGAAGACGGTCCGACGCACCAGCCGGTGGAGCATTTGGCGGCTTGTCGTGCCATTCCAAACGTTTTGGTCATGCGTCCAGGAGATGCGAACGAAGTTTCGGCCATGTATAAAGCGGCGATTAACGATTTAAAACGTCCAACGGTGATGGTGTTGTCTCGGCAAAATTTGCCGACGCTTGATCGATCGACGTTCGCTTGCGCCAGCAACGCCGAAAAAGGTGGCTATGTGTTGTTGGATTGCGAGGGAACACCTGACGCAATCGTTATGGGATCGGGAAGCGAAGTTCAAATTTGCATCGAAGCGGCAGAAGAATTAAACAAGTCCGGTGTCAAAACTCGCGTTGTCAGCATGCCATGCTTCGAGTTGTTCGACGAGCAAGGTGTTGAATACCGAGAATCCGTCTTGCCTCCCGAAGTCACCAACCGTGTCGCCGTCGAAGCAGGGATTGAGATGGGCTGGGACAAATATCTTGGCGGGGCAGGGCAGTTTGTTGGCATGTCGGGATTCGGTGGTTCGGCGCCGTTCGAAGAACTTTACGAACAATTCGGAATTACTCCCGCCAATGTTGTGTCGAAAGTAAAGTCCGTAGTTGCTTAGCACAGCAACCAACGGTTCAAGATCATGGATTACTCAACAGGTGGCCGTTTCAGTCGCTCCGTGAATGTTGAAACAGGCATGGTCGCCTCAAACGACAAATCTTCTCAAAGGCTGAATCGATTTTCAACCAATCACACCCTTCGAATGTTTGGCGGTAGGCTTTCCCACCGTCATAACCGGAACCAACGACGATTTCCCTGTGTCCCTAGGTAATGTTCAGGTTTTGCCGAAAGTCTTCGTACGAAAACTTCGAATAAAACTATGAATAGCTTCAATGCGCAATCAAGCCTCGAGCGCGCAAACCTCCTCCGCATAAACGTCCGTTGATCAGGTGATTACCGTGGATTCAAACGTAGATTCAAATAGCCAGATTGCACTTGGCCAACCAAATTCTTTTGAATCCACAGCGGGCCTGAATCCGGATGAGCCTCAAGCGGGCCTGGGAAGCCAGCCTAAAAGGCAGCCTCGTGAAAAAGTGGATACGGTGAATGTCCGATCCGAAATCGATGCGGTGAAGCAGTGTAAGGTCATGATTGTCGATGACGAAGAACTCGTGATTCGGGTTGTCAAAAGGTTTCTTGCATCTGGTGGATACACGAATTTCATCACGGTGACTGACTCGCGAAAAGCAATGGAAACCATTGACGAGGAACAGCCAGACGTTGTGTTGCTGGACATCATGATGCCACACATCACAGGTTTGGATTTGCTGCGTGAGCGCCAAAAAGATAAGTCGCTTCGTCACATTCCGTTTATCATTCTCAGTGCGAATTCAGAGAATCAAATTAAACGCGATGCGTTGTCTTTGGGAGCCACCGACTTTTTGAGCAAGCCTGTCGATCCAAGTGATCTTGTTGTTCGAGTTCAGAATTCACTGACTGTCAAACGGCACCAAGACCATTTAGCAAACTACGCGGAAGAGCTTGAACGACAGGTTAAAGAGCGAACAAAACAAATTGAGCGTTCGCGAGAGCAAATCATCCACTGTCTTGCTCGTGCTGCGGAATATCGCGACAACGAGACCGGCGAACACGTTATTCGCGTTGGTAAGTACTGTGCGATTATCGCTCAAGAACTTGGTTTTGGATTAGAGTACTGTAAGCAAATCGAATTGGCAGCACAGCTTCACGATGTGGGCAAAATTGGAATTCCGGATTCCGTGCTTTTGAATCCCGGTCGGCTGAACACTGAAGAGTTCGACGTCATGAAACTTCATTGCGGTCTTGGGTGTGAAATTATGGAACCGCTTGCCGAATCAGATAACAAGCGCGTTAAACGACACGCAGAAGTCGGTGGATTCATCATGGATGGTGTCGACTCGCCAATGCTTGAATTGGCCGCCACCATTGCCAGAACCCATCACGAGAAATGGGACGGAACCGGTTACCCCTATGGTTTAAAAGGTGATCAGATTCCAGTCGAAGGCCGAATCTGTTGCGTAGCTGATGTTTACGATGCGTTGTGTAGCGAGCGACCTTACAAGCCAAAGTTTCCTATTCAGAAGTGCCTGGAAATCATGATTTCTGAACGAGGGACTCGATTTGACCCAATCATTCTCGACGCTTTCTTCAAGCGACTACGTGACATCGAAACGGTTCGCGTAAGGTACAACGATGACAGGCAGTTGACGATGATGAAAGAACAAAAGAAAACATAGAACGATCCTGGAAAATTGAGAAAGGGCTGTGCAAGAAAGAAATGCACAGCCCTTTTTTATGTGATGGGGCTAGATCTCAAGCCACGTAACGAGAATGGTCGCGGACGTTAGCTTACGATTGGAATGACGATTCGCGATCCGATTTCCCACAGCTCGTTGAGGTTTTTACTGCATTGGCCCGCTTCATTATCCTTGGCTGCCGACTCAAGTTCTAGACTTGGATCGAAGAACTCTGCAAAGCCACAAGTACCACCAGCTCCCTTGAGCCAATGGGCAAGTCCCGCTAATTCAACAAAGTCGCCTTTAGAAAGAGCTTGGTCCATTTCGCGTAATTTTGATTCGAGCTGCGGCACGAAGTCGACGACGATCTCGCGAAACTCAACTTCGTCGACCGGCAAGCTTGAGAAAATGCCGTTAGGTAAACTCTCATTGGTGTGAACTACCAGTGAGACTCTCTGACTTGTCGAACTGGTTGCAGAATTTGGGGTGTCAAGCAAAACCGTCGAGTTCATTGGCATGGTTGATGCTGGACTACGTGTAGAAGCTTCCGTTGGCATGGCTTCTGTCGGAGCGGCGGTGCGTTGCTGTTGTGATCCAGCTTGGGTAGTCGTCCCTTGAACTGCCGTCGCAGTTGCAGGTCTTACTTGTTCCGATTTGGTTTCTGCCGACGATGAAGCTCCAAACAAATCAGATCCTGCCATTTCGCTTCGCGCTGCAACGAGGAAATGCCCCATCGCAATGTTAAGTTTTTCGAGATTATTCTCTTCGGCTGCTGCAACGAGCGGATCCATCGTTTCGGCCAATTGCGTTCGGTTGTTTTCACCACACTCAGATTTGAACTGTTGAGCGGTAGAGATCATCAACTGATTGTCAGCCAAGTCCCAGGCATTCTGGAATTGAATTAGACGTTGCTGAAAGGTTGTTGAGAAATCTTGTGCGGATTCGACCGTCTTCGGTTTTGTCGGCAGTTTCTTTTTTGATCTTTCCCTGATCTCGGCTTCGGCGATCGTAAACAGTTCGCCAATCGCCTGGCTAACCAGCTCTACATCGACTTTGTCACGCTGAACAAGTTCCAGCAACGGATTGATCGACTGTGCAATCACCATTTCTTCGAACTCAACGGCTACTTCTTGTAAGGAGCGTGACGTTGATTCGAGTTTCGTCCAATCTTTTGCTTTAAAGGCAGCGACAAATGGAGCCAAACGGCTTTGGAATACAGCCGGAAAGTTCTGGTCTTCATTGGTTTCGTTGTTCGTTTGTGTTGACTGCGGATTCGTTTCAGTCGTAACTTCTTTGACTGATTCGACACTTTCCGAATCGGCACATGGTTGCGGCAAATGTGTAAGCAATCCGCTGAGCAATCCAATCAGCTTGTCAATGTTGACGGGTTTCGCGAGGAAGCCATCACATCCAGCGGCGGCGCATTTCTCCTGATCACCTGTCATGGCGTTGGCTGTTAGCGCAACGATTGGCAATTCGTAACCTTCGGCGCGAAGTTTTGCTGTCGCTTGGTAACCGTCAAGGACTGGCATTTGCATGTCCATCAGAACGACGTCGTACCGATTTTCCATGGCTTTCTCGTAGCCGATTTGCCCGTTTTCAGCTTGGTCGACATGACAGCCGGCCCGCTCGAGAATCAAGTGGATCAATTTTCGGTTGGCAGCTCCGTCATCAACAACCAGAATTCGACCCGCAGGTAATCGGAGGTTGCTTGATTTGCCGGACCGTCGGTTTTCTCGTGAACGCTGCAGGAATGTTTCGTTATCAATGAGGTCTTCGTTGCTGACGTCTCCGACAAGAATTGCAAACTTGAACACACTACCTGCGCCAGCTTCGCTGGTCACTTCAATTTCTCCGCCCAACGATTCAACAATTCGTTTACTAATTGCCAAACCAAGTCCTGTTCCGCCGAATTTGCGTGTCACGCTCGAGTCGGCTTGGACAAACGGACTAAAGATCTTCTCAGTCTGTTCTTGTGTCATACCGATACCGGTATCGTGAATTTCAACCTCAAGTAATCCGTTTCCAGGTCCTTGATCAACGAATCGGCTCACGATGTCGACTGAACCTTCAGACGTAAACTTGATCGCGTTGCCAACCAGGTTGGTAACTACTTGTCGCAATCGGACGTCGTCTGTGTTGATCTTCGCAGGGATTTTCGAATCGAAAACCACATTGACGTTGACGCCTTTGTCCTCTGCTCGAACTCGCAGAATATTTGCAACGTCATTGATGATTTGGAATGGAGAGTGTTTCTCTTTTACGATTTCCATCTTTCCAGCTTCAATTTTGGAAAGGTCAAGAATGTCATTGATCAATTCCATTAAGTGCGAACCACTTGAATGGATTGTCGAAAGGTATTCAAGCTCTTCGTCTTTGTCGTTGGCTAGTCCACGCTGTAGCCAGTCGGTAAATCCAAGAATCGCATTCATCGGAGTCCGAATTTCGTGACTCATGTTAGCCAGGAAGTCAGATTTTGCTTTGTTCGCGTCTTCAGCAGCCTGTTTGCTTCGTTCGAGTTCTGTCACGTTTTCAAAGCTGACCAGAACGCCGTTGCCTTTGGATGATTCCGCCATCACAGGAGCACAGTTGACCTTGAACGTTGAAACCGATGGAGCTCCATCTTCGTCAACACCTGTTTGCAACATCAGGATACGATCCATAACTTGTTCGCCTTTTTCAGCGGCTTCAATCCATGGGTACGAATTAACGGCATCACCATTGTTGTCTCGCCAGTCGAACATCTCTTGAGGACGTTTGCCGTGCAATCCATCGGTCTCCTCCGTATCTACGTTCTGTCCGAACACTTTATTGGCTAGGACGATTTGCCCGTTACGGTCAAGGACAAGCAGACCTTCGGTCAAGTTGTCCAGAGCTGAACGAACTCGGCCTGGGACGGCGCCCGAGTTTGCTTTGTTGAACATCGTGCCGAGATAAACCATATTCATTAAGAAACAAGCCGCGGCCAGAAAGATTCCAAGCCGTGTGGATGGCTTGACATCAACGATGGTTTTTTTTTCGTGCTTGGGATGGAAGACAAACTCTATCCTTCCCCAAGGTCGCTTTCCGCTAAACAAGGGCACTTCGATCCTGTCTTTGGCTTCAACTTCCTCAGAATCCCAATACGATTCATGCCCGGCGGTTTTAACGACCAGACGATCGTGTACGTTTCTGATAGCGATCGATTTTGTCAAATCGGAACGCGACAACGTTTGTTCAACCACTGTGTCGAGGAGCGCTATTTGGCGATTCTGAATCAACAAAGAACTTGAAACTGCCAATGACTCGGTATACTCAATTCGTTGTTGGGCAACGAATTCGGTTTCGTTCGGGACGATGCGCATGAATCCTGCAGCCATATACGCCATCAGGAAGATACCTAGCAGGCCAATGCACAGCTGCAGTTTTGTTGACATGAATCGTATCATGGTAGCTTAAAGTTAATGGTTCGAATTAACCGTCAACCATTTGCTCGATCGATTCGTTCTCAGCTTCGTCCGCCGCTTCAAGGACCGATAACATGTCCAGCGACGTCCAGGCTTGAGAAGTCATGAACGTGGTCAACAGTACGCCGCTTAGGCTTCGAGCCATGATCGCAATCGAAGTGAATGTGAATAGGCTCGCCGAAGCAGCTGCAATCGTTGGAATGCCGATCTGAACTTCATTCACGAGATAATTCTGCTTTGCAGAATCCAATTCGTGCCAGAATCCAACTGCCAGGAATGAATCTTCGAATGAAGAAATTCCTACCGCCGCTTTCGCGATGTAACTGTTGGTCAAATTTGAGATCAGTTCGGCATCTACAACGCCTGCGTAAACATAGGTTGACCCTAGCGATCGAGATCCGAAATCCTGATATTCTTGGTCGATTTCCAAATCGTTAATACTGTTATTTTCCGTATCAGCACCACTATCGACACGTGCCGGAGGCGTTGTTTCCGGTTTCTCGGTTTGTTCCTCGCCGAAAACCTGTTGGTTGTTTCCTGCGACATCTGTCTGCTCTTCTTCAGTCGTAATTTCATCGCCTGGTTCTTTGTCTGGGTCATCAATGTCCGGTTCCTGCTGTTCAGTGGTGACTTGAGCTGCAGCTTGTTCGATATTGACGACGCCAACAGAAACTTCACCTCCATTGGTGACGGTGTACTCGAATTGGTCGGAACCATCGAAGTCCCCCGCTGGGACGAAGATGAATGTTCCGTCGTTATTCAGGATTACGAATCCGTGATTCGCTTGCGTCGAGATTTCGACGGTTGCGCCAGTTGGAATCGAATCGTTGGCAAATACGGAAATCGTTGAAACAAATTGTTCGTTAGTTTCATTCCCAATAAAGAGGTCATCTTCGACATTCGCTGCCTCCATCGTGTTGCCGACGACGACTTCGAATGATTTGACGCGGGAATTTCCATTGGCGTCAGTCACGACGACTTCGACCGTATAGCTGTTGTCAGATCCAATGTCCTGAGGAGACTCAAAGTCGGGTGGTGAAACAAATTGTAGCTCGCCAGTGGTTGGGTCAAGTTCGAAGAACCCGTTGTCATTGTTGGTGCCTGACAGAGCGAAACTGAAGTCGTCTCCCTCGCGATCGTTTGCAGTGACTCCAAACGTGTCGATTTGGTTCTCGTCTTGAGCGAAAGATCCTGAAGTAATCCTTGGAGCCTGATTTATCGTAGGATCCACATTGATCCTGATTGTCTGCGAGTCTTGATTGCCATCGCTGTCAGTGACCGTAACTTCTACACCGTAAGCATTGTTGCCACCGGCATCCGTTGGGTTGTCGTAATCTGGTGGTGTGTTGAAAGTGAGCTCGCCGGTCAGTGGGTCAATCGAAAATTCCTTTTCATCAGGGCCGCCGGAGATGGCATAAGTCAAAGTTTCGTCGGGGCGATCTCCATCGGTTGCTGTCACTGTTACGACTTGGCTGTCAGCTTCGTTCGCGTTGATTACATTGGGCGATGTGATCACTGGAGCAAATTCATTGATGGGTTCTACGATGACTTGAACAATTTGGGTTGAAGTCAGCCCTTGGTTGTCATCAACAACGACTTCGACTTGATAGACGTTGTCGTTGTCAGCGTCGAGCGGGTTTTCGTAGTCTGGTGCAGAGACGAAGGAAAGGGCGCCGGTCGTTTGATTGACTGTAAACAACGTGTTATCAGGTGCGTTTGGCGACAAGGAGAAGGTCAGATTGTCACTCGGCAAATCGCCATCGGTTCCAGTTAACTGGTGAATGGCAAAGACTTCTTCGTTTTGTGTGAAAGTCGTTGATGTGATCGTTGGAGTGTTGTCGTTGACAGGATCAACGGTGACAGTAACGGCTTGGGTCGTTGACAATCCGTTGCCGTCATTCGCGATTACATTGACTTCTAGGACACCATCAACATCTGCGTCGGTTGGGTTTTCAAAATCCATCGAGCCAACAAGCGTCAGGTTTCCGCTGGCGTCAATCGCAAAGGCTGAAGCATCCGGGCCGGTCAATGAGTACAAGATCGTCTGCGTTGGTGCATCAATATCGCTCGCACTCAAATCAAACGTTGCCGGGCTGTTCTCATCGACGCGGTAGTCGAAATTGTTGGCGTTGAAAGTTGGTGCATGCTCATTGCGAGGCATCACTTCAATCGTCATGTCTTCGCTTGATGAACGTCCTCGATCGTCGTCAGCGTTAACGGTGACTTCGTAAATGTTGTTCTGGCCGCTATCAAGCGGATTCTCAAAGTCTGGTGAGGAGATAAAGCTAACATTTCCGTTTTGGTCAACTTGGAACAACGATGCGTCTGATCCAGTTAACGAATAGGTTAGCTGTGTATCCGGAGTATCTTGATCGCTGGCGGGCATCGCAAACAAACTTTTGCCATTCTCATGAATCTTGAAGGATTGCGATCCTGACGTAAATACCGGGTCGTTGTCGTTGACCTCAGCCACGTTGATCAAAACTTTTTCGCTTGTTGAACCGCCGTTTCCATCGTGGGCAATGACTTCGATGCCATATTGATTGTTCTGGTTTGTGTCCGTTGGTGATTCAAAATCTGGATTCGTAACGAAGCTAACCAACCCATTGGAGTCGACGGTGAATTGAGAAGCGTCAGGACCCGCTAGTGAGTACGTAATCGTGTCCGCTGGATCGTCAGCATCGGTAGCGCTAAAATCGAACCCGGGGTTTGTATTTTCATTGATGCTAATTACTGGAGCTGGATTCTGGAAAACAGGCGAATGGTCGTTGACCGGAATCACATCGATTGTGATCGGCTGGCTGTTGCTGAGGCCGCGATTGTCCGTGACATCCACATTAAGGCTGTAGCTGTTGTCGCCGGTGGCACTGCCGGGTGCCTCGTAATCCGGAGCTGATTTGAAAGTTACGTTGCCAACGGAATCAACGTTGAATAGTGCAGCATCGGCGCCACTCAAACTGTAAGTCAATTGTGAGGCTGCATCATCAAGGTCCGTTGCTTCAACATTGAAGTTAGGAGATGTGTTTTCTTGGGCAGTGAATGCAAAGGTTCCAGTGCCAAACTGCGGCGCGTTGTCATTTATTTCGTGGATGGTTACCGTCACGGCCTGTTGGGTAACCAGGCCATTGCCGTCGTTGGCGAAGACGTCCAGTTTGTAAGTGTTACTTCCGTCCGTTCTCAGCGGGCTTTCGTAGTCGAACGGCGCGTTGAATGTAAGAAGCCCTGCACCGTCGACAGAAAAGAGTGCTGCATCGTCACCACCAAGCAAGTAACTTACCGTGTCTCCTGGGTCATCTGCATCGGTAGCCGATACGTCAAGTCCTGGAGGAGTTGTGTTTTCGTTGGCATGAAATTCAAATTGGGTGTCGTTGAAAACAGGTGCGTTGTCATTGGTTGGTGTGACCGTGACATTGACAATTTGATCTGTGGTCAAGCCATTGTTGTCTGAAGCAGTAACCTTCAAGTTGTATACGTTGTCTCCATCGAAGTCTGCTGGAGCTTCGTAATCCGGTGTGGAGTTGAAGGTCAGCATTCCAGTGGCATTGTCGATGGTGAACTTTGCAGCGTCATCCCCAGATAATTGATAGGTAATAGCGTCTCCAGGCAAATCTGCATCGGTTGCCGTCAAGTTGAAGGCTGCTGTTGAGTCGTTTTCTGCGACATTGAAGTTGAACATGGTGTCAACGAAGTCTGGTGTATTGTCGTTAGTTGGCTGGACATTGATCGTTACCGTTTGAACACCAGTGAGGCCGGTGTCGTCAGTTGCGACAATTTCAAGTTCATACGTATTGTCTCCGTTGCTATCAAGCGGGTTCTCGAAGTCTGGTGACGACTGGAACGAAATCGCTCTGGTAAGAGGATTGAAGTTGAACAATGCGTAATCGCCTGTGTTTGCCATCGAATAGGTGATGGGGCCACCGTCATCATCTGTTGCATTGTCGATGACGAATTGCGTCGAAAGGTTTTCCAATACGTCGAAGTCTTCAGCTTGTCCGAAGACAGGTGCTTCTTCAAGCACGTTAGTAATCGTAATGAAAAGTGTTTTGGTGTCCGATCCACCGTTGCCGTCGTTGGCCATGACTTGCACTTCAAAAACGTTATCCCCGTTGGCGTCTTCGTAAGGGAAGAAGTCAGGTGCAATACCGCTGAATCGCAACTCGTTGGTTACTGGATCGACTTCAAATCGAGCACCGTCAGCGCCACCGACTACAGTGAACGTTGCCGAGTCCATATCAATATCTGTTGCCGTGAGAATCATCACACTATTCTGATTTTCAGGAACAGAGATGTCACTTGACGTGATGACTGGATCATCGTTGGTGTTAGTCACATCGAACGTAAAGACATTCGGAGTCTGGTCGGTATTTTCGCCGTTGTCTGCAGTACCGCCGTCGTCAATGACCTGGAAACTGAAATCGTCCGTTCCGACAAAATTCTGGCCTGGAAGGTAATCCAGATTTGGGATGTTGCCAACACTAACAATGTCGCCAACAACATAAGTAGTTATTCCATCAGTGATGATTCCGTTGCTTGGGACCGAAGTGATCTTGATTCCGCTGAATTGATCCCCTTCATTCTGAATCGAATCAGTAAAGCCAAAATCGGCTGGATCAAAATCGTATTTTCCGTCTTCAGGAACAGGCTTGGTAATGTCCATTCCGCTTGGAGCATCGTTGACGGCCGTGACATTCATCGTCAGCTGCGCCACGTTCTCACTCAAGTGTTGACCGTCATGAACGCGGAAGCCAATGCTATCGAGTCCGTTGTAGTCTGTCCCACTCACATAGGATAAGCGTCCGTTGTCAATGTCCTGGTGAGTTAGGGCCGCTGGTCCGACAAAAAGATTTCCGTCGATCATCAACGATCCGTTGGTTGGCAACGAAACGATGCGAACACGCTTAATCGTGTCGCCTGCTGTATCGGCGAACCCAAAGTCAGAAAGCTGGAACGTGTAGAGTTCTTCCTCAGGAATATCAAAACTCGGCAGGGAAACCGCGACTGGGATGTCATTCACAGCCAGGTTGTTGCCGAACTCCGACGTGTTATTGTCAACGTCGATTGCCAGAGTGGTAATTAGTCCAGTGTTCTTGACTGCAAGAGGCCAGCCACCTGATGGTTCCGTTAGCATGCCGTCGAAATTTCCGTCCTGGTCAACTGAAAAATCGGAGGCCGCTATCGTTCCAAGGTACACCGAGCCCTCTCCATGAGGCGATCCTCCAAGGAGGTCATTTGCTGTTCCAGATGCAAGGTAGATTTCAATTCGGTCAAGGTTGATGTCATTGGAAATCAATCCCTTAATGTGAAGCGTTCCATCGTTGGACAGTCCAGCTCGGGTCATTTCAAGGAAGTCAATTCCGGCGTTACCGTCGTTGGCTTGATAGATGCCATCGTTTTCGCTTCCACCGTCGCCATGATCAAGAATCCTCCCTGTATGGTCTGTGTATTCAACAAGCGACAAAGCTCCATCACCGTCGGTATCGTGAGTTGTGATGTCAGCAGCAACCGAAGCTGGAAGCTCAGACACGCTTAAGAACCCGTCACCATCGGTATCGAGGTCGTCAAAGAAAAGTCCATCAGCAACGCTGGCTGACAAATCGATTCCGACGCCAGAATTTCCGGAAAATGAGTTCTGAGAAATCAACGCTCCGGTTGCATTCGGATGCTCTTGCGTCTCTTGACCATTGCTGCCAACGACATGGACTCCAGGCCCAATGTTGTTGTGGATGATGTTATTGGTGACTTGGAAGTCATCTCCAAACACACGAATTCCGCCATGCTCGACACCACCAAAGCCGTTACCCATGATTGTATTGTTAGCATAGACATGCCCGTCACCAGATCGCCAGGAGTCGATTCCAGTTCCAAAGTTGTCGGTGATCAAGTTATCCGTAATGGTTACCCGATCTACCTCTCTGCCAGCATCAATGCCGTCAAAGACAACTTCAGACCACGCGTTGCCATGAACGTAGTTTCCGCTGATCGTCCAATCGTCTGCACCATCGCCAACCGTACCTGAAACATTGATTCCACTTCTTGTTGCAAACGCAATGACGTTGTCGAAAATATACCCAGCATCCGTATCGACGACCGAGATGTTTGATGAAGACAATGCGACTGTCGTATTGGGGTTGATAAAGGCATCGGGGCCAAATCCAACGTAGTTCCCATAGATGGAAACATCGGTGACTTGGTAGTCGGTAAGACCATCATCTGTCTGGCCTCGTCCATCAATAAAGATATTGGCTCCGTGCGGGTCGTTCTCATCGCCAAATCCATGAATCGAAATGTTGGTTATTTCAATTCCGCTGATGGCTGGTTGGTCGTTCGTGGCTTGGACGACGATTCCGAATTTGTTGTCACCGTTGTTGACGATTTCCAACTCTGGGGCATCAAGTCCCACCATGGTTGGTGCTCCAGTTGGGTTCGACGTCAATGCAACAACTTCGTCCCCTGTGCCGGCAACACCATCGGCTCCGGTGCCGACTGTGCCGTCGGCAGTCAATGGTCCGCCGTGGAGAGTTTCAAATGTTGTGATGTTCTCATCTCGCTGGCCACCAGTCACAGCGTACGCTTGGCCATCGATCACGGTTCCGGAATCTGTGACGGCCGGCAGGGATTCAGTTACCTGTTGTTGCCACCAGTCGCCAGTGGCTCCTGATACGTTGGTGCCAACCCGAGGTACAAAACGCATGTGGTTGTCGCCAGCGACGGCGTTGGCATTGAGGATGAATTGGCGAAGTGATCCCTGGCTTGGAACCAATGCAGTATCATCATTGACATTGGTCACGACATTGAAGCTGAATCCAAAGTCGACGTTTTCTTGGTCACCCGTCGCCACCGAGACGGCCATTACATGTTGGGCATCGCCAATCCCTGATGTCTGATCGTCAGAAACACCTGCGGTTGCACCGCCGAAAAACGCCCCATCGGTAATCTGGAATACTTCATTGCCCATTACATCCCTGAGCAATGCGTTACCGCCAGCGAAGTAAGTTTGTTCGGCCCAAGGTGTCCATGCTGATGACGAGGGGTTGTAACCAGTCGATGAAACGACTGACGCGGCATCGACAACGACAAAATAAGATTTCGTGGCAAGGAGTTCGGTAAACTGATAGTTTCCATTGGTCGAATAGTAGGTGTCAAGATAGTTTGCCGCAGCAGTACCGAGCCCCAAATTTTCGTAAAGATGGATGACCGCTCCACCAGCCAGCGCGTCGTCGGCAATCGACCCATCAGCGCCAGTATCGTCGTAGATGCTTCCGCGAATCGCGAACTCATCAGCGTCCGTTAAATTGATCGTCAAGGACGTCTGGTCGACGCCTCCAAACGGATCACTGACCTGAATGTCCAATGTGTAAGTTGGGTTCGTTTCGAAGTCCAGGTGTGCCGGATGATCGAGTGTAACCCGACCAGTCACTGGATCAATAACGAAAGTAGAATCCGGGTTTCCGCCAATGATGTCGTAGGTCAGCTCGTCATTGGCTTCCGAATTGTCGGCATCGGCCGCTGTGTAATCGTGGACCAATGTTCCCGCTGGTGCGTCTTCGCTTAGCGGCGCAATAACACCATCGGTCAACTCTGGTGCGTCATTTTGTGGCGAGATCGTGACGATGACAGCGGCCATGTCTGATCCACCTTGACCATCAGAAACTTCATAGGTGAAGGTGTCGGTGCCAGGTGTTTGGCCAATGTTGAGGTTTTCGAATTGGCCATTTGGATCATAGGTTAGGCTTCCATCAAGTTCCATGGTGACTAAAGCGCCAGAACCTGAAAGCGTGATCGTTTGTCCGCGGTCAACGCTTTGCCCATCGATTTGTGTAATTCCCATGTGATGAGAAACCTGTAGCATGTGCTGTACTGCCTCGTCCTCGTCGGCAATCACATCCTGATAGATCTGAATCTGTGCGATCGAACCAGCAAAGGAATCGATAGTTGCATGAGTTGCATGAGCAAAGTCGCCATCGGTGGTTCCCAAATTCGCGTTCGTTCCATCGGCCCATGCGAAACCCGGGTTGAGTGTATTAATATCCATCATCATGTCGGTTCGAACGCCATTGACGTACAACACAAGGCTTGTGGCATTCGGATCACCAGAGCTGGTACCGTCATTGTCAATTACTGCGATGACATGATTGAATTCTGAATCAGAAATTCCGCTACCAGTCAGCACGTAAGGTTCGGTCGCTGCTCCCCCAACTGTTGTTGGCGAATGAACCTGGAACTGAATCGTATCTTGGTGAAGATAGAGTCCCATTCCGTTATTGGCCGATCCCATTTCAAGTAGCGCACTGTTCTGGGTCAAGTTGTCTGGCTTGAACCAAAACTCAAACGAAATATTGTCAGAACCGCCCGAATAATTCACGAAATGACCGCCGCCATTGCCGTCGAAATGAAGCGCGCTATCGATGCCTGGATAGGCCGTTGTTGGATTGTCATCAAATGATACATGAGTTGCATCAAGTTCCCACTCGACGGCGGAGCCACCAAGCGTAACACCAGTCCAGCTTAGCACTCCGCTATTGACTGGCGGAGGTGATGCCGGGTCAAGAGTAAAACCGAAAGCTGGAGTATGCGTTGGCGCACTAATTGAGGTGTTGTCAGGATCCTGGCTGACGTTGAACAATGTTGACTCGTTAATCGTCGTCGTCAGATCTTCAGTTGTGGATGCCGTAACATCACTTAAAACTGGACTGTCATTCACGAAATCAACTTCGATCATGATTTCTTGATTTGTCGATGAGACGTGCGTTCCATCTTTGGAATAGGCGATCACAGAGACAACGAAATCATCGAATGAATTTGGTGGTGGCGTAACCGTTAGGTCAGCCAAGTTGGCGCCCGAAATTGAAATGTTTGCGCCGGTGCTAGTGGCGTTCAAACCGGCTCCGTCGCTAACGACCGCGCCAACAGGAACTCCAGTAAGGAAGATGTTGTCAATCGATTCGCTTCCATCGACGTCCAACAATTCGACGTTGAGGTTAAGTGGAATCGCTTGGTTCTCCAAACCCTGTGAACCTGGCGATAGTCGGTCCGCGTAAATTCCTTGTCCCCAATTGCCATTCGCGTTGTCTCCGTCAGCCGACGAATAAGTAGCGATCAGATCGCCGTCAGCAAGGACCGCTACATCAAGGTTGGATTGATTTCCGTAGACACGCGAATTGACTTCAAACGTGTCTCCAACTTGCGCCAGCGAGTTGTCAAATTTGGCTGCAATTAATTCGCGTGCTTCGCTCGTGTTTAGTGGCGTACTCCATCCGATCAAGAAGTTTCCGTCATCCAGTGAAACGATTGAGGGAGCAGTTTGACTTCCATCGGTGACGCTGTTGATGGCAGTGGCCGTGCCAATTAATTGGCCAGTTGCAATATCGAGTCGGTGGGCATAGATGTCCCAATCGGAACTCCCAGAAACGTCAGCTTGCCAAGCGACAACGACTTCTCCACCCTTCGCCGCAATGACTGGATTTCGGTTATCAAATGAGCCTGTCGCTGAGACGGTTTGCTCTGTTCCAATTTGGATTCCAAACTGGTCGAACATACTTACCTTGAGATCTTTGGCCTCCACATCCTGCCATACAATAGCGTATCCGCCAGATTCAGTGGCCGCCACAACTGGTAACCTTTGCGTACCTAGCTCGGTTGTGTTGACGATATGTTCGTCTTGCTTGATTCCATCAGATTCAAATACTCGCGCCACAATGTCCAAGCCGTCTTTCGCGATGTCAGAATCATTGCTCGCCCAAGTGACGACAAATCCTCCATCTCTGAGCGCCGAAACGGATGGATCAATTTGACTGGCAGCATTCTCTTGGTTGACTTGGAAAGTACCGCCACCCACGATCACACTGCCATCAATCCCAATTTTGTTTCCGGACGCATCGAATCGCTGCGCAAAAACGTCTTCGTTCCCGAACGGACTTCCCGTCCATACGATCACAAAACCACCGTCGGCAAGCGCTGTGACGGAAGGTGAATGGTTGTTGCTGCTCGTAGTCGCAGTGTTAAGTTCGATTTCAGTTGTCCCAACCTTTTGTCCGTTGCTGTCAAAAACCTGGTAAACGACCTTCGGATCGGCAGTGCTGTTGTCTTCCCACGTGACGACGTACCCGCCATTGTTGAGCGCGGCAACTTGTTGATTGGTTTGCTCACCAATCGAAGTAGAGTTGACTTGTGACCATGACTCTACGGAAACAAATTCTTCGCCTCCAGAGATCGCGACATCACCAGACACTTCCGAAACACTGATGGTCATTTCATGGCTGAGCGAAGTTGCAAAGCCATCGTTGACCGAAAAATTGAACGTCGATGTCGTGGCAAGGTGTTCGGCGGGTGTAAACTTCAACTGTTGGATGTCATCAATGTCGATTGTTTGACCGACGATAACTTCCTTTCCTTGAAAAGTCAGCTGACCAGTTGTTGGCAATGAATCGATGATGACACTTTCAATTGGGTGCCCATATGAACTTGGAATGAACCCGAAACTCGTTGAAGTAAACTCAATCGACTGGTCTTCAGTGGTTCCCGCGACCGCATCAAACGTGGTGGGTGGAGTTGCGGCATCAGGTGTTACAATCAATGACAAAGCGTCGACACTCATGTCGGCGTGGACCAATCCTGCAGATGTGCCGTCGACAAGGATCGATGCGATGGCTTCAGCAGTGCCACTGACCAGCGTCGTTTTAGTCACGTTAAGCGCGAAAACATCTTGGTCTTCAACGTCGAGGTCGTTGTCCCCAATGTCATAGTTGTCGCTTTCGGTCGACACGAGGATCGTACCTGCTGGCAGGGTTTCTCCACCGATTGTGGTTTGGGACTCGACCAGATCGATCGCATTAATATCCTCAAAGATGTCGAGATCATTGCCGTCGATCAGAATTTCCGCCGTAGCGGTTGTTGTGTTGCGTCCCGCCTCTTGGACATCCATTACGAAAATGCTATGTGAATCAGCGCCCGATTTTGCAAACAGAAAGCTTCCTGCTGAAACCGATTTGTCGCCGATGATTGTGTCGGTCTCGACAAGTGTAAACGCGTTGAGATCGTTGGCATTGTAGTTTTCCGGGCCCCCTGTCAGGTCGACGACAACAGTGAATTGGCCGGTTGAATAATCACCTGCTGAAGGACGAAAAAGGACGATGTCTTCATTGCCAAAGGTCATCCCGGTACCGATGGGAATGGGTGGTTGAATGGCTTTGATATCCACATCACCATTTGGCAAAGTTGGAGCAGTATCCGAAACAGAGAAAAGGATGTCCCCCGCATTCAATGAGACCTGCGAATTGGTCCCGAGCGTGATCGCGTCGGTCACGTAGTGCAAGCCATCGATCTCATATCCGAATTTATCAAGATTAAATTGACTCGACCAATAGCCCGTGCTTGGATCACCCAAGTCGAAATTTGGTCCGCCAAATTGCAACGTTCCTGTCCCGGTGTAGTCAGGAACATATCCGGCGCCAGTACCACTGTCTACGGTTGAGATCCAGAGTCGGTCTTCGGCCGAAACGTCGATCGACATGGTTGCATTGTCGACCGAAAAGTTGTTTCCATCATGAACTCGATATTCGAACGAGTCCTGATCCAGCCCATATTGATCCTGCATCGATGCCGCTTGCACGTAATTCAAGTCGCCAATGTTGGCGATGTCGATCACAAATCCATCAGGTGATGCATCGATATCAGCTTGGGTGATTAGATTGCCTTGGTAAAACAAGTTTCCGACTGGCAAGCTTCGAATCGAAACTTTTGTTAGCGGATCCGACTCATCGTCTACATAGTCGAAGTCGCTTGCCTTGAATGGTGCTTGATGGTTTTCCAATCGATGAAAATTGCTATCGATAACGTCCGGAGTCTGATTGATCCCAGCTGCGAAAGAGGCAATGTTTAATCCAAGTGGATCCTCGGTAAAGCTGAAGACAGCTTGATCGCCATCTGCTTTTGATGCGACGGTACTGCGCTGATTTGCAGTCCATTTCGCTTCGTTACTTTGTAGGTGCTCGATTGGCTTAGTGGTAAAAAAGGAATCGTTCGAGTAGTCGCTGTCTGATCCTCCATTCGAATATCCGTGGGCACTATAGAAGGCACCTTGACTGTCGCGATAATTGCTTCCATCGTCTCGCTGTACGGTGCCTTCTCCTTCCCAGCCAACATAAACGGCGTTGTTGTCCAGGATAACGACGGATGGATTAAATTGATCGCCTGTGTCGCTCGGATGCGCATCGATTTCGAATTTGTGAGTAAGATCGGGTGAATAGGCAAAGGCAAAAATCCCGTCGTCTGACCCACCGGCCGTGTTCGCACGGACGACCCATCCATTGTTGTTAATGTCAACGGCAATGTCTTTGTCCACAGGATTTGCGCTTGTGATGACAGCGCTTGGGCTGCTTCCGTCAAAGTTGAACTTTTGAAACTTGACGTCTCCGTCGTCCCAACCAATAACGAATTCACCAACATCGTTCATGGCGATATCAGGATTTTCGGTGTCCCCCAAAAACGAAGTTGTTGAATCAACGACAATCACTGAGCCAACTTGCTGACCAGTTGAATCAAACTTCTTCGCAAGAATGTCATTCATGGATCCGTCAGGACTCTCCCACGCGACGACGAAGTTTCCATGCCTGTCCATGGCAACGACGGCATCGTTTCCAAAACTACCTGGGGTGTCGATTTGGAATTCGCCCCCGTCGAAGTTTGCGTCGCCCCCGTATGTAAACCCGTCAGCTGCTGTCTTGGGAGTTCCGTCTGCATTAAACATTCGTCCAAATACGCCAGAATCGGTGCCGTTGTCGCTGGTCCAGACGACAAGGAAATCTCCATTTTCCATGGCCGCAATAGTGGACCATTTTTGGTCGCCCTGGGTAGTCTCATTAGCAATGAAACGGGTGAAATTGTTGGCAGTTACCGAAGTGTTGTAACTATGAATGGCAATGTCCTTACCATCGATGGCCAGCATTGTATTTTCAACGGTTACCGTCAAAACGGTGTTGCCGTTGGCGTCCGCCGTAATGTTTCGATTCGCGTTGTTTCCGTCCTCGCTGGTTCCTTCAACGGGTTGCAATGTATGCTGCCAGTCTGCGACTGCATCAACAGAAAACACCAAGTCGGTTTCCAATAGTCCAACCGTGTATTCAAAATGCCAATCGCCGCCCAAGGCTTCAAAACCTGTCAAGTCATCACTGGCAGCAACATCGGCGCCGGTAAGCGCTGAAAGTGTATCGACAAATCCTTCTCCCACGTCTGTTTGAGCAACTTCGCAACCGTAAATCAGCATGTCCGCGTCACTGGCAAGGTATTCTGACCATGAAGCGATTTCTGTAGAATATTGATCAAGGTTGTCGGTCGACAGGTTTGATGATCCGAGCTGAAGGAGTCCATCGTCTCCATGCGAGACAATGTGGATCGCGTCAAATTCGCCTTTTGTGACGCTCTGCTTCTCTAACGCTTCGGTGATTTGATTGATCCCGTTTTCGGCGCTGTTGATGTATTGAAGAGTGAAAGTGCGGCCATCAGCGTTTTGCAGAATTGCATTGACCAGTGACTCATGGTCTTCCACTGCCCGGTCAATGATGACCAATTCATTCGTCGGGTTCGTCGATGATGCTAACTCTAGTGAAGCGTCATCAAATCCATCAAATGAAGCAACAGACTCAAGTTGCAATGAGGTATCGACCGCGGTGGAAATGAAGTCGAATTTGTTGTCGATCGATTCAAATTCGAAGGTCTCGACGGATTCTCCCTGTTGAACTTCACCGACGTCAGCGAACTCAACCGGAACAGGTACGGCGCTATACAGCACTCGGTCTTCCAAAGATTGCAAGTTGACTTCTTGCTTTGTAGACGTAACCGCCGTGAGTTCGCTTTTGCTTGCGAACCAGCCGGTTAAATAGCCAGTTAGGTTTGACAGAATGTTCATGTCGTCAGTTCGAAATGATATGAGGTAAACAAATTCGTTTAGAAAAGGGTTGCTTCATTTGCACATTGGGCGTCGTAATCGCGTTGGGCGAAAGGCGCAAAATGGGCGCAGTTTTCCATCCTTAAACTTACCTTTTTTTACAGTACATTCGGGGTATTTATTGCGTTTTTGAAAACGCAAAACTCCTGCATTCGTGAGCGTTGCGAAGATGCGCGCAATCCTCAAAATTGGACTGTTGATTGAGAAGGTCCGTTGCGTAACGATGCTGTCGAGACATCCGATTGTTCGGGCAACGAACCTGTATGAATCAGTCGTCTACTTACTTGCTACTTGCTACTTGCTTCTGAAGTAGCACCCGGAGTCGCGAGACTTTCATCATCTATGAGCGAAACTCGGGTCTTGTCGCACAGGCTCGCGATCTCGTTCGCCAACGAAAGAACGTCTTCAAGATCATCGTCTGCAGTTGGGACGTTGATCGCTGCTTCCAGTTTCATTGCGGCAGAGGCAACTTGTTGGTTTTGTGCGTTAACAGCTTGTGATTTCAATGATGAAACGACTTTCTGTAACTCCTGGACGTCTTTGGATTCCAAAGCACGGTTGAGATTCTCAATGTGTTGGCCCATTGTTTCCGATTTATGGTTTGCGACACTTTGATCCGTTGGAGTTCGTCGCGAGGTCTTCTTAAGTGAGCTACTAAAGTCTCTAACGTATTCCACGAGTTTCGTGACGACCTCGACATCGAATTGTTTTGGAGTGCAATTGACGATCTCGTGCAAGGCTTCTTCCGGCGACAGGCCAGTTCGGTACACGCTGTCGTGAATCATTGAATCGAATGCGTCACAAACCTTGATGATAGATACGCATGTGTTAATGGAACTGTCAAACGAACTTTTGGTTTTGGCGTTATCGTTTTGCAGGGATTCGCGATGTGCCTCAATGATTTTGGGAACAGCATCAGAAGAGAAAGCGCTTCGAATGATCTGCAATCCAATTTTTTCATGCTGATTCATCACCGCCCATTCCTCGGCATTGAGTTTGCCGGGCTTGTGCAGGATCGCATCGGGAACACCAATCTTTCCAATGTCATGCAACAAGGCTGCGACTTCAAGGCGGTATAGATCGCGTCGATTGAGGATCTTGCTGCCTAGGTTAACGCAAAGGTCAGCCACGCGAGTTGAGTGGTCTGCGGTTGCCGGGCAGCGGAATGCCAATGCCGAAAGTAATCCAGAAACGGCAGTGTAATGAATTTCGGGTGAACCTTCTTGTGGCTCGCTCTCTTGCGGAGCCTCTTGTTCCAATACGTTGTTGTCGCATTCGTCGAACCGAACCACGCAATTTCGGCCATTGTGCTTCGCAGAGTACAGACATTGATCAGCTTGGTCCAGCAAATGTTGGCCGTCCATTGCTTTGAAAGCTCGGTTTGAATAGCCGATACTCGCGGTGATCTTTTTCCCTTCGATATCCATCTCTTGAATTTCCCGATGGACTTCATGGGTCAGTGCCATCGCGCTTTCGACATCCATGTTGGGAATCGCTACAACAAACTCTTCTCCACCGTAACGACAGACAATGCCGCGGTCGGAAACCGTGTTTCGAAGCGCGTCTCCCATTCTCGTCAACACGACATCGCCAAAACTATGGCCATGTGTATCATTGATTTGTTTGAAGTGATCGACGTCGATCATGATCAAGCTCAGTTGATCCGGCTCAACATCAGTCCAGAGTTGTTCAAACTCGATCCAGAAAGCGCGTCGATTCAGGCACTTGGTGAGTGGGTCGTACGAAGCGAGAAAAGTGAGTTGTTGGTTCTGGCGTTCAACTTCGTCCCGTGAGCTCCGCAGCGTCTTGATCATCGACGCAAGTTCAGACTTTTTGCGTTCCATTGCGGTCACGTCGTCAAAGCTGATCATCGCTCCACGACAATCTGATTTGTCGCCGAGAATGGGTGCTGCGTTGACAAAGAATTTCCGTCGGTTTTCGGATTGGCCAAGTTCAAGGATCCGCCCGATGACGGCTTCTTCCGTTTCGATACATTCGAGCCATGGCAGTTTTGATCCAAACTCATCTGAGTTTGACAATTGCCAACCAAGTTCGTTCAGGTTGGTGCCAATCAATGCCTCGGAATCCTGTTCAATGATTCTTCCAAACGATTGATTTACGTGAGCGATTTCTTGTTCAGCATTTATCAAGACCAAGCCTTCTGTCAACGTGTCAAAGGCTGAGCGAACTCGCTTGGGAACAACTTTCGACGGATTCAGATACTTAAACGTCTTGTTGAGAATTAACCAGGAAAGGATCGTTGACGATGCGCCAATGAACGCGATCAATGAATAAGGAAACAGAAAGTGGAAGAAGTTCAGCCCGAAAAATCCATTTGATTCTGAAGGTGAGCCAAATCGAATCTGAAGCGTGCCCCAGTTTTTTCCGTTGGCCAGGATTTCCATTGATGCCTGATCGGGATTCCCGGCTGGACCGCTTTCGACCCACAAGTTGGGATGCCCTTTTGTGTGAGCTTTGTAGCTATTGCGAGAATAAACGCCGACGGATTCAACGTCTTCGTTCAAGTTGGCAGATAGATCGAGTGCACGTTGCAAATTATCGATACGATTCTGCGAAGCAAGGCCAGTCGCCGAAGCGGCTAACGTTTTGGTAATGGCAACCCGTTTTTCGTGCTTCGATTGCTTCGGGTTGGGAATCATGTTCAAACCAAAAGCTACCCATACAAGCGTTGCAGTAACGAACCCAATCGTTAAGGCAAGTCGAGTTGCTGGTTTGATGCCAAGCATGGTATGGAGTCTTTGGTGAGCAAGGATTTAGGTAGGTAGAATCTGCTAAACCATAGCTTTCATCAGGGGACTGTATGGCTGGTTGCTCGATTCTGAGCGTTGGAAGAGCGTCGTTCGGCGGTGGAACCGTCAGGATCGATACAGACACAACTAACGAGGACTTGTCAGTTTCATCGCAACGGTTGTAACGGCTGGAAAACGAGCCAATCATAAACATTTAACCTGAAATTGCCCGCTTCTAATTGGGAAGAAAGAACTTGCCGCGAGGTATCCGTTGAAGTTTCATCACATTGCGAGCGAGCGCGGCGCTAATTCCCGGCCATGCCTTTCGCCGCGTCCGTCTTGGCTTTCACCGCGCCGGTCTTGACCTTCGCCGCGTCGGCTTCGCCGTTAGAATTCGCGATCTCACCCTTCTCGGCTCGAATGTAATGCGAAGTCTGATGAAGCGTTTACGTTGTCACTTCGCGCTGACGGTAATGTCGCTACGCAACTGGGCGCTACCAAGACGTTGAAAGCGAAAAAGACAACGCTACAAGGCAAATCGATCAACGTGGACCAGTTAGACACAGCATTCATCAATTTCAATAGCACAGGCAATGTTGCCATTGATAGTGTCAGCCGGCTAACGGTTGCCGGAGCCAATACGGGCCAAACAGTTTCGATTGCGACGCCCAATCGCATCGGCAACGCCCCCGGCGCGACGATTGATGCTCATCGATTGGAACTATCAGGCCTGTCCG
Source organism: uncultured Pirellulaceae bacterium (assembly GCA_964584615.1). Taxonomy (GTDB): domain Bacteria; phylum Planctomycetota; class Planctomycetia; order Pirellulales; family Pirellulaceae; genus Mariniblastus. The sequence goes on along the minus strand of CAZPBE010000002.1, from coordinate 90,014 downwards.
TTTGGCTGGCCAATCAAACCTCGACCGATAGGGTTACCGTCGCGGGCTTGGCAAGCTTTCACGCGCTCGACGGTTTTGTGATCGTAGGCGATAAGGGTTCGGTTTATGCTTCGAGTTTGAACATTCAAACCGGATACGCCAAAGTTCGTTTCGATGGCAACATGCACCTAGCTGGAAGTAACATAGCAGCCTCCGCCCAGTTTTACAGTACCGAACACATTACTGACGGATTGAACACGACGATAGACATCATGGGTAACGCTGAGTTCCATACGCCCGGTGCGGTTTTCTTGGCCGATCAATCCATTAACAATGTTTTGCGATTTTGCGGCCATGCCTTTTTTGACGCTGAAAGATTTGTCCGCGTTTTCGAGAACGGAAACGTGACCATGAACACGTGGAGCGCGACGCCGGGAGTTGGCAATTCTGTCAGTGTCGATTCGCGGTCTTGTTAGCATTATGAATTTTCGACTGGCAGTCCACCCAATTCTTTATCAATCAAAGAAACCTTGGACATCGTCCACGAAGTTTTCGTCGCGACCTGAGTTGTAGGAGTCGAGCACAGGCAATGGATCGATCAGTTTCCAGTTAGGGATTTGTGATAGGGCTGCTGCGACCAGGACACCACCTCGCAAAGTCCACAAGACATATCCAACGGCACCAAAAGCTGAAATGGCCCCTACCGAAAACGAGATATCGCCAAGTTCAGTCGAAAATGAGTTTTCGATATCGTCGATTTGTTGCCACAAGAACTCTGCGTTGTAGGCGACTGAGGCGAATGCCTGAAGCTGCAGGAGCGCGATCTTTTCTTCGTTTGCTTCGTTGGCATGGTCAATGTTGTTGGCGATTTGATGTAACACAGCTGCTGCCATATCTTCATTGACAATACCAGCTATGTCTTCAAATTCGGAGGAACTTGAAATGGATTCATCAATTAAGTCGATAATTGGAACTGAGTTCGCCAGCGTGTCTGCGCCGTTGGAGCTGTTGGCTCGAGGGACGGCTTGATTGACAATCGTGGTCTCCTCTGTTCCTGTAGAACTTTCCATTGTTGTCTCGGAGTTTGATGCCTCTTCGGTATTCGAATCAATTGGCTCCTCAGTCGGTTCAGTCGGTTCAGTCGGGTCGGTTGGTTCAACTGGCTGGTTGTTGTCAATCACCGGTTGGTTGACGGCAACAATTGTCATCTGGACCACAACGGGATCTCCCGCAGAGCCAGCGTCAGTAGGTATATAGATAAACGTGTCGGTCCCGATGAACCCTGGGTTTGGAAGGTATGCTAGTGTTCCGTCAGCCGTTAACGTCAATGAACCATTTTGCGGCGGCGTATCAATCACGGCGATGATCGCTGAGTCTTCAACATCAAGGTCGTTGGCCAGCACGTCGAGGATTTGTGCAGTCGACACTCCGCCGTTGACAACAAATTCATCTTGTTGACCGATCGGAGCGTCATTGACAGGCAGAACTTGAATCGTAACCGACGCCGTCGAAGTGTTTCCGGCGATGTCAACCACTTCATAGTCAAAACTGTCGGTTCCGAAGTAGTCAGCATTCGGTGTGTAGCTGAAGGAACCATCTGACTGCAACGCAAACTGGCTTGCATTGGCTGGGCTTGATAACAGGTTGATGGCCAATGGGTCAGGCTCTGCATCGGTATCGTTGGCGACAACGTTTCCGGTAATTGATTCGTCTTCATTGGCCGTGTATCCGTCGTTCTCTGCAATCGGTGTCGCGTCGCCTACCACGATATCAAATTCTTGATTGCTAATGGTTGTTGGGCCATCAGTCACGTCAAAGGTGAACCTGTCTACTGACGCTGGACCTGAAGTATGTGCAAACACGACCAAACCTGCGTCAATATCCGCTTGCGTGAATTGGTCTCCGTTAGCAATTGGGTTTCCGTTGAACAATAATTCTCCATCGACTGGAGCCGACGTGATGGTGTAAACCAATTGTGCTGCCGGCGTATCGGTGTCCGTGAATGAAAGGTCGGACGGACTGATCGTGACCTGTCCTTCGTTCGCCACTGTGGCGGGTCCGCTTGCCGCAAGTTGCGGAGGCGCATCATAGCCCACGACATCGACCGTGATTGTTTCTTCAACTGTCAATCCACCTTGGTCAGTCACTTCAACGACAACCGTGTATTGGGGTTTCGTTTCGAAATCAATCACACCCGCGTCGATCACAAGCTGATCACCCTGAATGGAAAACAGGCTTGCATCAGGACCACCGGCAATTGAATAAGTAAACGTGTCGTTGCTGTCCGGATCGGATGCCGCCAGAGTCGTGATGACTTGACCGCCTGTAGTGTCCGTTTGGTCGTCAATCGATCCATTGGTTGGCGTGATTGCTTCAGGCCGTTCGTTGACATTGCCGACGTTGATCGTCACCAGTTGCGTTGTTGTTCCGCCATCGCCGTCATCAACTTCGATTTCTACCTCATAAGAATTGTTACCGGTTGAATCCATTGGAAATTCGAAATTTGACGGGCTGATAAATGAGATCTGACCTGTGCTGTCGATGGCGAACAAGCCGCCGTCGGGTCCAGCAAGAGTGAACGTTGGCGAACCGCTATCGATATCAGTGGTTGTGATTAAGCCGACTTGTGTTGTGTTTTCGTCAATCGAAAATGAGTTGGTAGAAGTGATCACCGGGTTATCGTTTTCAGGAACGACGGTCAGCGAGGCTTCTTCAATATCAGAACTGAATGCGGAAGTCCCGTCGATTGGAATGCTATTGACGTTGGTTTGCCCATTGACGCTTCCGTCGGTTTGATCCCAGGCCCGGAAATCAATATTTCCGGCGGGTCCGTTGTAGTTGGCATCTGGAACAAACCGGATCGAAGCGGTCGAGTCCAACGTAACGGCTGCAACATCACTAACGTTGCCCAAGTTGGTCCAGTTTGCACCATTGTTGATTGAGAATTGCCACTGACCATTTGAATTGTCAACATTCGTCACGGCGATGCCTTCGACGGCGTTGGTGTCGGAGTCAGTGATGCGATCGCCACCGGCACTGGAAATGATCGACGCGACCGTGTTGCCTGCTGAGGCCGTATCATCTTCGTCAATGTTGGTCAGCGACGAAGCGCCAGTGTTGTCCAGCTCAGGGGCATCGTTAGCGGCGGCAATGGTAATGTTTAAACTGCCTGAGCTGGGGACTCCCTGTCCGTCATCAACATCGAACGCGAAACTGTCGCTGTTTGCTTCAGTTCCGTCGTGACTGTAAGTCAAGTTTCCGTTGTCGATATCTGCCTGTGTGAAAGTTCCATTGAGAGACAGAAGAGTGCCGTTAAGATGCAGGTCACCATCGCTAGGCATGCTCGTCAACGTGTACGTCAACTCGGCGCTCGTGTTGTCCGGGTCGACTGTTTCCAATGCCGCCGTTGTGATTGGATTGTTCAAGGAAGCTTCGTTAACAGTAATGCCAAAGTTGTTGACAACAGTCTGTTCGTCGTTGACCGAAACAACGGTAACCGTGGTTGTCGCGATCAAACTTGTGTCTGTTCCATCGTCAGCAACGAAATTGATCACGCGATCTGTCGTGCTTGGCGATTCGGAAAGATTTTCATACGTTACGGTTTGAAGAACTTGTTCAAACTGCGCGATTGTTCCTGGGCCGTCAATCAACAGGGTGCCAGTTGCCGGATTGTAAGTTGCTGTCATTGGTGTGCCAGAAGTGTTGGCTGACAAGACCTCGTTGATTCCGTCAATTCGATTGGCAATCGTAACACTGACTCCACCTGCCAACGTCGCATCGTCCACGTCGGTCAAGGTTGCGTCGCTGTCGGCAATCGCAACTGGCGTCAAACCTTCTGTAATCGTTGCCGAGAATGAAGTGCCCGGTGCAATACTGTCGTCGCCATCAAGATCAAGGATCGGCGCGTCGTTACTTCCTGCGATAGATATATTGATCAAGTCAGAGTCTGACAGGCTGCCACCAATCCCGGTGTTTCCTTGATCGTTGGTGAGTATGGCAACCGATGCGCTTCCAACGTAATCTTCGTTGGGAATAAAGACGGCTCCGTCCAATGCGGCATTGATATCAGTCACGGTACCTGTGAACGACATGTTTGCATCAAGCAATCCGCTACCGGTTCCAAACGTAAGCCCATTGTCGCCATTCAATGAGATCGTTCCATTGTTGGCCGTGAGCGTAACTTGTAACTCGCCTCCATTGTCATCAATATCGCTGATCGAAATCAAATTGCCGTTGGCTGTGTTGAAGACCAGTGGCGTGTCTTCAGCGGTTGCCAATAGTCCAGGGACTGAGTTGATCGGGGCGTCATTTTCTGCAGTAATGGTGAGATTGAAAATCTGTCCTGTCAACGTATTGCCAACATTGTCACGCACAGAAAATTCAAAGCTATCTGAGACAGTTTCTGAGTCGTTGTGGACGTAGGTGACTTCTCCGTTATCGATTTGAGCTTGTGTGAACGAAGCGATTGGCGTCGCCGGACTGCTTGTCAAAGCCAGGAATCCGTTGGCGGGTCCCGTCGTAACGTTGTAAGTAATGGATGGATCAGGTTGGATCGCATCTGTAAAGCTCAACTCAGTCGACTCGATAAAGTCTGTTTGGCCTTCGACGAGACTGGAGCCCAAGTTGTTGACCATTGTTGGCGCATCCGCGTCGCCTGACATGTTGATGATCGTCTTGGCAGCCGCAGTTGCCAGCATGTCGTCGTAAACCGTGACGTCGATCTCGCGATTTGCTGCGTCGAGCGTTGTCGACGAATTGTTGTAGACAACCGATTTTAAAATTGACTCATAATCGGCGACCGATGTTCCAGTGCTTGTGATCTCAAGTTCGCCAGTCAAGCTATCGTAGTTTTGAGAAAAATCTGGATAGCCAGAGAGGTCTGCCGTCAACGATTCCGCTGTCCCGTCAAGTGGGTTCGCAATGCGGATGACCAGACGGCTGATGTTGCCTTCATAGTCGTCGAGGTTGGCATCGACATCCGCAATGGCCACGGGTGAATCGCCGGTCATAAAGGCGGTTATAAAGTCTACGCCTGTCGTCGTGTTGTCGTCTTCATCGAGATCCAAAATTGGATTGTCATTGATCGGAACGACCGAGATCGTCGACGTTGCAACGATGCTGTCGTTGTCTCCATCGTTGACTGAGATTGTCAGTATTCGATTTTGTGATCCTGGATCTTCGTTGAAGTTCAGATAACTGATGCTTTGTAGCATCCGCTCATACTCTTCGACCGTGGCTGTACCAGTAAACTCGAAAGTCTTGGTTGTTGAGTTCCAACCGCCATTCACGCCGGGACTCATGTAGTCCGCCGAAATTCTTTCGTGAATCGGGTTCGTGTCCGTCCCCGCGAGTGTTACGACGAGGCCTTCAAGATGCGTGTTGTCAATGTCTGACAACACGGCATCAGCATCAGCAATCAAAACCGATACATCGCCTTCGGTAAAGACTGCGTTAAAGTCGACCCCAACCCCAACGCTGTCATCGTCATCCAAGTCTACAACCGGTGCATCATTGACAGGTGTAATGTCAAGCGTTGCCACTGCGGCTACATTGGCAATCCCGTCAGTGACTGTGTAGTTGAAGCTTACGTTCGAATCATCGTTGGCGGCAGGCGTGTAGTTCCAGGTTCCGTCGCCGTTGTCGTTCAACGTGCCGTTTCCGGTAGCAACCACCAGGTTTTCAGCTTTCAGCGATGCGCCGGGATCAACATCATTTGCGTTCGCAAGCAACTCGGCTTCGGTAATGACTCGGACGCCACTGTCTTCGGCAATTGAACTAAGCACGACCGGCGTGGTTGTTGGGTCGTCATTCACTTGGTTGATATTGAAAACAAAAGTTCCATTTCGCGTGGCGGCTCCATCTTCGCCTCCATCGGCCAGTCTCACATCGAAACGATCCGTTGCTGCTTCGCTGCCGGAATGGTTGTAGCTGATGAGCCCATTTTCGATGTCAATTTGCGTGAACGTGTCGCCAACAGAGAGGATGGTTGGGATGCCTCCAGTGATTCGAGTCAGTGTGCCTTCGGTCACATTGGACGCGATCGTGAACGTTAAGCCGGCTGGCGCATCATCAACATCCACGCCGGAAATCATTGCGTTGGTCAACGTGTTGTTCGACGAGTTCTCAAAAACCGTGGTGCCATTGATCGTCAGATCTGGCGCATCGTTGACGGCCGTGATGTTGACCATCGTCGTCGTTTGGGCGATCTCGGAAGATCCGTCACCCGTCAAGCCAGGGTCGGATCCAGAATTACCAAGGTCATTGACCGTCATCGTAATCGTTGCGGTTGGCGAAGGATTGTGCGAAAGGTTTTGGTAGGCAACGAATCCAGTCGTCGATCCAGCAAGGAGATTGGAGATCTCCGCAACCGTTCCGGTGATCGTGGTGACTCCGCCAACATTGCTGACAACAACACCTGAGTCACCGATAGATGTGACAACACCGCCCTCTGTCGCAGTGAAGACGACTTGAATATCGGAAGCCCCGGCATCAATATCCCCAAGGGTGAATCCGGTCCCATCAAGAAACAGTGAGATTTGTTCCGTCGAATCCAGCGTCGCAGGCGCTGTTGCTGTCGGTGTGTCATTAACCGGTGTCACCGTAAATGTATGAGTTGCCGACGTTGAATCTTCTAGCCCCAAATTATCAATTGCAGCGAATTCAAACGTATCGGTGCCGTTGAAATCCGAATCAGCTTCGTAGAACAAAACAACCTGTCCGGCGGTCGCAGGATAGACCGTATTCGCCATCACTTCTTGGGTGTGTGCCGCATCAAGGTAAAGGTTTCCGTCGGTTGGCAGTGAGATCACGCGGAAAGATTCCACCGTCCCGTTGGCGTCTGTTCCCGAGATCACAAACGATTGAGATGCCGTGTCTTCAGCAAGTGTCGATGTACCGCCGTTTGTTTCTGGTGCGTCGTTGCCACCCACATTGATCGTGACTTGCGAAAGCCCGCTCGACGCGCCGTCACCGTCCAGCAAAACGAAATCCATGACTCGGTTGCCAGCCGTTGGGTCGACTCCGTCCGTGTTCAAGTAAATCACATTCTGAATCGTCGCAGAAACCGCAGCCGCGTCCGCATCAGCATTGAAGGTGACGACCAAAGTCGAGCCATTGGAAATCGAACCGATGACCGTGGTTCCATAAGTCAGTGTTGTCCCGCTTACTCCAATTTGGCCGGCCGCGTTGCCTTCATTTCGAATTCCCCAGATGTCCTCGCCAAGAACCTGCCCCGCAGATATGGAAACCGAAAGCGTACCGCCATCGAAATTTCCTTCAACGTCTGTGACCAAAGCGTCACTTGATATATCGACCAGTGTAAACGGATCGCCTGCATCGTAGTTAACTACATCGCCGTCCAGGTTGGCGATCATCGGTGAGTCGTTGACGGGACTGACCTGAACATTGATCGTGTTGGGAGTGGCGTCAGTGTCGATTCCGCCGTTGGCGATTCCACCATCGTCGCGAACCTGAAAAGTAAAACTGTCGCCACCGGCAAAATTGGGGTTGGGAACGTACAGCAGGTTCGGCATGTCGGCGAGAGTAAGCTCTTGGCCCGCGATTACGTTAACGCCGCTCAACTTCAGGTCGCCATTGGTTGGGACCGATGAAATGATTACCGACTCAAACCCGTCTCCATCAATGTCGGTTAATCCAAATGTACCGGCAGCGAACGTTTGGACGCCATCTTCATCCAATGCAATCGTGTTGTCGGTTCCATCGGGAGCATCGTTGACAGGATTGACGGTGATGTCGACTACCGCTGCCGCGTTCATCGCGCCACCGCTACCAGTGTTGCCTTGATCGTTCACGGTGACGGTTAACTGGTCCGAGCCATTGAAATTCAGGCTGCTGTTGTAAATCATCCCATCGAGCGCTTCATTGATTTCGGCCACTGTCCCAGTAAAACTCACAGTCGAACTGACGTTACCAGTGAGGTTGCCAACGTTTGCGATCGAACCGAGCGCGAGGGTGCCGTTGCTAACTTGCAGTGTTACCGCCAACTCGCTTGCCCCCGCATCAACGTCGCCAACAGTAATGGCGTTGCCAAGTGCGTTTGCGAAAATGAGCGGGTTGTCTTCGTCAATCGTTTGCGCAGGAAGTGAACCCGCGAATCCGGCAAAATCTTGACCGGTGTTTTCATTCCCAAAGGTGTTTGCAATATCAGTCACCCATCCAGCGTCAGTCAACTGAATGGAGTTGCCAGCTGCACCAGTGCCCGATTGCTGAACGCCGATGTCGGTCGAAGTCATTCCAGCGGCTGGTCCGTCGACTGCGGTTAAGGTGCCTTCCCAACTTAGAAACTGTACGATGTTGCCAAGGTTATCAACCAAAGCAACGCCATCACTAGTTCCGTTTTGCAACCCATCGGGCATGTAGTTGATGACGAACGTCCCCATGCCTGCGCCTTGATCAGCCACAACTCCCGATAGTGGATCAGTCCCGTAGACCTCTCCATTAACGCCGTTGTATCGAACCAGCGACCAACCAGTCAGGTCGGTTCCTGCCGGAGCCGCAATCTCGATTGCTTCTCCGGTATCTATTCCCGAGTTGTCATAGTGAATCTCATTGATGAACGGTGGGGCAGTTGACGCTCCCGTAATTTCAGGCGCGTCGTTAATGGCCGTGACCGTTTGATTGACTCTCTCGACATTGTCACTGAACGCTGTCGTGCCTCCGGTTGTTGTGGCATCGACTTTGTCACCTGCCACGCCGCTACTCAAATCCCAAGCGCGAACATCCAGCCAAGGCGCGGCTCCGTTCTCACCGTCAGGAATGAATCGAATTCTGTCTGTTGATCCAAGTAACAATGCGTTGGAATCCCCGACCAAACCTAAATTGGTCCAACTGCTTCCGCTGTCGGTGGAGTATTCCCACGTGCCTGCCGCAGGGCCTTGGCCGACAATGGCAAATCCTTCGGGATCAATGTCGACATCTGTAATCAGATCCAAACCAGAACTGAGGACCAGGTTCAAAACCGAGTTGCCATTGTTGGCGGCATCGTCCTCGGTGATGGTTGTCATCGTCGTCGAGCCTGTGTTGTCCAACACCGGCGCGTCATTCACATCGGTCACCTCGATTTGTGCTGACAAAGTGGTGTTGCTAAACGCTGAATTTCCTCCCGTTGTCGTTACATCGACTTTGGTGCCCGCCGTGCCGCTTGTTTGATCCCACGCGCGGAATCCAAGATTTGAACTGGCTCCTCGGTTGCCATCAGGGTCCATGCGTAGCATGTCCGTATCCTGCAACAACAACGCGGAAGAATTACTGACAACGCCAACGTCCGTCCAGTTGGCACCGCCGTCGGTAGAGTATTGCCACGTTCCATTGTTTTCGTTGTTGACGATAATTGCGATGCCTTCGACGGCGCCCGCGTCTACATCGGTAATGGGATCGCCTAGCGTCGCCAACAAACTGGAAACAGTCTCACCTGCGTTGCCAATGTCGTCTTCTGTGATCGTCGCAAAGTGAGGATTGGTCGTTCCGTCAAGAACCGGCGCATCGTTGGCGTCTGGGACAACATCAATGGTTGCCGTTACTGCGAGGGAACTGAACGCGGACGCTGGACCAAGTTCAGCAGTGATGTTCACGCCAGTATCGCCAGAGCTTCTTCCATCGGTTTGATCCCACGCGAAGAAAGCGATTGCTTCATTGTTTCCTGAGTAACCCGGGTCTGGAACGAATCGGATCATGGCTGTTGGATCAAGCACCATTGCATTGTTTACGGCTGTTGCTGGGAAGCCATTCCACGGGCCGCTGGCGCCGTTGAGCGAGTATTGCCAGTTGCCATTTGAATTGTCTGCCGCAACAATCGCGATGCCTTCGACGGCACCGTTGTCTGCATCGGTGATTGGATCGGCGGTCCCGCTGGCCAATAAATCGGCAACCGTTGTGCCTGCCGGATTTGTATCACCTTCAGCGACTGACCCAAGCGTAATACCACTACCCCAATGAACTTCAGGAGCATCATTTGTCGCCGTAATATCGACGATCATGCTGCCAGAATCCCAGAGCGCGCCGCCGGTGCCTTGACCGCCACTGTTATTGTTGTCAGCAAACGTCCAATGCAAATTGACGCTCGTCGGTGGGTTATCGCTGGAATTTGAGTAAGCGACCGATTGCATCACTGAGTTGACAATTGAATTTGTCGCTGACGAATTGAAAAGCAGGACAAGTTCACCACCGCTATTCTGATTGACAGTTCCAACTACCGTGCTGTTGTAAACAAGAGCGCCACCTTCGGTCAGTGGACCAAGTAAACTTGCGGACAATGGTTCGAAATTGTCATCGCCATTGGCTCCGCCATTTCTCCCTAGGTAAACGCTCGAGCCGTCAAAGCTATCGGCGCCAGAAAGTTCTGCGTCGAAGATCGTAACATCGGAATCAATAACCACGGATTGGCCGTCTTCAACGAACGTTGGGTTGTCGTCAAGATTCGCGAACGCGGGAGCATCGTTGATCCCGGTAACCGTAATCGTGACGTTGTCGCTGGTGGATTGAACGTCAGGGAGATCGTTGGCAATCGCCATGACTTCATCTGCTGAAAGAACGCGGTCGTAAACACGAGCCTCGTCAATCTGACCATTGAAATCCCACCCGCCGTCGCCATCGCCATGAGCTCCGATCGTGGTGTTGGCACCCAGTCCGTAAACAATCGAGTCGGTATAAGCTTCAGTGGCGATGACTTCGCCGTTCAGATAAACGGTCTGAACATTGTTCACATCGTCAAAAGAAGCAGCGACGTGGTGCCACCCCGTACCTTCAATGAAGACGTCTGAGTTGACTGATAGCCAGTTAGTTCCGTTCCAAAACGCCAGCGCGACTCCTTCGGAACCGTTTCCGCTTCCGTCAACTCGCAACTGAACGCTGTTACCCAGCGAAATCACCTCAGAGCCCCATGTGCCAGTCGAGTTCAAGTTCACCCAACCAGCCAGAGTCACTTCGGCGGGTTCGCCAAAGAGTCCTGGAATCTCGAGCATCTCTCCGGCACCATTGACAGCCAGCACATCGCCTCGAACAAGACTGGTGCTGTCGATTGTCGCACCGCCAACAAGCACTCCGTCATTCCCCGTTCCCGGCGCTTGATTACTCGCGTTTAAGCCCTCGAAAGTGTAATGACCTAACGAACTGGCGGACAGCTCCGTCGTCATATCCAACGTAGCAATGCCGTCGAAATTGGTATCGGGCTCGAACGTCATCCCATCGAGCGCCGCGTTAATGTCGGCCTCGGTGCCATCAATCACGATTGAGCCACTGCCGTCGGCACCCTCGACTATGACGAGGTTCGTAGTTTGAAACAGGTTCAACACACCATCATTGACCGACAAACTGACTCGCATTTGCGAGTCGATTGCGCTCGACGAATCACCGACGCTGACTTCGGTCGCGGTTCCAGCGACGAAGGTCAATATTGTTTCTTCGGCGATCGTCTGCGGACCGGGTACGACTTGCGTGACGTCCAACTCGAGTTCGTTGCCGACTTGAATTGTCATGACTTCATCGTAAGTGTTGCCTGCCGCATCGGTGACTTCTACGGTCACATCGTGCGACGGATTGACTTCGTAGTCGAGCTGCGAGCCATCAGCAACCGTAATTTCGCCTGTATTGCTGTCGATCGCAAAGCGACCGTTGGCACCCGTCAACGAGAACGAATAGTCGCCGGATTCCGGGTTGTTATCAGTCGGCACAACGAATCCGACACTTGTTCCATTGGCCGAATTCTCATCGACGTGCAAGTCTTCAACAGCCGTGCTGGCAACAAGGCCAGCCCCAGAAGCATGTTGAATGGTCAATCCGTTGTAAGACAAAACTTCATCTTCGACGATGTTCCCCACGAACCCGTCAAACTGAAAGTTGGCGACCAACTCAGGAGGAAGATTGGTCGGATCAAGTTTCAGTTGGTAGTTTTCTGCAATGTCACCCGCAGAGCGGACATCGGCCCAAACTCGCACATCGTAGAAAGCACCTGCAAAGGCTTCATCCGGAATATACCCGCCTGGCGAACGGCCCTGTCCGATGTCCAGCGCACCACTTGAACCAAGCGTGTAACCTTGTCCCACGGTACCACTACTGGAAAGCGCTCCATCAACGTAAACGTTCACTTCGCCTGCAGCGTTGTCCCACGAGACTGCGACCTGGTGAATGCCACCATCACGTAGTTCCGGGTGGGCATTGCCTGTGTATGTTGCGCCGCCAATAGTTACGGTAATTTCGTCATTGGGACTGAGTGCGATTTCAAATTCCTCAAGCTCGGTCGAGGTCCAATAGGTCAGCAAGTGGGGATTTGATCCCGCGGAGGCGTCAAGTTGCAGGCGGATTTCGACTGTCCGTTCAGTTGCATCGGCAAAAATCGGCTCGGCGGAAATTGCCGAAAAGTGTGCGTCGTTTCCACCGTCGGTGTTTAACTCGATTCCGCTGGATAGGTCCGTTGGAGCGGCGAGTCCTATCACGACCGTTGATTCAGCAACATCGCCACCGAAGTGAAATCGGATCTTCTTGTCCGTCATGTCAGGAGTGCTTGACGCGTTTTCGTAGCTAACTGTTTGCAGCACCTGTTCGAATTCGGCTTGTGTGCCTGAACCGGAAATGGAAGCGACCCCGTTGAATGTATTAAAACTGAAAGCGAGCGATGTTCCAGATGTGTCTGCCGAAAGAACGTCTTCACTTGAGTTAAAACCGACAATCGAAATCGTCATCGTGGAATGCGTAAACGCATCCGGATCAATGATCATCGCATCCACGTCCGCTACAGGCACGGCCGATCCACCGACAGTGAACGTTGTATTGAAATCGTCCCCCGTCGATCCGCTGCTGTCATTTGCATCGAGATCAATAGTCGCAACATCATCAACAGCGGTAATGTTGACAGTTGTTGTTCCAGTGATTTCTAGCGCCCCGCCGGTTCCTTGCGAACCTGTATTTCCGTCACTGAACGTCCACTGAATGTCTACGCTTGCCGGTGGGTTGTCCGTGAAGTTCCGATAGCCAATCGACTGCATGATTTCGTTGACGTCAGCATTAGTTGTGCCAGCGTCGAAGGTCAGAACCAAGGTTCCACCGCCCCACGTGTAACTTCCTTTTTGCACACCGGACAACTCAATGAAATTGCCAGAAACGAACATTAAGTTGCTCCCGGGCACACGAGTGAGGTTGTCATCCGCATTCCCGCCGCCAACACGTTCGAAAGTCAAGACAGTGCCGCCAAAGTCACCCGCACCTCCTCCGGCTGATGACAGTTCCTCGTCAAAAATCTCGGCGTCGATGTCAAGAGGCACAGCATTGGATCCGCCTTCGGTGTACGCAGCGACTCCGTCAAGCGTTGTCGAGAAAGTCGGCGAGTCATTGTCTTCAAAGACACTTAAAAGCAGAACTTGGTTGGCGAGAGCATTCCCGTCTTCATCTTCTACATCAAACACGACTTGATCCGCGGTGCCGACGCCGTTGTGAACGTAAATGACCTCGCCGTTGTCAATGTCTTGTTGTGTAAAGCTGGTTACCACAACGCCTGGATTGGTGCTCAATTCAACGTGGCTGCCTGAGGCAACCAGCGTCACGTTAAATGTAATTTCAGCAGGTAAGGCGTTATCGTCTGAAAATTGTAAGTCTGCCGATGTGATCGGGGTCTGGCCATTGGGGGTTATATCAATAGTGTTGTTGATCGTTTCGAACGGCGCTTCGTCCAGGTCCAGAATGTTGACATCAAAGTCTTTGTCGTAGAAGTTTCCATCAACGTCGGTGACGCGAATGGTCAACGTCTCGACTGGTTGATTCGCATGGTCAAGAAATGCACTGTCTGTGACCGTGATCTCACCAGAGTCCGCGTCAATCGCGAAAGCACTGGCGTTGCCACCAACAATGGAATAGGTCAACGGTTGGTCACTGGGCCCTCCGACTCCATCAAGCACATCATCAACGTTGTATTCAACGATGTAACCTCGTAGTGCCGACCCGTCGAGATCGTTCCACTGGTTGGCATTGACATCCATTTCCAAATGGTTCTCCGAGGCGCCGCCGCTTGGCTCCAATGCTCCGAAGTTCGTATACAAACCGCCAACGCTGTTCCCAGCGCCATCGGCAAATTGCTCTCCTGCAGTACCATCGTGGTACCACTGCCATTCGCCCTCGGTGTTTGAATCGGATGCACCTAGCCAGACTCCATTTAGTCCGGCAGCCTGGGCGGCGGCGCGGACCTGTTCGTTTTCACTCGCGGATGTAATCGTTGCCAAGAACCCGGTGACTCCATTAATCGCATTTGCTGGCGAAGTTGCGTTGGCTTGAGCCGTTGCCCAATTCACGGGGGTCGAATTGAACTCAACAAAAACATTGGATTCGGGAACATAGATCAGGTCCGGGTTGGCTGTCAAAATTGACTGGATGAGGGCCTCCCGTTGAGGGTCGACTCCCATCACTTCACCAACGACGGTACCAGAAGTCGCGTCTTCTCTGATTTCCATGCTCAATTCGGCATTGTCATAAGAGAATCCGGAAATGCGTTCCAAGGTCAGGTTGTTACCTGATACCGACTCCGTAACGATCCCGTCTGAGGATACATTATCAAACTCCCATTGGGCAACCAGGTCGGTTTCGTTGAATGGCACTTCCCTGTCGTAGCTGGCCGCCAACTCAGCTTCGCTCCGCACGTCAGAGAAAAATCGCGCGTTGTAAAACGTTCCCTGGAATTGGTCTGCCGTTGAGAATCCGCCTTCAACCCAATCTTGCTCCTGGCCAAAGACGATTGTGCCGCCGGTGTCGATCGTCTGCGCCAGAGCCAATGACTGCGTTCCACCGTCCAGTGTTTTGCTATCGACAAGCGTTCCATTGCTGAAGACTTCCCAGTTGCCGTTGGCGTTGTCCCAAGTGAAGGCCAAGCTTTGCGGGTCGCCATTGAGCAACGTTTGATAGTTGATCGCATTTGAAAAGACAGTCGATCCGGCGATCGTGATGCTCAGTTGCCCGCCGGCGTCAATTGAGAATTGGACTTCGTTGTCGTCCGCGGTAGTCGCATATGAAAGTAACGGAAGAATTGCGCCCATATTGTTCGATGAGAATTGGACTTCATAGGTCAAGCTCGATTGTCCGCCGAGAACTGCTCCTCCATTATCTGCAACGAGATAGATATCGTTGCCGCCGTTGATATTCAACTCAATGCCCGCTTCGTTCCCTGAAGTGACGATCAAGTCGGTAGGAGCCTGACTAGCTGAAGATAAATCAACGAGTGCCTGAATATCCTGGCTGTCCAAAGCACGCGAGTAGATCCGCATGTCATCAAGCTGGCCTTCGAAGCCTGATGAAGGGGACTCGCCTGATCGCCCAACGTACAAGCTCGATGGGTGACTGAGGCTACCTATTGCCGACGTCGTCGACGAATCAACAACCGTTCCATCAACAACCAAGCTAAAATCGTCACCTGAACGAATGATCGAAACGTGGGTCCATGTATCGGTTGTATTGAGCCCAGTTGTAAGACTTCTGAAAGTTCCTCCGTCATCCTCGAAGGTCGCCGTCAACTGTCCCGTTGGGCTTGCTATGAGCGCAACGCCAGCATAATCACCACTCGGCGTCTGGCTTTCATGATCAAAAAGGTAACCCGTTGCGGCGGGTACGCCATCCGTTTTGTACCAGGTTGAAATCGTAAAATCGCCGGTGCCGAAGTCGAAGGTATTCGCGCTGGAGACGGCCGCATAAGCTTCAGGATCGCCGGCGCTGGCTTCGGCAAACTCAGCCGCAACGCCCTCGGCTCCCTGCGGATCATTTGGAAGTTGGTTGGTCCAGCTTCCATCCCGGTTGTTTGCCGAAGAGTCGACCAGCGTCGTTCCCGTGTCATTGTCAAACTGATAGTGATGCTCGAGGTCACTGGTGATGTCTGGTGCCGCCTGGGCCCCGCTCGCCAGTTGACTGGCTTCTGTCGCGCTTAGCGTTCGCGAATAAATTCTCACATCGTCGAGTTTGCCTTCAAAGTCATCATCCACGCCGTCGAACGCGCCGATGGTCAACGGAGAAGTTGTGTTGACATCGGTCGCAATGCCACCACCAAACCAGGGTGATCCCTCGACGCCATCCGAAAACAAACGGGCTTCACCGCCTTCGACCGAAACTGTGAATTGGTGCCACTGCCCGTCAAACGGAACTGGGATTTCAACATTTCCTGCAAAAGCTCCGTTACTTCGCTGGAACATCATGTTGCCGCTAGGTGAGGCCGCCACTCGAAATCCTGGGTCACCTGTTGAACCAGTTGAGTTTCCGACCAAGTGAACCGTTTCCGACGGCGTTGTCATGTTGTACCAAAACGAAACCGAAAAATCGTTGGTACCAAAGTTGTAAGCTGGATTGTTCGGAACATCCACGAAGATGTTGGTCGGGCCGGCGTCAACGGAAAAGTCAATTGCTTGGCTGCCAATTGCGCTGTCGTTGGTCCAAGTTGGATTGCTGTTGAAAGTTCCATCGTTGCCGGTCGAAGACGAATCGACCGCTGTTAATCCACTTCCTTCTTCGAATTGAAAGTGGGCGACCAAGTTTTGCTCAAGCGACGGCGTAGCACCGCGTTCGAAAGCGCCGATATCGCGCAGAGGATCATTGACATAGTATCCGCGACCGTCGGTCTCGCCGGCACCTGCGGATCCAGCTGCGTCGACGCCCGGACTTCCTGCCAACAGTTCGTGTGTTTGTACCAGGCCGCCGTTGTCAGCAAGTGCGCCCAGGTCCAATCCTGCTTCATCAAGCATGTCGGTTCCGGCATAGCCGCTTCCGCCAGCCGAATCACCTGCATGGTCACCAATAATGTTGTTACCACCAGAATTGATCGATCCACTAATCTCAGTGTTGCTTGTTGAACTATTACCGGCAACGATCGATGAGTTCACGTTCATGTTGCCGTCGGTACGCGAGATGCCACCACCAGAATTAGCCGAGTTGTCTGTGACGGTGGTTTGTTCAAGCGTCACGTTGCCAAAATTAAGCTTGATCGCACCTCCCTCGTTCGTTGCTGAGTTTCCGGACACGGTCACGTTGGTAAAGTCGTGAGTTCCATTGGAAACGAGAATGGCTCCGCCGTCGGTGGCAGCTGAGTTGTTGCTGAAGGTAACATTCTCGAAGCTGCCGCTGTTGTCTGCCAAGTGGACGCCACCGCCTGAATCGGTTGCGATGTTGCCTGAGAATGTTGAATTGGTAACCGTCAGTTGGCCTGCGCTTCGAACGCCACCACCAAGGTCAGCCGTGTTGCCGGTAATGACGACATTGTGCAACTCTGTGGTCGCTGCGCCGCCTGCAACGAGTATGCCTCCGCCCATTCCCAGCGTGCTGCCGCCCTGAATCGTCAGGTTTCTGATTATCGTATTGTTACTTTGAACATGGAATATACGATCGCTTATCGCCGATGCATCAATCACTGTGCTGCCATCGGCGGCTCCGACAAACTCAATATCTGTATTGATATTCAGATCACCTACAGAAGCATCTCCACTGCCCGAGATCGAAAGCGAATGCACGCCAGAACCCAAGACGATCGTATCGGCGAACGTGGTGCTGTTCGCGGCCAAAATTGCTTCGCGAAGTGAAATCGCACCATCCGACCCCATGTTGGTGGTCAAATTGTTGAGGCTGGAGGTGTCACCATCGACAACATCATCCAACGTCGTCACGGTGACCATCTGCAGCGTGTTGTGCCAGTTTTCACGAGCATCAACAGAGAAGACAACTTCAGATTCTATCAATCCTGTTGTGTACTCAAATTCCCAATCGCCACCAAGCAAAGCGTAACCAGTCAGGTCATCGCTGGCCGCTACATCGGCTCCGACAATCTCATTGAATCGATCAACAAAATCGATTCCATCTTCTCCACCCGCGACATTGCAACCATAAAGCAGAATGTCTGCGCTGGAGGTCAGACCACTTTGCCATGTCGACAATTGGACTTCATAGTCGTCAATGTTGCCTGCATTGAGCTGTGTTGATCCAAGTTGAACATTGGCTTCGGCACCATGGCCTACGATGTGCAACGAGCCAAATTGTCTTCCGCTATTGAGGTACTGTGTGATCTTTTCAATGCCGTCAGTATCCGCATCGAGTTGGATGACTTCAAAGCCATCCCCCAAATGTTCCAGATCAGTCAGTAATTGATCGTAGTCTTCCAGCCTCGAGTCGATCACGATGAGGTGAACATCTTCTTGGCGATTTCCAGCATTGTCGGCGTCGTTGGCGCTGAGGTCGCTGGTGGCCGACGGGACTTCGTACGTCAGCATCAATTCTTCAAGTTCACCAAACGTCAATTCGGCGGAGTGCGCAACATCTTGCGCGTCCTGAAAGTCCTGTACAAAAGCGCCCAGCGGAGAAGCGTCGTAGAGAACCCGATCTTCAAGGGTTTGAAGGTTAAGATCAGCGTTGTTTACGTTGCTGACGTTAAGGTACAGCCCGGCTACCGTTTGCCAGCTCGTTTTTACGAATTCGAAAGGATTCTTCATGCCATTCCGTGACCGAAAGATTGAGAGGCCTATAGGGAGAAGGTCTCAGTGGAGAGTCGTACATCCTTTGTACGACAGTAGCGCAGCAGTAGCCCGCCACAGCGGAAGGGTAGGTCACAGAAACTGGGGAAGCCGTGATTTTCAGGTAAGAACTTCCGATTCAGTAAACATTAGGTTTGGAGGTTGCCGGCGACGTAGAGTTGGCCGGTTATGACGGATCAGCCAACAATCGAGCCTAATCCAGATTCACGTGCCAAGCGATTGCTTGCTATCAGTCAGTGTTAAACATTGCGTGTTATGACCATCGCAACGACGTTGCTAGTCGATTCCTTCGAACTAGATAACATCAGACTGAGCGTTAACCGGATCATATGGCGAATATGACAAGGACAATGTGTTCCAGTTATAAGGATGGGTTTTTAGTGCGCACCAAACCGCAAAAAGTTTTGTTGGTCGCTTTTTTGGGCGTGGGTTTAACAACCGCGATCTCGATGGCGGTGCAAGCACCAATTCAATCAAACGAAACACTCAACATTAGACCGCTGCCTGCAGTTTCAGGAACCATCGGTCAGGGTGCCCAACCCCAATCGCATGACCCAGGCGCGCAAATTCCAGTACGACCGGGCCAAGTCAGGTCGTTGATCAACTCTGGTTTTACGCCACCAACGGTCGCAGGCTCACAGGCAAGCGCAATAAATACTAGCAATGCCTTGTCTGATTTTGAAAAACAGTTCAATCAAGCTTACAAACAGTTTGACGGGCAACCACAACCGACAACTGGCCCGGTCCAAACGACTCCCACAACAATCGCGATCAACAACTTACCGCCGATAGACGGATCAGGTTCTTTGGCCGCGCTCCCGACTAAATTGGAAGTTTCCCCTTCGGTCCCTCCTGTTACCGCAATCAGCCCTCAAGTCCAAACTCAGGCAAACGAAAAGAAATTGCCCGAGATTCGACTTGCAAGTTTGCCTATCCTCGAACCTCCGGTGGCATCTACGCCTATTCCGCCTGTGAATCTAAACCCGATAGCCACCCCTGCTCCGCGTCCAGCTTCAAATTTTGATCCACTTTCGCAAGACCATGATGTCAATCGGGATCTGGTTATCGGGGAAGTCGTGCCAGATGAATACGTTGAGCAGTTTGACATGATGACTGAAGCTGTCGAAGCGGATTCGTCCAACGAAAGCTTTGAAACGGCCGAAACCCCAGTCGCCGAACCCCCAGTCATTCTCCCGGGCTCTTACGAAGCGCCAACACAAGAAATGACACTTGCGGATTCGGCTTCACAACCAACCAACGAATCTTTGCCTGAAGATTTCGGGGTTGTCGAGAACGAGCCATCCCAAAGTTTCGAACCAAACCAAGATCTGCAGGATGATGTCGAAGACAATTCAGTTTTGCAGGACGTAGCGGAATCCGAACCAAACGCTGTTGAAGGCAGTTTTGAAAACCCGCCGTCGGAAACATCGAATCCGTATTCCTCGATTGGATTGGGTTCGACTGACTTTGCATCACACGCTGGAGAGCCGTTTGGCCCCACGGGTTTAGAGGGTTTAGGGGAAGGTTCCAATGAGTTTGCCGAGCTCGAGGAATCGAATGGCTTTGCTGGCAACACGTTCGACCGAGGGCTTACCTGGTGGAAGTCTCGAGTTACACAACCTTTGGACGGTTCAAGCGGAAACCAGACGGTTGATACGAATTCCTTGGTCTACCAAGCGCTCAAAAACTCACCGCGAATTCAAGGTTTGAGCCAAGATCCGTTGATTCGTGAATTGCAAGTTGTTGAAGCAGACTCCGAGTTCGACGCTGTTCACTATGTGCGAAGCCAATTCGAAGATCGCGTCGATCCAGTCGGAAACTCATTGACAACTGGAAATGGCGAACCGTTTTTGAAAGATAATATTTGGTCAGCCGATTTGGGTTTGAGAAAGAAGAATCGAAACGGTGCGTCTTATGAGTTGAATCAACGCCTCGGGTTTCAAAATAGCAACTCGAACTTTTTCTCTCCTCAAGATCAAGGCACAGCGACTTTGGCGTTGAACGTGACGCAACCATTGCTTCGCGGCCGGGGACGCTACTACAACCAATCTCAGATTTTGATTGCTCAATCGGCCGGCGGAGTTGCTTGGGAAACATTCCAAAGCGATCTTCAAGATGAGTTGTTGAGCGTCGTGTCAGTCTATTGGCAACTCTATCTCAATCGTAGTTTGTATTTGCAAAAAGAAGAAAACGTACGGCGTGGTGCGAAGATTTTGGACCGACTCGAAGGGCGTAGTGGTCTCGATTCGCTGCCAAGCCAGATTGCACGAGCCCGTTCTTCGGTGCAAACTCGGAAAACAGAGTTGGCGAACTCGCGCCGTGATGTAAAAAACACAGAGACGGAGTTGCGACGGTTGGTGGCTGATAAAAACTGGGTCGCTAATCGGAATATCGAGTTGCTGCCTTTGGAACTTCCTCACACTCAGGCTTTCGACATCCCACTGGAAAAAGTGGTTTACACGGCTCTCGAACATCGACCAGAGATCAAGCAAGTCATGCGTCGTGCAAGGATCGCTACGATTCAGCGCGACGTTAGCGCCAATGAGCTGCTGCCGGAGTTATCGTTGTTGTTGGGGACCTATGTAAGTGCACTTCGCGGTGATTCGGACTTGTTCAATTCGGTCCAAGATCAATTCGGACAAGTCAAGCCTGGCTACAACGTTGGGATTCAGTTTGAACTTCCTTATCGAAATCGGGCCGCTCGTAGCCGACACGCGCAGCGCAATCTTCAACTAAAGAAGATTCGTTATGAAACTGATGAGATTATCCAATCGGTGATCGCAGACACGCAGGTTGCACTGAACCGAGTTAACTCGGCAACTGAAACGTTGGTCGCGGCTGAAGAAGCCATTCGGGCGGCGAGAACGGACCTCGACCAGTTTGAGCGTCGATGGGAATCGTTTGCTCTGGTGGAAGGCGATATCGCGGATGGGCAAACGCCGACGACGATCCTTGACCAGTTGTTGGATTCACAAGAGCGACTTGCGGCGTCAGAATTGGTGTACGTTCAGGCAGAGGTTGAATTGAAAGTCGCCGAAGTCGCGTTGCAGCGATCGATGGGAACGTTGCTTGTAACCAACGGCGTCCATGTGAATCGTTGGCTCAACGGTGATCACCCAGGAGTTGAACTGGACAAAGCTCAAATCGCGCCGGCGCAAATACAAGTGCCAACACAAATGCAAGTGCCAACCGAAGCAGTTTTCGATTCGAGCATGCAAAATGATGCCGTGCCAACGCCTGCTATCCAGGGGCTGCCTCCAATGAATCCACCAGGTATGAATCAACCAGGTCGCTATTGGTCTAACTCTACTGCGGTTCCTGAACTCAACTAGAGACAGCGTTCGCGTACCAACGGGTCTGCGATTGTTCTAAGTTGTGCTGCTACAGCCAAAATGGTGCTGGTAACAGGAAGACATGGTTTTCAAGCAAACTTAGTGCGCCGTTCCAGCTGATGTATCGTGAGCCAAACAGGATCATTACAAACGATAGTGAAATTGGAATCGCGAGCAGCAGGATTGGATAGCGGACCCACCATCGGCCAACCGTTTCCGGCTCCTTTTGTGTTCCGCGCCGATAGGCCCATCCTGTCAGCATTCTTGCCGGCCAAGTGAATACGATAAACACCAGGCTGAGCGTCCAAAAAAGTTCTGCCGGGATCTCTTCAATTTTTAAGACGAATAAAGGAATCGCAAACAGCAACGTCATGAACAAGGCGACCGTGTGTGGCACTGGTGAACTGGCAAAGTTCTTAAAGACTTTCCGTGGCTCAAGAAAACTTTTCATTCGTCCATCAATCGAAAAGTGCGATTGTAAGTAGGGCAGCAAAGCGAATACCGGAATTGCAATGAGAACGCCAAGTAGTCCGGAAAGCACCGCCGCGCCACCTTCAAGAATCGTACCGCCTATCAGCAGTAACGTTGGAAACAACAGCCACAAGAACGTGCCAACAAATCCTTTGAGTCCCAACCAGAAAAACTTGGGTAAGTTCAGTCCTGTCAAAAAATTCCAAACACCGTCGCGACACCGTGCGTACAAATTTTTCTCTGTGATCTTTCGCCATAGAATCGCCGGCAAAAACCAGTCGTTGATTGGAGGCGCGTTACAAATATCTGCAACCAATTTCGGTGAGACCCAACCAACGGTGATCGCCAACAGTTCCCGCGTGATTTTCGATCGTCGCACAAGCCACAGCATGATTGAGACAGGAGCAATGATTGGCCAGAAAAAGTAACGAATTTTTCCACCGCATAACCATGCGGCGACGATATGGGCCACCGTGAGCCCGATCAAAACCCATTGTGCAATTCGCAATCCAAATGTTTGCATGCTTTCCGGATCGATGATGTAAGCTTCCAGCCAGAAAGCCGACAACAATCGAATTGGCATGATCAACAGCCAGGTTCCCAGCAGTAAACCGCCAATGTGTGATGCTTTGCGAATGCCAATAAAGGAGTCACGAAACTTTCCGCCTCTTGCGATTCGACCAGTGACTTCAAGAAGGTAGCCGAAACTTAGAAATTGAAGCAGCGGAATATTCGCAAGGACAGCCAGCAGGAACACGAGGCTTAAGACGCCAAACACATTGGAGGATGTTTTGGTCGCCCACTTTCCAGAACGGAATACCCAGCTGCTTGATTTAGCGGATTGGTTTTCGTCGACTGCAGTGATTTCGGTGGCATCGTCGTCGATCTCAGCGATCACGATTTGCTCACCGTTGGCATCACCTATTGATTCAATTGCAACCACCTGCGATTCACTAGAGGACATTTCAAAACCTAAAATCGTGCGATCATCGTAGTGGGATTCGCCAGAATTCCCTTTGTTTTGAAAGCGAGCTGGGACTTCTGGCGAAGTCCACTACAGGTTTTGAAATACCCTCTAGTTATTTGCGGGTCAGCGTTCGCTGGAGATTCAGTGGCCACTGATTTTGCGATTGGTTCTATTGCTTTTGCAACAAAATCGGTTCCGTTTGGCGTATCCGCGTTCATTCAACGTCAATCTCGTAATTTGTCGAAATTTCATCCAAGCCTATTTGGTTGAAACCGAACAAAACCCTTCATGGTATTTTATACAGAACTACCAGATTAATGCAGACAGGTTTCACTTTTCTGATTCGACTCGAAAAAGTTGTACATCGAAAACGCCAGTGCGGCTTGGTTGATCGAGTTTTGTCAAGTGAATCGTGCGCACGGTCTCGAGGGAGCAAGCGTGAACAATAATTGGACGCCCGTTTTGAAGAACATCACTTTCATCGGTTTGATGATCGGTGGAGCGTTCACGTTGTATGCTTCTTTGATGGCAAGTCCATCGATCGATCGACCTGAAAGTTTTCAACCCAATTCGTCTTTGCAGCAGAGCATATCGGCAGTCGCAAAAGAAGTTGATGCATCGTTTGGGGAACGTTGGAAAAAGAGAAAGATTGAACCGACTCGCCGGGCCGACGAACTGATCGTTGCTCGCCGTCTATCGTTGGGGTTGAGCGGAACGATTCCGTCGCTTCAGGAGCTTCGTGCTTTGGAAGAACAGGCGCCGGGCGAACGGATATACTATTGGGTTTCTCGTTTACTCGAAGACGAGCGAACTAGTGACTATCTGGCAGAGCGTTTTTCGCGAGCTTTTGTTGGCGTCGAAGGAGGCGCCTTTATCGTTTACCGTCGCCGGCGATTTGTCTCGTGGCTGTCGGATCAAATAGCTCAAAATCGTCCTTACAACGAATTGGTCAATGAGCTGTTGACCAAAGAAGGTTTGTGGACTGACTCACCGGCAGTTAATTTTTATACGCGCGCTATTGTTCCCGACAGTGCCGATGAATCGAAACCTGATCCTGTTTTGTTGGCAGGCCGGACATCGCGTGCGTTTCTTGGAATGCGAATTGACTGTCTACAATGCCATGATGACTTTCTGGGAAACATAGACCTGGGCGATCCGGAAGACGTCCGAGGCGGAGAGCAAACTGACTTTCATCAATTGGCTGCATTTTTTGCCGGTACAGAAAATTCCGTCATCGGAATTCGTGATCGCGACAACGAGAATACAAAGTACGAATACAAGTTGCTTGGGGCTGATGAAGAATCAGTGCTTGAACCGAAAGTTCCGTTTTATCCAGAGTTGCTAGACGAATCATTGAACCGCCGCAATCGATTGGCTCAATGGGTTACGCATCCAGAGAACCGACCTTTCTCTCGCTCGGTGGTCAATCGAGTTTGGGCGATCATGTTTGGCGGAGGCTTGATCGATCCCGTCGATGATATTCCACTTGCCGGACCGTTTCCCGACGCGATGGAAGTTCTCGTTGATGACTTCGTTGCCAACGGCTTTGATTTGCACCGGTTGATTCGAGTGATCGCTGAAACGAAAGTTTTTCAACTGGAAAGTAAAGCAGACTTCGATGTTCAATCCAGTCATACGGCAAATTTGGCCGTGTTTCCGTTGGAGAGACTGCGGCCTGATCAAATGGCGGGTGCAATTATTCAAGCTTCGTCGTTGAAACCGATCGACAAGGATTCTCATATCGTGATGCAATTGACCAAGTTTGGTCAGGTTAATGAGTTTGTCGTTCGCTATGGTGACCCTGGTGAGAATGAGTTTGAAGAACGAGGTGAAACGGTTACCCAAAGGTTGCTGATGCTGAATGGGAACTTGGTTCAAGACAGGATCGACGAAGGCATTTACTCGCCGGTACATGTAGCCGGATTGTCTCCAAACTCTGAAAAGGCGATTGAGACTGTATATTTGTGCGTTTTGACTCGGCGTCCGACGCAGAAAGAATTGGCTCACTTCATGAATGTACTTGGTGAATCGCAGGGCGATGAACGTGGTAGAAGGATTCGAGATATTTTTTGGGCTTTGTTGAACAGCACTGAATTTGGCTGGAACCATTAACTAGTGTTTTCTTGACTGTGTTCGTGAACGATGACGTTTGATGTTTGAAAATGGAATATCAGATTTAGAAAAGGGTAGGGCGATGGATGATCATAGTTGCGGTAGTTTGGATCACGTTCAACGTCGAACGTTGTTGAAGCTCGCGGGTTTGAGTGGGATTTCCTGGTTGACTTCGCTGGGAACTGCTCTTGCTCGTGACGCAGAACGCAATCCACGGCAGCAAGCCAAATCGTTGATCGTGTTGTGGATGGAGGGCGCGCCCAGCCAGTTGGAAACGTTTGATCCCCATCCTGATACTGATATCGCAGCGGGAAGTAAAGCCATCAAAACAAATGCGAATGGAGTCTTGCTTGGTGATGGTTTAAAGCAAGTTGCTGAAGAGATGGATTCGATTTCGCTGGTCCGTGCGTTGACCAGTAAAGAGGGTGATCACGAACGAGCGTTGTACAACGTGAAAACGGGTTTTCGTCCTGACCCGACATTGAAACATCCTGCTATTGGAAGCATTATCTGCCATCAATTTCAAACAGACGCCGACAAACGTGTTGATATTCCGCGGCACGTTTCAATTCTACCTGGAAGCGTTCCGGGTCGTGGCGGGTATTTGGGCGACCAGTACGATGCGTTTAAAATGTTCGACCCTATTTCTTCTGTTCCCGATATCAAAGCGCGCGTCGAAGACAAGCGGAAACTTGAGCGGCTTGCGAATCTGGATTTTGTGGATCAGCAATTTATTCGGGCGCGAAAGAACAACAAATCGGTCAAGGAATCACTCAGCAATCACAATCTGGATGCAGCTTTAAAGATGATGTCCTCCGAACAGCTTAGCGCGTTTGATGTTAGCCAGGTGCCGGTGTCGGAACGGGAACAGTTCGGTGATACGCCGTTTGGCCGAGGTTGCCTGGCTGCGATTCGGTTGATCGAATCGGGTGTCCGCTGCGTCGAAGTCACGCTTGGTGGTTGGGACACACACGCGAATAACCATGAGCTTCAAGCTGGACGGATTGATATTCTTGATCCTGCATATGCGTCGTTGATACGTGAATTGAAAAAGCGCGACTTGCTCGATACCACGATGGTCGTTTGCGGCGGAGAGTTTGGTCGGACACCCAACGTCAACCCGCTTGGCGGTCGGGATCACTGGCCACAAGGTTTTTCGATGGCCCTTGCTGGCGGCGGCATTCAAGGAGGTCGCGTTATTGGCGAAACATCACCAACTCCAGACGTGCAGAGTAAAACTCCGGAAAAGTTTTTGAAAGATGCGCGTCCAATCGAAGACATTCACGCCACGATTTTGGCGCAGATGGATATCGATTTTACTGAAGAGCTCGACACGCCAATCGGTCGCCCGATGAAAATTTGTGAAGGTTCGCCGATTGAAGAATTGACAGCCTAGATGGACTGCGCCACTGTTGGCTGCTAATACCTGTAATTTCAGGGCCAATGGCCCGTCAATTTTTCTAGCCTAGGGTGCAGCCCTAGGGGTGAGGGCCCAACCTCGATATTAGGCCAGATGATACTTGTTGTATGTCAGTCATTTGTAAATCCGTAAATCGATTGCAGGTATCAGCTGAGCAACAACGTCGCGGCAGCGATTGCGGCGGTTTCGATCCGCAAAACGTTTTTGCTGATGCAGACTTTTTTCCAGCCAGCCTCCTCAAGCAATTCAAGTTCTTTGTCACTGAATCCGCCTTCTGGACCGACAGCAATCACGGCAGGTTGTTGGCCCAGATCGACCTCTGACAATCGGCTTTCGGTATATGGATCCGCGACTAAGTGAATGGACGGCGAATGGAGACTGTCTTCCATCAAGGAACTTTCTTCAATCAACTGTTGCAGTTTTTTTGTCGTCCCAATCTCCATTAAATAAGCTCGACCACATTGCTTCGACGCTTCAATGACTTGTTTTTTGAGGCGCTCAATCGACTTTTCATTGGCAATGGCAACGGAGCGTTCGGTGGTCAGCGGAATCAACTTGCTTGCCCCGAGCTCAACCAGTTTTTCGATCAGGAACTTTTGCCGATCTCCTTTGGGTAAAGCAACAGCGATTGTTACTTCTGGATTCGGTTTCGATTTTTCTCGAGTTGATAAAACGGTTAACGACAGCGACTTTTTCGTCACCGACTCGACTTCGGTAAGATATTCTGTGCCTTGGCCATCGAACAAAGTGACTTGGTCTCCGGGCTTGGTTCGCATCACCTTCAACAAGTGGTGAGCCTGATCGCCGTCAATGGTCGCTCGGCCGTCGACGATGTTACCAGTGAAAAAAAAACGATCTGCCATGCAAAGAGGTGCCGTATTGAGTCGACGAAAAAGAAATGGGCTGAAATATTCCGCCAGTATTGTAACTTTATCAAGTTTGATCTGGTCGTCATGTAAGCGACGACGTTAGAATCTGGATACCAAACAAGTTGGCCGAACAGGCTAACGCGAATTTGAACAAACTTGCTGAGTACCGAATGCCAGAAATAGTCTACCCACAGGAAGAAGGCGAGCCAATCCTCGTCAATTTGCGGGACCCATATTTGTCCGCAGTCATGGCTTGGCTTGTTCCGGGCGCGGGACATTTCTATCAGCGGCGATTCGCTAAAGGTTGCCTGTTCATGATTTGCATCCTCAGCACTTTCTTTTACGGGCTTGCTTTGGGGCGAGGTCGCGTCGTCTATGCGTCTTTCGAGAAAGGCGACATACGTTGGCAGTATCCTCTACAAGCCGGAGCCGGAATCGTGGCGTTGCCGGCTGTCGTTCAGTCATTTAAGACTCAAAATGGCGGCGACCCGTACTTTAAGCTTTGCGAACGCTATCCGGAAGATTATCCAGTCGAATCAATGCGGTTTCATAAAGTCGATGCACAAGCGTTTCCTGATGCGGTCGTTGACCGAACCCTCAAAGATGGCTTGATGGCGCCGCCGGCTGGTCCAATTCTTGAGCATGGAAACGATGTGCGAGGAATGTGGCATTACGATTACAAGCACATGTATGAGTTAGGGACGCTATATACTGTTGTCGCGGGTTTGTTAAATCTCTTGGCGATCTACGACGCGTTTTGCGGGCCGGCGGTCGTCACACCAGCTCAGCGTGAACGAATGGAAAAGAAGAAAAAGTCGAATGATTAACCTTTTTAGTTTGAGTCTTTTACTACTGGCCAACGCGCCTGCGCGGATCTGGTATTCGATCCCGTTGATCGTCGTCATCAGTCTTGTATACGGCGCGACTCGACACGAGCGGATGAAAGAAATCATCGAGAATACAATCCGGACTGCAGTTTGGGTTCTCGCCTTTATGGGACTTATCTTTCTCGCAATCTGGGCAACGGGATTCTTTATATAGAACGAATGGAATTCGTTTAGAATCGCCAGCGAAGTCCCATGAACAGGTTGGAGACTTCATAATCGCAAGCGCCGCCATAGCGGTTGAAGACTTCCTGACATAAGTCATCTTCGCCAACGGTTGTGAAGTAACGATATTCCAGGAGGTAGTCAAGCTTTGCGGTTAGCTTCGTCGCGACTCCTGCGATCGCTTGAAACGCGAACGCGGAATCGGAAAACGACTCTTTGGTTCCGAAGGTATAAGCGGGTTGAAATTCCGCATCAAGAAATGCGATTCCAATTCCGACTCCTGCGTAAGGCGTGATGAATCGATTGGGTGCCCGGTCGAAGTCCAGATAGCCGTTGAACATTGCAGAGTATGTATTGATCTCACCTTTTCCCCCATAAGGATACGGAAGCAAATAATCTTCAGATACTACCGTGTACGGGTAAATGTATCCGTAGTTCGAAGTGAGCTCATTGGTTCGGTAGCCAAATTCCCATTCCGTCCGAAACCGTGAAGAACGTTTATTGCCAAAACTCGCCAAAATAGACCCGCCGGTTTCGGGGTTCCGCGCGTTAAAGCCAGCGCTTGTTGTTACCGGATAGACCCATCCTCCCAGCACGGAAACGTATTTGCCACGCTCGTTTCGATTGACTTGATTGAACAACCCGCCCGGCCTGCCAACGGGTTGAACTTCTGTCTCGATCACTTGGCTCTCACCTACGTATTCGCCGTCGTAGACAGGTTGTCCGAATTCAGCAGCAGAAGCACCGACCGGAATTGGTGGACTTGAAAATTCGGATGGGTTCGCACCAGCAAAGTAACTTTCAGAACCTTGAACCGGGTTGGGTACGATCATCGTTGATCCCGCGACATCCCCTTCGTTCTGATGGGGCGCGGAAATGTAAACACCTGAAATCGGAGTCAAACTTTCCGGAGGTGCGTTGGTTGGGATTTCGGTCGAGTCTTGGTTTGTTTCACTCGTTTTCGACGCGTCGAATGGATCCGAAACCAAAACCTCAGGTCGATTTCCAAGTTCGGTGAATTGAGATGACGAAACAACGGGCCCAAGACGTTCAGCGCTCGACGAATTGTCGGAATTGGAAATTAGGTAGTTCGAAGTGTTACTCGTTTTCTGTGGAACAAGCGGTTGGGCAACTAGGGCGTTTTCTTGAACCGTGTTGTAAACCACGATCGCAACGAATAACAAACCGAGCCTGGAAAGCCTTCTCAAAAGGTTCTTTGAAGAGTTAGTTCGATTCATCGTTTCAACCATATGCATCGGATTTTTTCCTAAATCGGTAGTTGGTACACCGTTAGTCGGGAGGAGCGTAAGCACGCTTTTCACTTGCCGCTATGGAAAAAATTACAAATTCGAGAGGAACTGGGTCCCACAATTGCCGCATATTGAGAAACGGCGCTAGGCAGAAAAAGCAGGCAATTGCCAATAGTTTCGGATTAAACCTGACAAACCGTTTTGGTTTTCCTTACCAATCGGCGACCTGAATCGAATTCGACATTACTTTGCGGCAAAAAAGGAAAACGGAAGCTAATTTTTCACATGACAAAAACATGTAAAAAGGAAATCGTCTCTCGGAAGTTTGTAATCCGAATGTTGGAATGTCTAGGATTGTTTTGCATTCTTCTTTTCCTGATTAGTCCCAATCAAAGAATGGACAGTGAGAGCGCGAAAAAAGCATTTGACCAAATCGCGTCAGATCTTGAGGCGAGTCATGGCAATGCGAATCGCGACCGAGCAAATTCGAATCCTCTTTCTGATCGACATGGCGAGTGGAACCGAGGTGCAACACCCTCCTCGCAAAACCGTCAATGATACTCGCTGACTGGAGCAGTTTCGAATCCGTCTCCGTGTAGCACAAGAACTTTAGCGAACGAACTTGGTTAAGTCGTCGAAGTATCGGGGATAAGTTTTGGCCACGCAGTCGGGGTCTTCAACAAAAACACCGGGCTGCTTAAGTCCGATAAGCGCAAAGCTCATTGCCATTCGGTGGTCATCGTAAGTCGCAAACGTGGTTCCGTTCATTGGTCCCGGGTGGATTGTCAGGCCGTCTTCGTGTTCTTCAACTTTGACGCCCAGCTTTCTCAGTTCGATCACAAGGTTGCCAATGCGGTCGGTTTCTTTGACTCGATTGTGAGCCACGTTGCGAATGTGAGTCGGTCCGTCAACGAATAGTGCGACCGAGGCAAGTGTCTGGACGGTATCGCTCACATCCGACATGTCGACATCGATTCCATTTTTCGCCGATCCTTTGACCGTGATGGAGTCCTCGTTCCAAACAACTTCGCAGCCCATCTTTTCGAGGCAATGAACGAAACCAACGTCCCCTTGAAGTGAATTCTTGTGCAATCCCGTCACGGTCGCTGAACCACCAAGAATTGCAGCAGCAGCAAAGAAATAACTGGCCGCTGAAGCGTCGGGTTCGATGGAATAGTTGGTTGCCTGGTAAGTTTGATTCGCTGGGACAAAAAATCCTTCGCCGTCGTTAGTGCCGACCGTCAAGACTTTTGCGCCAAAGTCTTTCATGACTTGCGTTGTCATCGCGACATAAGGTTTCGAGACGAGATGTCCGTCAAGTTTAATCTTAAGACCTGATTTTACTAACGGAGCCGCCATCAAGATTCCGCTCAAGTACTGGCTGGAAAGATCCCCACGGACTTTGATCAAGTCTTTAAGTGAGCCAGTTTTTCCAATCACGACCGGAGGACAACCACCCGGTGAAACAGCCGTCACGTCGGCGCCCCAATCTGAAAGTGCATCGACCAACGGGCCGATCGGGCGCTCGTGCATGCGCGTGACTCCATCGAGTCGATAGTCGCCGCCTGCCATCGCCAACATCGCAGTCAAGAATCGAACGGTTGTGCCACTGTTCTTAATGAACAACTCCGCCGTTTCGTTTGGAATCGCTCCACCCAGTCCGGCGACTTCGATGACACACTCGTTTTCATTCGCATCGACGCTGAATCCCAACCGTGTTAACGATTCCAGCATGACGTGCGTGTCGTCGCTGAACAACGCGCCGCTGAGGATAGACGTTCCATCGGCCAAAGCGGCGCAGATCAGCGCGCGGTTGGTAAGGCTTTTGGACCCCGGTGGGCGAATCGTAAAGTCAACCGGATGACCGACGGGAACGATTTCAATTGACTCAGTCATGCGAGTTGGAAAATGAATGGATGGGCGGAATTCGACTGAGTCAAACACTTAGTGAAGAACGTTTACTCGGCGAACTTCCAAAGATAGTTATTGCTGCGGACAAACATCGCGTTGCCAGAGACAGCCGGTGACCCGAGAAAGACTTCATCCTCAAACTGATATTTGTGAACGACTTTAGGTGCTTCTCCGCCGAGCTCAACGATTCGCACAAATCCATCCTGACCAAAACAGTACATGTGCCCGTCAGCAATCACCGGTGTTGCCCAATAGCTTCCGTCGATTCGTGCTTTGTTTGTTTGTTCGCCGGTTTCTCGACTGTACGTTGTCAGGATTCCTTTTGAGTTGCATGTGTAGATCGACTCGTCGGTGACTTGGTAGCTCGGGCTGCCGGCCTTTAGTTGAGCCGATTGCCATTTCTTGGAAATTGCACCATCCGAGGAAACGTCGAATACCGTTGTGCCATCAAGAGGAACAAGTAACTGGTTGCCAACCAAACTGGATGTTGAAATCGTGCTGCAATCTCCTTCGGCACTAAAGACTTCGTCACCTGTCTTCAAGTCCAGCACATCAAACTTAGAACTGGATTGCATGGCGACAAGTTGTTTTCCTGAATTTGTGGAGACAATCGTCGGTGTCGCCCAGCTGGCATCTTTGGAACGGTCTTGTTTCCACATGGTTGTTCCGTTGGAGGCATCGAGTCCCATCGCAAAAGAATCGCCCTGGCATTCGACTTGGACCACAACGACTCCGTCTTTGACCGCTGGCGAAGAAGCCATTCCAACATCGTTTCCGGCTTTCGGGAAATCAACGGCCAGTCCTCGGTACCAGAGCAGGTTTCCATCAAGATCGAGACAAGCCAGATCGTTCGACGAAAAGAAGGCATAGATTCGATCGCCATCGGAAACCGGAGTTGGAGCGGCGTTGGCGCTGAGCGGATGAACAAAGCATCTGCCGGTTGCCCAAAATTGTTGTTGCCAAATTTGGTCACCCGTTTTCGAATCAACACAGACTACGAACAGTTCATTCTGTCGGTCGCCCCCACCCGAACAAGTCACAAAGACTTTGTCGCCGACGGTGATTGGTCCCGAAGCCCCTTTACCCGGCAGTTTCGTTTTCCATTGAACGTTTTTCTCGTCGTCGATTTCTTTAGGAAGAACGGCTGTCGTGTTGCTGGTTGCTCCCGGGCCGAGGAAGCTTGACCAATCGTCCGCTTGAGCCACGGTTGCCAAAGTTCCACATGCGACAAATGCGACTGCAATTACGGTAAGCGAAAAAAAGAAGTTTGATTTCATGGTTGCTCAGTGAGTTGAGTTAAACGTCGTACCTAATTGATCCCGTTGGCTTCTGTGAACTTGTTGGCTTAAAGGGAATTGATCGCTTTGCCCGTTTCGTCGCATACGCGGAGCTGAAACATCCAGTCCTGTGCCCACGGTTGGGTCTGTTCGTTTTGACAAAGTTTGATCAGAATCACGTTGGGGCCTGGTTTGACTTTCGCTTTGCAACTGAATTTGTCAATCGAATTTGAATTGTGATAAATTTCGTTGGAAAGCACCAGTTCACCGTTAACGTAAATCTTGTGCGCGTTCGGCGTACCGATTCGCAATTCGACTTCGCGTGCTTCAGGCGAATCGAACGTCGTGTGTGCGTAGACGATCGCCCCTTTGACTTTGCCGATGACTTCATTCAAATCGACTTCGCCAAGACTCTCTTCGGTAGTGTGTTCGGTCCAAACAGCCTCGGCTGGATCAATGGAAGGATAGGCAGCTTCCAGGTCGATCGCGGCGGGATTTGATTCCGGGCCGTAGTCGACGTCGAATCCTTTTTGATCTTTGTTATCGAAACTTCCAACCAAACTCCATTTCGGAATCAATCCGAGTTGCTTTTGAAGGTCGACGGTTTGCCCACCACTTTCAAGCATCCCAGCGATCGTTTTTACTTGTTCCACGTCCCTTGCCGCGGGTAAAGCTTCATTCAGTTTCGCCAAACGAGTTGCGTCTTTTTCGTCTTCGATAGCAGTCGCTTGCTCGATCA
This sequence comes from uncultured Pirellulaceae bacterium, assembly GCA_964584615.1. GTDB lineage: Bacteria > Planctomycetota > Planctomycetia > Pirellulales > Pirellulaceae > Mariniblastus. Next base: position 56,141 of record CAZPBE010000002.1, on the reverse strand, counting down.
AATTTTCAACTGCCTTCAATCGCAACGGCAGACTTGGATCGTTCAATAAAGTTGGAATTGTGTTTTCGGCAAACGTTGTATCGGCCGCGGCCAACATTTCAAAAGCTTGCAATCGTCCCAGATGACTTTTCGATGTATCACCGAAATAGCTTTTAACTTCAGCCAACGGGAATTCTCCTGAACGTGATGCAGATTGAATGGCTCCTCGAATCCAATTGGCGGAAATCGGCGTTGTCCCGTCCATCGCTTCCAGCAATGCTGGGATCTGTTGAGCTGTAGAGCGATTGAGAACTTCCATCGCTTTGACTGCGTCCACGTTTCCGTCTCCGTTTAGCCCAATGCTTTTTACCGTCGCAACGGCCGACTTGAGCTGTGCTTCCGACACACCTTCTTGACTAAAAACGGTTGGACTAATCACAAGCGTTGCACAGACCAGGGTTGTGATGGCGAAAGCCAATTTCTTGAACGCAGTGTATTGATAATTTTGCGACATCTGTATCTCGAATGGAACATCAGTGATTTCATATTAGAGGGTATTTCAAAACCTGTAGTGGACTTCGCCAGAAGTCCCAGCTCGCTTTCAAAACAAAGGGAATTCTGGCGAATCCCACTACGATGATCGCACGATTTTAGGTTTTGAAATGTCCTCTAGACACCATGATGATCCATGACGGTTGCCGTTTTCGCAACCATCCAACTGCCTAAAGAACTCCCAATAATTTCCCAAAGACCCCCCGAATATGTAGATGATTAATCGAATCAACCGTTAAATAGTGGTGAAGCGTTGACAATTGGTCCGTTGTTCAGTTCCATAAGACGAAGGGAAATGCGCGAGTTTGAGTCCCGTGGTTATAATGATCGACCGTCGCCAATAGCGATGAGAACGCCCATTTTGTCGTGGGCCCGCCCATTTTGTCGTGGGCCCGCCCATGTCGATGATGCCCTTATCTGAACTGCGCCTGCAAGAAGGGCGGCTTTCCAGTTGAATCTTAATCCACTTACCGAAGACACGAGGCCACCAAGCCGATTGGAATCGTTTACCCGACGTATTCCCATGACGGTGTTTTGGGCATTGGCAGCTCAGGGAATTCTGAGCCTGACTCGGTTGTTGACGTCGATGACAGTCGGAGGCAGATTCGGCTCCGGATCGGAATCGCAACTGGGATATTACTTAAGTGCATTCGGTACGTTGATGGTGCTGGTCGCCTTACACGAAGCGTTTGTCACCACTCCGTTGACGGTTTTTAATCAAAGCCAATCCGAAAAACAGAAGCGGATTTTTTCCGGCAACATGTTGCTTGCTTCTTTACTATTGATTGGATTGCTTGGAGTCGGAACGGGCATCATGATTGCGCTCCAGTCAGGTTTCCAAGTTTTAAAGCCAGAGCTTGGCGCCGCTTTGATCGCCGCCACCGCACTGGCTCCGTTTCAGTTGCTGCGCGAGTTTTCTAGACGGTGGTTACTGGCCAATCTGGAAGTCAAAGAATCTGCGATGTTTGAATTTTTGTTCGCATCAATTTATTTGGCTGTTCTGGCAAGTCTAATCTATTTTGCCAACGTTAGCGCGATTTCTGTTTTCGTCGCCGTCGGTTGTGTCAACTTAATGGTGCTGGCTGTTTGGTGGTATTACTACAGATCACGTTTTCGTTTTTCCGTCGAACCCGAACTGAAAAGCGACGAAGCATATGTTTCAACATCATCGCAAATTAGCAAGAACGCTCGTTGGGGATGTTGGGTCGCCGGAGAAAACGTTTGTTCAACAGTAACGATGTATTTTTGTATTTGGTTTTTGAACTTCGTTGTCGATGAAGCTGCTTCCGGTGTGTTTTCTGCTTGTTTTACGATTGTTCTATTGGCCAATCCCGTGTTGCTGGGTGTGAGCAGTATTTTGTTTCCTCGTGCAGCGCAAGAATTCGTTAATGATGGTTGGACTGGATTGAAGAAGGTCCTCTACGTATACGGCGGTTTTATCTTTTCTCTGTTGCTTCTATTTGCATTCGTGTTGTTCTTCTACGGCGACCAGATAACGGAAATAATTTTTGGTCCAAGGTACGCGGATTACTTCGCTACGCGTTTGTCTGGTCGGAATACGATTACTGCAACTCTGGGATGGGCCATGCCGTGTCTGGCAATTAGCTTTACGGTGACGGCCGGATTGTTGGCCGCCAATCGGCCTTTCGATAGTTTCTATTCAGCGGTGATTGCGCTCGTTGTGTTGGTCGTCGCCAATTTTTCGTTCGCCGAACCGACATTGGAAACGGCGGCAATGAGCTTTTTGATTTCCATTATCGTTGGTACTTTGGCCAGGTTCGCTTTTTTGATGCGGGCATATTTTTTCAAGCAATCCTAAGGTCAGCTTGGTCGTTGAATGAATGCGAATGATTCGCAATTTGAAACGGAGCACGAACCAGGTTCGATCTCCAACGAAGAGGTCTTTCACGGGCTCGTTCCGTTGACCAGTGTCGAGCAGTTTCATCTGTACGATTCCGACCATGATTTTCCGAACGCGATTACAGGCCGTTTCCACTTTCGCGGCACAATCGATCGAGCGCTCGCGCAGCGAGCATGGGAAATTATGCTACGGCGTCAGCGGATTGGGATGTGGCCAATCAGGAAAGTGTTTCGTGGAATGGCATTTCAACCAGATTTGGCGGACGCCGAGTCCGAACAGGCCATCGTAGATTCAACGTTCCATTGGCAGGAAGTCGACTCGTGGCCAAAAGCCGAAGCTGATCTGAGACTTAATCAAGCGAATTCGGCAGGAATACCATTTCTGGATATGGAAGTTGCCGGATACGGAATCTGGTGCTTGGCCGGCAAAGAAAAAGCCACACTGGTTCTATCAGTGCATCATGCTTACACCGACGGGCCCGGTGGCGTAATCATTATCCGTGATTGGCTAACGATCTATCACAATCTTGTCCTCGGGCGACCCGCAACCAAAGGCCTGGGGCGATTGGATTTCAAGAAATGGAGAACGAGAAACCGGTTGGGTCTTTTAAGCTGGAACTATTTGAAAAAGCTTCCGCTTCAACCAATCGCAATATTTGGCGCTGCAAAATTTGTCATGCGAAAGTTTTGCTACTTCGGCTCAAACGTTGATTCGGATGATTCTGAGTTGCGTTCGACAACTGATTCAAACTACGGGTTTCCGGGCGTTGTTGGTCGATGGATCGAATCAAAAGATTTGAAAAAAATTGATCGTCGAGCTGAAGACTATGGCGTGCGACCGAATTCGTTATTGATGCTGCGTCTCATTCGAACGGTTGGCAGTTGGAAGTCTTTGCTGGAAAATTCCGGTTTAACGAACGTCAATGATTCGTTCCATTCAAAGTGGGTGCGCGTCATTTTGCCGATCAGTATCCGCCGGTTGGCCGATCGTCATTTGCCAGCCGCCAACAAGGCTACGATTGTGCAGATCGATCGAACGGTTGAGGAGACCGAAAACGAACGCCAAGCTTGTCGGATGCTTGACCGGGAAATCAAAATCATTGTTGGTTTTAGTTTGGAGAAAATCTTTTTGATTGTTATCCGTCTGCTTAGCATCAGCCCGTGGTTGTTGAAGCGGTTGGCGAAAAACCGAGCGCCGCGCGGCACCGTGATCTTCACAAATCTGGGAGCTCCGCTGCGAAAAACGCGTGCTTGTGATTTTTCAACGATAGGAAACTTGGAGTTGGTAGACTTTGATTTGCTTGGACCCATCCGACCAGGTACACCGCTGAATGTGGCTTTTCAGCGACACGAAGACCGCGCGCGAATTACGTTGCACTACGATCGCCGTGTGTTTTCTTCCGAGATTGCTGAAAAATTTGTAGAGAGTTTGGTCGCGGCATATGTTCGCGACTAGAAATCGTCAGTTACGATGGTGGTCGACGAATTTTCACGCTATGAAAGATTCCCAGAACTGCTTAGAGGTCATTTCAATACCCATTGTAGGGCCGGTTCCTGCCGGCCAAATCCCGTGAAAGTGCGGCCAGTGAAAACCGGCCCTACGCCAAGTCGGTTTTGAAATACGCTCTATGTTTATGAAAAGGAGAGGGGCCCATGAGTGACAAAGAATACGGCGCCGGTAAAGCGATTCGTGAAATGATGATGGTCAGTCGCGGGAGAGCGTGGGGAGGTGGTATTGTTGGCGCGATTCTTGGCGGAGTCTTCGGCTGGTTCGCTTTTCATTGGTTGTTGCAATACAACCTCTACGCATTGGCGTTGCCGGGTGCGCTGATCGGACTTGGGTTCGGCTTCTTTTCCAAAAGGCACATGGTTTTGGGAGGCGTTTTCTGTGCGATCGTCGGTTTGGTATTGATGCTGTTTTGCGAGGGCGTGGGAAGACCTTGGAATACGGATGACTCGCTCGGTTACTTCTTTCAAAATTTGCACAAGTTGACCGCACCTACCTGGCTTTTTCTGGTGTTGGGAACGGGGATGGCGTTTTGGTTTGGCCGAGGCCGTTAATGATCGAGGGCGTGATCGTGGTCAATCGATTCGCGTTGCAAAAATCCGGAAGCGGCGATTTTCCGGGATCTATTGTGTAGACACAACAACGAACGATCTAGTTTCTTTTACCAACGGCGAAACGATAAACGTCAAAAATTGGTTCTGATGTTTCCAGGAATTGCCGACACGAAGTCGACTTCGAAGATCGGCAGCCAATGGACTGAATGAATTCGTCGGGTTGGTCAGACCCAAATATAAAGGACTCACCCATGTTGTCCATTTGCTTTAGGAATTCTTTGATCTCAGGTCGCTTGCTTTTGTCTTGAGCCACGACAGATGAGGCCACGAGGTCGCACCAAAGTTGAGATTCTGGATGCTCGGCAATTGAGAACACGTTCTTGAGCAACTTGACATTTTGTTCCTTTGAAAAATACATTGAACAGCCTTCGTAAATGAAGAGCGTCTTGCAAGCTGGAACAAATTCTGGCTGAGAGCGTAGTTTTTCTGCGACGTCGTCGACCAGGAAATTGGACGGGACCGAGAAACGAACGGGCTGTGGCGAACCATTCGATACATCCATTTGCTCGATGACTCGGTCTCGTTCGATCAGCATGTCGGGCAGATCGACTTCGAAGAATTTTATCATTGGACTCCGGTTGGCAAACCGGAAGGGGCGCATATCAAGCCCAGCGCCCAGCATGACGACTTGTTCCACACCATGCATTTTCTTGATGGTTTCATCAATGTGTTTTGTTCTGGCAAGAACCATCTCCGTCAATTGCGGCAAAGCAGTCCGCAATTTTTTGGCCAACAATTGACCGTGCGGTCCAGCAGCGATCGAAGCATGCGGGCAATCGACTCTAATTTTGGCGCTGGGTTCTTTTGATGCACGAACACCTGCAATCATTCGCGCAGAAGCTTTAATCTTTTGTTGAAACAGCGCTGATGGTTTGTCAGAACAAGTTAGCAACTGGTCGGTCGGTTGGGCGAAGTATTTTAAGTCGGCGTGTGCAACCCGTTTTCCATTTGAGAAAAATTCGATCGGCAAGGAAACAAGCACGCGCTTTCCTTGAAAGTATCGATCTTGAATTTTCCTGGTGGTCTTCTCATCGATCCTGCAAGTTCCGGTTAAATGCCCGGTGCTTGGGCTGATGTACTTCACGTTCATCGATGCCAACCACAGTGAAGCAGATTCCTCAGGTTGGCATTTGTGAATGCCAGATAATGGCACGCCTGTCAGCAGCGTTGTCAGTGCCATGCCGCCTGTGTAGTCAGCGGACAACGAAATCAAAGCAGCTTGATGTGTGCCGTGTTGGTTCGTGGTGCGTTCATTTAACGGCAAGACGGATTCGGTGAATCCCGGAGAGACATTTTTGATTTCCCATCCGACATGTTCCAGCACTGGCACGGCGCGATGTAGCAACTTGTTCATCAAATCTGGATTGATCCGTTCGGCGTAGTCTCTCATTAATCTTTGCGAGTTTTTGGGCCGGGTAATGTTCATTTTTTGCTCTCCAATAAAAAGGGGACTAGTAGAGGTTGAACTCGATAGAAAAGAACTCAGAAAGCTTTTTATTTAATTCGAGGGCTTGGCGTTAATACATTCACGGGGCAACAGAAGCCTTTGGGGAAAACCCTGTGTGGTTGTTACGGTCAGAGAACTTTTGGAAACCTAAGTTTCAACGGTGGCATAGCGCGAATTCGATCGGTCGCGGTGCCAATATCTTGATGGAGTTGAAATGGCCCAAAGATTTAAGTTTGAAAAACAAACGAACACGAAAGAGCAGTTAAGTGAAAACCTTGGCGGCGTTCGGAGTCTACGACTAGCGTTCGACACAAAGACCGCGTCGAAGGTTTTGGTTGATGCCATCAACGAAGAGTCTTTGGCCGACGAAGCCCTGTTTCGATTTCAACAAGAGAATCGAAGAATTCAGGATATTTCGTGTCCGTCCCTTTGGCTTCCCATTGATCATGGTGTGGAAGATGGAATCGTATTTTCTGTTTTTGAGAATCGGCGACATGAGCGATTGATAGATCTTGCAGGTTCGCTTTTGCTAGAAAGGAAAATTGAACTGGCGATCGAACTGACTGAGGGTGTCTCGGCAGTGCACGAACTCGGGATTGTCCACCGCAACATTCATTCATCCAGTATTTTGGTTTTTGATGGAGCAGCTCAACTTGGTGGTCTTGGTGTCGAACGATACCTAAATCCGTCCGTTTTATGCGATGAAAAATCTCTGCGATTCGCCAAGTATTCATCGCCGGAGATGGCGGGATCGTTAGTCTGTGATATCCGGCCGGCTTCGGATTTGTATTCAATCGGAGCCATCTTCTTTCATCTCTTTACTGGATCAGCACCTTTTCTGGCTGAATCAGTGAGCGAAGTTCTATTTCAACATTTGACAGTTGATCCACAGTTTGGACAGCAGTCGTCGAATCTGCCGAGCGCTATTGTAGACATCATCAGTAGTTTGCTTCGGAAAGACCCTCCGGAACGTTATCAGACCGCTGATTCGCTTGGCAGCGATTTGCAGAATGTTTTGGAGCTCGTGCGGCAACGCAAATCAACCAAAGGTTTTGTGCTCCGGAGTCGAGAAGTGAAGCCTGCCGTTTCGGATCCAGCATTTGTTGGTCGGCAAGCGGAGTTTGATGCGTTGGCCGCCGAGTTGACAAAAATCAATAACGAAGAAGTGCGAAAAGTGCTCGTTTCTTGCCCATCGGGAATTGGAAAATCACGATTGATCTTGGAGTTCATGCGACACGCTGGTCGCAAGAACGTTAACGTTTTGTGCGGTCGAGGTTCCAACGAGGCGGGACGTGAGCCGATGGGACCCTTGCTGGATGTGATCAAACAGTTGAGTGAGCGCCTGGATGGAAATCCAATTCAACGAACGTGTTTGCAAGATAGGTTGGCAGGTGAAGAAGCCGAAATTGCAACGGTTTGCCCAGAAATCGCCGAGGCACTCGGTTGGGGGTTGGCCCATTCTAAACTTGGCCCTGATGAGTTTGGTCAAAACCGAATTGAAATGGCTATTGGCAAACTGATCGCCAATGCTGCTTCGCCAGCGATGCCTTTGATGATTTGGGTTGATGACTGTCAATGGCTTGACGAACAGACTTTGCGAATCTTGAGCATCGCCAGTGAGCTGAATACAAAGTGTCTATTGTTTCTGTTCTCCATGCGGTCCGAGAATGCTGACGTTGTCGAGACGTTCTGTGAACAGGTTCAACTGGATCGTCGGATTGAGTTGGGGCCTTTGACCGATGAAGAAGTTTGTTTGCTCCAACAATCAATGACAGGTCCGCTTCCGGACGTAGCGGCGAAGACGGTGGTCAAGCACGCTGCCGGAAGCCCATTCATGGCAGCCGCAGTCATTCGGGGAATGTTCGAATCCAATTCGATCAAGTTCACCAGCGAAGGCAAATGGAAAATTGATGAGCAGGCATTGGCAAGGATTCAAGCCGCGGACGACGCAGCGCAAGTTTTGGTGCAACGACTGGAACAGCTGCCTCCATCGACATTACGATTGTTGAGCATTGCCGCGTTGATCGGCAAGGAATTTGATGTGCAATCCGTATTTGAGATTTGCGAACTCAGCGAGTTGGGGGAGCATCTCGATATCGCGCAGCAAAACCGACTTGTGTGGTCGATGCCAAACGGATCTTTCAGTTTTGTTCACGACAAGATTCGTGAAACCTTGTTGCGACGACTGTCTGCCGATGAAAAGCGAGAGTTGCACCTTAGCCTGGCTGAGTACTTCGAGGCCAATCGGCCACTTCAAGTCTTCGATATCGCCTTTCATTTTGAACGCGCCAAGTATCCCGGACGGGGATTGAACTATGCAATCGAGGCAGCAAAGATCGCGCGAAAGCGTTTTGCTCTGGGCGAAGCTGAAGACCAGTTGAAGATTGCTTTGTCCGGTCTGGCGAATTCATGTCGTGGTACAAAGTATGAAGTCTATTCTTCGTTTGCCGATGTAACGATGCTGGATGGGCGATACGATCAAGCGGAGGAATGGCTTGATCAAGCGTCTGCGTTTGCGGAAACGGGGATCGAAAAAGCACATGCCGTTCTCGCGAAAGGTGAGTTGGAATTCAAGCGGGGCAATAAAGAAGGCGCGGTCGATTGCTTCGAATTTGCGCTGCGAGATTTAGGGTATCGCACGCCTAAGTTGGTTTCAATCTCGTTGTTTGCGGAAGTGATGAAACAATCTTTGCATACAATGTTTCCAAAGCTATTTGTGGGACGTAAATTGTCTGGGGTTCGCGAAGCCAGTGGCGCCGATCGGTTAGCTTGTAAATTATTCAGTCGGTTGGCTCATGGGTATTGGTATACTCGCGATAAGTATCAAACATTGTGGTCGCACTTGCGCGGGATGAATATCGCCGAGTCCTTCCCGGTAACTCCCGAACTTGCTCAAGCCTATTCCGAACACGCGCCAACGATGAGTTTGTTGCCATGGCACTCAAGAGGTTTGAAGTACGCGGATCATTCCTTGGCGTTGCGAGAGGAATTTGGCGACGTTTGGGGACAAGGGCAGTCGCGGAACTTCAAAAGTATTTTGTTGTATTCGGCGTCGCAATTCGAGAATGCGATTACGCAATCACGGCGTGCGATTACAGTCCTTGAGAGAACAGGCGACTATTGGGAAGTCCATATCGCGCGGTATCAACTTGCAGCCAGTCATTATCGCTTGGGAGATCTCAAATCGGCTGTACGTGAGGCCCAAGAAGCTTACAAGTCGGCATTGGAATTAGAAGACTACCAGACAACTGGAATCATTCTCGACGTATGGGGCCGCGCGAGCCAAAATCAAATCCCAACCGAAATCATTGAGCAGGAGCGCGTTCGACCGCTCGGTGATGTGCAAGGCCGTTGTCAAGTACTACTGGCTGATGGCGTTTGGAATTTTAGAAACGGTGACTATCAGATCGCGGCTGATCGATTTCGTGAGGCGATCATGTTGGCCAAAAAGGTTGGCGTGGTTAACACCTACATTACGCCAAACTTCCCCTGGTTGGCGACCGCATTGAGATTGCTTCATGAGAATCCAAAGCTTTGTTCAATCGCCAGCAAAAAGAAAACAGCCAAGCAGTTTTTGCGAGCCGCGAAACAGGCGGTTCGTGTTGGAAAGAGATTCCAAAATGAACTACCGCATGCTTTGAGAGAGCTGGGTCTGGCTTATGCGGTCAACAACAAGTCGGGTAAAGCCAAGCGCGCGTTGTTGGAAAGCGTTGAAGTCGCTCAAAAACAAGGTGCAACATATGAGCTCGCAAAATCCAAACATGCGATGGCAGACCTCAAGGCGGAATTCGATTGGAAAGATGTAGAATTTGATTCGGCCGATACTGAATTCGAACTGAATGAAATTGAAAATCAAGTTAAGTGCGACCAATCGGCGACTTCGCTTTCGATCTGGGATCGATTTGAAAACCTGTTAGATGCTGGTCAGCAAATTTCTCGGGCGACGTCTAAGCATTCCATTGAACGGATTTGTATTGAGTCAGCAAATCTATTGCTTCGCGGGCAGCGCTCGGTATTGTTGTATGATCTAAACACTCCTGACGAATCGATAACAGAGTTTGAATTTTCGCTTGCCCAGCGTTCGGCGCAAGAGAACGCTGCGATCGTTTGCGATCGAGAATCGTTATCCAACGAAAAGTCACACCAATGCAATGGTTCCTATTTGGCTTGCCCGATTGCTGTCAAAGGTGAAATATCTGCGGTTTTGTTGACTGCGAATGATGCAGTCCTCGGTTTGTTCGCTGAGCCGGAGAAACGGATCGCAGAATTTCTTTCAGCGACGGCTGGGGCCGCGTTTGAAAAAGCCGAGAATTTTGGCAGCCTGCAGGAAATGAACAAGGAGCTTGAAGCCCGAGTCGTTAGCCGCACCGCTTTGATTGGAGCGAGATCAAAAGAGCTTGAGAAAACGGCGGATACACTCCGCGAGACTCAGCGCTCGTTGGAGAGGGCGTTGGATTCAGCGGAAAAAGCCAACAACACCAAAAGCGCGTTTCTGGCGCGGATGAGTCATGAGATCCGCACACCCATTGCGGCAATCAATGGATTCGCGGAACTGTTGTTGCGCGGAATTGTTCCGCCGGAACAACGAAATGAAAAACTGGCAACGATTCTTGATAGTGGAAAGCATCTTCTTCGCTTGATCAACAACCTGTTGGACCTGTCAAAAGTTGAAGCAGACCAGTTCGATATGGAGTTGACCGAAGTAAAACCTGTTGAACTTGTGCATGGAGTTCTGGAGTCGTTGCGTTCGAAAGCTGTCGAAAATTCGATTGAGTTGGAACTGGAAATTGTTGGGTCTATTCCTTCTTTGATTCTGACCGACGAAACAAGGGTTCGACAAGTGTTAACGAACTTGGTTGGCAACGCAATCAAGTTCACGATGGCCGGATTCGTCAAAGTGGAAATTGGGATGGCCGTAGACGCGACCGATCCGGATCCTGAGACCTCGAAGAAACTTCTTTGCATTGACGTAACGGATTCGGGGATCGGCATGACGGAAGAGCAATTGGAAAAGATTTTCGATCCGTTTACCCAAGCGGATACTTCGGTTACTCGCCGGTTCGGTGGAACGGGACTCGGGCTTTCGATTTCAAAAAAGATCGTGGAAGAGCTGGGCGGAAATATTGAAGCAACCAGCTCGGTCAATGTCGGGAGTCGTTTCCGAATGATACTTGACGTAGAAACAGTAGATGGATGTCAGTGGATCGATGAAAACGATGTCGACGTTTCTTCAACGAATCTGGATGCGCTTGAGGAGTGGCATCCGATCGAGCTTGACGGAAGGCGGGTTTTGATCGTTGACGATGTGTCAACTAATCGCGAATACCTAAAACTGATTTTGGGCCCTTCCAACGCGGAACTATCCTTCGCCACAAATGGTTTGGAAGCGGTGAGTGCGGTGGAGCGCGAGGACTATGATCTCGTGTTGATGGATATGCAGATGCCAATCATGGACGGGTATTCAGCGACCAGGAGGATACGAGAAGTCAATCAAGACGTTCCAATTATTGCGCTGACAGCCAATAGCATGAAAGACGATGAACGGAAATGTTTAAACGTCGGTTGTTCCGACTATTGCTCGAAACCGATCGATACTGTTTCACTCTTGCAAAAAATCAAACAGCACATTCCAACAAACGAATCGACGGTCGAAACTGACACAACATTCGCTGATGAGGATTCAACGTCCATCTCAATGGGTCGGCAATTGGCAGATACAGAAGTCTTTGGTGATGGACTCGCGGCTCTTCGGAGAGAATATGTGCTAGGACTTGTGCCGGAATTGGTTCAGTACCGCAAACAATTGGATGACCAAAACTTCGAGCAAATCTTATCGCTTGGACATGCCATGAAAGGAACGGCAGCGATGGTTGGCTTAAGCGAATTGTCAGATGCCGGAATTCGTCTCGAGAGTGCGGGGCGCGATCTTGATTTGGCGCTCGCGACAGAAGCAGTCGCTGAAATTGAATCGTTAGTCGACGCGGCACTTATAGCGACAAATCCACTTGTGCCGAATGGATGACGAGATTGATTACTTAATTTTATAGGTTAACCCCAAAATTTGATGTGAAGTTTGCTGTCACATTCTTTATGTCGATCCTTGAAATAAAGAAATACAAAAACTCAACGAGAAATTGAGCTATGACTAAAACTTCACATTCCACTTCCGATCCCAATCAGGACCGTTTCTTCTCAAACATTTTCATCATCGACGATGAGCCTGTGGCCGGGAAAGTCATTGAATTGTATTTGTCACAAGCTGGCTTTCAAAACCTGCATGTTTTTACAAACTCCGTTGAAGCGATGGAGATTCTCTCGATCGTTAACGCCGATCTGATCATTACCGATGTGAACATGCCTGAACTGGGCGGAGGTTTTCTTTCGAGACTGGTTCGGAACTATCCGCACTTGAAATCAACGCCAGTGCTTATCGTTTCTTCGGATGAAACCGAAGCAACGCGCAATCAGTTGTTAGCGAACGGAGTTTTTAAAATTCTCAACAAGCCGGTCATGCAAATTGAATTGCTCGATGCGGTACATTCTGCTTTCGTAATGCGTGAACGATCTGTCGATCCCGACACTAAACGGGAAATCGAAGAATCCGAGACGCAAAAGACAAAACGGATCGAAAAAGAGCAAAGGTTGCGATCCGCATTCAAGCGCGTTTAAGTTTAAAAGCGATTAAGTTTAGAGAATAAGCTTCTACGCGGATGAGTTTGCTTTCTCGATCCAGGCGTCCAGCTCGCCGATCAACTGGCGGGTTCCCGAAGTGCGATTGTGGACGTGTTTTTGAAGCGTCTTCAGGCAAATGGATTCGAGTTCAGGATCGATGTCGACGTTTTCAAAGTCGTTCGGATGAGGCGCTGGATGGGTACAAATCTGTCCCAGCGCATCGACGTCGAGAACCTGAAACGGGTTGTATCCGGTTAACATTGTGTACATCACAACACCCAGCGAATAGATGTCGCATTGCTTTCCTGGCTCTCCAAATCGTCTATCCAACATTTCTGGCGGCATGAATTGAAACGTCCCTATCGCTTGAAAGGGAAGTGTGTCAGCGCCTTCCGGTGTCCGCGTTGCCAATCCAAAATCAATCAGACAAGGCACACCGATGTTTGAAATGACAATGTTCTTCGTCGTAACATCGAAGTGTATGATTTCTAGATCGTGAATCGTTTGCAAGCCTAAGGCAATCTCGCGAACGAATCGAGCCGTTTCCAGGGCATTCAATTTGCCGCGTTGGTTTACCAATTCATCAATGGTCTGACCGGTTACCAGTTCGATGCAAATGTACGGAAGTGAATGATGCTCGCTCCATCCCAACAATTGGCAAACATTTGGGTGATCGATTTTGCTGAGGATCGATGCTTCTTTGGCAACGTCGTTATGTTTGAAGAAGAAGACTTTGATGGCGCAAACGGTTTGCGTGTTGATTTGGATTGCTTGATAGACGACCCCCATTCCACCACGTCCGACTTCATGTTGTATTTCGTAGCCGGCAAAATCATCCGGGAGGCAGTCGAACTTGTGTTTGAGCGGGCAGAAGTTTTTGAGAAAGTCCTGCTTTACTTCTTCATAAACGAGGATAAGTTTCTCAGCAAGATGAGGAAACTCCAGCATATAGCCGCTGACATCGACGCGCTCGCCAAGCTGCAACCTTATTTCAATATCTAGTGCGACCAACTCCAACTGTAGGATTGGATCGCGTCGAACTTCCTGCGACTCGGCGAACTCGCGAAGGGTCGTTCGCCGCCGCCGTCGCGAGTACTCATATTTGAGCAATAGTTGATAGGTTGGAATCAAGTCGGACATTACGAAAATCGCTACTTCGCAAGGGTATGCATTTCAAGCATTTGTATAGCTCGTATTACAGAACGGAATTTGCCTCAAGGGCAAGAAAACGACTCCTTGATTTTTGCAACCATCAGTTGAACCGTGCGTATCGTAACTCCGACTTGCTGCGCGATTTCTGAATTGGTATAGCCTCGCATTTTTAGGTCCGCAACGTTCCGCAACCGCTCGTCTTTGATGCTCCGAAGAACTTTATCACAAAGTTCAAACATCTCCAATTGGAGGCCAGGCCACTGATCGACGGCGGCGAGATGCTGTTCAATATTTTCTAAAGACAAGATGTTCGAATTCGCGCCTCGTTTGGCGGCAGTCTCAATTTTGTGGAAGTCATTTGCTTTGCGAATTGCAATCATCGAAAGCACTTGCCACAACTGGGTGCGGTCGGCCACGTCTTCGAATCTGCTATTCTCGACCGCTTTACAAAATTCATAAAAAGCAGAAATCGCGATATCGTCTTCGTCGTGGATTCGCAGAGTTTTAGCGACGGCGGAAAGACGTCTTCGGAGTATCGGAAGAAAGTGCTCAACCAGCGAAGTCGCTGCGGCTTGTGATCCGCTACGAAGGGAGAGCAATGATTGAGTTACAGAACCCGCAGACGACATTACAGAAACCCGAAAAGCCTTTACGAGATAAGAGAAGGGAAGGTTGCAGCTCTCTAGTCGAATCTGAAACGAATCGTTCTTTCGACGTTTGCAGGTTCGCAGAAATCATTAAACGGCAACAGAGACAATTAGGGAAATATGCTAAAGCCAAGAGAAATTCTTACGCAACGAATTGTAAATCTAAACAAAAATCGAAAGATCGTCGGTTGAAACAACTTCGGTAACACATCTAAATAATTGGCCAATCTTAGCTAAAGCGCTCAACTTGGCGGGTCCAGACCCCATTCAGACAATTTTAGAGGGGTCCAATAACCCGCTCTGCAAACCCTACCAGTCTTTCGGAGTAGGCCAATATCTTAGGACCATAATATTGTCATAACTTGGGCAAATATTGAAAGAATTCGTTGCGCCTAAATTGCACGGTTGACCAATTTTAATATAGCGGGGTTTTGTTTTGCGGAAACTTCTTATCTGTCCGCCTTTGATACCTCGTTCTCATCTTTTCTTCAAATGGAAATCTCCATGACAACACCAATCGTACACATCGTTTCTTCTTCAAAGCAAAATAACTATCTGATCGCCTCCGCAGTCATCGTACTCGAACCAAGTTGCCGAATCATCGAGCACGGCACTTATTCAGAATACCTGAATAATGTTGACCGGAACTCGGAAGCCGTTTGGCAGATCGTGGCAACTGATATGCCTGTCGAAGTTGCGACTGACGACAATATTTCTTTTATGATTCCCGTCGTATATTTTACACACACAAGAGAATCAAATTTGTTGAACGGCAGCGACGCGCAAAGTCCTCCGTTTCCAGTCTACGTTGGAGAAATCAAGCCCTATCTGCAGGAAGCGATTGCTGCGGCAACGTTATTCAAAAAGTTGTCCCTGAGAATGCAGAGAATGTCTCAATTGAATGATCGAGAGAAATCTGTCTTGTCAATGGCGGCGCAGGGCGTTCCAAACAAAACGATTGCCAAACGACTCAACGTCTCGATCAAGACGATTGAGCAGTGTCGTCGGAACGCCTATTCCAAGCTTGGAATCACAAGCGCTGCCGAAGTTGGCAGCCTGTTGACTTTCAATAAGGTGTTCACCTTTTTCGATCGAGCGATCGCCATGCCGCAGTTCATGCATTCGACCACGTGACGTTGAATCACGTCAACTGGATCGTTGTTTCAAGTTTCTCGGGAAGGTTTAGGCGGAATGCTTACTTCTTCAGGTGAATATTGAAATGCTATCGGGTGGATGTTAACCCTCTTTTGAAACTCTTGTTAGTTCGCCTGCGCAAAATGTTCCGATGATTCTTATGTCGTTGGAGAAAAAATGAAGTTGCGAAACTGTTTGATACTTGCCTTTTTTTTGAGTTTCACCTGTCAATGTTTTGCTGACGGCGTTGTTCGAGATGGGCTAGGCGCAATATCAACGGGTCGAGGAGGTGTTGGGATTGGCTTTGCCGATTCCGGACAAATGATCCTCGACAATCCTGCCGCGATTTCGTTTATGCCGACGATGCGTCTTAGTCAATTTGACTTCGACGTCCTCATCACCGAGTTGGATTATTCTGATCCTAAGAATCCGCGAACTGATGCTGCGACCAACCCATTCCCAATGGGGCAGTTATCAATAGTGGGAAGCGTCCCAAATTCCGATTTCGGATGGGGTTTGGGAATCTTCCCGCAAGCGGGATTTTCAGCGAAGTACTCTCTTTCCGGGCCAGCTCTTTTCTCCGGACCTCAAACTTACAAATCGGTTGGAGCGTTGATTCGTTTCCTGTCAGCCGCTTCGTATCGAGTCAATTCCAGGTTATCCGTCGGTGCAAACTTTGGGGTTGCCGCCAATCATATGGAACTCGAAGGGCCGTACTTCTTGCAAGGCCCCAGCCCGTTTGTTGGGACTCCAACTCGATTCGACCTTCAGGCGACCGGGGCCGCGTTTAGTTGGGCAGCGGGAATGCAGTACGTGTTGACCAGGCGTACGACGATCGGATTCAATTATCAATCAGAAACAAAGTTTGATCTCAATGGAAATACAGTCGTCGAGGTTCCGGGTCTGGGAACGTCCAGATTTGATTCGACGCTGGGGTTGGTTTGGCCGCAAACATTCGGCTTGGGAATGAAGCACGAACTCGACGGCCGCACAAGATTTGGTTTGGATCTGGTTTGGTTTGACTGGTCACAAGCTTTCGACTCATTCAAAGTCAATTTGCAAGATCCAGCAAATCCAGTCTTTGGCGCCGTCATCGGGAACAGTTTGACGGAAGAGTTTCCATTGCAATGGCGGGACACACTGTCGGTCAAGCTCGGTGTGGAACGGGACATCGGAGCTGGAAGAGTTATGCGAGGTGGTTACGTCTATCATCGTAGTCCCATTCCTGAAGCCACGTTGACGCCTTTTATTCAGACAACATTGGAACATGCCGTTTCGGTTGGTTACGGCTGGACCGTCGGGGGCAAGCAAATCGACCTCGCCTACCAATATTCGTTCTCTGAACAGCAAGAGGTTGGCACAAGCCAGTTTGTTGGCGGCGATTTCAATAATTCCAGCCACAACACTCGTGCCCACTGGGTTTCGATTGGTGTCGTTCAGCGATTTTGATCGACGTCAATTTACGCTGCTTCGCAAATCACGACATCAGATGCGTAGTTAGTTACCCGTATTCATGTTGCGAAGTTTGCTTCTTATTGCCCTTTTCGTATAGACTGGAGTCATCCAATCCATTGACGTGTCGGGTTCTTTTTGAGGCAGGCATGACGACTGACGAATTCAAATCCAGTTCTGCAGAGTGCGCTTCGGATTTAAACAAAGATGACTTGCGCGATGGCGAGTCGCTCTTCTTGTCGCTGGTCCACAGCATTCCCGCTTGTTTCGTTCGCAAAGACCGAGACGGTAAAATTGTCTTTGTGAACGAGCGATTTGCCGCGCTGATGGCCACCAGTGCCGACGAGATGATTGGCAAAACGGTAGGCGATTTCTATTCCGAACAATTCGCCAAGGAATCGCGCGAAGAAGACGTTAGCGTGATGCAGTCCGGCGAAGTCATCGAAGACGTTTTTGACGACGTCGTCGACGGAGAAGTTCGCTACTTTGCTTCCCGTAAAGGGCCGGTTTGGAATGAGCGACGGGAGGTCATCGGGATTCAGACGATCTTCTGGGACATTACTGAGCAGCGAATTGCAGAAGACGCTTTGAAGGCAGAACGGGAAGAATTGCGTTTGGCTAAAGACGCGGCCGACGAAGCGAATCGAGCCAAGAGTGATTTTCTGGCCAACATGAGCCATGAGATTCGCACGCCGATGAATGCGATCATCGGGATCACCGATCTGTTGATGGAAACCCAGTTAACACAAACACAGCAAGAATATCTGCGCATGGTGCAGGATTCGGGTGAGTCGTTGCTGACTTTGATCAACGATGTGCTGGATTTCTCCAAGATCGAGTCGGGTAAGTTCGAGCTCGATGATGCGATTTTTGATCTGCGTGAAACGCTGGGCGATACGATGAAAGGGCTGGGCTTTCGGGCTCACGACAAAAGCATCGAGCTTGTGTTACAAGTCGATGAAGAGATACCAAAATATTTGCGAGGAGATCCAGGAAGACTGCGGCAGATCGTTGTTAACCTGGTTGGCAACGCGATCAAGTTTACAGAAGTCGGTGAAGTTCTGTTGGCAGTTGGTTGCAAATCAAAGACTGAAGAAGAAGTCGTGATGCATGTTTCGGTGATCGATACGGGAATCGGAATCAACAAAGAGAACTGCGAAAAAGTTTTTCAGGAATTCGAACAAGCCGATTCTTCGACGACGCGGAATTTCGGTGGCACGGGACTGGGGTTGGCAATTTGCTCCCGGTTGATCGAATTGATGAAGGGGCGGATTTGGGTCGAAAGTGAATTGGGAAAAGGAAGCAATTTTCAATTCGAAATTCCTCTGCAAGTTGATGAATCAATGTCTGTGTTGAAACGTACTGAAATGTTGGTCAGCTTGCAGGACGTTCGTGTGTTGGTGGTCGATGACAATGCGACGAACCGGCGAATCTTGAAAGACATGTTGACGAATTGGGGGATGAAACCCAGCACATCATCGAGCGCAGCCAGCGGGATGCAGGCAATCATTGATGCGGACGATGAAACGGACCCGTTTGAGGTAGTAATTTCAGATGTAAACATGCCAGAAAAGGACGGCGTCACTTTTGCTCAAGAGGTCGTCCGTGGGCTTCAAAAGAATCCTACTCAAATGATCATGTTGACTTCGGGGTCCCGCCCAGGAGATTCAAAGACGCTACAAGCTCTCGGAGTTAAGTCACGGATAATCAAACCCGTTAAACAGTCAGAGATTTACAGTGCGATTGTGAGATCGCTGGGTTCAGAATTTAGCGCTGTCGATAGTTTTTCGAGTCATCAACGTGCGTCCGGTCTGGATGAATATTCAAATTCGGTTCGCGAACTAAATATCTTGTTGGCGGAAGATAACGTTGTAAATCAAAAACTTGCTGTGGGGATTTTGCAAAAACTTGGTCATCAGACGACGATTGCCAACAACGGAAGAGAAGCATTGGATTTGCTCGGTGAGTCACACGGGTTCGATCTTGTGTTGATGGATGTGCAGATGCCAAAGATGGATGGGTTACAGGCCACGCAGGAAATGCGCAAAAAGGAGCTGGAAACAAAGGAACATATTCCGATCGTCGCCATGACGGCTCACGCCATGAAGGGCGATCGAGAAAATTGTCTGGCGCACGGGATGGATGACTATCTTTGCAAACCGATTCGGTTGAAGGATATGGCTGATAAATTGGTTGAGATGTTTCCTGCTTCGAGTTCCAATCCAGCCGGTGAAGTGACGCGTTCTTTGGCATCACCCAATTCTGACATTATTTGCTGGTCCGAAGCATTGACGAATGTGGCAGGCGACAAAAGCTTGTTGTTGGACTTGGTTCAAGTGTTTCTCGACGAGACGCCTGAACTGATGGAATCCGCAGTCTCGGCTGCGACAAAAGAAGACATGTCCGCGCTCAAGGCAACGGCGCATTCATTGAAAGGCTCAATGTTGTTCCTCAATCCAGTCGATGCACTGAAATCAGCGCGCGACGTCGAACAGTTTGCTGACGAAGGGAATTTGGAAGCTGCGCAGTCATCGATTAAAGAACTCAAGCCGCGATATGAAACTTTATTGGTAACGTTGAAGTCGTATTTGGATCAAGCGTGACGTGAATGGTCAGCGCCGACGCCGGCCTCTTGGAGAGAAATTGACGCCGGTGCGACGACAACCGGTTTGGTATTCAGTTTCTTCCAAACTTTATTGATCGTGTTCATCGCCAAAGCAAACGCCAGAACCGTACCGATGACCACCAACGTAGTCATCCACTTCGGCGGTGAATAGTCTGGCTTCAATTCCTTTCTTGTTCCCAGGTAAAGAATGGCTAACGCAATCGCCGGGATTCCGATCACCGTTAACGCTTGGGCAAACGTGATCAAGTGAACCGTGCTGTCTTTGCTCAACAGTGAACTGCTCCCAAAAGTCAGCCCAGTCAGCAATGCGAGCGCGGTTAAGTGTTTTGGCCAAGCATCAGAGAGTTTGGCACCAAGTCCAAGGCTGTCGGAAAAAATGGTGCCGCCGATGATGGCATTGATCAAAAATGAACTGAAAGCGCCCGCCAATATACCTGCCGAAAAGATTGTCACGGCTGACTTGCCAAAGACAGGTTCCAATTGGATCGCCAGCATGGAGATGTTTTTCAATTCGACGGATGGCCTTCCGTGAAACATTAGCACCGACGTGCTAAGAATGATGGCTGTCATCATGCACAGGACAGACACGCCGATCGCTGAATCGAAAACGCCTTGCGAAAGGTCTGATCTCGTCCAGCCTTTTTCGCGGACAAGGTAAGCCTGATAGTAAGCTCCGGCCACGGAGAAAGTCGTGCCGAACAAACCAGCCAGCAAAAGATAGTTGAATTTGGACTTTGAGATTTCGTCGTCAACCGTTGTCGTCGGTTGTAGCGCTGGCGGATTGAGGCAAACAAAAATAAAGTTGAGTAGAAAGGCCGCCATCATGATGACGATTAAAAACTTCATCAATTTTTCGACTCTGATATAAAGGTCGCGCGAACAGTAGAGTGCCAACAAGACGGCTACATTGACACCGACGAGAATCGAAATTTTTGTCGCAGCAGTATTGAACCAATCTGCTTTCGAGAGAAGCGGTTCCAGTCCAGCAATGATTGCCATGTTGTTGCTGGATTGGAAAATGGCCACGATTCCGAACAAGGCCAAACCAACGAGCAGTGACGGAACTCTCCCTAGACGCGCCGCCAGTTCTTCTCCTGGCGTTCGGTCGAATGCGACACCGATTCGGGCGCTCATGGTCACCATGCCAAACATCAACACGCACGCAAGCAACAGGATTGCCAATGCGGGGAATCCAAACTCGACTCCGACTTGAGAGCTGACAAGGATACTGCCGGGGCCAAGCACGACGGCGGCGACGATGATGGCAGGGCCGATGTCTTTCAATTTCATGATTGGCTCACTCAGTCCGGCGGTATTCGATTAGTGCTTCACGCATCTCAGCCAAGGTCGTTTTAATTCAAGCCAAGGGCTTTGATCGGATTCAAAGCGACCAGCGTTTCGATATCGCTGTTCGAAAGGCCAATTGTTCTCAGATTTTTAATGGTTCTTGGCATGGTCATCGTAGAACCGACAAAGTGGTCTCCACCGGGAGCCATTGCAATCAAGTCGTCGCCGACTTCAATCTCCCAGTCACTGAGCCGATAAGTTCCCGGACCAAGCCGCGCGGCCGAAATTGCATCTGTGACGATAATACTTTTCTCGATTCCTGCGCATCGCAGATAATTCTTCAAAGCAAAAAAGTCCACGTGGACTCCATCCGCAATATAGCAACACCACAGCTGGTCGGAGAAACTCAGTGCTCGTTGAATGATATTGTTGTGGCGATGCAAGTTCATTGGACAGCCGTTGCCCAAGTGCGTAAACATCGAAAGCCCGTTGTCGATCGCAGACTTTAATTCGTCAAGCGACGCATTAGTGTGACCGGCAGCGACGACGATTCCTTGATCCACAAGCCAACGGACAACATGGCAATCGGGGTCCTGTTCGGGGGCGAGAGTAAACAGTCGAGTTAGTCCTCCCGATGCGTCAACCAGTCGTTTGGTTGATTCGAGTGACGCCGAAGTGACAAAGCTGACATCGTGCGCGCCAACGTAACCTGGCTCGGAATTGATGAAAGGGCCCTCGATGTGAATGCCCGCGATCATGCGGCGAACCGGTTCGCTTTTTTCAATTGCGTTTGTTAACTGGGCTATCCGCTCGACCATGACCGGAATGTCGGCAGTGATGATGGTCGCCAGCATTCCAGCGACTTGGTCTTCCCGCAACAACTCGCATACTTGTTCAAGGTCTTCAACCGTGCAAGCGCTGTTGAAGTCGATGCCAGCGTAGCCATTGATTTGTAAGTCGAATGCGTTCACGGTGTGGAGTCGATTTCAAAAAGAGTGTTCGGTTATATCACCGACTTAAACATTTCACTATTTACTGTGAAAGCTGCGAAGCCGCATTATGATCAAGATACAAATGGCAATCTGAATGCGTGCGCAAAATCGAAGCCGGAAATGTTGGAGAAATCTCTTGCTCAAGGCAGTTTTTGATCGCGGTGGCTTTTCGTTCGTCGGGTACGGTGCAGACAATTGATTTCGATTTCATGATCTGACGAATGGACATCGAGATCGCTTGTTTGGGAACATCATCCAATGTTGGGAACCAGCCTTCACGATGTTGTTGTTGACGGCAGGCTTCGTCGAGATCGACAACAATGAATGGGCTGTCCGTTTCAAAATCTGCTGGAGGATCGTTAAAGGCAAGATGTCCGTTTTCGCCAACGCCAACAAAGGCGACATCGATTTCAACCTGTTTGATTAAACGAGCGACGCGATCGCATTCGAGATTCGGATTCGATTCCCCATTGAGATAATGAAATCCAGCCGTCGGTACCGGTAACTGGCTGGCAAATCGATTCCACAGATATCCTCGAAACGAAGCCGGATGAGTGATCGGCAATCCGACGTACTCGTCCAGATGAAAAACTGTGACTTGGTGCCAGGGGATTTCCAAAGTGATCAAATGTTTGAGCATTTCAAATTGTGATGCGCCAGTTGCCACAATGATGTTTGCAGAGTTCCTGATTTGGATGGCTGCATTGATTTGGCTCGCCCCTTTTTCGGCAGCGGCCCGGCCCATTTCTGTCGCCGTTTTAAAAATATTCAAGTTGATTGTCATGGCTCGAATTGTACTGGCAACTCGCTTGCATCGCACCCGGCAAAGTTGGCTTGAGTGTGTTCGGTTGCTATTTCAACGTTGAGCACAAAGAAAAAAGCCAGTGAGCAGGTTGCTCACTGGCTTTGATTTCAAAACGGGTTCGTCGTTTTAGCGTCCGCATCCACCGCGGCCGCCACCGCCATATCCACCGGCGTATCCACCGCGTCCGCCACCATAACCGCCACGATAGCCTCCGCCATATCCTCCGTATCCGCGGCCATAACCTCCGCCGTAGAAGGATGGTGAAATTCGATTAACGCTGATCCCAACGTTGGTTCCATAGCCACTTCGTGCGTAGACGCCTGGCTGCTGGTAAAAACCGCCGCCGTATCCGCCTAAGTAGGCTGGTTGCCGAAAGTTGTTGCCACCGCCGTAACCGTAGTATTGAGCTTCTTTAGAACGCCCAATTGCTTTTCCAGCTGCTGCACCGACCAAGCCGCCGACAACTGCGCCTCCCAAAGCTTCATTGTTTTGGTCGCCAATGATTGCACCCACAATGGCTCCTGCGACAGCTCCTCGACGAGCCGTGGTCTGTGAATAACTTTGTGCTTCAGCCATTGATGGAGCGACCAAAAGCGCTATCGCTGCTACAGCGAATCCAAGTTTAATTTTTTGCATTTGATTGCCTTTCTGATTTAAGATTGCTCAAGGCCGTCACTCGCAAATGAGTGAGCCCTCATCAATTGATCAAGCAACTCGTAGGCCAATCGGAAAGAACCGGAAAACTCGTAGTTATGGTTAAAGACGCGATCTGCGTGTGTTCATAAAGACAACAAGTGTGGTATCAGTGATCACAAGTTTTTGAGCAACGTCTCTCCAAATCAGCCAAAATCGGCGCAACTAAAGAGCCTTTCGCCGTTTAGAAAAGGCGGGCTTCCCTGGGAAGCTCACGATTGGCGAGGTCGTATTCGATCCAGCCGGTTCAAGTGTCTTTTCCACAGGAACGTGGCGACCTGAAGACGGCGTCGTGGCCGGTTTTGGACGTGGCAATGAGCTTACTCCAATGGCTATTTCCAGTTTGCCTAGTGAGTTTGCGCCAATATCCCACCAACGGCAATCGCCATATTGGAAACGCGTCTCGATACGAATCGGCTTGAAGACAACGCTTTTAACGATTGCTGTTGATATTGTTTCAATGATTCGGCGTGAGCTGGTTGATATGTTGTCTTTGCGCAAAGTGCGTCGTCCGCGGCGGATTGTGGCTGCATATCTTTTCCGGGACAATCGAGTCCAATCGAAGTTCCATTATTGAAACAACTGTAAGTCAGCCCGTCTTTAAAAAGGCTAGAGGGTATTTCAAAACCTGTAGTGGACTTCGCCAGAAGTCTCAACTCGCTTTCAAAACAAAGGGAATTCTGGCGAATCCCACTACGATGATCGTACGATTTTAGGTTTTGAAATGTCCTCTAGTATTTATGCGCGCGTTCAAGAAAATGTTTGGCCTCGCGATCGTAGTCGCGATATTGTCCACATTGCAAAGTGAAGTGTATTCCCAATACGCTTTCAAAGATGTCAACGTAATTTCCTTCCAGCCTTTTCAGGTAACGCCCAATCAGACGGTTTTGGTTGACGGCGATCGCATCCAGAAAATCGGGCCAAGCAAAGACGTTCAAGTTCAGGACTTTGAGATCATTGATTGCTCGAGCAAGTTTTTAATGCCTGGAATGATGGATTCCCACGCTCACTTGCCGGGTCCACAGGGATTGGACATGGAGATTAAGGACTATCTCCTTTTGCAATTGGCTGCAGGAGTGACTTCATTGAGAGTCGCTCGTCACGAGCCTGACCATTTGGAGCTTAAGGAACGCGCACAACGCGAGGCTTGGCCAACTCCTCACATGTATCTTGCCGCTCCTACGATTCGAAGCACTGACGCGATCCTGAAAGACCCTATTGAATCTTTTAAAGGGTACAAGTCGCAGGGATATAGTCACGTCAAATATTTGAGTGGATTGACGCCGGTTGAACATGAAGTCTATGTAAATGCGGCGCTTAAAGCCGGGGTTCCTTTTTGGGGGCATCTTCCAAAACAAATTAGTTTGAGCCGCGCTTTGGAACTTCGCCAAGTCGGAATCGAACATTTTAATGGCTACACGAATTTGGCAAGTACTGAAAAGTTTGATGAATTGGATAGCCGAATCAAGGAGACTGCGAAGAGAAAGGTTTTTAACTGCCCAACAATTTCCTGGTACCACTCATATTATTTGATCGACGACCCAAAGACATTGTTGGCGCGGCCTGGCTTTGATCGTGTCCCAAGCTATTTGCTGGAGTCGTGGAAGAGTTGGATGGAAACGCGCAAAACAGAAACCATTACGATTGATAAAAAGGCGCGAATGGAAGTCCTCAGACGTTTCAAAGATAGTGGGGCTCCCATGCTGATGAGTGCTGGTGATGGGTACTTTTTTGTGCCCGGACTAGCCATGTACGAAGAGATGAAAGCCTTCGCAGAAGTTGGTTATTCGAACAAAGATATCCTGCGGTTCTCAACCTACAACGGCGCTGACTTTTTCGAACAGACCAACGAATTTGGAAATCTCAAAGAGGGGCTGAGAGCAGACTTGGTATTGTTGGATGCCGATCCAGTTGAAGATCTGTCGAACATACATTCCGTTGGGGGCGTTATGGTCGGTGGCACATGGCATCCGATCAATTCCCTTTTGACAAAGATCAAGGAAATACAAACACGAGAAAAGCCATCACAAGGGATCAATATGAACATCAAGAGAACGGGCATTATTCTTAATGTGGAAAAATTCGATGAGTGCGTCGCATTTTATCGAGACGTTTTTGGGCTGAAGGTGATGCATGAAAAGCAAAACGGAGATTTCAGATTGACTTGCCTTGAATTTGGTGGCAGCTACTTGATGGTCGAAACAGGCGGTGTGGCCAAGGATCAAGAAAAATCTACAAGCGAGAACCCATCCAAGTTACGGTTCAACGCAGATGACTTGCCAGCAGTGTTGGCGAAATTGAAAGAACGAGGCATCGACGCGGAGATCCAAACATTCGATTGGGGATCGACGATCAATCTGACGGATCCAGATGGGAATCGAGTTGGAATACGGGACGAAGCCAAATTCGAAGAGTAACGTCTCGGAAATTTGGTTGTTTCATAGGTTGAGCCATTCTTGAGGCATGTTTGTGCTGTCGCACTGTTCAGTGGTTGGAGGTCCCAACTCAAAATCCAAAGAGTTATCCAATTGATGATCGAGGAAGCTTCCGCTTCCTTTCGGCTCGGAGAAATACCGCTTCGGCAAAGTACCCAAGCGACCAAACAGACTCTATTGGATATGACCTGTCTTAGCGGCGAGTTGTTTTTCGTGGGAGCCGTGATCTTTTTCCTGCTGGCGTGGCAAGCGCACAACCGGCAATACCGGTTCGTATCTCCTTCGGCACAGCCTTTGCGACTCTTCTTGTTTGTTACCAACGACTCGGTAGCAAAAAACGCGTCTTGCCCGATAAAAAGCAAAGCGCAACGCCGCACTCGCAAATATAGAGGAGCAAATTGAATGATCAATTTGACTACAACCCGTCGCATGATCGCGACACTTTCAACACTCGCCATTGGCTTCATCGCAATCGGTCAACAACTCGATTGGCCGCAAACGCCGGAAACGGAAACGGTTATTGAAGCGCCTATCGAGTTCAACGCTCCTTACGATATTCAAAAAGAATCATTTGAAGTCATCGTTCCTGAAACGATGTCTGTTTTAGAACCGTCTGCGCAAGAAACGTTTGTCAGCGCGCCTCAGCCAGACGAATTCACATTGGCTGGCCCAACTGACGACCCGTTTGCACCTTCTGACGAGACAACGTTCACGTTTGAAAGCAATGACGAATTCCAAAACAATGACGAAGAAAACCTCGACGTCTTGATGCGGGGGCCCCTTCACGAAGCCTACGCGGAAGTTTATCAGCTCGACGCAACGCCCGGCGTCATCATCAGCAAAGCTCCGCCCGCGCCAATCGACGAACTTGCTCCTGAGTTTAAACCGGAAGGTGAAAACGTTGTTTGGATTCCCGGTTACTGGGCTTGGGATGACGAACGTGATGACTTTATCTGGATCAGCGGCGTGTGGCGAGACGCACCCAAGTCACAACGTTGGATTCCAGGATTTTGGGAAACAAGCGACGCAGGATCGCGCTGGGTCTCTGGTTTTTGGACCAGCGAAACGTCTGAACAAGTTGAGTACCTTCCGCAACCACCAGCGAGCATCGAAAACGGCCCGTCCTATCAAGCTCCAAGCGAAAACCACTTTTACACGCCCGGTAACTGGGTCTATCAACAGAACCAATATGCGTGGCAAGGCGGTTATTGGGCTCCGCGTCAGGAGAACCAGGTTTGGATTCCCGCGCGATACGTGTGGACGCCAAATGGCTGTGTCTATCGCCCAGGTTACTGGGACTACGAATTTCAAAACCGAGGTGTCTTGTTTGCACCAGTCTGTTTCAAGGCTCCTGTTTACCAACAAGTCAGCTATTGCTATGTGCCGACTTGTACCATTACCACCAATACAGAGTTCTTGACGCACTTGTTCGTGCGGCCAGCTCAGAGCCACTACTATTTTGGCGACTGGTACGGTCCGCAATACACGGCACAAAACTATCACTCGTGGTCTAACCTGTATCGAACGCCTACGACTCGCCGAATTTATGACCCACTTTACTCTTACTACAATTGCCGTTCGTCAAGGTACGGCAGTCACCATGCACTCAGCTGGATTCGCAACCAGCATTCGTTTTATCACCAAAACGATATCTACCGACCGAGACATACTTTCCAGGCACAGTTGACGTTCAACTTTGGCAATCAGCATCGCCATCAATCACATCGCGATGCTATTCAACGTTCATCCTATTGCCAACGGTATCAGGATCGCGTCCGCCATCAGGGTCATTCGCATCGTGGATTCAACCAAGTCGATGTTTCCAACCGCATTGCGAGGATTGCCCTTGCAAGGGAAATTTCACGACGACGTCAGGACCACAATCGACACCGCCATGCACATCAGCCAAACGTTCGGCCCTTGACTTTGAAACTACCTTCGAATCGATATACTTCTGTCAAACATTCTCATCGCGATCAAGGTCATCGCGGCCACGCAACCAATGGGAATCGGCAGCGGCAGAATGACATTCGTCTTTCCGAAGATCTCCGCCGCAAGTTTGAGCGAACGGCTCAACAACAACGGGAGCGAGAGAAACGTTCGCGAAAGAAAACTGCCGAGCGTGAGGCCGCTCAGCGCCAAATCGCTTCGGACAGGCAACGAGAAAAACGTCGCCAACAGAGTCAGCAAGATAAACGCGAGCGAGATCAGAAGAAACAAGTTCGTGACCAGCGGACTCGATCGAAACAGCACGAACGGAATGCAAAAAAAGAAGCCGAAAACCGACAACGCGAAAAGCAAACTCGGCTGGCTGAGGAACGCCGAAAGAATCAAGCGACTTCCGAGCGAATCGCTAAGGCTAAAGCCAAGAAGAATCGTGACCAGCAAGCTCGTGGCGATCGCGAACGAGCTGAACAACGAAAAAAAACTGAAGAGCGAAATTCAAAGAATCGCAGCGCTCAACAACGAAGCGCTCAACAACAACGAGAAAATCAAAACCGAGTTTCGCAAAAGCGTGCCGACGAACAGCGTAAAAAACGTTCTTCCGACAATCAGGTTCAGCGTCAACGTGATGCTCAAAAGCAAGGTCAACGTGACCGGGTAGCGAAGCAACAGGCTGAGCAGAAAAATATTCAACGTCAACGTGAGTCACAGCAAAAGGCTCAACGCGATGCGCAGCAACGCCAGGCTAAACAGCGTGCCGCGCAAGACGCTGCCAAACAAGCCAAGCGTCAGCAAGATGCCAGACAACAAAAGCAACGCGACGCCAAACGCAGCGCCGACAGGCAGGCTCAAAAGCAACGTGAAGCTAAACAACGCGCCGCGCAAGACGTTGCAAGGCAAGCCCAGCGGCAGCGAAACGCTCAAAAGCAAGGTCAGCGTGACCGGGTAGCGAAGCAACAGGCTGAACAGCGGAATGCTCAACGCCAACGTGATGCTCAGCAAAAGGCTCAACGTGACGCTCAGCAACGCCAAGCCAAGCAACGTGCTTCGCAAGACGCTGCCAAGCAAGCCCAACGTCAACGTGAGGCTCAACAGAATGCTCAGCGCCAGCGGGAAGCACAGCAACGTGCTCAAAAGCAACGTGACGCACAGAAAAATGCTCAGCGCCAACGCGAGGCGCAGCAGCGAGCTCAAAAGCAACGTGAAGCACATCAGAATGCTCAACGCCAGCGTGAATCGCAGCAACGAGCGCAACAACAACGAGCGCAACAGCAGCGTGCGCAACAGCAGCGCGACGCTCAGCGTAGAGCCGAACAATCACGAGCTCGACAACAACGTGACGCACAGCAACGAGCTCAAAAACAGGCTCAACAACGAGCTCAAAAACAGGCTCAACAACGAGCTCAAAAACAAGCTCAGCAGAAAGCCCAACAAAGAGCTGCCAATAAGAATCGCAACAAGAAAAAGCGAAAGTAATTCGTCAGCGGGGAGCGCTAATAAAGCCACTCGAAAAAGAGCCGAAAGTGCTCGTTGCAATTAGTGCGATTCATGCTGATTAGTGCTTAAAACTTCTCAGGTTTGAACCACTCTTGAAATGATTGAATAGAAAAGCCCGGCAATCAATAATTGCCGGGCTTTTTAAATAGGCCAGGCAGGACTCGAACCCGCGACAAAGGGATTATGAGTCCCCTGCTCTAACCAACTGAGCTACTGGCCCTGAGAAATTCAGACGTGCCGATAATCTAAACCATTTTGAATCGCGTGTCGAATGATTGCAAGCTTCCTAGGTGGTAGCGGTCGATAGTTGTAGTCCGTTCCAGCATCGGATCGATTATCTTTGATGTGGAGTCGTGTTCGCGCTGCGCGGAATTCTATGCAAGCCTTCGGTGTTGTTTACAAAACCAATTCTCTCAATCTATCTCTTTATTGCAGACAATCGAAACGATGACAGGTTCGGTTGTGTCGAATTCGGATTATATCGAATTCCGATTGTATTGAATTTAAGAATCTTTTAGCAAACTCAACTTGCTGAGCTCTTTCACCCGCTGTTCGTCGTTGATATTTCAAAAGCTTGTTGTAGCAAGGAAATGGGGGCGAAAAACGCCATGGTGTAAATGTATCGATTGCGCTGCTTACGCGCAAAGCGAGGGTAATCCCTTAGGGAAGTTAACGGGTGAATTCATTTCCTCGTGATTGAGCCGACTTGCGGGCAATTGCAAACCTAGGGTTTACGAACTTGACTCCACAAAACGAGAACTGAGTAGCAAGTAGCAAGCTCAGCAAATGTTTTGCACAACTGCTGAGCGAATTTGCTGTTGCGTTTTGTGAATCAACAATCTTGCAAACCCTTTAAATCCGAACGTGCATTATGAATTCAAACCAGTATAACGAAAACCTAAACGAAACCTGTCAAGCAATTTGCAATGATGATCGTAGTTTGGCCGGCACCCAATTGGATGCCGTTAAAGAACAAACACAAGATTGTGCACAAGCTTGGTTGATCAAAGCTTGGACTTGCGAGACGATTTGCGAGTCGCTCGAGTGTTTGGAGCGGGCTGTTGAGATCAATCCAAATCTTGATGAAGCCGTTTCTGGACTTGTTTGGTTCAACAGCGTTAAGGACTTTGCAGCACAACAGTTGCAGATGAAGTCAGAGCAAGATCGCCTAGCTGAAGAAGCACGCCTAGCCGAAGAAGAGCGTTTGGCCGAAGAGGCACGTGCTGAAGAAGAAGCACGCCTAGCCGAAGAAGAG
>CAZPBE010000002.1:6268-25491 GCA_964584615.1 uncultured Pirellulaceae bacterium | reverse complement strand
CCGAAGAGGCACGTGCTGAAGAAGAAGCACGCCTAGCCGAAGAAGAGCGATTGGCCGAAGAGGCACGTGCTGAAGAAGAAGCACGCCTGGCCGAAGAAGAACGTTTGGCTGAGGAAGCACGTTTGGCAGAAGAAGCACGTTTGGCAGAAGAAGCGCGTTTGGCCGAAGAGGCACGTGCTGAAGAAGAAGCACGCCTAGCCGAAGAAGAGCGATTGGCTGAGGAAGCACGATTGGCTGAAGAAGCACGATTGTCTGAAGAGGCACGTTTGGCAGAAGAAGAAGAAAACCGAATGGCTGAAGAGGCTCGCATTGCTGAAGCTGCCCGTTTGGCCGAAGTGGCACGTTTGGCAGCTGAAGAAGAAGAAAACCGATTGGCCGAAGAGGCTGAGGACGAAAAACAAGTTCAAATTGCTGCGGCTCTGGAAGCAGCTCGCATCGCGGACCAAAGCCGAATCGAAGAGGAGGCTCGATTGGCAACGGTAGAAAAAGAACGTCGCGAAAAAGAGAAGCTTGAAGAAGAGAAGCTCGAAGAGGAACGACTTGCAGCTGAGCAGGAAGTGAATGTTCAAGAGCAGCAACGGGCTGAAGCCGAAGCCGAAGACGAGAAAGCTCGCTTGGAAGCTGAAGCAGAACAGGCTCGTTTGGAAGCTTTAGCACAAGAAGAAAACAAATCGAAAGATGCTGAGCCGTGTTCAACTGAGCGTTGTCTCGCAGAAAACTGCTGCAAGACTGACGGTTGCACGTCAGACTGTTGTGGCTGTTGCACATCTGATTGTTGCTCGACTGAATCTGAAGAGAAGGTCGAAGTAGCTGATGTTACAAAAGCGTCAGTGGCGGCTTCCCTGTTTGAACTCGCTTCATCTACAACAATTCCTGCCAAGCCAGAAGATGCTAAATCAGACAATGGCGAAAACGTATTGGCCACGATCGATGCGATGGCGGCTGAAGTTCGCCTGGAAATTGAAACGCCTAAGGAATCAACTTGTGATACCGATGCATTAAAGGCAGAAGAAACGAACTGCGGTTCGGATTGCGAATCAGATTCACCAGAACCAAGCTGTAACCTAACAGAGTCTGTTAGCAGGAAGTTGATCGTTCTCGCAGTCGACGATAGCCCCACAGTGCGAAAGCTTGTGTCGCTTACTTTGAAGCGAGAAGGATTCGAAGTCATCACTGCTGATGATGGCGTTGAGGCTCTCCAAGTTCTTGGCGAAACGCTTCCAGACATTATTCTCACCGATATCAACATGCCTAAACTTGGCGGTTACAAACTGTGCAAGTTCATCAAGAAGCACGATCGTACAAAATCGATTCCAGTGATCATGCTTTCTGGTAAGGATGGCGTTTTTGACAAGATGCGAGGCAAGATCAATGGCGCAGACGACTACATGGTCAAGCCTTTTAAGACTGACGAGTTGATCGCCAAAGTAAACCAGTTTCTACCAACCAACGCGTAGAAATAACGTCGACGTCTTGTCTCTGTTTGACGGCTTATGTCGGCAAATTGTCCAAGCGACATCTCCAACAAAATTGAACAACTGTTTTTGAACCCACCGAGTTTTTGTTATGAACCAAACACCGCAAATCCGCCAAGCCATGTCAGACTTTGAATTTCGTGATAGCGAAGGTGATCCAACCGTCGCCGATCGCGACGCTTTGGAAGTATCTTGCATCAACTTGATTTCCAAATTGGAAAACCTGTTTTCAAAGGCGCGTGAATTGGAGCGTGATGACTTTATTGATGAGTCTTCCGAAATCGGCCGTAAAATTCTTACGGAACTTGATTCGTTTCGCGATGCCTACTTGAGCGGAGTTGCTTCGGAGCAAAGCGCTGAAGAGATCGAACGAGCGGAAGCAATCAGTCACACGTATGACGAAGTTCTCGGCGCTCGCCCGTTAGGCAAAGCTCTGCTTCGAACATTCTGGGAAGTCGAAGAAACTCCAGATATTGTGAAAACGCATGCCAAACTTGGGGATGCGATCGTTCGAAGTTGTGCGGCGACTTTTTACCACACGATAATTCTTGCCGGTCCTGAATCTGAATTGGGCCAACAGATCGATCAAAGCACTGTCGTGTTTGTCGACGAACTGAAGCAGTCTTGGAACTAAAATGTCCGAATCGCAATCGACAAACTCAGAAGACAATGAACTAGATCGTGCTCTGGCCGCCGCTTTTGGCGAAGACAGCTTGGACATGTTTTCTGACGAAGATGATGATTCTGTGCAGAGTGAGTTGGGAAACGAAGGAGATGCTGCTTCAGGAAACGGCGATCCTTCCGAGTACGTATCGGTTTCGTTGTTGAAGCAGTTGGCTTCCAACGAACATGACTCACCTTTGATTCAATACGTCAAAGAGATTAGCACTTCGATTTATGTTGCACCAAACGACGTTGAAGGTTGCAGTCAAGCTCCTTCCCGTTTCGTGTTGTTTGAAATAGATCAAGACAAATTTGCGATTCCGCTAAGCGACGTTGTTGAAATCGCACGTTGTGAGAAAGTCACGAACCTACCGGCGACACCTGCCTGGTTGCGAGGAGTGACGAATTTAAGAGGTCAGATTTTGTCGACAACTGACTTTCGTAAATTGGTCCAACATAAATCAACTCGGTCATCCGGTCGTGAGAAACTGATCGTTGTTCAAAGCAAGGTTGGTTTGAACAGCACTGCGATCGTTGTCGATCGTGTCATCGGGATACGAAGTTCAAATGGCGAAGCCAGCTCGGCTCCAGCTCCGAGCGAAACAGTGAGTGCGATTTCCAATGGTGTTCACTGTTTTGACTGCGGGAACGCGGTCGTCGTCGATATCGAAAAATTTTTCTCGTGCGAACAAATGAGTATGTTCGCCTAGTCCGTATGCACACACGGAACTATTCGTGTTTGCGTCCATTCACAGTCAATCAATTTATTGTTAGTGGCAACTACGCCAGCTTGTGTCAAAGAGGAACGTTATGTCAAACCAGTCTACAACTCAGTCGAGCCATCCAAGCGGTTTCAGTCTTCGAATGAAGCTTGTCGCCTTGTTGCTTTTTACCGTAGGCTTGCCGGCGGTTATTCTCGGCGCTTCACTGTTGACGAACTCGTTTAGTCAATTGGCAATCATGTCCAGCATTGCAATCGAAGTTGTTGGATTGATCGTCGGCTTTATGGTTGTGATGGGTGTTTCTCGGCAGTCACAAGTTTTGAGTCGGACACTTTCAAAAATCAACAGCGGTGATTTTGAGGCACGGGCTGAAACTTTGACGACCGATGAGTTGGGGGCGGCTGCCGTCGCGTTGAATGCAATGTGTGATAACACGTTGAACTTGCATCAGTCAAATGATGATCGTAACCAAATTCAGAATTCAATTGAACGTTTGATCGGTGAAATGGAGAACATTGCCGCCGGTGACTTGACCATTAAGGCAAAAGTCAGTGACGACGTGACCGGATCAATCGCAAGTTCAGTTAACAACATGACTCATCAATTGAATTCGATTGTCCAGCGTGTTCAGTCTGCTGCACAACAAGTCACGACCTCGTCGAGCACGATTCGCGAAGCTTCGACGATGATGTCAATGGAAAGTGACCAACAGGCGGGCCGTATTCAAGACGCGTCTGACCAGTTGGTGGATGTGACCGAGGCGTTTCAAGAAATGGCCATGCTGACCGAAAGCAGCGTTCAAGTTGCCGTTGAAGGTCGACAAATTGCTGAAGACGGATTGAAGGCGGTTTCCGATACGATCGACGGTATGCAACGGATTCGCAATCAGGTTCAAGGTACATCAAAGCGAATCAAGAGCTTGGGCGAGTCTTCACAAGAGATCGGCGAAATCGTTCAAATGATTTCTGATATTGCCGATCGGACTTCAATTTTGGCCCTCAACGCTTCGATTCAAGCTTCGATGGCTGGTGATGCTGGAAAAGGATTCGCTGTTGTGGCGGAAGAGATCGAGCGACTTGCCGAGCGAAGTACCAATGCAACAAAACAAATCTCGCAGTTGATTCGTTCGGTTCAGAACGAAACTGGCGAAGTGATTTCGGATATGGAAGAATCAACACAGGAAGTTGTGGCTGGTTCAAAGCTTGCGACACAAGCCGGCGAAACGTTGGTTGAGATCGATCGTGTTTCAAGTCAATTGGTGACGCAGATTCAGAAATCAGCAACGTTCGCTCTCGAACAAGCTGACACGGCTTCGAAAGTCGCGAACTCAATGTCTGAGATTTGCACAACGACAAAAGCGTCTGCTGAAAAAAGTCGTGTTGCAACAAACGCGGTTGGCAGAATGGCTGAAATGGTGAGTCATCTCAGTAATTCAATGTCTCAATTCAAAGTTGCTGGATCAAATCTCCAATCAAACGTGCCGCCAACTTCCGGGATCTTTGACTCCAGTTTTGAGGTGGCTCGAACTGAATCGGTCGCTCCGAAGAAGACGGCTCCCACTCCGACTAACCCTACTCCTGCAACAGGAGAACTACGCGAAGAGATGATTCGCAAGTTGCAAAACAAATCTCGTGTGGAGACCAAGTCAAGAACGGTTCCTGTGACGATGGTAAGTAGTACTCAAGCAAAAGAACCTGCTGTGCAGAATTCAACAAAGGCTCCTGGAGCGAATGGTCGACAGCCCGTGGCGGCGACGATGGTCACCAATGGAACAAGTGGCGTTGATTCCGAAGCCCAGCGAACGGTAACTGCTACGCGGGCGTCAAACCCTGAGCCGGCACCAGTTGAAAAAGGTCGCGGCGAATCACCAGGAACGATGGTGACCGGAAATCCTGGCGGGCAACCCGTAATAACACAACCGACTGTTCCTGCCGCCGAAAGTTCCCCTCAGTCGGCAGCATTGAAACGTGAAAATCACACGATGTACATGGGCGAACGAACGACTCCGGATGAAAAGAAACGTTTGGAAGAAGAGTCTAAAGAGATTGATGAAGCGCTAGTCGCTCAATTGAATGAAGTTCAGGCAGCTCTAAAATCAGTCGCGCCTCAATCTGAGTCATCAACTGAACAGCAAAAGAGCTCGGTCCAGCAGGAAGAGAAACGATCGGCTGTTCGAACGCCTCCAGAAAAAATTGATGCCAACTCCTTTTCGCAACTTCGAAAGAATGCGGCCGAAAAAGGTGAGCAAGAAGGTCGGGAATAGTCTAGCCAACCCGTCTTACGTCAACGTTCTTCTCGCCTGGAGGCATTATGGATAAGCAACACGATATTGAAAATCAAGTCGGTCTCGACGAAGTGATTCGACAATTGGAGTCGATCGGTTCGATCGATCCAGAACTGCGCGAAATCTATCAGGAAGAAGCCGAAGAACATTTGCAAACAATGTACAGTGGGCTTGGTCAGTTGAAACAGGACGCCGGCGATGCAGATGCACTTGGCGAAATCCGTCGTGCTTCTCATACACTAAAAGGTGCAGCCGGAGCGGTAGGCGTACAGGCGGTTACACGGCTGTCGCATCGAATGGAAGACTTGCTCGATTCGTTGGCCGAACGGTCGGACCCAGTCTCTGGTCTTCATCTTGATCTCTTGTTTGCTACAACCGATCAATTGCAAGAACTGACCACAGGTGATTTTGAGTTGCAGGCTGTTGCAACATCAATGGTTGATCTATATCAGCGTTATACGGCAGAAATGGGTTCGGGCACAGCCAGGACTCAAGCGAACGGCACGCAAGGGGAACCCCAAGAAGAAAGAGTTGAAATTGTTCGAGCCGAAGAACGGCGTCAATTAGATAACCGTCGGAAGTCTCAAGAGGCGTCCCAACAGTACCTTCGCGTCCCGCTTGATCGACTAAACGACTTGGTCGGAGTGCTCGGCGAGATGAATGTCAATCGATCAGAGTTCAATCATCGATTGTCAGAATTTGAATCGCGGCTCGATGATATGCAAAACGCGATGACTCGGTTGTGCGATATTTCCAACGGCTTACAAAACGAGTATCTGGAGAATGTAAGCTTTTCATCGGCCAGTTCAAGTTTCCACGGCGACAGATTTGGTCAACGCACCAATGGCTTTGATACGCTTCAGTTTGAGCATTACACTGGAGAAAGTCTGGCCAAAAAATATTTAGAGGAAGCTGAAAGCGACGCAAAAGTCGTGGCTCAGGAACTTCGAGTTTTCAAATCGAGCTTCGAACAACTGCTTCGGCGACAAAAACAGCTTGAACGCGAAGCGCAAAACGGACTAATGCGAGTGAGGCTGGTGCCTCTTTCTGGCATCGTCAGCAAATTGGAACGAACGGTCAGAACCGTTGCGAACAAGGTTGGAAAACAAGTTGAATTGCAGATTGTTGGTGAGCGAATCGAATTAGACAAAACGGTTCTTGACGACATTGTCGATCCGCTACTGCACCTTTTGCGAAACGCAATTGATCATGGAGTCGAAGACGCTGCCTCGCGAGCTGATGTTGGCAAATCCGAGGTCGCAACGATTCGCCTTCACGCATCTAATCCCGGAACCCAATTAACCATTCGCATTAGCGACGATGGTGCCGGGATCAATCAGAATCGTGTATTGGCCAAAGCGATCGAACAGGGTTTGGTTCGAGAAGATCAAATGTTGTCAGAGAATGAAGTTAACGCTTTGATTTTCCGTCCGGGCTTCAGCACGGCCGAGGCGTTGAGCGATGTTTCGGGTCGCGGAGTCGGCATGGATGTGGTTGCTGATGCGATTCGTCGCTTAAAAGGGACCATCGGAGTCGATAGCCAAGAGGGGCAGGGGACAACATTCACGATTGTGATTCCAACTAATCTTGGCATGACACGCGCTGCAATGATTCAATCTGCGGGAAGGACTTTCTCGATCCCGACTCAGGCAATTGAGAAGATTGAACGATTGGATATATCCAATGTGATTCAAGCAGACGGACACATGCTGGTTGAGACGGGTAGCCGCTCCGTAAAGCTGGTTGAGCTTTCCAAGTTTTTTCAACTTGGCGAAGGCGCAAGTTCGATCAATGCTAACTCGTCAATCATTCTGTTGTCTGACGGACCTCATGAAGTCGCCCTTGTTGTCGATACGGTGCTCGGGCACCAAGATGTTGTTGTCAAAAACCTTGGCAACCACTTGAAGAATGTGCCTGGATTCATTGGTGCGACAATTACCGGTGACGGATCAATCGTCCCCATTCTCGATGTTGGTGCTTTGATCCTGGGGCGGGCAAGCATTGGGCTTGATTCAGTTCCGAAGACCAAGAGTTGCGAGCCGAAAGAGAAATTAGCGATGATCGTCGAAGATTCGATCAGTGTGCGCCGCGTGACCGAAAAGTTCCTTCAGTCGGCGGGTTGGAAAACAGTGTCGGCTAAAGACGGTGTTGACGCACTCGAGAAATTGGCTGAGCTGGATAGCGCACCGAGCGT
This sequence comes from uncultured Pirellulaceae bacterium, assembly GCA_964584615.1. Lineage (GTDB taxonomy): Bacteria > Planctomycetota > Planctomycetia > Pirellulales > Pirellulaceae > Mariniblastus. Next base: position 18,153 of record CAZPBE010000002.1, on the reverse strand, counting down.
GTTCTTGAGCGATATGGAAATGCCGCGTATGGATGGGCTGGAGTTGATTCGTCAAATTCGCGAACTGGATGCACATTGGCAAACTCCAATCGTCATGATCACAAGTCGAGGCAGTGAAAGACACCGACAAAAAGCTTTCGAAGCGGGGGCGACAGACTACGTGGTCAAGCCGTACAACGAAGAGGCTCTGCTCAGCTTGTTAGACAATTGTGTTGCGGTAGATCGCTAGGCGGGCCAAGCAGGCCGCCGGTTCTGCTTGGAATTGCAATTGGAATAATGGGAATAACCCAACAGGCCATATCCTTGGTTTGTGGTTTGGGGAGTTTTTGTCAGTATTGGGAAGCCCCTAAGTGCTACGTTTCGGTACCTAGTTTCAACGATCGTTTAGATCCGCGCGGATTCCCTCCGACAGACAAAGCCAAGAGTTTTTACCATGCAACATTCAAGCCTATCTTTGAGCGCCGGTGCGTGGTTTTTTGTCGGAGAAAACGAACAGTCTGGGTTTGAGAAAAACCTTGGAATTGTTTCCCCGTTTCGGGTTGGACGAAATCCAGAACTCGAACTCTGCTTGTCATGCGTCAGTGTTTCGGGATTGCACGCAGAAATCGTCGATCTTGATGGCGAACTCTGGCTAAATGACCTCGACAGCACCAACGGAACGTTTGTCAACGGTAAGCGCGTCAGGAAAGTTCGACTCAACAAAGGCGACACTGTTCAATTTGGCGCAGCCATTTTCCGCGTCGGCAAATCTACCGACCAGAGGCAGGAACAATCAGGCGACGCCAAGCCTCTGCTTCGTCCCGAGGAAGTTACTTCGAACTTTGAAGGGCTGTTTCGCGGCGGAGTGGTACCTTTCTTTCAAAAAATCATCAATGTTGACGGCGATACCAACGAAACAATCGGTTTTGAAGCACTTGGACGCAGCAAGTTGTTTGGCTTGAGAACGCCTGCACAAATGTTTGCGGCAGCTTCAAAACTGGAAATGGAAGCTGAGCTAAGTCGAGTATTGCGAAAACAAGGCATCGAAGTTGCCGATCGCAATTTGGAAAGCGACCAAGTTCTCTTCGTCAACACACACCCAGCCGAACTCGAATGCCCAGGTTTGGAAGAGTCCCTTTTCGAGATTCGTGAAAATTATCCTGAACGTCCGTTTGTACTTGAAGTGCACGAGACTGTGCTCAACGACTCAGGTAAGTTCTCGCGTCTACGCTCAACATTGTCTTCGTTGAATATCGGATTGGCGATCCACGATTTCGGTGCTGGGCAGGTTCGGATGTCTGAGCTATGTGAAATCGCTCCGGACTATGTCAAGTTCGCAACTGGCATGATTCACGGTATCGATCAAGCTACGCCAAAGCATCAGAATCTTGTTGAATCGTTAGTGATGATGGTTCAAAACATGGGCATTGTTCCGGTCGCCGAATGTATTGAGCAGCAAGGTGAGCACGATATGATTCGTCAGCTTGGCTTTAAGATTGGTCAGGGATTCTTCTATGGCCGACCGACATCGATCGAAGAGTATGAAGTTCCATCGGAAGAATGTGGTACTACAGAATCAGCTCCAGCCACTGCATCGATCGCACAAGCAGAACAACTGGTGGATGAGAGCTTGTCACTCGGAAGTGACACAAATGCTCAAGCTTATCGGGATGCAGAGTGGATCCAATCTCAACCCGGCAACTTCTACACGATTCAAGTTCTGAGCGCGATCTCCGAAGAACGCGCTCAAGAACATGTCAGCATGCAGAAAGACAAGGATCAATTTGCGATCTTTAAGAAAATGGGCAAAACCCGCGTGCTGTACATCGTGACTTTTGGTTCTTTCAAAACCCGATCAGAAGCGAAACTGGCAGCAGCCAACCTCGCCAATACGTCAGTCTCGCCTTGGATTCGTCTAATTTCCAGTGTCCAAGCTGAAATTCACACGGCGTAGTTTATTTAGCTCGTCGAATTCTTTCTTAATTCCAAGTTCCCGATTCGTGGGACCATCTCGCGAATTACTGCCTCGGAAGTTATCCTTAGATGTTTCGCTGCGCGTTTTGCAACGAAGTTTCCTATCTTTGGATCGACGATGGCTTGGCAAGAACTTATCGATGAGCAGAAAGCTCAAAGTGACGAAATAGAATTGGGCGGTGGTCAAAAATCGATTGACCGGCAACACAAGAAAGGTCGTATGACGGCGCGCGAACGAATTGCTGCGTTGTTGGATGACGGCAGCCCGTTCTTGGAGATTGGCCGCTGGGCCGCGTTTGGTATGTACCAGGAATGGGGCGGCGCGACTTCAGCCAGCGTTGTCTGTGGGCTGGGGACGGTTTCCAACCGGCAAGTGATGATCATCGCTAATGATGCGACGACCAAGGCCGGAGCGTTTTTTCCGATGACTTGCAAGAAGGTTCTCCGCGCTCAAAAAATTGCGATGCAGTCGCGTGTCCCGCTGCTTTATCTGGTTGATTCGGCCGGGGTATTTCTACCGCTGCAGGATGAGATCTTTCCGGACGAAGATGATTTCGGACGCATCTTTTACAACAACGCTGTCATCTCTGCTCAAGGAATTCCACAATTTGCTGCGATCATGGGTAACTGTGTTGCTGGAGGAGGTTACCTGCCCGTCCTCTGTGACAAACTGATCATGACCGAAGGTAGCGGACTCTATCTGGCTGGCCCGGCGCTGGTGAAAAGTGCGATTGGCCAAGAGGTCACATCGGAAGAACTTGGCGGCGCTGATATGCATGCGAGTATCAGCGGAACGATTGACTTTAAAGAACCAGACGACGAATCGGCGATCGCGAGATTGCGACAATTGGTTGAGATTTTACCAGAAGACAAAATCGCCGATGTTTATCGGTGCGATGAGCCAAAAGAGTCTTCCGAATCAGATGCAGAAAAAATTTATGAAACGGTTCCAATCGAACCGCAAACTCGATTCGATGCGCGAGAGCTAATTAATTATCTGGTCGATGGAGAAAGCTTTCTGGAATACAAAGCTGATTATGGTCAGACTGTTGTTTGTGGCTATGCCAAAATTGGCGGCTATCAAGTCGGTGTGATTGCGAACCAACGCAACGTGGTCAAGTCAAAGAAAGAGGGCGTGCAAATGGGAGGCGTGATTTACCATGACAGCGCCGACAAAGAAGCTCGCTTTATCATGGACTGCAATCAGACTTGGACTCCAATCGTCTTTCTTCAAGATGTGATGGGGTTCATGGTCGGGCGGGATAGCGAACAAGCCGGTATCATTCGCGCGGGCGCTAAAGTCGTCAACGTGATTTCCAATAGCCGTGTCCCTAAAATCACGGTGATCACTGGCGGAAGTTACGGCGCTGGAAATTATGCGATGTGCGGTAAAGGATTCGACCCGCAGTTTATTTTTGCCTGGCCGAATGCTCGTTACGCAGTGATGGGGGGAAAGACGGCAGCCAAGACCATTTTGGATATTAATATCGCCGCGCTGAAAAGGGCAGGGCAGGAGCCAGACCTTGAAGAGATGGAGGCCCTCCGCGAGAAAGTCGAATCGGCATACGAGACTTCAACTGACATTCGTTACGCGGCCAGCCGGTTGTGGGTCGACGGAATCATCTTGCCTCACGAAACTCGCAACGTGTTGATCGAGTCACTTGCAATTGTGACCCGTCAAGCGAAAGATGTTCCTTTTCAAACTGGCGTGCTTCAAGTTTGAACACGATGACGTCACGCAATCGGTCCGAACATGATCCGCGAGCTTTGTTTGTTATCGATTCTGTTTGAATCCGAGCTTCACGTCTGAGTCGGCGAGCGCCATGATCGCGAAGATGCCAATTGGAATTCCAAGAAGACAACAACCTTGACAAGGGATGAGCGAAAGGACGGCGCCTGTCATCGCCAAACCCCAATTCTTGACCTTCATCATCCGGTAGCCGGCGAAAAAGATCACCAATCCCATTAGGATCGCGATGATTCCAAACCCGAACATAAAATAGGCGTAACCGGTCAGGAATGCTTCGGCGGAGATCCCTTGTCTTTCAAGGTCCTCGAATTGCTGAGGGTTTGTGTTGATGGCGAACTCTTGCTCGAACAAAAAGATATAGCCATACGTAAACGAAGTTCCCGCCGTGATCAGCGTGTTAAGAATTGCACCAATCATCATGAAGACAGCCGGTAGTTTTACTTTTTCCCGAACCTGATCCAAAGACATGTTGGGGCGACTTGGTGGTTGGATGTTTGAACTGCTGTAGGGATTGTCGCTCATTTAGTTGCCCGAACTGATTGGACGTGAATCAAAATTGAATGTTGCTTCGATGGACATGACTTCATGGCCAGCGGACTTTATGTATATCATCATTTGAGTTTTCCGACCACACGGATCGGAAACGCGCTACTTCGTTTTGGAAAACGAGATCGATCGAACGTTTGGGTTTTGAGAACGAGAGAGTTTTCCATCAGCCGAGTCGCGTGAGTAAAGGCAGTAACTTTCGTCGCGGTAAACTTCTTTCCATCCAAATGTTTTTCCGTCGGTCTCTGATTGTTCGACTGCTTCTGCAAGAGCCGATTCGATGGGACTGGGCAGTCGAATGAGAACTGCGTCTGTTGGATACTTTTCAAGCGTTTGCTTCCAGGAATCACCTGCATAGTAGAACGCGACGTTTTCTTCTACCGCTCCGTGTGGATAGGCGACTTCGTAGCGACTGTCGATGCTGACTTTCACGTTTGGATACATCTTCCAGGAAACGTAAGCCCCCGTTGCGAACGGGACCATCAAGTTTCCGCGAAAGTCGTTGTTGGCAAGAAAGTCAACAGCGGCAACCGGATAGACGGGGGCTCCTCTGAGTCGCGGGGCGTCAACGGTTGGGACTTGCAATTGCCAGAATTTGGCTTCAATTGAAAAGTACATGGCAATCGCAGCAAAAGCCGTTGCGGCAACGTACAGCGGTCGCGAGTATTTTTGATAGAGGTCTTTGATCGAATCACCGATCGCCGAAATTTCGACCAATGCCGGGACAAAACAAATCCATGTGACTGCGTAGATTGAAACATGGCGTACGTGTTTGGCGGCGAGATAGGCGGTCAACATCAATGCGAACGTTGGGAAGAACAAGTCTTTCCATTTTGCAACGAAGGCTTGCTGCGGTGATTTGTCATCGTTAGAGGTTTGCACTCTTCGCTGAACAGTAAGCACCAGGCTGGCCAGCGCAATTAGCAAAGATAGTACGAACAAGCTTGGTGTGACAATGCTTTGGCATTCCCAGATGGGGCGCCATTCACCAATCAGTGGCCGTTCCATGCGGACGGCTCGAATCAGATATGGCACATAGGTCCATCCGTATGGATTAACGAATAACATCAGCGGAGTCGCGACAGCCGTGGCAATCAGTTGAACATTCTCGCGAATGCACGCTTTGATTGAACGCAACTCGATCAATGAAGTCAACAAATGCACAGCGGAAAACAACCCAAATATTCCGATACCGGCAACCACACCACCGTGCAAGTTTCCCCAAACGACCACCAGAGCCAGCCAGCCAACGCTCCACCAGCGCCCTTTGTTCTGAGCCGCTTTAATCAAGAAAAACTCGATCAACAAACACAACAGTGTAAGCAAGGTTGCGCGAACAGTTGAAAATGCAATCCAACCCCCAAGGTTAAGTGCGATCGGTGCGAGTCCGGCGATGATTGCGAACGTCGCGCCGTTTTTCTTCGCGAAAATATAGCAACCGATGCAGAGCAGGAACGTGACAAGATACTTGAGCATCATCAGTCCGCCGGCACCGAGGCTTGATCCAACCGTTGCAATGTAGAGCAGGGCACCGGTTCCCCATTCGTGATGAACAACTTGATCAATGGTTGGGGTGTAAGCGTAGGAATCCGTCGTCGGCATCTGGCCGATGGCTAACATTTCGCGAAACAACGACATCTCGTGAAACAAGTCTAGATCGATGACCGTATTGGCAGATGAAATCGCAAGTACCCACGTCAATAACGCGAACCCAATCAACCACATCAAACGGCGGTCGTTAAGAATTTGGTTTGTCGGTGTCGGTTCGTGAGAGTTCATTTTTGTTTCCTGGGATCGAGTCTTGCCTGTTGGACAATGTTCGATGCGAGGTCAATCGTTATGAGGTTGTGCAAGAAATCCTTGAACGCATGACTGTAAGGACTTGCCGATTCGCCAGGTACTGTCTTTGAAGCGAGCGGTCAGCTTCCCGGGGACGAGACGAATTTTTTGTAACCCCTGAGGCTCGGTACACCAGCGCGCTTTATAGGGCTCATCGCCTCGCAGAAAATCAAATTGAGTTTTTGACTTTTCGATCGCGTGTTGGATCGAGACAACGATGAGCTGGTAACCTGGCTCAAGCGAATTACGATCTGGATCGAACCCTGATTGATACATTCTTACTGCGTCGTCTTCTTCGAAGAGCAACACTCCGGCCAAAGGAGACGCATCGCGATTAATTTGAATCAATGATGCTCGGTCGGTTGCCAGTTTTCGCTGGGTGGCCTCTTTGAGGAAACCTTCAAATTCTGGGCAGGCGAAGCAACCGGGTTGCCCAAGAGTCGCTCGACGCCGTTGGTGCAAATCAACAAATGAATTCCAGGATGATGTAAAATTATTAGAATTTGCGTAAAGAATTTCGGTTGAGTCGGCAGCCAGTCGTTTCTTTGCAGCTTTGACTTTTCGTCGAAGCGACTTACTGAATTGAGATTGCAATGTCTCAAATGTATCGGGAAGTTCAACGACCCAGCAGGATTCAAGCGAGCTCTCGTGCATTGAGAATCCCAGAGCTTTCAGTAGCTCACAAAAATAGTGGATCGTTGGATCAGCGGTTGCCGTTCCTTCAAGTTCTATGAGGTCAATTGGTCCCAGTGGTTTGTTGCTCCCGATGTTGGCAACAATAAAGTCGGCGACGTGCTCCGCAAAAGATGTTGAATTCGCTTCGTCGACGATCAACCCGATGTAGTCACCACAAGCAGTTCCGCTTGACACGAGACGGAGCTTTTTCGTGAATGAGGACGACGTTTCCAGGCAAAAGGGCGCGATGCCGATCCACCGGCCATCGGTATCAGTTGCCACAATGACGGCTGGCGTAGCTCTCGATTCAAAGTGCTTTAGCCAGATTGCGATCCAATCCCAGCGAAGCATCGAATGACTACTCTTGACATTGCTCCATTGAGCTTCAGATGCCAGGATCGTTTCAAGATCAGTTATTAACTTCAGGTTCATGGGACGTTCAATAAATGTGTGGTGGCGCGTTTGGAAAGTTCGTGTTTGGTAGTTGTGCTAATTCTTGATCATGTTTGGAGAAACCGGATCAACGTGTGTCGTTTTCGGTTGCTTACGGTTTCTCCATTTTTGGTTGAGAAACTTGGTGATCGGTCCTTCAAACCAAATGGTGACAGCGGTGCCGAGAGCGATTGTAAGCCCGGTCGCAATGATGACGCTGAGAACCGACCCAAGCCCCAATGATTCGAGACTTCCAATACAAGCTGAGCCAACGTTGTTGTGGAACAGGTATAACGTGTATGAAATCGAGCTGATGAACAACAACGGCTTGAAACGAAGTAGCGGCATTTTGCCGTAAGCACAAAACGTCAGCAGTCCGAACAACAGTGCAGTTGCGGCCGGGTTATGGTCTCGCAAATCGATCAAGTGAAACACAAATGCAGCCCCAAGGATGCCCAGGATGTTGTGCCACATGACTCCACGTTTGCAGGCGATTTCATTGAGCAACATTCCCATTACAAACAACGGAAAATTTCTCATGATGAACATGCTTTCGGCGACATGGAATGCAGTGTTCCACGACGAAGCAGGGTAAGCTGACTTGAAGGCGGTGAAACCGAGACAACAGACGGCCGAAACGGCCATGATGGTTCCGAACACTTTCAACGGTTTCGCAAAACCGTTCGTCAACGTCATGATGATCAGGAACGCATAGAAGAACATCTCAACCTGCAACGTCCACGTTACCGGTTCCATATTGGTATAGCCGAAAAGATTCGGCATCGTGGTCAAGTTCGCAACAGTCGCATCGAGTGTCGGTGTCGTATGAAAAAATGGAATGTATGAAAACAAAACGACATTCATGAGAATCACCAGCCAATAGGACGGGAAAATTCTGATGCAACGTGCTGCGAGAAAGTCTTGCGCGCTTCTTTTTCCAACCAACGTCATCGCATTCACGAATCCGCTTAGCATGAAGAAAAGCTGAACTCCGTACTTTCCGTAGGGAAACGAAAACCCCAACGGAGACTCAAATCCATATTTGTTCGCGTAGACGTAAGTGAAGTGAAAGAGAAGTAGATTGAGGCAGGAGATCGCGCGCAAAGCATCGAGCTCCAAAATCCGTTTTCTGGCCGGCTTCGGTGTCGTCGTTGGTTTTGAATCAGTAGTCATTTTGCACCAGGGCAAATTCGGAATAAGTAGATTGCGTTATTGAAAATGGGGTTCGTTTAGGCCTTCGAGTCCATTTCGTGAAACGGGTTCACTCAATGACGTCTGAGTACTTCAGGAAACGGAATGGATCGCCAAGGGGCACGATCGCGGCCAAGCGGTTCTAGTCCTGGACTTAGTGCGTGGATGGGGAGCGAGTTGGAATAATTGGAACACCCAGCGGAAAGTGTGGTTGAGCCAATTCTTCTCGATCGTGAAACGCCTGGATATGAGAGTCCACCAAATGTGGCATCCATAAGGCGCGGTCAACCAGTTCAACGAATATCGTTTTCTCGAACGGTTTTTTGATATGGAAAGCTGAACTGTTCTGATGCCGGCGGTGGATAATATCCGGTGTCTGAACGGCCGACATGAACAAGGAGGGAACATCATGTCGTTGGGGGAGGGTGCGGATAGCAGCCGCGATTTCCAATCCGGACTTGTCGTGCACTTGCATGTCGCAAATGATCAAATCAATGATGTTTTCACGAGCGATTTCGACCGCGGCACCGATATCTTGGGCCGTAAAGACAATCATGCCATGCGATTCAAGGAGCGTCTTGACGAGTGCGAGCGCGACTTCGTCTGAGTCAATCGCGAGAATGACCGGTTCGAGTAATTGGTTCATGGTTTCACCTGTAAGTAGGTTTCGCCAGTCCATCAGCTTTTCAAATGCGGCTCTTAACAGTGCTTCATCCATCGCACCGTTTGTAAAAGAGGCTTCTGAGACGTTATCGGTTAGCCAGTCAGAAAAGTTTCTCTGATTTTCAAAGTGCACTTCAATCGGAACAAGCGTCAAATGAAGAACTGAATCGGTGCGTACAACTGCGCTTGTTCCGGCAGTTCTTGTTGTAACACTGCACCAGGGCCTTCGAGATGGAACTTAAAATCAAAAATGGTTTGGGCACATTGGAAAACCATGATCGAAAAGTGATTGGGGTTTGCCTACTGCGTTCATGTCGTAGCGACTGACGCGATTTTGCACTGCAACTAATCGCAATGAAGATCATGATTGGATTCTTCTGTCGTCGTGGTCAATTTCGGACAAGTTTCCCTGAAGGGTGACGACAACGTGTTCGACAAATTGCCGAATCACTTTTCTCGGAATGGACTGTTCACAAAAAAAACATGCCGTCAATCCGATGCTTGCGTCGATTGGATCCTTGAAATGAAATTTTTGCGCACGCAGTGTGTGCATAACAATCAATCAAGCCAAACTCGAATCAACTTCGATCGAACGACAGGAAACCCTAGTGTTTTCGGTGTTCACCCAACTCGGGCGGGTCATTTAGCAGCTCGGAAGGCCTGCTTGGGTTTGGCTAGGCAACGGATGGAGTTCCTGAGGAGGAAACAAGTGATGTTTATTAAATCTTTAAAATTTGGGGTGGCGGTTGCATCGATGCTGATCGCTCAGGTCGCAGTTGCTCAAGACTGTGGTTGTAGTGGTGGTTATGTAGATGGCGGAATGTCATACGGTGCAATGAGCTACGATAGCGGTTTCGGCGGCTACGGTGATTATGGCGGCATGGTTGACGGTGGCTGTGGTGGCTACGGTTCCTACGGCGCTGTTGGATTCGACAATGGTTGCAATCGCGCAATCACGAATCAACAAGCCGCCGGTCTTTGGGCTGGTTACTGCACTGAAGATTGTTCTTACAAAGGCCCAACTGGTTGCCGTCTGTTCGGCGGACACGGCGGCGGTGGCGGCTGTAAACTTTTCGGCGGTAGATCCCGAGGTGGATTCGGCGGTGGTTTCGGAGGCGGTGGCTTTGCCGGCGGTGGATGTTTTGGTTACCCTACCAGTGGCTGCGGAACTAGCAGTTGCGGAATCGGTGGCGGTGGTTGCGGACTTAGCCGAGGTGGTGGTTTGTTTAGCCGACTACGAGGGCGTCGCGGTGGAGGTTGTGGAAGCGGATGCGGAATTCTTAGTGGATTCAAAGCGTTTGTGGCAAAGCTAAAGAACCGCGGTGGCGGATACGGTTGCGGTGGCGGCGGTGGTCGATCATGCAAACTGTTCAGTCGTCTGCATAGTCGTCATGCCGCACCGTCAGTTGCATATGTTAACACTGGATTTGTACAATCAGATTGTGGTTGTGGAGATACAGGTGCTTACTTCGATCAAGCGATCGGGTACGACTACGGCAATGCCGGAATGCAAAGCGCAGTCGCTGGCTGTGGAAGTTGTGACGGCGGCATGAGCTCCAGTTACGGAATGCCTGCCGATCAAGGTGCCGTCTACGGCGATTCATACGGCCAGACTATCTACAACGGTGGCGAAATTCACGGCCAGACGATTCAAGGTGAAGCAGTCGACGCAGCGGCAACAGGTGCCGAAGCAGCTGCTGAAGCGGTTGAAGACGCAGTCACCAACTAGAGTCTATCAATTACATTCTGAGTCAGAATTCCTGATTCAGTTTCGAACCAAAACCTGTCGTAGGAAACTGCGGCAGGTTTTTTCTATGCGCTTACACGCAATGGAAAACAACCTAAGCTCAATGACCTGTGCGGTCAGACATCACGCAATAACACGAATAAGCTTGACTTTAGGTTGCTTGGTGTGCGATGATAGGAATTGTTTTGGGGCACAAAACAAAGGAACAGAAATGAAATTTTTAATTTCATGCCGAGCCGGGGCAACGATTTGGATGGCAATTGCCATCTGCTTTTTGCTGTTGGGCAGCACAGCGGTTTTCGCACAACAACTCAATGACCATTCGGTTGATTCCCAACCGGACGATGTTGAAGAAAAGATGCAGCAATTCATCAGTTGCGGAGAGTTTCCTGCGGCGATTGTTTTGGCCCAGTCGTTGCCAAATCCCAACGGCGATCTTTGGCTGCAAAAAGTTGCCAGTGCCCAGTCCCAGACCGGCGCACTTAATGGCGCCTTCGCAACCACATCTTTGATGGACAGCGATGTGCATCGAACGAATTCGCTGCAACATCTTTCCGCTTATGAGCGAGGTTTCCAAACCGGCGATACAAACGGGGCCTTCGGTGGTAGTTTTGGTGGCAACGGTCCAGCCCAATCAGGCGGAATTTCAGCCAATGACTTCGTCCCTTTGATGGACTTGATACAAGGCACCATTCAAACCGAGTCTTGGCTAGCCACTGGGACAGGAGAAGGGACGATTCAACCGTTTCCGTCTGGTGTCTTCGTCAACGGAGAGGGGGTATTGCAACGAATCGCTCAAGACAAAACCAAGAAGTTGGCGATTTTGAAACAGAACTTGCGCGGAGCGGCGGACAAATTGAGCGGGGCGACTGCCGCAGATGTGTTGCGGCATTCTGACCTCAGAAAAGTATCGCTAACCGAGTTGGAAAAACAGGCGCAGCTGTTGGCGGCGCGGGGCAAACCCTTAACTGAATCAATGCGGAATCTTGCCGGCCTAACTGAGATTAAGTACGTCATGATGTATCCCGATTCTGGAGAAATCGTCATCGCGGGACCTGCCGGAGCTTGGGAATCCGGACAGGAAGAGCG
>CAZPBE010000002.1:0-6168 GCA_964584615.1 uncultured Pirellulaceae bacterium | reverse complement strand
ATTCCCAGCTACCTGGATCGAGTGGAACTTGATGCAAACGGCAATCCGCCGCCGATGGATGTGGTCCGCTGGTGGTTCACGCTCAGCTATGACAACGTTTTAGCCAACGAGAGTCGGGATCTTTTTGCTTTTTCGGGTCCGGGAGTCAAAGTTCTTAGTGAAACGGAATTTATTAACGATGCCGGCCAGCGGATTCACACTGGAAATTCTGTTGGGCCAACCAAGGCATTTGCTGAAGACTTTACCGAGCATTTTGATTTGATTGCCGCTGAATATCCAATCTACAAAGAACTCAAGAATGTTTTTGATCTGGCGATTGTGGCAAACTTGATTCGTGATCAAAACCTCGCCAAGCGAGCTGATTGGCGGATGACATTTTTTACTGACCCGGCAAAAGATCAGTTCGTCACTGTTGGTGGGAAAACGAATCTTGGCTATCCGATGCAGCTCACGGACTCGCCGATGACGGTCAACACGGTAATGAACCATCGTGTCATCAAAGAGCGTCGCAAAGGTGTTACTAGAAAGCACACGCTGGTCGGAGTCAGTGGCGGCGTTTCGTTTAACGCTTACGATGCGATGGCCAAGGACAAGATCGTAACCGAAGACGACGTGGAGTTTTTGCAGATCAAAGACGATGCGAAATCGGACATGGATGCGGTTGTAGAAAACCGTATAGCTTGGTGGTGGGATTGATCAGCTGGACTTTCCGGCCCGGAATCTGGAATTCGTAACGCTCGTTGAGGAGAGGCCGCATTCTTCGACGAGCGGACTCTCCCGTTTGTGAGCATTGGTACAGTCGTTGGCAAATTCGAGAACGAGAAGTATATTGCGAGTTAGTATCTGCCCGTTAATCCCGTTTTGATTTTGAAGACTAAGCATGACATTAAGAATTCTCAGCCGTGTACTTTTTGGAGCGATTGTTTCTCTCGTTCCCGTATCTGCATTCGCGCAGACTGCGGTCTACGAGTTAACTTTTGAGGGGCAGTGGGTGGCGCCCGCAGCGATCCCAGGCAATGGGCACTTCACACAACTCATCGGTGCAACTCATAATACGGCCGGGTCACTTTACGGAGTTGGCCAGCAGGCAAGTCAAGGAATTGAAGACGTTGCCGAATTGGGTTCGACGGGCAGCCTGTTAACAGAAATCAACGCAGGCATTGCAGCTGGAAATGTAGACACCGCGATTTTGGGTTCCGACACATTTATTGACCCAACAGAAGTTGATACGTTTTCATTCACTGCCAATGCAAGCCATTCTCGATTCTCGATTTTGACGATGGTGGCTCCAAGTCCTGACTGGTTTGTTGGAGTCAACGATCTCGATTTGCTCGATGCAAATGGGAACTGGCGAAACCAAATTGTTATGGATTTGGTTAGCTACGATGCGGGTACAGAAGATGGAACCGGATTTTCATTGAACAACTCTGCAACAAATCCTCAAGGAGTCATCACTAATCTGGATGTTGCTGAACCGACGGGTGCACTTTTTGGAGCCGGATCAATTGCGCGTTTGACGTTGACCCGAGCTGTACCAGAACCGGGATCCGTCGCTGTACTGTTTGTCGCCGGCTTGCTTGGTTTTACCCGTCGGCGAAGAAAGCAATAACGGCTTGAGATCTTCGCCCACGCGGCAGTGAAAGAATCTATAATTGATCCAATTGTCCATTGGTTCTAAGCAGAGAAGATTCTTGATTCAGGTAATCGACTATCAAAAAGCGTACGACAAAACGATTGCCGTCGACGGTTTGTCGTTTGAAGTCAAACCTGGATCGATTCTCGGGTTGGTGGGACCTAACGGGGCCGGCAAGACCACAACGATGCGAGCGATCGCTGGAATTATAGCTCCCACGCGCGGCCAACTTAGGGTCGCCGGCCACGATGTTGGACAAGAGCCGACACTGGCGAAACAACAAGTCGCTTTTGTTCCTGACGATCCCAAACTGTTTGAAGCGTTGACCGTTTGGGAACATCTGATGTTTGTCGCTTCGGCGTATCGCGTGAAAAACTTTGAACCGGTTGCCGATTCGCTGATCGAGCAGTTCGAATTGAAAGAAAAGCGGAACGCGTTGGCGTCGTCGCTTTCTCGAGGTATGCGTCAAAAGCTCGCCATCTGTTGCGCGTGTTTGCACGATCCGCAGGCGATTATGTTCGACGAGCCACATACTGGTTTGGACCCGCTGGCGATTCGCAGAATGAAATCGACCATTGAGCAACGTGCGGCCAAGGGAGCAGCGGTAATCGTAAGCTCGCATTTGCTTTCTTTGATTGACGATCTTTGTACTCATCTTTTGATTCTAGCCAAAGGCAAAAGTCTCTTTTGCGGGGCGCTTGATGAACTTCGAGCCGAATACCCCGAGCTTGAAAGCGGCACGTCACTAGAAGAAATTTTCTTTAAAGCGACAATCGGAAGCGAGGACGCGATCGCAAGTGGACTCAACGACGATTCATTGGAGGGCTGAGATCGACGCGTTGTGGTTACTTTTTCAGCTGAAGTCGCGTGGCGCATTGAGATCCTGGTGGCGGCAAGCGCGTTCGCCTGCGGGAGCGGTTCGTGGGTTGGCGAGTCTGGCATTCGTTTCCTTGATGTTACTCCCTTTGGTTATCTCGTGGTTCAAGAAAGACACGTTGGTTGAGAACAGTGAACTGACTTCCAAGTTGATTAAACATGGCTTGCCCGCGGCGTTAGCTCTTTTTTTCTATGCGGTTGTTTGCTCGCCGAAAAAGGAGAACTTTCTTCACTTTACTCCTCCCGAAATCGATTTTCTGTTTCCCGCTCCATTTTCACGTCGGGGCTTATTGGTTTACAAGCTTTTGTCCTTAGCCTCGACTGGGTTCGTCGTCAGTTTGTTTGTGACTGGATTCGCCTCAATGTATTTGGTCAATGGAAACTTTTGGTATTCCTTGGCTCGAAGCTTTGCTGGGGTCTACCTGACTTACTTGAGTATTATGCTGTTCGTCGTGCTCATGGGGCTGATTCGCGATTCACTCGTTGTTCGTTTGTTTAACCCGGTCCGAAAGTTCGTTGCCGCCGGGGCGGCCGCCTTGGCAACGATTGTTGCGTTAGCAGCTCGCGACAAGTTCAACTGGGAAGGCTGGAATTCGATTGGATCGCCACAGGATATCGAGCCAATTGTTATGTCGATTGTTGAATCAACGGCAGGGCAAATATTGGTCGGTCCGTTCAGGATCTACTCGAATGTGATTTTGTCTGAATCGTTGATCGGGTTTGCGATTTGGACAGCCGCCTGTCTTCTGGTCAATGTTGCGTTATTGTGGTTAATCGTAAGATGTGACGCTAATTACCTTGAAGCTTCGGTGTTGGCGAGTCAGAAACGAGTTGAGTTGGCGAAAAGTCAAAACCTTGAAACGGTATTTGTATCGAGCCGAGTTGGCACGTTGCCGATGCTGCCCTACTGGGGCGGTGCCGGGCCGGTTGCCTGGCGGCAGTTGCAAACGTTTTACCGTACCTGGAAAGTCATGATTTTCTATCTTTTCTTTTTGATGATTGTCGTCGGGGCGATTGTGTGGACAAGTCGAAACGAAGTGAACTCTGTCGAGCGGTTCGGTATGGTGACTTCAATCCTGGCTCTTATTACATATGGCGGTACCGTGGCGATGCCGATCGGTTTTCATTCTGATGTGAACCGCATGGACGTTTTTAAGAGCTTGCCTGCGTCGTGGTTGCAGATCGCTGGCGGGCAGCTCTTGGCGGCGGTGTTTGTGTTGACATTGTTGCAATACATCTACGTGTTCATTTTCATGTTTACAGCGTTGGATGTCTGGCCGTTGTGGCTTGCCGTGTTTTCGGTAGCTCCCTTGATCAATTTGATCATGCTGAGTATCGCTAACTCGATCGCGCTGGTTTTTCCACCTCGGTCTGAACCAGGTGCCGTCAAGCAATTTGAGAACATCGGCTCAGTAATGATTTTCATGTTTATTGTGACTGTGGTTTCAATGACCTTGTTTTGTGCAGTCGTTGTTGCAGGGCTTCTGGGGTACTTTGTTACCGGACTGCAGGTCGTAACGTTTCTGTTGTGTTGGTTGATGCTTGGTGTGTTCGGGGTTGTCGGAATCTTAGTCACGGGCAAGGCATTCCAACGGTACGATGTAACAAAACAAGTCGGTTAACCGGTGTTGTTTGCATCGGTCGGGATTTTCGATTTATTCGGTTTTGTCTTTTTCTGCCGAGTTGCTTTTCGATTCGTAACGGATAACGAATTCGTGTTTGGCGATTGCAAAAACGACATCGGGTTCGAGCCGTCTACGTGGTCCGTAAGGAATTCTTCTGCCATCGACGATGATTCCGTTTCGTGAGCGCAGATCGAGGATGTACCACTGGCCATCTTCAAACGTTAGCCGAGCATGATGTCCGGAAACGTTTCCGAAATTCAAAACGATGTCGCAATCTTCACGTCTACCAATATGGACTGATTTTTTATGGAGAAGAATCGGTTCACCATCAGGCAACGGTTCAAGCGTTCCTAAGATAGTTTCTTCTTGTGGCATTGAGAGGTCTTCTATCGGATTGTTTTTATTTGCCAACGGTTCACAGTCGGGACGGCGCTCAAGTTACTGGTTTGAGTGGCAAGGAACGGTTTGTACTATTCTTTGAGTTTAACACCTCCGCCCCAATCTAATCCAGCGTGTTTTTTCGAGGGAATGCGTGGAGCTTGGAGATTGCAAATCTGCTTCGTTAAGCGTCTGCAATCTAACAATAATCATCCCCAATGCGCCACCGCCAAGTTTATCGAGCGGAGTTGCCGAAACCATTACCCGGCGGCACAAGACCAGTCCGAACCACCATCCGTCGAAGTCCCAGCTGAAACAAGCTGTCTTTTCTGACACATGCCACAGCGTGGTTACAATTTGCTACATTACCCCGAGTTGGTCGTAATCCACGTTCGTGAGTGCTTGAACTGCAGGAAATTGTACCAACGCCAGCCCGCGATGCCCAACACGGAAGGTCTGTCGCAGGTCTCGCGTAAAAACCATGAAAACCATGTTGCGCGTCACTCGGCGCTACGCAAACGGTTGGCCCTGTGAGCCATCGCGTCGGATAAATGATTGACTAGTGAGTTGAACTCTGCGTCACCAAGGATACGTACAACCGTTTCGACATTCTGGGGAGCGTCCGATTTAGTCAACGTCCACCATTTGTCAAAGAACTCAACGGTGAGAGGCGCATTGCCACCGAAGAAGCTGTCACCATATTTGGTTTTCAAATCGGACAGGAAAAGTAGTTTGACGAATGTTGCGTGGCCATCGTCCGTAACGGATGTTTCACCTATGAGCTCATCATTGGTGTAGATATACGGTTCCGTCAGAAGCAGTTCCGCGAAGTCGCGTCTGATCTCCGGGCAGTCAAGCAACGCCGCCATCGGAGCGACCGTATAGTAGTAATTGTGGCGAAACGACATTCGATTGAGTCGCCCAACGGAAGGTTTTTACGACACCGCCCTAAACGAAGCGAGCGATGTCCTGAACTGGATTTAATTTTATAATGTAGGTGAGGTCGGCACCACATCGAAGGTGTGCCCGCAGGGCCTCTGCGTAAAACCCATTTTGTCGGTCGCGGACCATATTAGTGAGGTTGAGCCCATGTCCAATATTTCAGTCGATTTACCTGACCATTTGATGCAATTTGTAGATCAGGGCACGAAAGCTGGTGGATTCGCCAATCCGAGTGAATTTATCGTCGCGCTGGTCGCAGCCGCGAATGAAAAACAAGGCGAAATTGAGCAAGCGCTGATGGCGGGCTTATCGAGCGGTCCGGCGGAGCCATGGACAGATTCCGAGTGGCAGGCAATCAAAGCACGCGTGGTTTCAAAGAGCGTCAAATAGGTGGCGAAACTGAAACCAATAACCCGTCGGCCCAAAGCCGTCGAGGATGTCGAATCACACGCTATGTACATCGCAGATGGCAGCGTTGATGCAGCTCTGCGATTTCTTGAAAGAGCCGAATAGACGATCAAAGGTTCGGCGCTGTTCCCCGAAAGCGGTGCACCGTTTGCAACGAGCATCCCCGATCTTGCGGGAATGAGGACGAAACTGGTAAAGGATTTTCCTAACCACGTTGTGTTCTATGTCGAACGGGAAGAGTCAATCAAAGTTGTGCGGGTATTGCGCCGCGGTCAGGACATGGACGTCGAAGTCACGAAAGACTAG
>CAZPBE010000001.1:191365-261165 GCA_964584615.1 uncultured Pirellulaceae bacterium | reverse complement strand
CTAGACAAACGTGATTTCTTTTAGCTTAAGGGCTTCTTTACCGGCTTTCGATTTTTTAAACGTTTTCAGTTTCTTCTCGATCCATTCACGGTCGACCGTTTCGTTTTGGCGTGCGATGTAAGCACAGAGAAACGCGTCCTTGTCGCCCATGATATCTGCCGAGAAACTGACTCCGCCTGCGTTGGGACAGCCGGGCCATCTTGCATACCACCTACAATAGGGGTTGGTGTGCTCATCAGCCAAACGAGCCCAAACACCGACGATTCCCGAGCTGTTTCGCTTGGTCATTCGGTTTTTGCGCTCGCTTTCTGGCGGCAGTTCCTTGCGCATCTTCTTAACCCACCTGTCGGCGGCCTTCTGAGCTTTGGTCCACGTGCCATATTCGTTGAGGGTGAAATTCCGCTGATGCTTAACGCCTGCTCGCATAATACGAGCCATAATGCATTTTGAAACTTTATTTTTCGTAGTGTTATTTGCCATTTTCGTAAATTCTTAGATGTGTTTAAGTGTTTTCGGTTGGGAATTATAGTCTACGCCAACCATTCGATCCAGTATTTTGTTACGCAATACATTCGCGAGAGCTATCACGGATGTTCAGATGCTCTAAAATGTGAACCATGTCACTGTTTGAAAAATCGGAAGAAGCCAACTTCGCCGCCGCGCGTCCGTTGGCTTCTCGTATGCGACCTCGCAACCTCGATGAGTTCGTTGGTCAGCAACATTTTCTAGGCACTGGAAAATTGCTTAGGCAACTTGTGGAGGCGGATCGACTTGGATCGGTAATTTTCTATGGTCCGCCGGGAACAGGGAAAACGACGCTTGCGCGCATTCTTGCTACCGCCACAAAACGGCGATTCGCCCAGTTGTCGGCGATCCTCCATGGCGTCAAAGATCTGCGAGAGGTCCTGGCTGACGCGCGGGATCATGTAGCCACCGGCGACGGTGGAACGCTTCTGTTTATCGATGAGATTCACCGGTTCAATAAAACTCAGCAAGACGCCATGCTGGCCGACGTCGAAGATGGAGTCGTGACGCTGATCGGCGCGACGACTTCGAACCCTTTCTTTGCCGTCAACGGAGCGCTGGTTAGTCGAAGCCAAGTATTTCAGTTCGAACCGTTGAGTCCTGATGAGATCAAGTCGGTCATCGACCAAGCCCTCACCGACAAGCAGCGCGGACTGGGGAGAGAGTCGATTTCACTGACCGATGAAGCCTTGGAATACCTCTGTGCGGTTTGCGATGGCGACGCGCGGAAAAGCCTTTCCGTGTTGGAAACAGCCGTGATTGCCAGTGGCTTGGGTATTGAGCCGGTTGAATTGAACAAACAGAACATTGTGGATGCGGTCGGCCAGCGCGCGGTTCAATACGATCCAACCGGTGATGAACATTACGATTGCGCGAGTGCGTTGATCAAGAGCATTCGTGGCAGCGATCCCGACGCGGGGCTTTACTGGTTGGCTCGAATGCTTGAGGGTGGGGAGGACATTCGGTTCATCTGTCGAAGGTTGATCATTCTGGCGAGCGAAGATATTGGCAACGCCGATCCGCATGCGTTGCCTTTGGCGATTGCTTGCTCCCAAGCCTGTGAGCAGATTGGCCTGCCTGAATGCCAGTTAACCCTTTCGCAAACCGTGACGTATCTGGCGTGCGCTGCGAAATCGAATGCGGCAACATCAGCCATCAGCCTTGCCCGACAAGATGTTCGAGAGAATCGTATCTTGCCGGTGCCACGTCATCTACGCGACAGCCATTACCGCGAAGCCGGTAAACTTGGACACGGAACTGGATACCAGTATTCTCACGATGAAGCCGACGGTGTTTCTGCGCAGGACTACCTTGGCGTGGACCGGGAGTACTATCAGCCTGTCGATCGTGGCTACGAACGCGAGATCGCCGAGCGACTGAGGACGATTCGTGAAAAGCTTCGATCGGCCAAGCCAGCGATTAACGATTGATCCAATTCTAGCGAGTTCAACGCGTCAAAATCGGCAGACTAACTTTTGCGCTGCGACTGATGGATCTCAAATGCCGACGCTTGTTAAGTAAGTTTGCGCTCGAAGTGCGCGTTCCCGCATCAACCCAATTACGTCCTGTTTGCCATTCTGCAATCGAATATGAATAAGTTTATCAAGACAATCCTGCTCGCTTTGGTCGTTGTCGGCGGATTGTGGATTTTGGTAAACCGCGACCGAATTCGAAACGAAGGGGGTATCGGTGCGTTCGCGCAAAATCGACTTAACTCGTTCGGCAATGCAAACCAAAACGGATATCATTGGTCGCAACAGCCAAACGGGTTGAATCCAAACAATAGTTTCGTGAACAACACGGGCCAACCCAATCAACCCTTCGGTTATCAAGGCGGCAACAACGCACAATTGGCTGGCCAAAACGGAACCCAACCAAGGGGCTTCGTCCAAACAAGTTCAAATGTTCGGCCTGATAACCGGGCTCAGGCGCAATTTCGAAACCTGCCGCTGAACAATCGGTTACGAATCGCTTCGTTCAAGTTGGAACTGTCTGCGTCACATCCAAACAACCAGCAGGCGCTTGGCATTCTTGCCGATACCTGTTTGAAATTCGATTTGATTGCGTTTCAAGAAATTGACGGACACAGCAAAGGTTGGCTGGAAGATTTGACGCAAGAGATTTCTCGCCAGACTCAAGGCCAAGCCGTCTATCAATCGGTTTCCGACCACACGCGCGTTGCACGAGGTCAGCCTCAATACGCGTTTGTGTTCAATACTCAATCGTTGGAACTTGATTTCAATCAAGCTTACACCGTTGCCGATCCCGATCGCTTGCTCAAGCGCTCCCCATTGGTAGGCTGGTTTCGCACAAGGGCTGCAGCAGCCAACGAAGCGTTCACCTTTACCGTCGCTAACATTCAACTTGACAACCAGCGGCCGGGCGATGAATTGGTATACCTCAGCGATTTGTTCCGGGCTATTCGCAACGATGGTCGGGGCGAAGACGACATTATTCTTGTCGGAGATTTTGCAGCCGGTGATCGCGGACTGCAACACATTCAACAGCGCAGCGGATTGACGTGGGTTGTTTCCAACACACCTACCAACACGCTCAACAATGCTCAGTATGACAACGTCGTGTTCAATCAAACAGCGACAATGGAATTTACTGGCCACGGCGGCGTTGTTGATTTTCTGACGATCTACAACTTGAGCATGCGTGATGCGCTTTCGATTTCCAGCCACATGCCTGTCTGGGCTGAGTTCTCAATCTTTGAAGACTAGTAAGTAAGTGTCGAGGTCAACGGTCAGGCAGCTAACTGTAATGTGCGCAACCGATAAGCGTGCTGACGGGAATCTCGCATTGGCAAAACGAAATCGCAATCGAAACGAAATCGCAACAGAAATTCGAAATCGCAAGAAGAACTCGCTGTCGCAAAAGCGTAGCTTCCTAAACGTAGTATCTGCATTGCTGCAACTTCGAACTGGCGATTGCCTATAATGAAGCGTCATGAACATCTATTGCATTCACTGCGGAAAGTCATTTTCGATCCAAGCCGATCAGCTTGGTAAGCGAGGAAAATGTCCGCACTGTAAAAGCACGGTTGTCCTACCAAAGTCAAAATTACAGTACGGAGCCAAAGAGCGGCATCTTGATCCACCCAGCCGCTGGATGGAAAGCACGTTGTGTGGACTTGGTGCGGTCATCGCACATTTGCTTACTCTATTAACACTCACATTGGTTCCGTGGGGTGATTTCTCGGACGGCGAAGTCGGTGACGGCGAACAGATCCTGATCGGTGAACTTTCTCGTGAACAGCTCGTCGAAACGGTCACGGAAAAATTGCAAAACGTGGAAATTGAAAGTCCATCAGAAACGCAAGCAACCGATGCACTTCAAGCCGAAATGTTTTCGCCTCTTTCAGACAGTCCGTTGTCGGTCGAAGAATTTGACTTAACCATTGGCTCCCCGGCGACCAGCGGTAGTTTGTCGTTTGAAATTCAATCATTGAACCAGGAATCGGTGCTCGCTGGTGGCAGTGAAGACTTTGGAAAAATGATTTCTCGATTGCAGCGACAGGGACTCGACATTGTCATCGTGTTTGACAGTTCCGGTAGTATGCAGGGCGAAATCAACGAAATCAAAAACAAGATCCAGCGCATCGGATCGGCGCTGTACGAACTGATCCCAGCGACTCGAATCAGCGTTAGTACTTATCGTGATCACGGAGATGAATATGTCGTCAAAGGATTGCCGTTAACTTCTAAGCTTGGCGAAGTGATCGACTATTTGGAACCGATCGAAGCCGGCGGCGGAGGGGACAAGCCTGAATCGGTTGACGAAGGACTTAATTGGGCGGTCTCGAAAAACAGCTTTCGTCGCAGCGCTCGCAAAGTCATTTTGCTGTTCGGCGACGCGCCGCCACATCAATCTAATACGGTCATCTGTCAGCAGATCGCTTCCGACTTTCGCCACAAGCAGCGGGGCGTTGTCAGCACGGTGACTTGCCGCAGCGACCAACTGCTTCCTGATTTCGTATCGATTTCACAAATCGGAGGCGGCGAATCCTTTCTCACCAGCAATGAGCGCGAAATTATGACCCAGTTGATGATTCTTGTCTTTGGCTCACAACATCGGCGCAAGGTTGTCGAAGCATTCGACTTGATGGGCCAATAGTCGCGTCTCGTCACTCGAACTTCAAATCCTGCGAAATGACCGAAATCTCGCGACCGGTGGAATCGCAGGTCACATCTACACTAAAGCCGTTTTGGGCCATGAATCGTGCCATAAAGCAGAAAACTGGCTAGGATAAACGGCAACTAATTTAAGAATTTTTGACAAAATGAGCTGAATAGCAAGCATAGATTGTGGGGATTTCTACCCGTAATTATATTGGTCTGTTTTCCCTTTCTGGGAAAGCCGAAGATTATTCATATCTTTGGAAATAGGACGCCGCTAGGTCTGCTAACTCGCGTCAAACAAAACTCTCAATACAGCGTTTATTCATGTCTAGTTCATTTCAATTGACCCATCTGAAACAGCTCGAAGCCGAGAGCATCCACATCATCCGTGAGGTCGCGGCGGAGTTTGACAACCCGGTCATGCTTTATTCAATCGGTAAAGATTCATCAGTCATGGTGCATCTGGCGATGAAAGCCTTTTATCCTGCCAAGCCGCCGTTTCCGTTGATGCATGTCGACACGTGCTGGAAGTTTCAGGACATGTATAAGTTCCGTGACGACTACACCAAGAAAGAGCTTGGCCTGGAAGTCATCAGTCACATCAATGAAGAGGGCAGGGCGTTGGGACTCGATCCGTCAGTCTCTTCCGGCAAGCACACGACTGTCATGAAGACGGTGGGGCTCAAGCAAGCTCTCGACAAGTACAAGTTCGACGCCGCTTTTGGTGGAGGCCGCCGCGACGAAGAAAAGTCTCGAGCCAAAGAGCGCGTGTTTTCGTTTCGTGATCAAAACCATGGTTGGGACCCGAAAAACCAACGGCCAGAACTTTGGAGCATTTACAATGCAAAAGTTTCTCAAGGCGAAAGCATCCGTGTGTTCCCAATTTCGAACTGGACCGAACTTGATGTTTGGCAATACATCCACCTCGAAAAAATTCCAATCGTCCCACTGTATTCGTCGGCCAAGCGGCCGGTCATTGAACGTGATGGCATGTTGATCATGGTCGATGACGATCGCCTGAAACTGCGGCCAGGTGAAAAAGTCGAAGAGAAAATGATTCGCTTCCGAACGCTTGGCTGTTATCCGTTGACAGGTGCCGTTGAATCGGAAGCCGCCACATTGCCCGAAATCATTCAGGAAATGTTGCTGACGACGACATCGGAACGACAGGGCCGCACCGTTGACAACGACGACGAAGGTTCAATGGAAAAGAAAAAGGCAGAAGGCTACTTTTAAGTCTTTGACCCGGTTCTTCATTACTTTGTCACAGCAAACGTTCTGTTTGCCAACCACGATCACAGCTTCAACCACACAAATCGAATGTCCAACACATCAGACTTAATCGCCTCCGACATTGACGCCTATCTCGCGCAGCATGAGCACAAAGAGATGCTTCGGTTTCTCACTTGTGGCAGCGTGGACGACGGTAAGAGTACGCTCATTGGGCGGCTTTTGTACGATTCGAAAATGATCTACGAAGATCAGCTCGACAAAATATCCAACAAAGGAACCGGCGATGAAAAAGTAGAGTTCGACCCGGCCGTCCTGGCGAACCTGACTGACGGACTGGACGCCGAGAGAGAACAAGGCATCACCATCGATGTTGCCTATCGTTATTTTTCAACGGCGAAACGTAAATTCATCATTGCCGACACACCGGGCCACGTGCAGTACACACGAAACATGGCAACAGGTGCGTCGACTGCCGACCTCGCGATCATTCTGATCGATGCGAGGCACGATCATGGCGTGATGGAACAGACCAAGCGTCACAGCTTTATCGCATCGCTATTGGGTATCCGCCACGTCTTGGTCGCCGTCAACAAAATGGACTTGGTCGATTACAGCGAAGAACGGTTCAACGAAATCCAAAAAGACTATCGAGACTTTGCTACACGTTTGAAGATTCCAGATCTGCACTTCATTCCAATCTCGGCGTTGCTGGGTGACAACATCGTCGACCGCAGCACCAACATGCCTTGGTACGATGGTCACACGTTGATGAACTTTCTGGAGACGGTCTACATCGCGTCGGATCGAAACTATGAAGATTTTCGATTCCCGGTTCAGTACGTTCTTCGTCCAGACCTGAACTTCCGTGGATTTGCCGGCACAATCTCTTCAGGCATCGTTCGCGTTGGTGACGAAATCATGACGCTGCCGTCTCGAAAGAAAAGTAAGGTCAAAGAGATCGTGACTTTTGATGGCAACCTTGAAGAAGCCGCCGCACCGATGTCGATCACGTTGACGCTGGAAGACGAAATCGACTCCAGTCGTGGCGACATGATCGTCCGACCCGGTAACCTTCCCAAGGTCGAACAGAAATTTGATGCGATGCTGGTCTGGATGGACGAATCTGCGATGGTTCCCGGAAAGCAGTACGTGTTTAAGCAGACGACGAAGTCTGTTCCCGGAACAATTTCGACATTGCGATACAAAATCGATGTCAACACGATGCACAGCTCGCCAGCTCCTACATTGGAGTTGAACCAAATTGGCCGCGTCAACATCGCGTTGAACCAGCCAATCGCTTTTGATCGATACCGTGCCAACAAATCGACCGGTGCGTTCATCGTCATCGACCGAATCACCAACGCGACCGTGGCGGCCGGAATGATCATGGATCGTCACACCAGTGAAAATACTGGCGCGGTTTGGGACGACGAGCCAGCCAGTGAAACATTGACACGGGAAATCAGCAACGTGACTTCTGACGAGCGTGCTGCTCGTTACGGTCAAAAACCGGTTACCATTCTGTTTACCGGGCTTCCGGGATCCGGTAAATCGACAACCGCTTATGGCGTTGAACGTGTACTGTTTGACGCGGGTCGAAGTGCAACCGTTCTTGACGGTCAGAACATTCGTATGGGATTGAGCCGCGACCTGAACTTCTCCAAAGACGGCCGCTCAGAAAACGTTCGTCGCGCTGCAGAAGTCGCACGATTGATGAACAAAGCCGGAATCATCTGTTTGTTGTCGCTCGTTTCTCCGAATGATGAAATTCGCCAGCGAGCCAGCAAGGTCGTTGGTGAAGAACAGTTTATCGTGGTTCACCTTTCCGCGCCGCCTGAACTTTGTGCTTCACGAAACGAATCTGCCAAGAAGCGTGGCGAAGACGATTTGCAGGAATCAAAAGCCGATTATCAAGCGCCGTCCAATGCTGACCTGGTCCTCGACACCGAGAAGACTTCACCCAACGAGTGCGTCGCGAAAGTGATCGAATTGCTTGAATCGCGTGACCTGGTCTAACGTCAAACGGACGTTGAGGACGTACGATTTCGACCTTGGAATGGTCGGCGGGCTTCGATTCCCGCAAAAAAATCGTACGGCCTTGAACTCGGATTATTGGTCGCTGATACTCATCTCATGCTAATTGCCGATTATCCCGCATTTCGACCGCACCCGCTGCTTTCATTGGGTCACTTCCAAACGATCGCGCCCATTTTTATTAAGGGACGGCGGTCGAAGTATCGTGCCGAAAAACATGTTGTCCATCTTTTTGACGGCGACAGGATTGTCGTGCACGATGATGAGCCCTCAAAGTGGATTCACGGTGATCGAATTGCCATCCTGCTGCATGGGCTGGTCGGTAATCATCTTTCTCCTTACGTTGTTCGATGTGCTGATAAACTGCGGCGACATGGAGTCCGTACCATCCGCGTTGACATGCGTGGCTTTGGCGACAGCACGCTTATCTCCCGCTCGCACATCCATGGCGGTTGCAGCCCTGACCTCGATTCTGTGATTGAGTTTGCCCATCAGCTTAGTCCGCTTTCAAAAATCAGCATCATAGGATATTCCATCGGGGGAAATATCGCGCTGAAGGCGGCAGGAAACTGGGGAGAAAATTATCCTCGACACGTCGATTCCATTGTGAGCGTTTCGCCTCCCGTCGATCTCAATCGATCGATTTGGAGTCTGATGCGACAGGGAAACCGCATCTACGAAAACTATTTCGTTAACAAGCTCCGAAATCACTTGCTTTATCGTCGCCGTAAAGTGAAAGGCCTGGTCGACAACGGGCTCAACCCGCTGCCAAGTCGTTTGTTGCACTTTGACGATCAGTTCACAGCTCCATTGTGGGGATACTCTGGAGCGCGCGAGTACTATGAAAAGTGTTCGTCGGGACCCAATCTCAAATCCGTTTCAGTTCCAACAGTCATCCTTGCCAGCCACGACGATCCGATTGTTCCGTTCGAAATGTTTAGCGAATTTCAAATGTCGAATTACATCGACTTGATCGAAACCCGATCCGGCGGGCATTTAGGCTTCATTGGAAAAGGAGCTCGCGACCCGGATCGGTTCTGGATGGATTGGCGTATTTGCCAATGGGTCATGTCTCAAGACGAACGAACGGACAAAGTGGTGGAACCCCAAAGAAAGTCGAGATTCCGCTGAAACACACCGTCGATGGTCTAGCGACTTTTACCGTTCAACTATTTCGCCACCTGATACCGTCAACATTGCTTTCAATTTATCGTTGGTCATCTCGGACTTTTTCAGTATTTGAACAGAACCATCGACGAAAACGACTTGGACTTCATCTCGTTCACCAAAAACGCTGGTCATCGGATCATCCACCGAAAGAATCCACGGCGATGGGTCAGCCCAACTGACAACGTCTTCCTCGGAAGCATAAATTGCCAGGATCGTGTTGGAAGTCCCATCCGTAATCTCCTGAAAATGTTCGACTGGATTCTCTTCGTCCCACATGGAGTTTGGAAAAACCGGAAAACGAACCATCTCATTTTCGCCAAAAGTTTGAACCTTTGTGTCTTTTGTAAATTGAGAATTGTGCGGACTGTCCCAAGGTTCGTCGAGGCGAAGATTGCCATGCAAGTTGTTTTGTTCCATGAACGGAAGAATGGAAACGCGACCACTAAACAACGGACGGCCTTCTTCATCGATAATGGTTCGAGATGGAAATTTCTGGAACGCAGATTCGTAGTTAAGCACTGCCAACGCGACTTGCCGCAAATCGTTCATCTTCTTCTGTCGCGGATTGAATTGAGCCGTATCCATACTACCCATCAACGTAAACAGATAAGGGATCGCCAACAATTCTTCTTTCGCTTCAATCGTTAGATCGGAACCTGTACGTTTTGGCGTCAATCTTGCCTCGTATTTGTCAGCAATCCTATTGGAGTATTGAATCGTCGCGATGCCAACTGGATCGCTTCTATCGACCCGCTTTGTAGCTTCTGCGACAAGCATCGACTTGACCAATTTCAGCACTTCAGCAAGATTCGTTTCAAGCTCTTCTGCCGTTTCGTCGTTGGCAGTGTGCATAATCAGCTTGCCTTCCACCGTTCCATCGGTATCAATCCCCAATTCAAACGAATCGAGCAAGTCAGGTATTCGCATGATGTTGGACAATGGCGGAAGGGCTTGGTCGGCTCCCATTTTCTCTTTGATCTGTTCAAAAACCGGACGAGCCATTTCAAGATCCACGAAAGCGAGTGTTTGACCACTGACTCCATTGTTCTTCATCAACTCGGTCAGCGAGTTTGTTCCTTTGGACAACAACATCTCTTCGATGAATGATTCGTCCTCAGCTGAAATGACCGTCAACTCATCAACGATCAAAAAACTTGGCATCCCAATTTCAGCACCGGAAAAAATCGCTTTACCGGCCAGCGTCTTTTGTTCCAGTTTGTCGATCAGTTTTCCATTAAGCCCTTGAAGCTCTTCGAAATGCAACACAACTGCCCAGACGGGAGGCGCCATTTCCCACTCACTAAGATCCTCGGGGACTTTCACCATCCATGTCATCTGCTTGATCAACAGCGGATCAAATCCCAGCTCCGATTCGCCCCAAGCCGTCACGACTTCGCGAGGAAACAATTTGTAGTTTGGATCTTTGCTGAACCTCTGTGGAAAGACCACCGCACTCGCGAAGGCTGTCTTTGGCACGAACTCAGTGTTCACTTTCTCGCCTGAACCTCCCCCAAAAATTTGCGCGACCGCAACACTCTGAGAAAACAAAATCAGGACGAATGTCAAAGCAATAACCGAAGCAAGCTTACATTTAAGTTTCATCGTTAACTCCCGGCATCTCGTGTATTTTGAATGTTCATGGACCGCAACTGCGAGGACCACCTCTTCTAGTAGTCGTCGTGATCCACGACCTCTCCACCGGCGATCGTCTGCAGATTCTTCCAAACTTCTGGATCAACCTGGCTAGAAACAAAGTGAGTCGATCCGTCTGCAAAATTAACGATAAAACCTCCCGGCTGAAGTCCGCCGACGTCTTTCATCGGATTCTTTTCGTCGTACTCGTAGTCGACAGGTTTGGTCCACGGAACAGCGGCGTCTTGATTGACTTCCACAATCAGGGCGGTGTTGCTCGAACCATCAGTAATCGTTCCGAACGTTCTCTCTTCCTCGCCGTTGAACATTCTTCCTTCGCCAGAAATTCCAAGATAAACCGTGTGTCCCGGCTTGGTTGCGGCCGAAGGACTCATAAATACCTGCGGCATTTTTTTGATCAGCTTTTTGTTGTGAGGGCTGTCCCAAGGCTCGTCGTGATGAAACTGATCGTAAAGTTCCTGCTGCTCGATAAACGGTAAGATCTGGACTCGCCAACTCAACAATGGTTTACCTTTTTTGTCATAAGTCGCTTGGGTCGGAAACCTCATGTAGGCCGATTCGAAGTTGAGCGACGCCAAACACATTTGCCGCACGTTGTTCATGCTCTGTGTTCGACGTGCCGCTGCTCGTGTCTGTTGAACCGCAGGAAGTGCCATACCAACCAAAAAAGGAAGGGCCGCGACTTCTTCTTCCAGTTGCAGGGTTAACTGACTGCCACTTACCCGGGGGACCAAGCTTTCTTGGTAATTCTCAGCGATCCGGTCGATGTAGTCCAACCAAGCTTCCTGAACAGGATCGTCAGGATTGAATTGAGCGGCAAGCATGTTGATACCCATCTCGGTAGCAAAATCGACTCCATCCGTCAGTATTTGAGATACCTCTTCGGCGTCCTCCCCATTGGCCATGTTGAACACGATCAATGTTTCCATCCCGCCTTTAACTTCGACTCCCATTTCAATCGACTCAACCTTCTTTGGAATCACTCGCAGACGCGCAAGCTGCGGCGGCAGCGGCGGAAGGTTGGACATCGCATCTTCGATCAACGGTCGCAAAGTTTTCAAATCGACATACGATTGAATTTGACCGCCCACACGTGATCCTTTCATGACCTCAACCAAGGGGCCTTTTCCGTTAGCGTCGACGATGTTGGCAAAGAAACTTTCGTCGCCCGCAACAATCGTCGTTTCGTCGAAAACCATAAGACTTGGTTTGCCAACGGCTGCACCCGAAAACACTTTCTTGCCTCCGATCGTTGTCTCTTCCAGTTGGTCGATCAAGTTTCCAGCGAGCGCCTGCGCGTCGTCCAGTCGCATGATCGCGGCCCATGCCGGTGGCTGCGGGCCAAGTCCATCGAGATTACGAACAACGAATGTGACTTCGCGCAGCAACATCGGATCAAGACCAATCTCTTTCAGACCCCATGCCGAAACAATCTCGCGCGGAAACAAATCCAACTGCGGATTTTTAGCAATTTGCTTTGGGAATAAAGCAGCGCTAGCGACCGCATTGGCCGGCACGTGTCGCGTCGATGCCCGCTTGTCACCACCAAGCAACTGCCCTTTGGCAGAAGGCACCACCAAGACCAGGCAAAGCATGCTGACCATGACAATAATTGGCGACCGATGGCTGAACTTGTGTCTCATGGCTTGTCTCCCGAACTTTGAATCAAATCAAATAGTGCGTCATTGTTTTATCCCAATCCATCCACAACGCTCCAATAACAATGATACGAAGGCGTTGTCCGCATAGACGGTGTACTGTTCACATAGTACAGCAAACATAGTACGTTAATGGCTTGGAACGCAGATGTCAAGAATTTTTTGGAGGGTGCGATAGTTTGATTCTTATCACACAATTGCCGTTTGCGCAGCTGCTCGGCGCGGCAATTTTAAGAAAGCCGGCTTAATCGTTGGCTCGCTAACCCAATTTTCATCCTTCAACAAAGACAACTTCGTCGCGGAAAGAGAAAGCTTGGGTCAATTTTGCGAGATCAAGCGAGAAAATTCGGTCGGTGGTTGAATTGCTCGATGAATTATCGAACGATGGTTACCGTCGAGTTCTGAGCCAAAATGCCGAACACGTCTTTGGCATCTTTTTCCGTTAGCCCGATGCAACCTCGGTGACCGTCGGCCGCCCCATCTTTGGTGGCGTGAATGCAAAGACTTCCAGATAGACCGATCCAGTGTCGTCCGTAACCATTTTCAGGGCTACCGGGTGGATAGTCGGTGCCGTTGGCATCCCGCCAAGTAAACCCTTCGGGCGACTTCGCCATGACTTGAAACGAACCTGGTACCGGATTTCCCGAGACTCCGACACGAACCGGAAACCGACCGGCGTAGAGCCCTTTCAAGAAGAGCGTCATCATGTTTTCACTCATGTCGATCTCGGCTTCGAATGGTCCGGTTAACATTTTCAATTCGGTTCCGGGCGACAATACACTTCCCTGGCTACTGTTTATGAATTTGTCCTGATTGACGTTGTAAACCAATTGCGGCGGAACGTTCCAACGCAGTGCAATCTCTTCAACCGTTTCACCTTGTTTGACAATGTATGGCTTTGAGTGAAAGTTATGTTCAGCAGAGTAGATAACTTTTGCTGCCAACGCGTCCAACCAACCTTGCAAGCGTTGTCGTTGCGGACCGTTCAGGTCATCGTTTCTATAGTACCGACTCAATAGACCAAGCGCGCCACGAAAATTTTCTTGTTGAACCATCGTGTCAACTTGGCTCCACGAATCATTTAGAGTTCTGGAGTTGAAGACTTTTTGCCCAAAAGCTGGTTCGTTTGCTCCGTTGACGATTGGACCATCAGCACTTCGTACAGAGGAGTCGAAAGTCGAGTCGTAAGCATTGGCGGATCGGCTCAAGTCCGTCGCCAGCGAATTTCTGGACGTGTCAGAGTTGGCAATCGGTTGGGCAGGTGGATTCATCGTACTCACGGGTTGGAATCCGTTGTTGCCGAGCGCATCGATCAGTCCATCATCTCGCGATTCATCGATGACCTGACGAGTCGACAGCGAAGGCGGCTCGAACGATCCATTGTCAAAAGCAGGCGGATTCAGCTGTGGAGCTTCCAGCTGATTTACCGCGTCTTTGAATTGGTTGCTCACATCGTTGAACTTTTGCTGAGCGTTTTGCGTAAGTTGACTTGCGTTTTCTTTAAGTTGGTTAGCCGCAGTTGAAAGGTTGTTGGTCATGTCCGGCAAATCGGGCAAGCTTTGTTTAAACTCGCTCGCTTTTGCTTGCAATGAATTGACTCCGTCCGACAAAGCAGATTTGCCTTTTTCGATTAACTCATTTGGCGACGAAACCATTTGATCGAATCCGCTCATCGACCCATCGTTGATATTTAACTCGCTGAGCAAGTTTTCTGTTTCCGATGACGTTGTGGGGGACGAGAAATTGTAAAGTCCGAATGAGATCGCCAACAAAACCATGGCGACGGCGGTACTTTTAAGCGATTGCACTTCTCTCTCCTTAAATCACAAATCTCAACGAGACGATTGCGTTAACCGATTAACAAACAATCATTTGGATGAACAAATTCGTTTGAAATGAACTAGATTCGCGGCGGAGCGTAGCAACATTGTCAGCCCGAACCCAGATCAGTTTTAAGTGTGAATTTCCATAGCTTGGGGATGCTGAGATACCGAATAACAACTCAACCGATTGCATTGAGGCGTTAGATCATCCAACAGTGAGAGAGGCCTTTGGACTGCGTTTAGTTGTCTTTGGGAATGCTATCAGGTGAGATCCCTAAGACTCGGTCTCCGCCTCGGCTACTTCTCGCTTCCCAATTTTGAACGGATTCACTTCTTCGGTCGCGACTCGTCCGCTTAGGTTCGGTCGAAAGAAAACCAAGAGCGCGATCGGCAAGTACCAGGCCACATAAAGTCCGCCGCCGAATCCGTGCCAGAACTGAACGGCGGCCATCACGACTGCGGTGTAAGCCACCAAGGTTCCAATGTTCTTCTCAATCGGCCATGAAGCAAACGAAACCGACAACACGACAAAGCTGATCAGCAATGGCAACCGCCACCATTGGTTGTAGCCGAGCGCCCAGATGCCTTCCAAGCCCGTCATCATCGGGCGCCAGAAACCAAACATCGCTTGCAGTTGTCTCAGAAAGTCCGTGCTGTCGGCCGACGTCAACAACAGACCCATAATGCAGATCAGCATCGACAAACTAAACCCACTAAGGAACCGGCGAAAACCTCGTTCCCAATAAAAGCTAATCCACAATGGCAACAAGAACAGCGGGTAGTACGTCGCGCCAGTTGCCAGACCGATAAACAAACCTGAAACAAACGGTATTCGAAAAGAAACCAACGCCCAGATCAGCAGCATGGCCGGAACTGAATGCAGAATATTTCCCGTGTACATTGCGGTGTACGGCAGCAGCATATAAATCATGGCAATGCCGACACCAATATTAAAATTGCCGTAGTTGTAGTAGCAGAACAGAATCAAACCCAGCACGATCAACACTTGACTTGTAATCGCCAACGTCTTGGCGGCAATCACGTAGCGCTGAATGTTGACTGCTTCGTCGGCACGCGTCTCCTGAATTTCTGCGCTTGTTTCAAACGTCGAGATGACGGGAAAGATATAGACGATGCGGATCCCGGGTCCACGACGAAGCAGTTGACCGTCTTCGCTGTCGGGAGCAGCTTCGCGTTGTAGCATCTTCACGGCGTTCCGCGCACCTTCGAGGTCTTCCGGGGCCGGCGTTGACGTCGCGATGTTCGCCAACACAAAGAACATCAAACTGATTCCCATAAAGACCATTCCGCCAACCGACAAATTCGGCTCGAGAATCGGTCGACGTTCCAACATCGGATCCAGCAGCAGTCGAATCAAATACAGACCCGCGATACCAAACATCCAGAAGTATCCATATCGCTGCCGCGCCACTCCCGGTTGTTGGGCGATCGAATCTTCGTCTTCCAATGCCGGCGCGTCGTTCGCAACCTTGGTCGCAACGCCGTTTGACTCACCTTCCACTGATTCATTGGAAGCGGAGGGCTCGCCTTCGTTGTCGGCTTCTTGTTCACCGTCATTTGCTGTTTGAGTTGCGTCGCTCTCAGCACCTGCGGTTTCTCGAGCCTCTGTACTTGCGCTCGCCACCGTACTTGCGCGTGATTGAAGATAGTTGGTGTGAGTAAACCGTCCGGACTGAATCAGCAAGAGTCCTGGCGCGAGCATCACGACCAGAAACAAATCCAGATTTCGAATACTCCACGCCCGATTGAATTTGAAGAAGATTGCCAGAATCAAAAAAGACGACAAATACATCCAGGTCGATTCGTCGATTCGTTCGTAGGCAAACGTATCCATTTAGTTTGGTGTTTCCGAATCGGTTGGAACTCGACCCTTTCTTGCCTTGGGTCGGCAATGGGCAATGGGCCAGTAGTTTCGTTCTAGGTTGGTCATGAATCCATCGATCGCCCCCTCGAATGGCTCGGCGACAATGGCGTGGATTCCTAAAGATAAATTTTAGACCGTTTCGTCGCGTTGAGGATAGGCTGTTTCAAACAATCCTGGAACGACCCGACCTAGAACTAACGCCGCCGATCGTGGTAAAATCCGGTTTTTGCGACGACCATCCACTTTAACAAGCAACGCATGAACATTCTTTTGGCCAGTAGCGAAGTCGTTCCGTTTGCAAAAACTGGTGGCTTGGCTGACGTTTGCGGTGCTTTGCCGGGTGAACTTGAAAGCCTTGGTCATCAAGTCTCCGTCTTTCTTCCATTTTTTCAATGCGTGAGAAACCTCGATTTCGATTTTCAAGAACTCGACAAGCAGCTTGAAATTCCGGTCGATGGCAATGTCGAAACAGGCCAATTGCTGTCCGCGAAATTACCCGGCACCGATGTCACCGTCTACTTCGTCGACCACAAAGATTATTTTGATCGCCCCAGTCTCTACGGCGAAGACGGTCACGACTATCCGGACAACTGCGAAAGGTTTACGTTCTTCTCGCGCAGCGTTTTGGAATCTGTAAGATTGCTTGATCTGCAACCTGATCTCATTCACGTCAACGACTGGCAAACAGCGCTGATTCCCGCTTTGCTGGCAACCGAGTATCGAATCAATCCACTTTATAAAAACATCGCATCGTTGATCACGGTTCACAATCTTGCGTATCAAGGTTCGTTTCCGTCAGAAGCGATGAACGTGACCGGGTTGGATTGGAAATATTTCAACTGGGAGCAAATGGAATTTTATGGACGATTGAACTTACTCAAAACCGGGCTGGTTTTTGCGGACGCCATCAACACCGTTAGTCCAACCTACGCGAGAGAAATTCAGACACACGAACAAGGCTGTGGACTGGAGATGGTGTTGCAACATCGGGCCGATCAATTGTCTGGCATTATCAACGGCATTGACTCCGGCATTTGGAACCCTGCGACGGATCCACACATCGTAAAACAATTCGATGGCGATTCCTGGCCAGCAGGAAAAGCAGCGTGCAAAGCAGCGTTGCAGTATGAGCTGAGATTGGAAGTCAACCCGGGCCGTCCCTTGATCGGAATCGTCGGGCGTCTTGCATCTCAAAAAGGCTGGTCGCTAATCATGCAAGTCATGCGTGACTGGCTTCAAGACCCAAACAATCAAGCGCAGTGGGTTGTGTTGGGAACCGGCGATCCTGACTATCACGCAGCGCTGGCTTCTCTGCATCAATCTTATGCCAATCAACTGTCAGTGACGCTTGGATTTTCAAATGAACTGGCACACCAGATCGAAGCCGGCAGTGATATCTTTTTGATGCCCAGCGAATATGAACCTTGCGGCTTGAACCAAATGTACAGCATGGCTTACGGAACCGTTCCCGTGGTGCGCAATACAGGCGGTCTGGCTGACACCGTGGTTGATACCAGCCTCGCGACGCTTGGCAACAAAACGGCAAACGGGTTTTCATTCGATACATTTTCCGCTGCCGACCTCAGCGACACGCTGCATCGCGCGATCAGGATGTACTACGAAGACAAAGAAAACTGGCGACAACTCGTCAACACGGGTATCAATCATGATTGGTCGTGGCGTACTAGCGCCCTCGCCTACGACACTCTCTACCGGGAAACAGTGCAAACGTTCCAAACGCAAGCGTAGTTTGTAGCCGACATCTTGATGCTCACTATTCGCTCAAAGCTGCCGATTCAAACCAGTTTCTTCGGGCGAACTTCCATCACATCACTCACGTCCGTTCGACTGGCCACGTAAATCGGCAAGCGATCGCCAAGCACGTCTTCATGAGCTTGCTTGGCCAATTCAGGACGATTGTTGTCTTGCGAAAGATGACACAAACAAGCCCACTGCAAACGGGAACCAACTTCGTCGGCCTCGACTTCCTCTGTTGAACTGGATGAGCTGGCTGGTTTGGCCGACTCTGACAAAACTGCTTTTAGCAATCGGGCCGAATCATCGTTGGATAAATGGCCACCGCTGCCGCGAATACGCCGCTTGAGTCGATCAGGGTACCGACCATACTCCAACATCTCTTCATCGTAGTTGCTTTCGATAATCACGGCGTCCAGTGACTTTAACACGTCGCGCAACCCATCGAACGCGTGTCCAAGATCAGTCAAGATTCCAACGCGCTGGCCTTCATGTTCAACCACGAAAGCGACTCCTTCGGCACTATCATGCGGAGTCGGCACAGTATGTACCGCTACCTCGCCGTTGCGCCCAAACGATAGGCTACTACCGGCAGTGAACAGCCGAACACGTTCGACTTTGCCGACCTTGAGGAAACGTTGCGAAGCCGCCAGCGTGCGGCGCGTGACATAAACAGGCAAACCAAACTTGCGTTGAAACACCCCCATCGACTTTGCATGATCACTATGGTCATGCGAAATCAATAGCGCATCACAATCACCAATTTCACGTCCGTGCGTGGCAAGCCGTTGGGCAGCTTGTTTGGCGCTGATCCCAGCATCAAACAACAACCGAACATCTCCAGCTTCAACGTAAAAGCAATTGCCGTTACTTCCTGACTGCAGCGAGATTACTTTCATGAGCGAATTTTATCGCAATCCCGTTGTCAGCCGAAGCCCAGTAAGCAGACCGTCATCAATTACAGCATCGAATCATTATCTGAAACCCTCAGACAATCCCCAACCTTTTCTTCACGATCTCGGCATGATAAACAACATGCCCGCCAAGAATAAACAAGTTCGCTTTCGCAGAAATTGGATTGTCCGATGCGGTTCCCATCCGGGAAATCGCCTCCGGCGTCAATCGTTTGGCCAACAAGACGTTCGATTTGCGCAACATCGAAAATTCGTCGATTAACTCGTCCATCGTCACCGTTTCGTAATCGAGATTGGCAACGTAAATATCCTGGTCGATTCCGGGAATTGGAGTTTCATCTCCGACGGCTATTCGAAGCACACGACCGCTGAAAATTCTCTCACAGTCGATCAAGTGGCCCAGGACTTGTTTGAGAGTCCATGTATATGGAGCATGAAGCGTCGTTTCTTCTTCGGCAGACAAACCTCCAAACAACGAACGGACTTCCGCTACCTGCGCCTCGAACTCGTTAAGAAAATCAGTTGGGTTGAACTTGCTGATATAGCTGTTGTAGTACTCGCTGTATTCGTTTTCCGCCGGAGGCGTCGACAAAGCGGTCGCAGTATTTGACATCGTGCTCCTTTCAATAAGTGTTTGACGAATTGTAAATCACAGAATTGGTGAAGAATACCGCAAACTTTACCATCATTTGTTCGCAGCATTCTTTTCCTCCCTTCCAGCGTCTAAAATATTTTCATTCCCATTGATTGAAATGAAAGCCCATGAACTCCATCACCTACTCGAATTGCCTGTTCTTCTGTTTGCTGTTTTTCGTTTTACCGTTTGGCGTTGCCTCTCCAAATTTGTCAGCTCAAGAACACAACGACGAACAAAAGTACACCAATGCGCTGGCGAAAGAGAGCAGTCCCTACTTGCTCATGCACGCTCGCAATCCAGTCAATTGGTACCCCTGGAACGAAGAGGCTTTGCAGAAAGCCAAAGATGAAGGGAAAGCCATTTTTCTTTCCATCGGCTATTCCAGTTGCCATTGGTGCCACGTGATGGAACGCGAATCGTTTCTGGATGAAGAGATCGCAAAATTCCTGAACGAAAATTTCATCTGCATCAAAGTCGATCGTGAAGAGCGACCCGACGTCGATCAGATATATATGGAAAGCTTGAACATTTTTAACCGGCTCACGAAAAACGGACAGGGCGGAGGGTGGCCGCTTTCAATGTTTTTGACACCAGAAGGGAAACCATTTTTTGGCGGCACTTATTTTCCGGCAAGGGACGGGGATCGCCAGGGGCGCCCAGGATTTTTGACCGTCGCGAAAAAAGTCGATGAAAACTGGCGCAACAATAATGAGACGATCCGCAAAAGCGCCGACCAGTTGACCGAATACACTCGTCAGGAACTTGAAGGACAGCCAGCGGAAACCGAAACGGAAATCGATCCTGCCTGGTCAACAAAATGCCTTGATCAACTAAGCGGAAGTTACGATCCAGAGTATGGCGGATACGGATTTAGCGCCACCAATCCGAATCGACCAAAATTTCCGCAACCTGCCAACCTCATGTTTCTTTCCCAGTTCGCAAGCGGCGATGCGCCTGACGAACGAGCGAAATCAATGTTCATCAAGACCTGCGAAATGATGGAACAAGGCGGAATCTACGACCACGTCGGCAGCGGATTTCATCGCTACAGTGTTGATCGATATTGGGGCATTCCACACTTCGAGAAAATGCTTTACGACAACGGACAACTGGCGACCGTCTATTGCGAGGCTTACAAACTCGAACCAAGGGAATCGTTCAAGCGAACGGTCGAGGGCATTCTGCATTTCGTCGAGTCAGAAATGCTTGCTCCCGGCGGCGGGTTTTATTCGTCGCTCGACGCCGAATCCGAAGGAGAAGAAGGAAAGTTTTATCGATGGGATCTCGACGAGATCAAGAAGCTGCTGACTGACGATGAATACAAAACGTTTGCCGAGATCTATCGACTCAACGAGGCTCCCAACTTTGAAGAAAAACATTACGCACCGCAGTTGAAAATTCCATTGAGCGAACATGCCAAGCGACTGTCAGTCACCGAAACTGAATTGGAGACTTCGTTAGTCTCGATGCGAAAGAAACTGTTCGACGCACGAAGTAAACGTATCAGGCCGCTGCTGGACAACAAAATTCTGACCAGCTGGAACGGGATGATGATTCGCGGTTTCGCCGATGCGGGGAGAGTGTTCAAAAATCAGCAGTACCACGATGTTGCTGCGAAAGCCGCTGACTTCGCTTTGCAGAATTTGAAAACCAAAGAAGGCCGGTTGTGGCGTACCCATACCGACGGCGAATCAAAGCTCAACGCCTATCTGATCGATTATGCGTGCCTGATCGAAGGCTTGTTGGCGCTGCACCGCGCCGATGGATCTGAAAAATGGCTCGACGAAGCCAAATCGCTTCAGGCAAAACAGGACGAATTATTTTGGGACGAAAAAAGCGGCGGATACTTTTACACCTCGTCCGATCACCAAACACTGCTGGTTCGTAGTAAACAACCGGCGGACAACGCCGTTCCAGCAGGCAACAGTATCGCAGCGTGCAATCTGGTTTATCTTGCCAAAGCTACCGGCGAAGGCTCCTACAAAAAGAGAGCCGATAAAACAGTTCTTTCCGTCGCCGGGTTGCTTAAGGCCTATCCCGTTTACAGCCCGCGGCTTTTGCGAGCCGCTGAAGCGATGAAAGAACTGAAGTGACTCGACTCGGCTGGTTTACAACTCTTCGAACCCTAGCTTCATTCCTCTCAACATTTCTTCATAGATGGGTCCGAAAATATCCCATTGCTTTTCAGGACAGATGGCAATAAATGAAACACTGCGATCGTTAGAAAGCGTCGTTGATCGAATTCCCTTGATCGTTTTAAATCCACTCTTGGCGCTGAACTTGTTCATCACGGTCGGGCCAAGCTTCGTCTTAAATTCTTCGCCCGGTTCTTCAACGTAGTCTTTGTACTTTTCTTCGTAACTGCTTTTCCAAGACGCTTGAATGGCACCAACGGGTGTCATGAATTCCGGCACTCCTTCTTCCCCGGCAAGCAGGCCCAAGCCTAAATCGCCACCAGCCCCCATCGCACCTTCTGCCTTGATCGAATCGCCAAAATTCGCTTCTATTTCGACCGAGTAAGATCCGCTGTTGAATTTAGCCCACGCCATCCCCGATGCCCGACTGCCGCTCCCGTTGGCCGTCCACCCTTCTGGATAGTCGACCGCGAAAGAACCATCTTTCGAATTCCAATGTGTGAATGATTCCGGGGCCTCAACGGCTGCTGGAAGACAACCCATGACCAGTGGAAACCCTGCCACCAACATCGTTACCACCATCAAACGACAGTGTGAACTATTCAAACACCGACCAGGTAAAGTTCGACGCAAAATGGAAACGGTCGAGGTAGCGGATTTAGTAGAAGTGGAAGTCTGACTCTTCATTATCATCTCCGTGCTTTTCGTAAATTCGATCTCGGTCTTTAGCATAACAAGTCTACCGACTCGACGCAGGCAACACAAAAACTTGGGGGCGCAAACTATTGACTCGATTTAATGTGGTGTATATTCTATGAATGTCGCTTACGAGGAAGCGATCAAGTTCGCGAAAAGGGCAGGGCCCACCTCGGTCATCAATACATTGAACGACACTCTTTCTGCCTGTCCCGCGCGAACGCCAGGCCATTAGAAGGAGTGACGTATGTCATCTGATCAAAGTCGCGGTCTGTCCCCGGATTCTGGCAATTCTCAAAGCCCAGGCCGATCTCTCAACCTTGAGCAAGCTCGGAAGCAAGCGAAAGAACTCATTCGCGGTTTTCGCAAAGGCGACGCCAAAGCGATCGCCCGATTTCAAGCCGTCATCACGAAGCTGGCTGACAAAGATTCCAGCAAGAGTTCGAAAGCGCAAAAGCTCGCGCTCCACGACGCGCAGCGCGTTGTTGCACGGGAACATGGATTTGAAAGCTGGCAATTGTTGCGCGAGCAGATTCACGGCGAAACTGGCTTTCTTCCGTCAGACCATGAATTCGTAAGCGCCTTACGAGAGCGGAAGCTGGACCAAGCGCGGAAGCTACTGGAAGGCGACTCGTCGCTGGTGAATCGGCGAGTCGTCGGCGACGTTTCCATGACCGGAACCGTTTGGGCGGACGGAGAGAAAGTCGACGTCGATCCCGATGACCGTCGTAGCGTCGCAGCAATTCATTTCGCGGCTTTTCATGGCGATGCGGATCTTGCAAGATTGCTCATTGAGTTTAGCGCGGATATCGAGCAAGTCGTCTACGAGGAGAACAAGGGCCAGACCACGGCGTTAGTGCTCGCTGCTTGGGAAGGCAACCTCGAAACGATGCAAGTGCTCTTGGACGCCGGCGCTCAAGCGAACGTTCCAATGCCACTGGAGTCACCGCTTTACACGGCGGCCAGCCATGGAGCGCGGGACAAGGTTCAGTTGCTACTCCGTCACGGAGCAAAGCTGGATATTTTTACCGCAGCGATGACGGGAGATTCAGAAACGGTTTCGCGACTGCTTGATGAAGATTCGGCGTTGGTGACGCAGATACACCCCAAGCACGGCCGGACTGCTTTGCAAGAAGCACTCAGTTGCGGGCAACCTGAGACGGCAAAAATTCTTGCTGATCGAGACTCGGCGGTATCACCAGGAGCCGCAGCAGGCTTGGGAAGGAACGAGGAAATCGCTCAACTGCTTAGTCGAGAACCCGATGCGATCAATCGCCAATTTGGCACCCAGCCGTTGCTGACTTGGGCGCTGCTCGGTGGACAATGTGAAACGGTGAAGGTGCTTCTCGATCATGGCGCCGATCCAAACGGTCCGGATCGATGGGGAGTCATACCGCTTCGTTCGGTTTCCGCCGTTCGGGGTAACAGCGGCGCGGAAATTGTTGACTTGTTGGTTGCCGCCGGGGCAGATGTGAATCGCCTGTCGCGAGAGTTTACACCATTGGCTGCGGCGCGACATGCGGGCAATGACGAGGTTGTCAAAGCTCTCGAACATCACGGCGCCCAACACGAGTTGCGCAGGAATTCATACTATGCCGACTGGCGCAACTCCGATGAACACCCATTTTGGCTGGCCGTCGAAAACAACGTGGTCGCCAGCGTTGATGAGTATCTCCAATCCGATTCCACATTGGCAGATCGCGACTTTCGTCCGGAAGCAAAACGCGACCCGCATACACATCGCCGACCGCTCGTGGCTGCTAGTGCAGCCGGCCATTTCGAGATTGTCCAATTGTTGATTGATTTCGGCGCCGATGTCGATGCCAAAAGCCCGACGGAGGATCAGCGCGAGTTTGGGATGCCGCTTCAATTGGCGGTTGAGAATGGCCACTACCGCGTCGCCAATCTGCTCCTGGATCATGGTGCCAGTGCCGATTGTTTTCCTTATTGCGACCAGCCAATGACCGAGCGGCTTTACGAACTTGCATTGCAAGATGGTGCGGACAAGGCACTGGCACAGCGAGGTTTTTCGCGTTACGAATTCCCGAACACCGCCGCGCCAACAGTTTCGAAAGATGCGCCGATCACGGTGAAGCTACTTGATCGCGTCTTGTCGTTGGGCGGCCAACTAAGTGTTGCTGCGATCGTCAGGGCAGAAAACGTGGAGTTGATTCGAGAGCTTCTAACGACATGTGGACGCAAAACCGATCCGTCGGTTAAAAACGGTGAAACGCTTTTCCAACGAATTGCGGGGGCGTCGGCTTGGTACGGCTATCCGCTGATCAACCAGATGTGCATGGAGATTCACCCTGATCTTTATGATGTTGGTTGTGCGGCGGGCGCGATTAGGAGCGCCGCTCGCAGTCATAACCGGGATGGGTCATGGCAAGCGTACTACCGACTGATCGAATACAATTTGCAATTGATCAAACGCGCCGGTCAGCTGGACGAATTGCGCAGCGATCCTGAATTCAAACCGCAATGGTTGCTGGCCGAGAATTATTGTTGGCACTCGAATTACGGATATCGGGCCGGCGTGTCGACTCCCGAGGGGTTGCTGGCAATTGCGCAATTATTCTTGGACTGGGGATTTAAGGACCTTACCTATCGCGATCCGAAATCAGGCCTGACGGTAGCGGAACAGTCCCGCGAACGATTGGAGAAAGGACATCCGGGGATGAAAGAGTACTTGGCGTTCTTGAAAAAACACGGCGTCGAGTAGGGGACGGGACGCACACGTCACCTGCTTGGAAATTGGGCAGACGCTTGAGAATCTTTGTCGGTATTCCGATTTGAACCAACTCGGTAAACAGATTCGAACCAACACCGGACTCGATATACGCAAAATTTACTTAATTGCCGTAGTAGTTTTCGATCGACTGCCCAACTATTCAGCAGGTAAAGGCATTTTATGCCTGAAATCACAGATCAATTGATCGACCCAATTTCTTAAAGTCGCGTCGCCGACCCTTGTTGATTTCGAGCGGGCTGAACATTCGCACTGTTTTTATGATCTCAATTGGCACGCTTCGTGCTTTGTATCAGTCGGTTGCCCCAAGGATGGGCGGCATTTACGACTCCTCTGAAATCGGCGCAATGGTCACGACAACAATTAGATGCAACCAAAATTTTTCTACAAACAATCTTGATTGTCCGCAGTGTCAAGCAAACACCAACTCGGTGCTTGCTGACTCAAAACGTTTCTTTCGGGAAAAGCGGATCCGATTTTTTGGATTTGCTCTCTGCCTGCTGATCATTGGCGGAATCTCTGCGCACGACACGCAGATGGCCATCGAGAATGAGGAAATTGCCAAAGTAGAAAAGAACCCGATATGCTTGTCGTTGATCAATCTTGATCCTGATGGCTTCCGCTATTTTGTGCTCGGCAAGAGCATTGGCACGCTGATGGTCATTTCGATGTTATGCACGTTGGCTAAGTTTCAATATCGTCATGCTAAACTTGTCACGCTCTCGATTGTGGTGTTTCAATTAGGGTTGCTTGTCTATTTGCACTTGTCTGATCCTCGCATCGGCGGCCTGCCCAATCTTGCACTCTTGCTGGGTGACTACCATTAGAATCCAGCGTGCGTTGATCAGTGCCTTACGAAGCGCTAGTTGCCGCCAGCTCGAATGAATTTAGTCGTGGCCTTTGTTTGAATTTCTGCACCAGGCAGCTTTGCCAAGCCAAATGACCGGCTGAGTTTTCGTCGATCACCGAATGCTGAACCAAAATCTTTTCAGATTCTGCTTTCCAGTGTGCGATTTGTTTTTGAATTAAACTCAACCGACCGCCAAGATCAAACGTCTCGCCAGCGTAGAGTCGTTTTGACTTGCTTTCGCTTAACAAATACACGCCACGTAAACCATCGAGTTTTGAAACTGGCTTGTCTGAAAGATCTGCGATCGCAATCAGTTCGCTCAATTGTGGCGTCGAAAGCACTGCCGCGCGG
The DNA here is from genome assembly GCA_964584615.1 of uncultured Pirellulaceae bacterium. Classification (GTDB taxonomy): domain Bacteria; phylum Planctomycetota; class Planctomycetia; order Pirellulales; family Pirellulaceae; genus Mariniblastus. Next base: position 234,973 of record CAZPBE010000001.1, on the reverse strand, counting down.
CTGCGTGCAATTCGAGCTTCTTTTCGCAACTTCAATGCTGCCCATCGATAGTCTAGTGAATTGAATCCCGGTGCAAACTGACTGGCGATGGCATCAAACTTTTTCGCCAGCTCAGGATCGCAGAAAATTTCGTCAAGGCTTTTGGCTTGCCCTTCGTCCAGTAATTTTTGCCAAGCGATTTCGGCAGCAAACAGGTACGGATCGATGTCTTGCCAAGAAACTTTCGTTCGCTCTGTCGTTTCGATCTCAGCCAACTTGCCTGACTTTCGCAAGCGAAACAGTAACATGTTCCAGATTCTCGCATTGCCGACCAAGCCAATTCGCTCACATGCGTCGACAAATGCTGCGTTCAAATCGGGATCGGTGACTACACGGTCCGCCGAATAACCCCCGTGTGTCAAACGAAACGATTCGACCACTCCGCGGCACGTGAGCTCCATCTGAATTTCATCGTATCGCTGTTGAGTCAATTCTGAATCGGCAACTCCGCGTTGCGCCGCCGATCGTTTAGACTTTTCCGCTTTTGATTTCAGCTTGAACGTGCTCTTCATTGGCTCAGGAGTTCCGTCCAATGGATCGCCGACTTGAATCGATGCCAACCGCTCCCGGCCGTGCGCGACGTATTCTTCCGACAGATCAAATCCGGAAAATTGGCGACCCAGCTTTTTCGCAACCGCCAGCGTCGTGGCGCTTCCGGAAAACGGATCGATCACGATTTCGCCTGGCGCGGAGCAGACTCGGATAATTCGACCCAGCAGTTGTTCTGGCATCTGGCAGCCGTGAAAACCGGCTCGTTCCTTAAATGTTCCTGCCACGCGGGGGATGTACCAAGTATCTTCAGCTGCCGAAAAACTGTCGCCGACTTCTTGAGGCCGAAGCACAAAAGACTCATTCGCCGTGGGCTGCCACGTCTCCAACTCGTCAGCCGAAAGCTCGCCACGCATATCGGCCGGACGCATGATCCAAGTGTCATCAGGTAGTCGCCCGTTAGCTGCAGCCCGTTTGTCGTTGTAAACCAACTCGCGCGCCGATGGGACACGATTGTCGAGGTGCTCACTATCGAAAGTGAATTTGGTTTTGTCTTTTACAAAGTAAAATAAATGCGCATGCGAGCGAGTGAACTTGTTTTTGCAATTTACCCCGAACGTGTAATACCAGACGACCCAGCTTCGACAATGGAAACCAATCTTCTGGCTTTCCAATTTTAGCTCTGCCGCATATTCGTCGCCGATCGCCAACCAAAACGCACCGTCCGGCTTTAAAACATCATAGACCGCCGAGATCCATTGGTTACACCATTGAACGTACTGTTCGTGTTCAAGCCGATCATCATAAACGTCATACTCGTAGCCAATGTTGAATGGTGGATCGGCAAACACCAGGTCGACGCTGCCGGCAGGAAGGTTCTTCATCCCGGCAATACAATCGCCATGGTGAATCTGCGACTTCCATTCGGAAGTATCTTCCGGCAAGGGATCGCTAAGACCACTCAACAAGTCAGGTTTGGTCTGTTTTGGATGCGCATCGGTCGGCGATTTTCGTTTAGCTTTGGAAGCCGCACCGGCCTTGCGCGGTTTTGATTTTCGGTCGGTTTTTGTTTTCATTAACACAAGCCTGATTACAACCCGAAACAACGAAGTCGCAGTTTAAAGTCCAAGCCTGACCCTAGCCTGACCCTAGCCTGACCCAACGCGCAAAACTTCCACCTCGCAAACTGCCACCGCTCTACTATTTGGGGATAAACTGTGTCAAGCGCCCCGGTGAGCCCATCGCGTTGTATCCACCGTCAATGTGTAGAACTTCGCCCGTGATACCATCGGACATGTCCGACAACAAAAACGCGCCCGTCTTGCCAGCTTCTTCGTGAGTAACATTTCGACCCAGTGGTGCGACGTGTTCGTACATTTTCAACATAGGGCCAACTCCTGCACCGACACCGGAAATTGTCTTCAATGGACCGGCGCTCAACGCGTTGACTCGCACGTTTTGCAATCCAAGATCGTAAGCCATGTATCGCATCGAAGCTTCCAAAGCCGCTTTGCAGATTCCCATCACGTTGTAGCCGGGCACAATTTTTTCGCCGCCAAAATAAGTCATACAAGCGATCGACGCTTTGTCCGATAAGATCGGCCGCGCTGCGTTACATACCGCGATCAAGCTATAAGCGCTGATATCCATGGCCATCTTGAAACCGTCGCGGCTGGTTTCAATCGTATCGCCCTTGAGGTCATCAGGATGCGCGAACGCAATCGAGTGCAACATGAAGTCAATTTTCCCAAACGCTTCCTTGGCTGTATCCATCACGCCTGCGATCTGTTCGTCGCTTTGCACGTCCAATGGAACCATGAACTTTGGCGGAAGTCCTTCCAGTTTGGCAACGGCTTTCTCGGTACGGCGCTTATTCCGCTGTTTTTCATCGTCCGGACGATCCGGAATGTGCGTGTAGCCGATCTCACCGCCGCCCGCCAAAATCTCTTTTGCGATCCACCAAGCGATCGAATTGTTGTTGGCCACACCCATGACCAAGCCTTTTTTGCCTTCAAACAAACCCATTGGGTATTTCCTCTATTTTTATATTGTTGCTTATCTGTTGATTAAAATTTTCTCGGCATGACTAACAAGCGTCTGTTGACGCGTGGCATAGCAACAACTTTCGTGGTCAAATCAGTCGCACCATCAACTGGATGGTCGCCCATCAAATCTGTCATACTATACCGTTTTACGATCCATTTTCGAACCAGCCAATCACGCCTACGCAGATAGAAAACTCGATGTCGACCCATCAAGCCAACACCGAACGATTCGATACAATCCGCGATTCGTCGAGCCCGGGAGCTCAGGCAGCCAAAACGCTGGCCAGTTTGATCTACCTTTCCGGACAACATGATTCGCTGACTTCGTTTCTCAATGAGTCGTGCAAGTTCATCGACAAGCGATCCGATTCGAATTCGACGACCGTCGTCCAGGGCATCAAAGGCCAATGGCGAATTCTGTCATCGACCGACAGCTCGCTAACGCCAGACAACTTGCCAACCCATTTTCTTGCCGACGTGCTTGACACGGATCGCTGCAAATCTCAAGACGGATGGATAGCTGCTTCGCTTTCCAAACCCAACCAGACAGGTCGGCTGTTGCTGCAAAAATCCTCGTCCAGTGACGATGATACCGTCGCGACGTTCGACGCGCTAGCCGCCGCCGTGGGTGTCGCGGTCGACGCACACTCGCTCCGAGCTCAAGCCGCCAAACGCGCGACGCGACTCGAAGCCATTCTCGAATTGACTGCTGGTTGGAACCAGTCGCGACAAACAGACGAACTGCTGATTCAAATCGCTGAAGCATCGACACGACTGCTGAATTCCGAACGAGCGACAATCTTTTTGCCCAACGCCAATGGATCAGAGCTGATTGGAAAACCGGCACTGGGCGTGGAAGACAACACGCTGCGAATTCCGGCTGGCACCGGAGTCGTCGGACAAGTCATTGAAACAGGCGAACCCGCTCGCGTTGACGAAGACGTCTCGAGCGAGCAACAACAGATCGACCGCTCCGTTGATCAACAACTTGGCTTTCAAACGCGGACTATTTTATGTGTGCCGATGAAAGACCAAAAAGGAAAAACGATCGGCGCATTCGAATTGATCAACCGGATCAGTGGCAACTTCACTAACGAAGACGAACAAGGGTTAACTGAATTGGCTTCGCACGCCGCCGTCGCCATTCTCGCAACTCAACATGTCGAACACCTGGAAACCGCGCGGCGCACCGTTGCCAGCGAAGCGGCAGACACGGTACAGTTGATTGGCAACTGCGAAGCGATTGAAAAACTCAAGTCGACGATTGAACGCGTTGCCAATACCGACCTCGCGATTCTAATCACTGGAGAAAACGGCACAGGTAAAGAAGTCGTCGCGCAATTGGTTCACTATTTGAGCGAACGTCGCGACGAAGTTCTGGTCGCCGTCAACTGCGCCGCGATTACCGAAACGTTGCTTGAAAGCGAACTGTTTGGCCATGAAAAAGGCGCCTTTACTGACGCCCATCAAGCTCGGGAAGGAAAGTTTGAGCTGGCTAACGGCGGGACTTTGTTTCTGGATGAAATCGGTGATATGAGTTTGGGCGGGCAAGCCAAATTGCTACGCGTGTTGGAAGAAAAAGTCGTCGTCCGCGTCGGCGGCAGCGTGTCGATCCCAACTTCCGCTCGCGTCGTCGCGGCCACAAATCAAATTCTGGGCGAATTGGTTCGTGACAAAAAGTTTCGCGAAGATTTATTCTTCCGCCTGAACGTAGTCACCATCGAAATTCCACCTCTACGAGAACGCGGTGACGACATTTTGTTGTTGGCGGAACATTTTCTGACCTCGTTCTGCAAAAAGGCTCGCCGTGAAACGCCGTCCATTTCGACGTCTGCAAAAAATCGTTTGCTCAGCCACCGCTGGCCCGGCAACGTTCGCGAGTTGCGAAACATGATGGAACGATTGGCTTATCTTTCCGAAGGCAACTCGGTAACGCCTGACGATCTTGCATTCGTCAACGCACCGTCGAATGATTCGGCCAACTCAGGTATCTCAATGGAGTTGCCGCTGTCCGACGCGACTCGGCTGTTTCAATGCGATTACATTCAACGTCACATCGATCTCTGTGGTGGCAACATGACCGAAGCCGCCGAGAAGATGGGACTTCATCGCAGCAATCTTTATCGAAAAATGCGACAGTTGGGAATGAAGGACGACGAGGACGAGTAGAGCAGTACCGCGTACGAGTGGGTACATGTTGCAATCACCTCGCGCCGAGCGGAAACAATTCCTCCATCTCCGCTTTAACACGATCCCATGCTTTTGCCGCTGCGTGAAAATCGACTTCCATGATTTTCAATTCGGATTCCGGTTCGACTCGTGATTTCAATTCAACGTCCTCGGCCAGCGGAATTTGTCCGCTGGGACCTTTAGCCAGACGTGTTTCGATATCTGATGCCAATAGTCGGTCGACAAATTTCTTCGCGCGGATCGTATTGGGTCCGTTTTTGATGATGCACAAAGTGTTGGGAATCAGCAACGCTCCGGTTTGTTTCGGTAGTTGGTCAGGAAAGACGATGACGACCGGTCTTCCATCTTCAATCTCAATAATCGCGTCATCGGTATCGGTAATTCCGAACGCATACTGTCCGTTAGCAACTTTTTGGGCGACTTGTTTGTTGCCTCCTTCGATCGCTGCATTGGTCGCGACGTCTTGGAAAAACGATTTCGCTTGTGCTTCGCCCATCGTCGAAAACAAAACTGCTGCATGAGTGGCTGTTGTTCCAAATAATGGTCTCGCCATCGCACATTTTGACTTCCATTTTGGGTCGGCCAAGTCCAACACGGAACTTGGTCGTTCGGCCAGGTCAGGAATCAGGTCCGTATTGACAATCAAAACTCTCGCTCGAGCCGCGAATCCGTGCCATTGATTCGATGCGGAAACAAACGAATTAGGAAACCGTTGCGATTCGATGCTGCGGTAAGTTTCAAGCAAGCCAAGTTCTTGCAATCGAATCGTGTGCAAAATTTCGTTATTCCAAAAAACGTCACAACGTGGCCGTGAGGCTTCGCTGATGATCGTGGTGACTAAGCCAACCGTTTTGTTGGACTCAACATCAAACTTGGGCAGTATCGTCAGCGTCATTTCTTCGGCGAGATCGCCCATAATGGGCAAAGAGAATTCACGATCCAAAGCCGAATAGACAACAAGCTCGTTGTCATTGGGGTCCATGCAGCCCGCGGAAACGAAAATCAATGCAACAAGAATCGTCGCGAACCAACGGAAATATTTTTTTCGGAACACAACACGCTTTCGAGATCTAATTGTGAACTGTTGTTAGGCGCTAGACGCGGATTTGCCACCACATATCCGAGGCTAGTGGTCCGTCAGACCTGACTTGGATACACAGGTTGCGCAGTCTCACTTTAACTTAACCCGCATCATCGTGTCGGCTACACTGGTAATGTCTACTTTTTGTATCGAAAACGAAGCTCGCATGCCCAATCCCGTTCGCCAACTGATCCCAATCCGCATCGTCAAATTTTTGTGCGGTGCTTCCTTGATCGGGCTGTTCTTCGTCGCGACTTCGCTCCATGTGAACTCGGCGATCGTGTTTCAGGATGACTTGATGGCGAACATCAATCCTAACATGCCCGCGAAGATGAAGATCGACATCGCGAAAGTGGAAGCTGCCGGGATTCGCGTGATTACTGGAAAACACTTAACGCTGTACACCGATGTTCGCGACTCACCGGCGATCGAGGAACTGCCAGAAATTTTTGACCAAGCAGTCCCGTTGTGGTGTGAGTACTTTCAAGTCGACGTTGAGAAAACAAAGCCGTATCGAATCGCGGCGTTTGTGATGGCGGACGAAGCCAAGTTTCGAAAAGCCGAATTGATTCCATCAGACTTGCCTCCTTTTCCAGCCGGACTCAACCGCGGCCACGAGACTTGGATCTACGCCCAGAAAGACGCTTACTACACTCGGCACCTTTTGATCCATGAAGGAACACACGCATTCATGCAGTGGTTCGGCAACGGTGTTGGCGCGCCGTGGTATGGCGAAGGGATGGCCGAACTTCTGGCGGTGCATCAGTGGCAAGATGAAAAACTTGTGATCAACGCAAGGCTCACCGATCGCCGTCAGTCCGAAGGCTGGGGTCGTCCAAAAATCATTAACGATGAACTTGCGGCGGGTAATTTCAAAACGATCGACGATGTGCTGCTGTTTCCAAGCACAGCTTTTCAAGAAGTTAAGTCCTACGCTTGGTCTTGGTCGGCTTGCGAATTTTTCGGCAACCACAAATTGACTCGCGAAAAATTCAATGAGATGCAAAAGCAAGTTCACACTTCGCCAGCTGAATTTAATGAGACTTTCTACAATTCGATTCGCGGTGACATCGAGACATTGGAAACGGATTGGCGACTGTTTGTCGAAGAAATGGACTATGGATATCTGGTCGCGCAAGGATCGGTCAGTGAATTGGAAACCGTCGCTGCCAGCGAAGTGAATGCTGACTCAAGTGGAAAGTCGTTTCGATTGCGGACAGATCGAAGTTGGCAGAGAGCGGCCAGCGTTGAGGCCAAGATGGGTGACAAATTTCGCATCGTGGCTCAAGGCAGATTTGAAATCGGAGCAAGCGAAATCGACGGTGTAGCGCGACCATGGCCGTGCGAAGCCAATGGGATCACGTTGGAGTACTTTCGTGGCCGACCTCTGGGCGAAGTCCAAGCGATCTTTCTTGGCCAGGCGGCTGGCAAATCCAGCATTCCAGATCCAATCGTCGTTGGGATTGGTAAGGTGATTACAGCACCCAATGACGGCTTTTTATGTTTGCGGGTCAACGAGTCTCCCGCGAAACTCGGCGATAACAAGGGCACTTTAGAAATCGGTGTCGAGAAAATAGACTGATAGTTGGCGATTCGATTCCATCGCCTTCGCAAGTACACGAGCCAACCCTTTGACCGACGCGGTCACAATTTAAAAAGACGCTACCCATGAAATCAATGCAATCACAAGATCCTGAAATTTTCGCACTCATCAATGCCGAAGCTGTTCGTCAGCAAGATGGTTTGGAAATGATTGCGAGTGAAAACTACACGAGCCCGGCGATCATGGAAGCCGCTGGCAGCGTCCTGACCAACAAGTACGCGGAAGGTTATCCGGGACGTCGCTACTACGGCGGTTGCGAACACGTTGATGTGATCGAAGACATCGCCCGTAAACGTGGCAAAGAATTGTTTGGCGCCGAAGCCATCAACGTGCAACCAAACTCAGGTTCGCAAGCCAATCAATCTGTCTACCTCGCGTCGCTAGACGTTGGCGACACGGTGCTTGGTTTGGATTTGGCCCATGGCGGTCACTTGACTCATGGTATGCGCCTGAATATTTCGGGCAAGCTCTACAACTTCATCAATTATGGCGTGAAGAAAGAAGATCACCGAATCGACTTTGATCAAGTCGCGGCGCTGGCCAAAGAGCACAAGCCGAAAATGATTGTGGCTGGCGCGAGTGCTTATCCTCGCGAGATCCCACATGAAAAGTTTAAAGAAATCGCTGATGACGTCGGCGCACTTTTATTCGTCGACATGGCTCACTATGCAGGACTTGTCGCGGGCGGAGTTCACAACAGCCCTGTTCCTTATGCCGATTTCGTGACTTCGACGACGCACAAAACTTTGCGCGGTCCACGATCAGGCATCGTTTTGTGCAAGAAGAAGTGGATCAAGAAAATCAACTCAGCCGTTTTCCCTGGCATGCAAGGCGGACCGCTGGTCCACATTGTTGCCGGCAAAGCCATCTGTTTCGCAGAAGCGCTTCAGCCCGATTTCAAAACGTACGCTCAAAATGTTGTCGATAACAGTAAGGCGTTGGCCGAGTCGCTGATGGCCAGTGATGTAAAACTGGTAAGCAACGGAACCGACAACCATCTGGTTTTGGTGGATGTAACGTCGCTTGGGATTGGCGGAAAGATTGCCGAAGAAGCGCTTGATAAATGCGGAATCACGGTTAACAAGAATATGATCCCGTTCGACGAACGAGCTCCGATGGACCCGAGCGGCGTTCGAATCGGATCGCCAGCCCTAACGACGCGAGGCATGGGAGTCGATCAGTTCAAACAGATCGGCGATTGGATCGTGAAATCTCTAAAGAACCCGGAAGACACCTCGGTTCACGATTCGATTCGCGGAGAAATCAAGGAGCTGTGCCAACAATTTCCCGTGCCCGCAGCAGGCATGATGGTTTAATTCAAGTTCAGTTGCCAGCTGACACCGAATTGGTCGGTCACCCAGCCAAACTGTTTGCTGAATCCATAGTTGTCGATCGGCATCCTTACCGTTCCGCCTTCCGATAGTTTCGCGAACCGTTCTTTAAGTTGTTCTTGTGTTTCGCATTCGACGAAAAAGGAAAACGACGGAGTGAAACTGAAATCATGCGGGGTCGGGCTGTCTATGCACATTACGCGTTGACCGGCGATCACGATGGTTGCCACTTGAATCGTACCTTCCTTGCCCGGTCCCTCTGCTCCGTGCTTGGACATGCTTTCGATTTTAAGATCGTCGAAAACGGTTTTGTAAAATTCTATCGCCTGGACGCCTTTTCCCTGAAACATCAGGAATGGAGTGACAGGTGATGACGAAGGCGTTGTTGCAACCGCGGTAGTTTTTGTTGCGTCTTGGTCTTCCATGTTTCTGGTAATTGTACTGACCAAGAAAGCCTCCCACTCTCCTTCTGAGTTTTTGTACTCCGCCCGATGAGCAAATTCATTCTCAGAAACGACTTCAAACACATCTCGATAAGGAATGATCTTGGTGCTACCTCTCCAATCCGGACCTTCCGTTTCGAGCAACAACTGTTTTCCAGATTCATCCAATGAACCGTCGTAGGACCATTTGTAATCTTGCATCGAATCGATCCAGTTACCAGTAAATCGATTCTTTGATTTGTCAAATCCGATCGTTTGGATTGCTTGATATCGCATTGCTCCCATTTGGCCGACTTGTTCGTTGACGATCCAACGACCACCGATAGCCCGTGACGTCATCTTCGTACTTTGACCGGAGTCAGCCTGCGGATCAGCATCCGGAGTCCGGGACGTAACGGTCCAAGTTCCCTCGAATTGCTTGAGCCAAAGGAACCCGGTTCGTTTCAGAGCAGGTTTGTTGGATTGGTCGGTCGCCTGAGGTTCTCGTGCTGAACAAATCGAATAGCTGACAAGCAAAACAATCATCGCGTGAACAAAAAGCTTCATGACAATTCTCTCAATGGTTAGTTTTTCTGACTAGCAATCTGTCGTTCCGCTCATTGCTTCAATCGCAGCGGTCAGTTCGCAAGCACAGCCATCAGCAGCACTGTTGATCGATAGCTCAATCGTCGGGCCCGCAAAATTCTTCGCGAATCGCACCAGGTCCTGCGGAGGATCGTCTCCGAAACATGAAGCGACCAGCTTCGTCTCGCCAACGCATTGAATAAACTTCATTGCGTCCGCGACCACTTCAACTTTCCAGTCGACCCACTCTTTCCGCGACGACAAATTTTCGACAACTGACTGGACAAAAGATTCATCGTCGGTCGCGACGACGATCGTGTTGGGTTTCGAGTTTAGATGATGAACCAATTGCTCGATGGTCAAACCGGAAATCGGATGCACCATATCGCTGGCGATCTCGAGAGCTGGTTCCAGCACGAACCGGCGAAACGACATGCGCGGATGCGGCACGATCAAGCTGGGTTTCTGCAATTGTTGGTCAGCAAACAACAACAAGTCCAAATCTATCGTTCGGGGCCCCCAGCGTTCTTTTCTCTCTCGGCCAAGCTTTGATTCGATAACGATCATCGCTTGATGGAGTTGCTCAACATCCAGCGTCGTGGTGAATCGAATACAAGCATTGAGGTAAGGACTGTTGTCCGCGCCGTCAGCCGTTCCAGTAACCGGCCTGGTTTCGATTGCCTTGGATGCGACAACATTGGCCACAGATTCGTTTTCTTCAATTTGTTTAACGGCGACATCGAAAGCAAGTTGTCTGTCGCCTTGATTGGCTCCAAACGCAATCAGCGCATCGTATTGCTGTTGGTATTTTTCTTCTGGTTGGGTCATCAAGCTTTCGAGTCTACGTAATAGGTTGGAGCGACTCGGATGGTTACATTTCTTTGTTCTGGGATTCGAGCAATCGTTGCCGTTGGAGTTTTTTCATCACTGCAATCGAATTGTATAGCGAAACAAAAGAATCTCCGTCGCCGTTGTCGATAAATTTCTCGACCTTGTTGAACGGGAAAACAACAAAGCCCTCAGCTATTTCAACGCCCGTTCCTTCTGAATCTGATTGTATCCATTTGCCACCATGGTTCCTACGGACGCATTCACCAAAATAGCTGCCGAGTAAGTTCAGCATCGAACTTCGTTTAGTTTCGTCCCAATTAACTTTCTCGAGATTGATATAGGTTTCGAGCCATTTCAAAGATACTTCGTCATATCCAAACGCGAATTCCGCTTGCTTTCCAATGTCCGTGACTACCAAATCTGCATTGTGCTGAATCATCTTCACCAAAGAAATTTCTTCTGCGATCTTGGTCGCCGCTTCCATCTCTTCGTCGATCGCTACTGAAAAGGAAAGCTGAACCGTTTCACGATACGTTTCGTCGGGCTTTAACAACGTAGACGGAAACGCTGATTGGTTGGGCGCGTCTGCGTAGCCCATTGCCTCGAGGCAAAATCCAGAATGCCTTTCGTGGCCGCCGCTGGTTTTGGTTCCGTTAAGGTAGTTGCCTGTGTAAAACTCGATACTCGGAAACGTTGTCGACATGATCATCTTGCGACCCGAATTTGGCTCGATCACGGCGGCCGCCTCGAACAACTTGCCTTTGCCGGGAAGCACGTAACTCTGGTCGTAGCCAAGCGAGCCTTCACCGAGTTCCTCCATCCTTAGACCCATGCGATGCCATTGCGTAAAGTCAAACGGCGAACCCTTTGCCGCTTCCAACTCGCCTGTCGGGATGACTTGATCATTAACAGCGATGATCGTGTCTGCGTTGATCCGCAGTTGGTGATCCAGGATCGAACCGCTACCGGCGAGATTGAAGTACGCGTGATTGGTCAAATTCAAATGAGTGGCTTTATCAGTTTGAGCTTCGTATTGAATCGTAAGTCGATCGTCGTTGTTCAATTCATAAGTGACCGTTGCTTTAACTTCGCCCGGATAGCCTTCATCGCCGTCAGGGCTGACGTGAGTAAAAACGACACCGACCGAATCCTCTTTCTCGATCGACTGAGATTTCCAAACGGCGCGATTCCAACCTTGATCGCCGCCATGCAGATGGTGTTCGCCATTGTTCTTGGCTAACTCGTAAGCCTGTCCGTCGATTTCAAATCGCGCGTTGGCGATTCGGTTGCAATATCTTCCGATCGTCGCGCCGAGATAAGACGTTTGCGATTCATACTGCGCCAAGGTATCACAACCCAGCACGACGTTGACGAATTTGCCGTTTTTGTCAGGCAGTTGTAGTTGGCAGATCGTCGCGCCGTAGTCGATCAGCGTCAATGTAATACCGTTCTCGTTTGTGCAAGTGTATTTGCGTACCGCCTCGCCAGACTTTGAAACTCCAAACTCGGTTGATTCAACTTTGAGTTCGAATTGGCGCGAGTCGGATTTGTCAGGTCCAAGGAACAAGCAGATTACAAAACAAACAACGCCGAAAACGGGTCTGAATGAACGAGACATCGCGACTCCGAGTAAATAGCTTGGGTGCAAGAAACGTGGGGCGCAAAAAAATTGCGATGGCAGGCATCCAAGCCGGCCACCGCAATGCATCCAGTTGTCGCAATAACTCAACTCATGGATAAAATGAACGTGCGTGCTCGATCAGCTTCGTGCTGATCACATAACAGTATACACCTGACCCTAAGGTCGCTCTCCAAGATGATGCTGGACCTCCCGTCCAACTGTTAAGGCATGCAAATATAAAGGGTGAGGACTCCATATCCCCGACATGTGTCGTCGACTGTAGCTCCCTCGGTCGCCGCCACCCTAATTCGTAAAGAGTGGTAATCCGTCCACTCATAAACTCAAAAATGACGGCCGAGGTCGAAGTTGTGCGTCGTGTAAGGTGGGCCGTCGTTCGGGAAGATCACGAGTACAATATCGGCCAACACGACATGCAAAGAAGAAACAGTTGAACTTACTTGCGCAAGGTTCAAAATGGATCGAAACTGCAATGAAAACTGTTGTATTTAAAAATTTGGTGAATCAAAGACACAAAAAAAGACCAGAATTCGCTGTAATCAGCTTTTCATGGTCAACGTGCGATTCGCTCCAAATTTGAATGTCGATATTGAACTCTCGTTCACTTGTGAAGGACAATTTAAGGATCGTCTCTGCGTTGTCAAGGAACCGAATCAAAATTTTTTATTTGTGCAGTCACTTAACTTTTTCTTTCGCACAACTCGTCCGATTTTAAGCGTTGTGACTCATTCGTTTTTTGAATAACACGATGGTGGTTATGGGTGTTCAGTTTGTTGTTTATGATTCTTATTGAAAAACAGGAAGACACTTACTTCCTTAGAGCGGGTTTTTACGAACGTTTGTTTTTCGGGCGTAGGTTTTCTGACTTGCTTGAACCTGAGAAATAAGTTCGCGAATTAATTTTATTGTCAAAAATTCTTGCAGCGTTATTGACACGACGACTTGGAGCCAAACACGTTGAAAATCATCAACTTTCCTCACCCGACGCTGCGTTATCAATCCAAACCAGTTACTCGAGTTGACGTCGAACTAAAAACGATTGTGTCCGAAATGTTCGAGCTAATGTATGACGCTCGCGGAATCGGTTTGGCAGCCAACCAGGTTGATTTGCCGTTACAGCTTTTTGTTTGCAACACGCTTAGCGATCCCGACAAAGGAGAAGAGCTGGTTTTCATAAACCCAGTCATCAGTTCGCCGAAAGGCACTTCGGAAGCCGAAGAAGGGTGCTTGAGTTTGCCGGAAGTTCACGCGAACGTTACCCGACCTGAAAAGATCCATGTTTCCGCCTATGACTTACAGGGCAATGAGATCGATCAAACGGTTTCTGGCTTACTCGCTCGTGTGATCCAGCATGAGTTCGATCATTTGCATGGAAAGCTGTTTATTGACCGAATTAGTGAATCATCGTTGAAGAATCTCGACGGCGCTTTGGATGACTTCGATCGAGAGTACGAAAACCTGCTCAAGTCAGGTCAAATCCTTGACGTCGAAGCCAACGCCAAACGATTGGCCGAGATCGAAGCCAAGTACTGCCAGTAAATCGTTCAATCCAGCAATTCTTTTAGCATAAGACAGCCATGCGTTTGATTCTTTTTGGTACCGGACCGTTCGCCGTTCCTACTTTTCAATCTTTAATTGAAAGCAGTGACCACGAAGTTCTCGCTTTGGTCACGCGCCCGATCGCTGATGGAGGCAAGCGACGAAAAACTGCTGAGAATCCGACTCGTGATCTTGGCGAGTCCGCTGGCTTGACCATTTTTGATCCGGCAAGCTGTAACGATGATGACTTTGTCGCTCAGTTGGTCGGATTGAGTGCAGACTTGTTCGTTGTCTGCGACTACGGCCAGATCCTATCGCGAGAATGTCTGGCGGCGGCGAAAAAGGGTGGCATCAATTTACACGGCTCGCTGTTGCCAAAGTATCGCGGCGCGGCGCCGATCAATTGGTGTATCTATAACGGCGACAAAATTTCCGGCATCACGATCATTCACATGACGGCGAAACTTGATGGCGGACCCTGTCTGGCGAAAGCGGAAACTGAAATCGGCGAAACCGAAACAACGGAAGAGCTTGAGCCACGACTCAGTGAACTTGGTGTTCAGCCGGTTCACGATTCGATCGCAATGCTCAAAGCCTGGGACGGTGAGTCGGCGATCGGAGAAGTTCAGGACCGCAAGCTGGCGACCAAAGCGCCTCGGCTGAAGAAGTCCGACGGTGAACTGAAATTCGATCGTTCGGCAGAACAGTTGGTGAATCAAGTTCGCGCGTTCCAGCCTTGGCCAGGTTCGTTCGTAAATTGGACGCCACCGGAAAAGAATCCCATTCGTTTAATCGTGTTTCGCGCCAGCGTGGCCAAAAACGAACCGGGTGAAACAGAAATCGATGTGCCATCCGTAAAACCTGGGCAGGTCGCAGTCTCTGAAAAGGATCGATTGTGGATCGCAACGACTGACGGCTACCTTTCGATCGACGAAGTGCAACCAGCTGGAAAGCGGCGCATGCCAGTCGCGGATTTCTTGCGCGGCAATCGGCCCGGTGTGGGCGAACAGATGGGTTCGTGAGCCGAATCCAGCAAGTTACCGCACGAATTGGGCCATGATTTCCACTCGCTTCATGCGGGTAGTCCATGGTAAATTGGTCTCCCGCAATCTTAAGCATTTCGCAATTAAACTCGCACCGAACATCTGCTGACATGAATACGCAAACGGCAACCGATCCCGCCGAAACCAATCAAACATCACCCCACAAGCTTTACATTGAAACTGTTGGCTGTCAGATGAACATGCTCGACAGCGAAATGGTTGTGGCAAGTTTGCGCCGTGAGGGGTACGAACTGGCTGATAGCGTCGCCGACGCCGACACGATTCTGTTCAACACTTGCTCGGTGCGCGAACAAGCTGAAAACAAGACGTACAGTGCACTTGGTCGATTGCGTGAGGAAAAGAAAAAACACCCGCACAAAATTATTGGCGTGATGGGCTGCATGGCTCAGAAGGATCAACAGTTAATCTTTCAACGCGCACCTTACGTGGATCTGATTGTCGGTCCAGGACAACTGAAAGAAATTCCATCCTTGATCACCAAGGCTCGCGCGGGCGAAGGAAAGCAAACCGCCGTCGGCCTCGGTCGCACAGAAGGGAAGTTGAATGACATCAAGCGCTCGCACGAGACGTTTGATCCGTTACGTGATCCGACGATGCGACCGACACCATTCCAGGCTTTCCTGCGCATTCAAATTGGTTGCGACAAATTTTGCACTTACTGCATCGTTCCCATGACGCGCGGACCGGAGCAGGGCAGGGACCCGCAGATGATTTACGACGAAGCCGTGTTGTTGGCC
This sequence comes from uncultured Pirellulaceae bacterium, assembly GCA_964584615.1. Lineage (GTDB taxonomy): Bacteria > Planctomycetota > Planctomycetia > Pirellulales > Pirellulaceae > Mariniblastus. The sequence continues at coordinate 219,378 of CAZPBE010000001.1, read as the reverse complement.
GAACAAGGCGCGAAAGAAATCACGCTGCTGGGGCAAACCGTCAACAGCTACAAACACGTTGCTGACGATGGAACCGAAACGCGGCTGGCGGACTTGTTGGTAAAGCTGCACGACATCGAAGGGATTGAGCGGATCAAGTTTGTGACCAGCTATCCGAAAGACATGACGTACGACTTGCTGGAAACGATTCGCGATTTGAAAAAGTGTTCGCCTTATTTGCATGTTCCACTTCAAAGCGGTAGCGATGCGGTACTGAAGCGGATGAAGCGCGGTTACACCGTCAACGACTATCGCGAAATGATGGCGCGGATCCACGAAACGCTGGGCGATCGAGCGGCGGTGAGCAGTGACTTCATTGTTGGATTCTGTGGCGAGACGGAAGAAGAGTTTCAGGAGACCGTAAAACTGGTCGAAGAATGTCGCTTCAAAAACAGCTTCATTTTCAAATACTCGGAACGACCCGGCACCAAAGCAGCCGGCCATTTGCCCGATGACGTGCCGCACAAAGTTAAACAGCGCCGTAACAACGAATTGTTGGCGGTACAAAACCGAATCAGCGAAGAAGACAACAAAAAGTTCCTCGGTCAAACAGTCGAGGTGTTGGTCGAAGGTCCGTCCAAGCGAGCTGACGCGTTGGTCAATGTTGTCGTCGGTGACCCATCGTCAGCCGAGAACGCCGGATTGATGCAGCTCACCGGACGAACACATTGCGATCGCATCGTGGTCTTTGACGGCAACGAACGACTCGCGGGACAGACGTTACCGATTGGCATTTACGAGATCTGCGGTCAGACAATGCTCGGAACTGTCATTACCGATCATGTCAGCAGCAGTGGATTGGTTTCGCTGAAGTAGTCATTTGTTTTCAAGCGATTGCTTGGCGACATAATTAACTAGAGGGTATTTCAAAACCTGTAGTGGACTTCGCCAGAAGTCCCAGCTCGCTTTCAAAACAAAGGGAATTCTGGCGAATCCCACTACGATGATCGCACGATTTTAGGTTTTGAAATGTCCTCTAGCCTGAGAAACCAATCGAGGGCCAATGATGTAGCAAACACCTTGTTTTTCTGTTTGACAGCGGTAGTTGGCTTGGTTTATCTGAATTGGCACTTCCGGCCAGTTTGGTCGTCCCGTTAGCCTAGAACCAGCGGTTTGGCTGGTCTAACCGGCACATATTCTTTGAAAACGGCGCATTTTCACTCTGTGAACATTGGAGGTCTTTCGGTAAAATTCGGGACTTTGCTAGGGTCCACTTAGCGAAAAGATGGGGACGAGTCGGCTGTTGGTCGATAACGTTTCTACTTAATCACCAATTCACTCTCTAACACACTCAATACGATGTACGCGATAATTGCCGACGGCGGCCACCAATACAAAGTTGAAGAAGGTCAAATCCTTGAAATTGATTTCCGCGAAGTCGAAGCCGGCTCGGAACTCACTTTCGATCGCGTGTTGGCTGTTTCGAGCGGCACTGGCATCAAGCTTGGCAAGCCGACTGTGGCTGGAGCTTCGGTGACTGCGAAAGTGATTGAGGAAACTAAAGGCGAAAAAGTCTTTACTCATAAGTTTCGTCGACGTAAAAATAGCAAGCGCCGCACAGGCCATCGCCAGAAGTACGTCAAAGTACAGATTGGCAAAATCGCTGGCTAAGTTCTAACGGCCGGCAATGCTGGCCATTGGCTTATCTGCATTTTATTTCTTGCACTGTTACATGGCTTTGGTCGGCCATGTAACGATCTGCACCAGGGCGCGTAATTGACTGCGCTAAACCTCTGCCCAATCTGCCGGGACGGCGAGGCCCGCCGAGCTAGCGCTTGCTTTCGATCGCGCAAACATTTGCCCGCCCATGCCGTGTCAAAAATTTAGCGCATAAGGCGTTCGGCGATCATCGGACAGACGCATGCGTGGGCAACGGTCGATAAATTGGTTAGCGAATTTTACTCGCCGACTCGGCAGGAGCATCGCCCGCATCGCCCTCCCGAATGCTCGATCGCGGTATAATGGAGCGATCTACGCTTTCCCCGATCCCACTCACTTGTCCTTTGCAGGAACGTCATGCCCAAGCTTGTTGAACTCATGATCATTGTTTGGAGTTTTTCCGGCAACGCTGAAATGTTTCATGAACTGGCGAACCAAAAATTCGACAGCCAACCTCAGCAATCAATCGTTGCGATTCGCGACGTACCGAAACCAGCCAAAGACTTAAAAAAGTTTGCCGAGCTTCTCAAGCAAGAACAAAAGTGGATTGAAAACTCTGACGCTGGGAAACCTGCAGACGAAAGCCCAATCGATTTCGCATCGCTCCCTGACACTGGCCCGATTAGCGCCGAGTTTGTGATAGGCACCATCGCAGCGCATCTTGGCGGGCACAAAAAGTTAGCCGCTCGTTTGGCCGAACATGCCAAAGAAAGAATGTTGAATTTTCCGGGTGATCTGGAACACGAACTTCACATCCAGCGCGAACTGCTTCACTTGCTTTCTATTTACTACCACGACATCGGCGATCAACCTTCCGAGCTGAGCCTGCTCGAGCAGCGGCTACGCGTTACAACTACGAACTTCACAACGCAGCCAAACTTGGTCGGTGCTGCGGTTGTTCAGTACACCGACTGTCTGGATCGGGACAAAGACGTTGCCGATCGGTCACCCAAGAACTATCAAAGCGTGATTCTCGATCTTGGCTATCTAACAAAAGATTTCGAATCGTATCCTCCCGCAGAAGCGGCAGCAGCGGTTTACTGGCTGGGCACCGCTTGTGACAGGCACTTTGAAATCACAGGCGATGAAGATTCGTCAAAGGGATCTGAAACAGTTGCGAATCTGTTGACCAAGATTAAATTCAATGACGACTTTCATACCTCACCGCGAATTGGAATGATTTCGAAACTTTATGTGGGTGAAGTCCGCGTCAATGCGCTGATCATGCACAAAGGGATGGAACTGGCGCTGGCCAATGCCGGCGATCGAAGTAAATTGACCGAGCCCAATACGATGAGATACCTGAACCATTATTTCGGCTGCACCACCGATGACGTGAAGTTTTTCGCAGAGGTCATTAACCTTGCCCCTTCACAGGCGATCCTCGACGAAATGGGCGTGAATGCCAAACAAAAAAGAATCTTTGGCCGTGTCGATGCAACGGCCAATGCAGCACTAAGGCACCTCAAATCGTTGAAACTGTTTGAGCTGTAGCGTTGTGTCAATTTCTGTATTCAGTCGTGCGCGCGTCAACAATCCACCATTTAGATCAACTTTGCCAGCAACAGTGCGACCAAAAAACCCTTTTCCATAATCTCTCGATAACGGCAGTTTAACTCGCTATCCCAAAAAACGCTGGCGATATCTTCATCTATTTCCGGTGGTCTGCTTACCAACCCTTTGCGGAATGGCGTTCAGTGGTTGAAATAGAGACATAGAGAGTTCGCTTGACCGCCACGGAACCGCATGTCCACTGATTCGAAAACGCAATTTGACACAAACGACGACTCGCCCCTCGAAGGGTTGATCGGAAACTCGGACGCGATGCGCGAGATCTACAAGCGAACTCGACTATTCGCTCGCTCTCAAGCTTCCGTGTTACTGCTGGGCGAAACAGGGACCGGCAAAGAGCTAATCGCCAGCTCGATCCATGAGTTGAGTAGCCGAGCCAGCGGCCCTTTCGTTCGCGTCAATTGTGGCGCACTGACCGAAGGGCTGCTCGACAGTGAACTTTTTGGACACGTCAAAGGATCTTTTACGGATGCGGTTCGCGATCGGACCGGTCGGTTCGAAGCTGCCCATGGCGGGACGATTTTTCTTGATGAAATTAATTCCACATCTTCAACGCTTCAAGTAAAACTTTTGCGAGTGTTGCAAGAGCGCGAGTTCGAACGAGTGGGCGACACCAAAACAATTCCGGTTGATGTTCGCGTCGTTGCGGCCAGCAATTGTGACTTGCGGAAAGAGGTTGCCGAAGGACGGTTCCGCGAAGATCTGTTTTGGCGGCTGGACGTGTTACCGATTAGACTTCCGCCGCTGCGGCGTCGCCAAGGCGACATCGAATTGTTGATAAGACACTTCTTAAACGTCTACGCGGAATCCAATGACCGCAACATCACTAAGATTCACCCCGATGCATTGGCTGCGTTAACCGAGTATCCCTGGCCGGGAAATGTAAGAGAGTTGCAAAACTATATGGAACGCGCGGTCGTGTTATCACGCGGCGACCAATTGGAGTTGGACCTTTTGCCGACAGCTGTGACGGGCGATACCGAAGCCGCAAAAGTTGCTGTATTCCGACCCACAGATGATGAATCTCTGATTCGAGAATTCGTTTACAATCGGATCAGCAAATCCAGTGCCGATGCCGAAGACTTACACAAGCAGATCGTTGATCCTGTAGAGAAAGAGCTCATCGCGCAAATCATGGAAAGCTGCAACCAGACTCAGACGAAAGCCGCGCTGCGTTTGGGTATCAACCGAAACACGCTTTACAAAAAATTGCTTGAGCATGGGCTCAACAAAAACCACGGCAAGCCCGAAGGCGAATCCAACGCAAGTTAATTAGTTAGTTGGCACGAGTCAGTTCATCGGACGACTCTTCTTCCTGTTCCCGGCCACATTTTTATTTTGTCAGCCACCACTCTACATTGCATCCGACATTAAACATCTATGGACTGGCTTGAGAAAATTTCGATCACCTGCTTCGCGGCCAGCTATGCCGTCGTGTTGGCTTTCGAAATTGCTCGATTGTTCATCGCACGGCTTCCAAAATTGCGGCCGGTCGTTCGTTTTGTGTTCGCCGGAGCCGGCCTGTTCGCACACACCGCCTTTTTGGCTTATCACACCAATCTTGTGTTTGATGCAACAGGGATTTGGATCAACAGCTGGTTCGGCTGGTGTCTATCGGCCGCCTGGATCCTGGCCGCGACTTACCTGTGGTACTCGTTAAGAAAATCCGATTCGCCGATCGGCATTTTTTTGATTCCCGTCATCCTGGCCTTGGTCGGATTGGGTAGTCTGCTTGGATCGGATACGCAGTTCTCGGTCGATCGAGCCCAAACCATTTGGAGCATGGTACACGGAATTTCGCTGCTGTTGGGTACGGTGATTGTTGCGCTTGGATTTGTGTTTGGATTGATGTATTTGCTTCAGTCGAACCGGTTGAAAAAGAAATCGCTGGTCGGCTCGCGTCGGTTTCGCATGCCGTCGCTGGAATGGTTGCAGCTATCGGCTGAATGGTGTCTCGGTATTTCGGCGGCGCTTTTGGCTGCCGGTTTGATCTCTGGTTTGGCTCTCAACGTCAATCGCGACAACGTGAACGCGATCCCCTGGAGTGATCCGGTAATCTGGTCATCCGCTGTACTCTTTGGTTGGCTGTTGGCAGCATCTTTGTTCAGCCTGTTTTACAAACCGGCAAGGCAAGGTCGCAAAGTCGCTTATCTTGTCCTGGCGAGTTTTCTGTTTTTGATTTTGGAGTTGGGAATCGTCTGGATGGCCGGCCACGCATCGGGCGAAAGAGAGTCGGCGCAAGTTTCGTCGGATCGATCGACTGGCTCCGTTTTCGTCGTATTAAACTCGAAGGAGTCAATTCACGTTGTTGATCACCGGATCAAAAGGTGGTCAACGTGAACGTGCAAGTCGTCGGCTGCAGCCACCACAAATCAAGCGTCGCGTTTCGAGAACAGGTTGCGCTCTCTTCTGCGCAGGCCGCTAATTTCGCTGAAGAATTCTATTTGCAGTTTCCCAATTCGGAACTCGTGATCGTTTCGACATGTAACCGGACGGAACTTTACACGCTGGCAAGCAAGCCGGAAGATTTGCCCAGCTCTGATTTGGTGATCGAGTTATGGGCCAAAGATCGGTCGCTTAACGCAGACGAGATTGCGCAGAAGTTGTATATCCATCGAGACGAATCAGCGATTAACCATCTCTTTGCCGTTTCGGCCAGCCTCGACAGCATGGTCGTTGGCGAATCGCAAATCGTTGCTCAAGTCAAACAGGCTTACGAAGCTGCGAAAACATACCGGCCGGCGACCCCGTTGACGTATCAAGTTTTTGACACGGCGTTGCGGGTTGCCAAACGGGTTTCCACGGAAACGGATATTCACACCAACCGCGTCAGCGTCCCCAGCATCGCGATCAATGTTTTGGCCACGCAGATTTTCGAGCGACTCGATAACAAAGATATTCTTGTGCTTGGTGCTGGCGAGATGGCCGAAGAGACGCTGAATTATCTTGTTGGTCACGGTGCGAAAAATTTTACGATCTGTAATCGATCCATCGAGCGTGCTCAGCAATTGGCGAAAGTTTTTTCAGGCAACGTCGTCCAATGGGAACAAATTTTTTCTCAGTTGGCCACCGCCGACATGGTCATCAGCACCACGGGTAGCACCGAACCGATTGTAAAAGCCGACTCGTTCAAGTCGGTCGTTGGTTCGCGAGATCAAAAACCGATCTTCATTCTTGATCTGGCCGTGCCCCGTGATTTCGAAGATGCTATTGGCAATGAACTAAATGTATATCTGTACTCGCTGGATGATTTACAAATGGAGTGTGAACGCAATTTGAAGTCTCGCAAAAACGAGTGGCCGAAAGCGACTCGTATCGTTGAGTCGGAAACCGAAAACTTTTTCGGCGAAGTGCGACGTCGAGCTGGCGGTTCAACCATCGCTCTGCTTAAACGACAAGCCAACGATGTGAAGGATGAAGAACTGAAACGATTACTCAATCGACTGGACTCCGCTTCGACTGACGACAAGGTACAAATCGAACACTCGTTTCAACGGCTGGTCAACAAGCTGCTTCATCCGCCGTTGGAATCGATTCGAGAAGATTCAGCCAGTGAATCTAACGACCAGCCTGTCGGTTTGCTGGAAGCCATGAAACGTTTGTTTCAGCTGAAAGATTAGAACCTATTTCAAAAGCCAACCAGTTTTGAAAGGTTCCTTGCCAAAGGGCGACAAGCACTTTCCCCAGCTAGCCTGCCGCAAACTTTACGTAATCAGCGAAACATCGCGACTTCTAAGACGATTGCTTCGATTTCTGTTTTCATTTTTTGTCGACCTGATCGGACCTTATTATAACAACGTGTGGACAATTCCATCTGAGTCAGTCTTCTGTACGTAAATACCGATCCTCTTCCGGCTGCTCATGTTTGAAATGAGGGAAAGAAAATGAAACGTATTCGACTCTGGTCGCTGGCAATCGCCATCGCGACGGCGACGACATTTCTTGCGACTTCCAATTTGCACGCACAAGATGCAAACGCGGCGGGCGTAAAACCGGTTCCGCCGTCAATCAAGAAGCGGTTGATCGATGATGTAATTCCGGCGCTCAATAATCACGATCTCTGGACTTTGTACAACGAGTTCACGCCAATCCTTCAAAAAGCCAGTCCGGAAACCTTGCCGGTCATTGAAGCGTACATCGATACTCAATCTCAATACTCGATCAAAGACAAATACGCTGAAGCTAAAATGATGCGGATCGAACAAGGGGTCGACGCCATTGGCGGACAAGGGACTACTCCTGCGGTCGCCATGTTTACGGTCGAAGGAATCTCTGACCGTATCCAGGAATTCATGGATCGTGTGATTGAACATCCAATGATGAAAGAGCCTGATCAAATGTCGGACGACTGGCGAATGAACCGTCAAGTCTTCTGGGATGCTCACGTTTTCAAAAACGAATTTACAAACAAAGGCAGGCTTGTCGATTTTGCTTTGTCCTTGCTCAATTCCCAGCGAACACTGATCGCCAATCGTGGTCGGCCTTCAGAATTGAAAACGATCGATCGAATTGATGAATTGGCCGGACAACTTCCGTTGCTCGAAAAACAGCTTGTCGAAATGGAAGCCAAACTCCGGTTGGATCGGTTCAATCTCTCTCACGAATTGATGAAACAGATTGCTCCTTTTGAAGACAGGTTTGTCGCAGCGATTTGTCTTGAGCTCGATGGCGACGTCTTGCTGACTTTGTTGGACAACCCACCGCGAAACGGTTTCGATTTGGACGAGTTGAACAATCCGAACTTGAGACTCGAAATCAATGAAAAATTGTCGGAGTTGCGCAGCTCGAAAGACGAAATTGCGAAGAAAGCGAGCTTATTGCGGAGTGGAATGCACAGTTGGTTCCGCGGCCGATACGGATTTGGCCCGATGGGTGAAGGACTCTTAAAAGCTCCTGAAGCCATGGACTCGGTGCAACAAATGGTCGGGCTGTTTATGCCGGGCGAACGACCGCTACCGATCAGTGCGTATCATCCCAAACTGGAAACTTCTCCCGGTTATGAGCGCCGACACTTCTACACATGGGCTGTTGAGTACCGACCGCTTTCTTCTTCGATGAAAGTCAATAACGACGTTACCAAAACAACTCTGGCGTCGAATCCCGTCTCCACAGGTTGCGATTATTTTTGGTGAGGCCGTCCCTACCAACGTCCCGTGCGGACTGACAGCGAAACGACCGAAACCGTTCAACGCAACATGACGATTATTAAGAACAGCTTTGCAGAAACTGACTTTACGATCCCTTATCGATTTGTCGGATCTTACGAGTACCTTTCGGCGCTGGAGACATTTATCGAATTGGTCGAACTGTCGACGCCTGAACAGATCGAAGTTTACGACAAACTGATCAAAGACCAGCCGGAGTTTTCCTACTACAGTGGCGTCGTTTCGACGTTGGGACCGATCAACCTGTTTGGCGCTTCCAAGGAAGAACGCAACGTGTTTGAAGACAAGTTCAATCAACGGACCCTGGCATGGTTGATGGCGCTTTGTCGAGTTGAGCTTGGCGCGACGATGGCGATGTATGGTGACAACCCGTCTCCATTTGATGCCGTTGCACCGGACGAATTCGGCCTGGAGGAATACGGATCGATTTTGTACGACGACTTGGCCGCCCATTTGAGTGCGATCACAACGGATGAGTATTTCAAGAAAATCCTCCGCACGGGAACCGAGACCAGCAGTGACACGTTGGCGTATATTCGGCGATTGAAGATCGTCCATGACATGCTGCTGACGCTTAAGCAATCACAAGACGTCGCAATTTCTACCAAGGCCTCTGAGTATCTCGAAGAGATTCGACGCAAGGGTCGGCGTTTGATGCGAAAAGTTGAAATGGCTGAACAAGATCAGGTGTCCTTCAGCGAGAACACTTCGATCGACACTCGAGATGTAACGCGAGTGACGGGCCGTACCACGGCTGTCGGGAGAAATGGTGTTTCGGATTCATGCAAGACAACGTTTGCAACCCCGTCATCGGCTGGCAATCTTGTGTCTCAATAATTCGAAACCAATCACGTTTTTGATCTGGAATTTCGAATCGTCCATAAAGAAACCGCGACGGAACATCTGTTCGGTCGCGGTTTTATTTTATTGAAAGACTAAGTTCAGACGATCAATCTGCCGCGTCATCCCAGTCGTCATCATCGTCTTCCCATTCTTCATCGTCGTCTAGTTCTTCGTCGTCGACTTCTTCCCATTCATCTTCTTCGAAGCCTTCATCGTCGTCGTCTTCCTCGTCTTCTCCTTCTTCGTCGTCTTCGTACACGTACTCGTACTCGTCGTCACCTTCTTCTTCTTCGTCTTCGTCTTCCTCGATGTCGACTTCTACATATTCGTATTCGTCGTCTTCCTCTTCACCTTCTTCAACTTCCTCGTATTCTTCTTTGTCGTCACCGTCTTCTTCTTCGCCTTCTTCATCGTCGTCTTCGTACTCATATTCGTACTCGTCGTCCTCTTCCTCTCCCTCTTCTACTTCTTCGTACTCGTCGCCTTCTTCTTCGCCTTCCTCGAACTCCTCTTCTTCACCTTCCTCTTCATCGTCTTCAAACTCATCGTCGGCGCCTTCCTCGATTTTTTCTTCTTCTTCGATTTCGTTATTGGCACCGAACATGACAGAGCTCATTTTGACAGAGCGCACTGACATAGGCATAGGCTTGGTATCAAGTTCAAGCTCGACTAAATCAAAGTTGTCGATCTCACTATTAAGTTCGAGGACTTGCATGATCGTTCCGTTCAATTCTTGTGGCTTATCTAGGTGTTTAGAATTTTCAATGCACAGATTCACGTGAGGGTCTCCTTAAACGTCACTGCTTTCTTCGACTGAAGATGTTGATTGAGGGTTGTCAGTAAAATTGTCACTTGAACTTGCCCATTCTGGCAAGCCTTTTCCTGCAAGTTGCTTTGCTCTAGGAATGTTCTTTATCGTGTTAAAACCGAAACAAGTTAGAAATTCTTTTGTCGTTGCATACAAGAAGGGTCTACCAAGTTCTGGGCTTCGGCCGGCAATTTTTACTAATCCCCGCTCCAAAAGCTGGCGCAACATCTCCCCGCAGCTGGCTCCCCGAATCGCCTCGATGTCGGCTCGGATAATCGGCTGACGGTAGGCCACTATGGTAAGGGTTTCCATTGCGGGTCTGGAAAGTCGCGGTTTTTTAGGGATATGTTCTAATCGGCTAATCCAATTTGAGAATTGAGGCCGGGTCAGCATTTGATAACCGCCAGCCACTCTTTTGATGTGGAAGGCTCGGCCTACTCGGTCATAATGCTCGTTTAAAGCAAGGATAATAGTTCTTGCCTGCGTCCCGTCTTCGAGAATAGCAAGCTGTGCCAATTTTCTGCTGGTCAATGGTCCCCGAGCCATCACCAAAGTCGCCTCTAACCTCCGCCGACATGCCTTTGGAGAAGTATCCCAATTGGTCTCAGGATCATTCTCTTTTGTCGGGGCTTCAATGTCTTCAGGAAGTTCCACGATTCGTTCTTTCCGGGCTTTGGGTGGGCGATAAACTGGAACCGCTTGAGTTCGAAGTATCGGACCACGCCGTCTGCAAATCAATACCTTTCTACGAATCATTTAGCTTGCTTGCTTAGACACGCCCGGCTTTGAGACATAGAATAGGTTTTGAACCGTTTTTCAACCGTTTTTTCGACATCATCCCATGGCCCAGCAACGATCCAGCTTGAGATTTTATCTGTTGACGGGCCTGGCTTGTCTCGCTGCATTATTGATGCTGGGATATGTAATTGGCCGGGTCACCGGCTCTCACGTTGGTGAAGAGTTTTCTGCTGAAGATTTTACATCGCGGCGTTTTTCATACGAGGTTTTTCCAGTGACCGGTTGGGTCATGCGTGGAATTGAATACGACAACACGACTCCAGAAGTTTGTGAACTGATCGTGGCTGACAAATTGATCATCCCTTCAGGCAAACCACCAAGATGGGATTTGATCGGCAACCCCTTCTCACAACAGCCAGGCTCCGATTGCGATGCTCGACTTCTGGTTGATTATTTGAATCTCAAGGACAGTGATTCGAGGTCGGTGTTCGTAAAATGGAACGAGGACTTTCCAAAGTGTGCAAAAGTATTTTGGCCCGTTGTTGCTCAGCTTGCTCGCGATGAAATGTACCTTGCCGCACCAGACATCATGGAGTTTGCAAGACGGATCAAAGAAGACAACGTCGATTCATTTGAGTTGGAGTTAAACAAATTGACGGCGACTACTTATCTGGAGTTCGGTGTTCTTGATCAACAAATGGAAAACCACGACCGAGCCATCGACCGGCTGAGTCATGCGATCAATTTGAACCCGAGCAACGCTGCTTACGAAGCTCGTTCGAAATCTTACCAAGCGACTGGAAAAGCCGATTTGGCGGATCGGGATCGCCAACTTCTGGAAGCCGGGTAGATCGAATGAAACCGATCTATCTTGATCACAATTCCACGACACCAATTGATCCACAAGTCGCCAAAGTGATGGCGGAGTGCTATGGCGAAAGCTATTTGAATCCGGCAAGCCAGCATCGCCCGGGCCAACATGCCCGATCGAAAATCGAACAACTTCGAGCTCGCATGGTCGCTATGTTAGGCGGGCGGTCTTCTGGAATGGAAACCGATCAGCTTGTCATCACCAGCGGCGGAACGGAAAGCAACAACCTGGCGTTGATTGGACTTGGTCGCGCTGCGCAAAAGAATTTCCCCGATAAAACCGGTCGCATACTCGTTTCGGCCATTGAACATCCCAGCGTGATCGGAGCCAGCGAACAACTTGCTCGAGAAGGCTTTCATGTTGAAACCATTCCTGTTGATGGTGACGGTGTCTGTCAATTGGACGCGTTGGAGAAAATGCTCAGCCATGACTCCGCTAATCCAGTCCTATTGGTCAGTTTGATGCTGGCCAACAATGAAACAGGAGTTCGGCAACCCGTTGCCAAAGCGGCCGCCATCTGCCGCTCTCGAAACGTCTTGATTCATACCGATGCGGTTCAAGTCGTCGGCAAACTGAAAGTCGACTTCCACGAACTTGGCGTTGATGCGCTTTCATTGACGGCACATAAATTTCATGGCCCTCGTGGAGTCGGCGGATTATTGATCCGACACGGCGTCACGGTTGAACCGATTCTCTTTGGCGGCTTTCAACAAATGGCGATTCGACCAGGCACTGAAGACGTCTCGCTCACCGCCGGAATGCACGAAGCTTTGTCCTTGTTCGAGAATTCGACAGGAAGGGCTCAGCGGATGGGCCAGTTGAGGGACCGGCTGGAATCGGAACTGGAATCTCGGTTTCCAAATCTGACCGTCAACGGCAAACAAGCGGAGCGGATGCCGCACACGCTCAATCTCTCGTTTCCTGGCATCGATCGCCAGGCGTTCCTGCTGGCTGCCGACATTGAAGGACTGGCGATCTCGACAGGATCAGCTTGCGCAAGCGGCTCCAGTGAACCTTCACCTGTGTTGATCGCGATGAATGCCAACGACGATGTGATTCAAGGTTCGATTCGGATTAGCCTCGGCGCGACGACGACTGCAGACGAAATCGAGCAAGCAATCATGCGGATCGAATCGATCGTCAAAAACATCGGCAAATTTGCCTGATAAAGTTTGCTGTTTAGGCTTAGTTTTCCTGACTGGACGGACCTCGTTTTGAGCTATTTCCGAGCATTTAACGAGGGCGATCGCAACGGGTGTGGAAAACTTGTTTTTAGCCCAAAATTAACGGGGTTTGAACGCCGTTTAGGTCCTCGAAATTTTGCCCGAAAAAGGGTACAATTTGGGGCTATCTTGAACCCAGTTTTTTGCCCCGTTGGCAAACAAAAAACGCATGAACATCGCTCAAAAATCAGCCTCCGATTCGCCTACTTTCGGGATCCCGATGACGCACTTGCGCAATTCGGTTCTTGATCGTTCGTTTCTCGTTGGCGACGAACAAGAGTGCGAGATCGGCTCGTTCGTGGGAGGCTTGCATGAGTTTGTGGGCGATGGATCCAACAGGTTGCTGAAATGCCTCGAGAACAATCGGTTTTATCAAGCGTCGATTCAATCTTCGGCAACAGTTACGGCCAAACCCAATGACGAAAATAGCGAACTCGATGACGACGATCGCTTTTCGGAGACCGATGTCTGGCCAATCGTCTTCTACGGTGAATCGGGGACAGGAAAAACCTCACTGGCATTAACGGTCATCTCCAATTTCATTGAGCAGCAAAAAACCCAACATCAGAGCTCAGATGGCCAACCAATAGACTCAAAACCTGTTTGCATGACAGGTTCCGATTTCTTCAGACGTTTTCGGGCCGCAATCGAAACTCAATCCGTCGATGAGTTTCGACGACGAATTGTTGAAAGCCCAGGATTGGTCATTGATAACGTTGAGCAACTTGAGAGCAAGACTTCTTCGCAACAAGAGCTAGTTCAGATTCTTGACAACCTTTCCACACTCGGTCGCCCTGTTGTCATCACGATGAACTCCTCACCGCAATCGAATGACGGGTTGATTCAAAAGCTTGTTTCTCGACTCTCGGGTGGTTTGTGCTTGCCGACTTTTCCGCCTGGAAAACAGGCTCGTATCGAACTGATCGAAAAACTAGCCCGGATTCATCAAGTCAATTTGACTCCAGAGGCCGCCAATTGGGTCGCTGAACGCTTAGTCGTCACCGTCCCAAAACTAAATCACTTTTTCATTCAGCTTCAAACCGAACTGAAAGCGATTCGCGAAAAATCTAATACTGCTACCGATCGTTCGACAAAACTGACTTTGCCAACCGTTCCTTTGCTAAACGAAGTCGACGTTTTTACGCTGGCCAAGTTGTTTCAACGGGATGATGTTGATGAAGAGCAGTTGATCAAACTGATTCTGCAATCGGTAGCTAGTGAATTTCACTTGAAGCCTGAACAACTGAAAAGCAAATCACGTAAGCAGACGATCGTTTTGGCGCGTGGTGTAGCGATTTACCTGCAACGTGAAATGTTGGGCACCAGTTTTCTAAAGATCGGTACTCAGTTCGGTAATCGTGATCATTCGACCATCATGCACGCCTACCGAAAAATTCAATCGGTCGTCGATGCGGCCGAAGATTCAGCGACCAAGCTATCGGTCGAACAATTAAAGACTCAACTTAACGAGAAATTTGCTCAACAATTAACGGTCGTCTACTAATTGGCAACCAAAGGAAAACTTGTCTGTGGAACGTTCCTAACGACGAGGCTTTATCGACTTACCAACACACTTTTATGAATCCTGACTTACTGACATTTTTCTCGACTGACTTTAAACCTTTCTGATAACTGATAATCGACTTGTTTTCCACGACGACTTAGTTGCTTTATCTCACTGATATGTCTGGGTTTAAAAGAAGTTGATTTTGGTTTTGAACAAAAAACCGCACCACACTAATAACACTACAAAGAAAATAATTAATAACTATTGAGCCGTTTGAGTCGCTAAAGATTTCAAACCATTGAAAAGGATTGATTGTGAAAATCAAAATTAAACGAGACTCGTTTCAAAAGGTCTTCCAGATCGCTGCGACAGTTGCACCGGCTCGCAGTCCGAAAACGATCTTGCAAAATGTCAAGCTGGACGTGACGAAGAAAGAGGGCATCCTCACGGCTACGGATATGGAAGTCGGTGTCCGGTTGCGCGTTCCAGATATCGAAGTCATCACCGCTGGCAGTGCAGTGATTCCGGTCCAGCGGCTGAGTATGATTCTGCGAGAGTCATCGGACGATCTGCTGGAGATCGAAGCCACCAGCGAAAAGACTTTGATCACAGGAGCCAACAGCCGGTTCGAACTTCAGGCTCAGAATCCAGACGAATTCCCGGAAGTCAAAGGATTCGAAGCGGGTGACCATTACGAGATCGCGGCTTGCGTTTTAAAAGAGCTGATCCACCGGACGTTGTTTGCAACCGACGCAGAAAGCAGTCGCTACGCGCTGGGCGGAATATTGCTGGAGATAGACGGAGAGACGCTCACAGCAGTCGGAACCGATGGACGACGATTGGCCAAAATGGAGGGCGTGATCAAAACGGTCGGCAAGCCAAAGGATGCTGGTACCGCGACGATCGTCCCTTCGCGATCGATGCAATTGATCCAGCGAATACTTCCCGAAGGCGATGTCGCTGTTCAGTTTTTACCGCAAGCCAACGAGTTGCTTGTCCAGGATCCGAACGGGATCTTTTATTCTCGACTGGTCGAGGGTCGATTCCCCAAATGGCGAGAAGTTCTGCCAAGCCGTCAAGAAACAAACAAAATAGATATACCGGTAGGACCGATGTACTCAGCGCTTCGACAAGCAGCAATTGTAGCCAGCGAAGAGAGTCGCGGAATCGATTTCACTTTCGGCAAAGGGTCGTTGGTGATGGAAAACAGCACAGCAGAAGTCGGCGAGTCGCGCATCGAGATGCCGATCCCATTCGACGAAGATGAATTGACGATCACTCTGGATCATCGATATGTCGCTGACTTTTTGAAAGTTCTCCAGGCTGACAAGACGTTCACGTTTGATATTCAAAATGGCGAACAAGCGGCTTACTGTCACACTGATGACAACTATGGTTACGTCATCATGCCGCTTTCCAAGGATCGGAGATAAAGTTTTACAGCCTTGCGAAGGCTGTTTACGGAGGCCGGAGGAATCGAAAATGGATTACGAGCAACAAGATTTTGATAACGCGCAAGATCTCGTTCGAAATCGACAACGATTCAAACGTCGTCCAAAAAGATCGGCTGACGTTCTTACACAGTTGTTGGCCAGACAAGGATACGGACAGACAAAATCGATTGGCGATTTGTCAGAGGCTTGGGACCAGGCCGTTGGCAGCCAATGGATAGACAAAACGAAACCGGGAAACATTAGCCGAGGCGTATTAGAAGTTTTTGTTAGCAATTCTGGCGTTCATCAACAACTGAACTTTCAGAAAAAGAAAATCCTTAATGCACTTCATGAAAAGTTGCCGCAGAACAAAATTAAAGACATTCGATTTCGAACAGGAAACGTTGCGAGATAATGAGTAAAGATAAAGAAGACCCAAAAGACGACGACCAAAAAGCTGATGACGCTAAGGCCAAGAAAGCCAAAAAAGATAACGTCAAAAAGAACCAGGAAGGTCAAGAAGATTACGATGGCGGCAAACTAAAACGTTTGACCGACCTTGAGCACGTTCGTAAACGGCCAGGTATGTACATCGGTGATACCACCACGCGCGGTCTTCATCATCTGGTTTACGAAGTCGTCGACAACTCGATTGACGAAGCGATGGCTGGTTTTGCCACCACGGTGACAACCATTATCAATACCGATGGCTCGGTGACGGTCATTGATGATGGACGCGGAATTCCCGTTTCACGTCACGAGCAACTTTCCGAACAGGAAGGTCGCGAAGTCTCGTCACTCGAGGGCGTGATGACGATGTTGAAATTCGGTGGAAAGTTCGGAGAGAAAGGTGACTCGGATGAAGCCGAAGAGAATCCATACAAAGTTTCCGGAGGTTTGCACGGCGTCGGTGTAACGGTTGTCAACTTTTTGTCCGAGTGGGCAGAAGTCGAAGTTTTTCGCGACGGTCACATCCATCAACAGAGTTACGAGCGAGGGGTTCCAGTAGGACCGATCACCAAAGGCGCTAAGACAACCAAGATCGGAACCAAAACGACTTTCAAACCTGATGGTCAGATTTTTCCGATGACCAAGTTTGAATACTCGGTCCTGTCGAAACGACTTCAGGAACTTGCGTTCCTTAATAGCGGTGTGAAAATTGTCTTCAAAGATTCGCGCAACGGTGAGTCGGACGAGTTTTATTATGAGCGTGGAATTATTGAATACGTCGAACACCTAAACCGAGCCAGCGATACGATTCACAAAGATGTGATCTATCTCAAAGGTGAGCAAGACGGCACCGGTTACGAGTTGGCGTTGCAATATACGACAGACCATACAGAAAAAGTTCACTCTTACGCGAACAACATTAATACGCATGAAGGTGGAACTCACGTTTCGGGTTTTCGATCGGCGCTAACGCGAACGCTTAACAGCTATGGAAAAAGCAATAAACTTTATCCCAAAGACCTTAACGTTTCGGGAGAAGATTTCCGCGAAGGATTGACTGCGATTATTTCGTTGAAAGTGGCCGAGCCGCAATTTGAAGGTCAGACGAAAACAAAACTTGGAAACAATGAAGTAGAAGGTCTGGTCAGTTCAGTCTTTGGTGAGTATCTAAAAGTTTATCTTGAAGAGAATCCCAAAGAAGCCAAAACGATTATCAAAAAAGGGATTCAAGCAGCCGAAGCCCGCGAGGCAGCTCGAGCAGCCCGAGAAAAAATCCGACGCAAATCAGTGCTTGGCGGAAGCGGACTACCGGGTAAGCTTCGCGATTGTCTTAGCGACGACATCGAGAAATGTGAAATCTATCTTGTCGAAGGTGACTCGGCGGGCGGAAGTGCTGAAGGTGGCCGGCTGAAAGAATTCCAGGCGATCCTTCCACTTCGCGGTAAAATCATCAACGCGTACAAAGCTCGCGAAGACAAAGTGCTTGCCAATGAAGAAGTTCAGTCGATGATTAACGCGCTGCGATGCGGCATCGGCGAGACGCAAGATCTTTCCAAACGACGTTATGATAAAGTCATCATCATGACCGATGCCGACGTCGACGGTTCGCATATTCGTACGTTGCTGTTGTGTTTTTTCTATCGACAAATGTATCAGTTGATCGAACAGGGCCACATTTACGTTGCCCAGCCGCCGCTGTTTCGCGTCAAGCAAGGCAGGAAGACTTCCTACGTGCAAACGGAAGAAGAGATGCGTCGTCGATTGCTTGACCGCGGTTTGAAAGATACTTCGTTTGAAGGCGAAGGCATCAAGGTCGATGGCGACGAAATGCGGAAACTTTGTACGACCTTGGCGAGCATGGAAGATGCGATCCTGGCGCTTGAGCGTCGAGGTATCAACTTGCGAACGCATGCTAATCGAATGGATGTAGTTTCTGGAAGACTGCCGGTATTTCACGCGTTTCAAGGTAACGATGAACATTGGTTCACTGACCGAAAATCGTTGGACGAGTTCATCAAGAAACAGGAAACAGATACGGGAACAGAAATTACCGTCGAAACCGACTCCGATGCAGCGTTGAAAGATGGAGACGTGATCGAAGAGAAGAACACGCTTCAGGTTAATGAATTCCACGAAGTCAAAACGATCAACAGCGGCTTGAAAGACCTTGTTAAATACGGATTCGACATCGAAGCCCTGTTCACGCAAGAGCGAACGGGAATCGAAGAGCCACGGTTTGTGCTACACAAAGGTGAATCGCAAACACCGGTGAACGATCTTCGAGGATTGGTCTCAGCGGTAAGAGCCGCAGGTGAGAAAGGGATGCAAGTCACTCGCTTTAAGGGTCTCGGCGAGATGAACGCGGAAGAGCTTCGCGAAACAACGCTTGATCCGGACAACCGAACGTTGATTCGCGTGATGATGCCTAACGCAGCCGAAGCCGATGAAATGTTTCGCACGCTGATGGGCGACAAAGTCGAACCACGCCGCGAGTTCATCGAGAAACACGCGCTCGACGTCAGCGAATTGGACGTGTAGTTCAACAACCGGCGGTAGTTCAACAACCGGCGTGACTAGAGGGTATTTCAAAACCTGTAGTGGACTTCGCCAGAAGTCCCAGCTCGCTTTCAAAACAAAGGGAATTCTGGCGAATCCCACTACGATGATCGCACGATTTTAGGTTTTGAAATGTCCTCTAGTTATTCGTCTAGCCGTCGGTAAAATCGTTGAAAATGTCTGGAAACTCAGGTGCAGAATTGTATTCAAAGGATGAACCAAACGCGCGGAAGTAATCGCGGTTGAATACTACGCCGCCTCTGACACGAGCAGGCTCCGCCATCGACATCCACATCCCCCACACGTTTTCGTAGATCCAGACCAAATTTGCTTGCAGCTCACGTTTGAGTGCAAATCGCGGGAAGATTTCGGTTGAACTACCATTATCCGCTAACCATTCCCCACGCACCCTTAACACCAACCAATATAAACTTATGAATTCAGAAGTAGCACAACTTGAACCTTCCGAAGTATGGACTTGGTTCGAAAAACTAAACGCCATCCCGCGACCGTCAAAAAAAGAAGAGCGAATCATCGAGTTCGCTAAAAGTGCAGGGGAGTCTCTGGGACTAAAAACGATCGTCGATGATTGCGGAAACGTGATTATCAAAAAGCCGGCAACGCCAGGAATGGAGAATCGTAAGGGTGTGATTCTCCAAGCACATCTCGACATGGTGCATCAAAAAAATGGCGATACGGAATTCGATTTTTCATCGCAAGGAATCGTTTCCTACATCGATGACGATGGTTGGGTGAAAGCCAAAGGCACAACGCTCGGCGCGGACAATGGTATGGGAGCCGCTTCGATCTTTGCAGTGTTGGCTTCAGATTCAATCAAACACGGACCGATCGAAGGTTTGTTCACAATCGATGAAGAAACCGGAATGACCGGCGCGTTTGAGTTGGCAGGTGGAATACTTGATGGCCAGATTTTACTGAACACCGATACCGAAGACGAAGGCGAGTTGACGATCGGCTGCGCAGGCGGAGTCGATTCAACGGCCAAACGATCTTACGAGCAAGTCGATGCAGGGGAGGGCGTTGCGTTTCGGCTTTTGGTCAAAGGGCTTCGCGGCGGCCATTCAGGTTGTGAGATTCATCTGGGTCGTGGTAATGCCAATAAAGTCCTGAACCGGTTGCTTTGGTCGTGCCACAAAAACGAAAACATGGGCTTGAGAATTGGCTCGATGGTGGGCGGAAATTTACGCAACGCGATTCCGCGAGAAAGCTTCGCCGTTGTTGTTGTGAATTCTGATCAAGCCGATTCGTTCAAGCAAATCATCAATGCTCAAACGGAAATCATCCAAGCCGAACTCAAACGGACTGAGCCAGATCTGCAATGCACCATCGAACCCACCGATGTTCCGAACAAAGTTCTGAACCAGGAAACGAACCACGCGATTCTCTCCGCAATCTACGCAGCTCCCTGTGGTGTGATCCGGATGAGCAACGAAATGGAAGGCTTGGTCGAAACGTCGACAAGTCTCTCCAAGGTCAAAGTGGCGGACGGAGAAGCGACTGTCGAATTTCTGACGCGGAGCAATGTTGAAACAGCGAAAGACGACGTGAATCATAAAGTCGATGCCACGTTTGGATTGGCTGGTTTCACGGTTGCTCACAGCGGAAATTATCCGGGTTGGAATCCGAATGCTGACTCGGAGGTTTTGCGCTTGATGGAAAAGCTTTACAAAGACATGTTCGGTAACGATCCGATCGTCAATGCAGTCCACGCGGGATTGGAGTGCGGTATTATTGGCAGCCACTATCCAGGACTGGATATGATTTCGTTTGGTCCAACGATCAAGAATCCACACTCGCCCGATGAAAAATGTGAAATCGCCAGCGTTGGAAAATACTGGAAGTTTCTGATTGACGTTTTGGAAAATGTTCCTCAGGTTTGAGCGTAGTGCCTGAATTTTTTATCACAACTGAATGGAGGTTCCTCGATGGCTGATTTTGATATTGCTTACGGTGAAACCGAAATCCGCGAAGGTGGTTACGTGAACGATCCGGTTGATCGGGGAGGAGAAACACATCGTGGCGTCGCACGAAAGTTTAATGGTGATTGGAAGGGCTGGCCAATCATCGACAAGATCAAGCAAGATCATCCCGATGACTTTATCGATCGGATCAATGTCAACGCGGAACTGGAGGTTCTAGCAAAAGAACTTTATAAGCAACGTTATTGGGATCCGGTTCGCGGTGATGAAATTCCCAACCAGCACATCGCCAACAAAGTTTTCGATACCGGCGTCAACCAGGGGGTCGGTACGTCGATCAGCTATCTGCAAACCGGCTTGAATCTTCTCAATCGGAATCAAAAAAATTATGCCGACATCGAAGTCGACAAAAAATTTGGCCCAGCGACAATGAAATCGCTGTTGGCATTTCTTGATCTTGAAGACGATTCACCCGACTACTTGCTCAAGATTCTCAATGTATTGCAAGCAAATTCCTATATCGAAACGATGAAACGAGATTCGACCCAGCAACGATTCGCACGAGGCTGGCTCAACCGAGTTGATTTACGTTAATCAAGGCTCAACGTTTCGTCTTTGAATCACGTTTCCTTGGAGCGGCTCGACCGCTTTCACCCACAACTTTACTGGCGGGTTGACTCGAATTCGATTTCCCGAGTTCGTCTTTTGTGTCACTTTGATTTCTATTGGCAGGTGGCGAAATCAATTCGAGAGATGAAAATCCCGATTGATTCGTTCGACAAATCCCAACGTCGACCAAGTTCACTCTTCCATCACGATCAAAGTCGTAATTATTGTCGATCGGGGCGGATGAAAAACCTGTTTGGTTGCCTCTTGTCAGTCCAACATCGCTCAAGTTGACCCTTGTGTCAGCGGCGTCGTTTCCGGTCTCGCCAATTGCATTGCCAAAATAGAAAGTCTCAGGGGATGACAATCCTGTATCGGGCGTATCGAGTACAACGACTTGTAACCAGGCATTCTCGATCGCATTGTCTGGCCAGGCAAGCAAAACTTGCGAGACATTATTTACTGGTGTTCCAACGGTAATTGTAGGCAGCGGAATTGCGCTAGCGCTAGTAAGTACCGTCCAAGTGGATGGGTCATCGTTGTTACCGACCCGGAATTCAAAATCACTTGATGCAAGTGTTGTCGAAGGAATTCCTTGAATGTCGAATGCAACTCGATTGAGACCTCTTGAGTAGCTCGTGTAGTTTGCGAATGTCGCGGTTTGCCCAGGCGAAAGCGGAAATTTATCTGGCGCAAACTCGGTTTCTGCAAAACTCGAACCACCATAAGTAACACCTTGTTCCAACATCGTGGCTGGAACACTGCCTGAGGCAAACCGGAAGATGCTTCCGCTGAGGCTGATCACGTACATGTTGCCAGCCTCGTCTTCGGCGAATGACGAGATGTTATTCAGCGAGCCGACGTCGGTCGTCAAAATATCTGTCCAGTCAATGAACTGAGTAAAATTGGTTCCATCGAACAACAGAGGATCGGTGGTACCATCCAGTTTAAATGACCACATCCGGTTGTTGACAAAGTCACCAAAGAAATAGTGGCCATCAAGTAGAGATAGTGGCCCACGATAAACGTAGCCACCGGTTACGGAGCGCCCTTCAAGGTCGCCGCTGCCGTGCATATAGTTGTAAATCGGGTCGATAGCTCCAGGTGGTTTTGCGCCACCCACACTCCCAGGTGTTTGGAACACGCCTTCACGCGGACGCCAGCCGAAGTTTTCGCCGCCGGTGCTGCCAGCGAGAATCACATCGATTTCTTCCACGAGATTTTGACCAACATCGGCGATCACCATATTGCCCGTTTGTCGATCAAAACTGGAACGATAGGGGTTTCTTAAACCGTAAGCAAAAATTTCATCGTCACCAGCGGCTCCAACAAATGGATTCGTCGGTGGAATGGCATAGTTGCGTGTGTTGTCACCAGGAAAGTCATCACCATCAATGTCCAGCCGAAGCATCTTGCCCAGCAGGTTGGATGTCGTGTCTTGGGAGTTTCCGATGCCGGTGGTGTGTCCCGATCCGTTGTCGTTAGAAGCACCACCATCACCCGTTGCCACGTACAAATCTCCATCGCTTCCAAACCCAATCCAACCGCCGTTGTGGTTTGACTGAGGCTGTGGAATCGAAATCACATCCATCGCTGAACTTACATCCGCTGTATCAGGTCCCGATGCTGTGTATCGCCGAATACGCGTTGTACCTGACGCGTCGGTGTAGTTGACGAAAAAGTGCCCGTTGTTTTGATAGTCGGGATGAAACGCGAGACCAAGCAAGCCTTGTTCGTTTCCGGTATCGATAGGGCTAATGGTAATAAAAGGATTGGCGTTAGTTGCTCCCGTGGTCAGATCCAAGATTTCGATGTTGCCCGAATGTTGTTCAACAACAAACAATCGATTCGAATCGCCTGGCGCATAAGTTGCAAAAACTGGTCGCACAAACGAATTAGAGACCCGTTCGAGTCCCAGTGACTGAGCCTGAGATTCAGAGCTCGCCAAGATGGTAGAGATACCTACGATCGTGAGATTGAAAACAAGTTTGGGAAGCGAGATCGAAGACTGTGCTCGAGAGTGAAAATACATGATTGCTCCAGTCAAGTTTGCCATGCAAGCAGCGTGGCTTTAAATTTTTGTGTTCCGATTACATGGTTATATTCCAGCGTTTCGCAGAATGCGAACCTCGAGGACAAATTAGATTCAAAATACGAGAAATTCAGGGGTCAATCTCGAATTAGCGCCAGCAAAAACCAAGATTGACGCGGCTTGTGAATTGCTTTAGTAACGACACCACCGAGGAGATTCACTATGGCCACAATCCAAGAACCGAGCATTTCCGACGCTGAGTGGCGCGTGATGCATGAGATCTGGCATGCTGAGCCAGTCACATCGAGCGAGATAACTTCGCTGTTAAGCAAAAAAACGGATTGGTCGCCAGGCACCATCAAAACGCTTTTGCATCGACTGGTTCAAAAAGGAATCCTCGACTTTCAACGAAAAGGAAATCGATATCTGTATCGTTCAAACTTTACGGAATTCGAATGCATTGAACACGTAAGCGAGCAGTTGTTGCATACGGTGTTCCAAGGCCAGCCAATTCCGATGTTGAAATATCTTGTCCATACAGCTCGACTGAGCGGCACCGAGATTCAAACGTTGCGGCAGATGTTGGTCGAAATTCAGAAAGAACTTCCGTCGCCCAATCTGGAAGTTCGCGACGCCGCGTAGAGCAACCACGATGACTTCGTGGACTTGAAATCGACGTTGCCATGCCCATGCTCACGCGCAGTATGAGCGTGCTTTACGCGAACTCGAATAGTATCTCAGGGCGTGTCAATCAGATTCACGCTCACGCCAGTTTCTCCATGATGAAATATTCATGGTATGCGTGGTATGCGCTCGCCGCATACTCAAATCGCCGGTTACCCTTTCTCTACAGGGCGTGGAACATGGCGCGCAATCTTTTGTAACCCCGTTGGAATAGCCTGAATGCCTCATTGGCAGCATGAGCATGCACTCTCTGGTCCATCAACCGATAAAGACTGCCGATTGTAGGTGGTTGAAGGAGCAAGTTCCCTAGTATTGGCTCAGTTTATTGCATTCTTGGCCCTGATTTTGTCGAGCTAAAAGTTGATACGACGACTTTCGTACGGCTGGGAAGATCAACATGAGATTAGAACTCAAAAAATCGTTTCGCCAATTTTTGGCAGTTTTGGCACTCACCTTGCTAATGATTCCTTCGTTAGCCAGTGCAGACATTGTGATTAGCTACGGAACGGTTCAAGGCGGCAATGTTGTTATCGATTTGTTGCCCAACACACCCAATCAAGCTGTACAGTTTTTTGCGACGGGAGTTGCGGCCGAGGGGGGCACGACCGGCTTGGAACTGGACTTACAAATCGGTGATGGCGGTGGAGCGATCGGTGGAACTGACGCTGGGCCAGTCATTGGTACGGTCGACTTGATTACCGGCACGATCTGGGCTGGCAACGGCGCGACCCAAACCGATGTAGTCAACACTCCGTTAGCAAAGCAAAGTACCGTTGATACGTCATCGCTCGTTACCGCTGATGGGTTGGTCGGAACGGTGGAGTTTGACACCACTGGTTTTTCAACCGGCATGTTTGATTTCCGATTGACGGGAGTCGCAGGAGCATTCGACACCATGTTCGTTCGCACCGGTAGCGCGGTACCCACAACGGCTCCCAACGGATTTCTTCGAATTTCCGAATCCGTTCCTGAGCCTTCTTCACTATTGGTGATTCTGGCTTGCGGTTTGCCAACCATGTTGGGTCGCCGCCGTCGAGAACGTTAAGCAGAACCTGCGCTGCTAATCGCTAACGGTGAATTGCGTTTGCTCGCCTAGTCCATCAATACTCAATCGCATTGTCTGATCGACCGTAAGATACTTGGATGGTTCCTACGCCTGATGGCGTACCGGCCGAGACGCAGTTGCTTTGCCGATACCGTCACGCGTCGTTGAAACCGAACTGTTGAGGATCAGTGATGACCTCTTGGTTAATCGTCGGGCTCTTGGCGATCGCTAATGGTGTTTCGAAGCACAATACCTGAATAGTATGGCCGATTTCGATGTGAGCCGTTTTCCAGCAGACGACAGCCAATATAGTTGATAACGACTGATGACAATATCTGACAAACAACGATTGAACTTAGTTTGTGCGCAGTGTTCAAAGTCGTGCGCGCCGTTTGCAAACGACTAGATTAGAACTATATTTTTATCGGCCACTCATACAACTCAATTAGTAGAAGTATTCAACCCATCATGACGCAAAAGAAACAGTCTCCTGCTGTCGTCGTGTTGGCGATCATTGCTTTGATTGCTGGTGTCGGATGTATCGGATACCTGGCGATGCAGATCTATCAGCCCATTCCGGAGCGGGTTTCGTTTGGGAAAAAAAGCGATCAAGTCGAGCAATCGGACGAACCGACTCCGCTGTATGAGCTTCAAGAACAAGAGCGAGAGTATTTGTGGGACCTTGAGCACCACGGAAATTTACTCAACCAGTTCGGGTTCAAAGAGGAAGTTAAAGCTTGGCAAGCCGGAGACCGGGAGGCGTTGCTGGCGCACTTCGATGTGGGCTTCAAAGGAAGTTTGATCAACGCCGAGCCAACATCGGCGACGGGACTGGCGGCAACCAGCGAACTACTAAATGTTTCCAGAATTGATACCGACTCTAATAAGTCAAAAACTGTCAATCGAGATGCGTTTGTAGATTGGTTGTTGGAGCTTCGCGGAAAGTTCGCGGACGAACCAGCGCCGCGTGGCAAGTTTTACGTTAAAACGCTGACGCCACCCAGTTCAGAATCGTCAGACGTCTGGACGGCGACTTGCGTGCACCGGATGTGGGGTAAATCGAAATCCGACGACCTGTTGGAGTTTTCGCTGACGATGACGGTCGGAATTCATGAGACGACCGAAGAAAGGTTGAAACAGCCTGGATGGTTTGAGTCTTGCTCGGTTGAACAGATATTGAATGCGAAAAGCAAACAGACGATGTTCTCGGAAGTCGAACTTGATCAAGGGATCAAGCACGATGACTTACATGACAACTGGACCGACGAACTCAAAGCAATTAACACCGGAGGGATTTTTGCGAGCGATTTCAACAAGGATGGTTTTGCCGATTTGTATGTGACGGACATCAAGGCTGGTAACCGAATGTATCTCGGCGGTTCCAACGGGAGTTTCAAGGATGTTACGGCAGCAGTTGGGTTGGCTTCGGCGCGATCGGTTATCGCGGGCTTTGCAGATTTGAACAACGATGGCTGGGTAGACCTCGTGTTGCCTGCCAGCGGCAGGATTTTTCGAAACAATCGCGGTTTGAATTTTCAGGAAGTCTCTCAGCTTTCCAATCTGCGGCAGATGCTTCATCCCATCCCGCCAGAATTCATTAGCGGCATCACCGTCGCCGATTTCGATCGAGATGGAATTGTCGATCTTTACGTGCCAAGTTCAGTGCCTCCTATCGGTTCCTGGCTGGAGAGTCGACAGCCGAAAATCGCTGCCAACCGAATGTTAAAAAACAATGGTGATTGGACTTTTCGAAATGTAACGCGGCAAACCGGAACCGATGGCGAAGGCCGATCCAGTTTTACAGCGGCATGGGCAGATGTGAACAATGATCGCTGGCCAGACTTGTATGTGATCAACGAATTTGGTGACGGCGCTTTGTATGTAAATCAAGAAGGGAAAACGTTTAGCGAGCAGCCCATTGTTGATTCGCCACCAGACTTTGGATCGATGGGATTGGCCAGCGGAGATATCAACAACGATGGCAATCTGGACTTTTACCTTTCGAATATGTATTCGAAAGCGGGTAGTCGCATCATGGGAAACATGAAAGCGCAAGACTATCCAAGTGAAGTGATACAAACGTTGCGCAATATGGTTGCTGGCAGCCAGCTTTATCAAAACGAAGGCGGCTTGCAATTCAAGGCCGTTGGACAGGAGTATCAAGTCCACGCAGTCGGTTGGTCGTGGGGCAGCGCTTTGGCGGACTTTGACAATGATGGTTGGCTTGATCTACATGTGATGGCGGGGTTCATGAGTCGAGACCGTAGTAAGCCAGATGGCTGAAACTGTTTATGGTTGGCTGTCGTGTCACAGCCTTGCAATAAAAACTGCGATGTGCCTCTACCGGGTGAAATCGATGAAGACTTGGGTGAGTTTTGGAATGGCAACCCCTGGAAGATCTTTGAAGAGAATAACCTAAGCAGCTTCGAGCGAAATCGAACCTACCTTAACGTAAAAGGGAAAGGGTTTCTGGAAGTCAGCTATTTGTCCGGCGCAGATAACGATTCGGACAGCCGGTCGGTCCTGGCGCTCGACATTCAAAAACCAGGTCAATTGGATTTGCTGGTCCGTCAAGTTGGCGGTGGACCGTTAAGGCTTTATGAGAACCAGCTTCCGTTGGCGAACTACTTGAAGATTTCACTGGAAGGTGTGAAAAGTAATCGATTGGGAATCGGAGCGAAGTTGATCGCGTATGTTGGCGATCAAAAAGTTGTCCGCGATTTACAGGTAAGCAACACGTTCCGTTCACAACATCCGGCATGGGTTCATTTCGGATTGGGAACAGCAACGAAGGTTGATCGTTTGGTGATCGAATGGCCGTCGGGCGAGGATCAGGTGTTGC
>CAZPBE010000001.1:144460-191265 GCA_964584615.1 uncultured Pirellulaceae bacterium | reverse complement strand
AATTGGACCGAGCCGGTAGAACCGATCTATGTCAGTAACAAAAAAAGGCTTGGCGATAACGCCAAGCCCTCTCATTCACTTTCATGATTTATCGTTTACGAATTCTTATTCGCAACTTTTGCTTCATCGTTGATTCCGCTTAACGAGGAATCGTTGGTGAGAGCGATTCGCTAACTCGAGCCTCGGCTGGCTCGTAGATGTAAACACTGTCTTCGGCAATCACTCGCCGCTCTGAACCAGTGACCTGAAGCGTGCTACGAACGATGTGCTCACCTTTGGCAACACCAACCGCCTTGAAGCGGAACTCACGAGTTTTGCCAGGCTCCAACTTTGTGTCCATGAATAGAATCGAGTTCTCGTTCTCTTCAACAAAAGCGTTTGCGTGATTAACAGGTCGCATCGATTCAGGCAATTCAACTTGAATCTGAATTTCGTTAGCCAAGCTGCTGCCTCGGTTTTCGACGACAACCAGGAACTCAGCTTCGTTGCCGACTTGGATCGGACCACCAACGTTGTTGAGGTTGATGCTCAAGTCAGCACGAGTGGCAACGATCGTTTTCAAAGCGACTTCTTTTTCGCGAGTGTCATTGCTGCTAACAAGAATTCGACAAATCTGTTCACCCGGTTGCATTGCCGTAGCTTTTAATTGAATTGTCTCAACCGATTGAGCAGGCATTCTTGGAAACGTCCAACTGAGCGTGCCATTCTTTTCATTGATCTTGGCTTGGCGGCTGATCGTCGTAACCTTCATGCCTGATGGCACAGAAAGTGTAACTTGAACATTTTCAACGTCGACTTCGCCAGCGTTGTCCACTGAGATGGAGTAAATTCCGTCACGCTCGACAAAGTTCATGTCAGGACCGACAGCCGAGACTTTCAGTTCCGGTTGTGTAATTCTCACTGGCGACGAAGCTGGTTGAGCCTGGCAGCCGGTTCCGGTCGCTGCAAAATCAAGTTTACATTGACCAGGTGCTTGAGCAAGTGACTTGACTTGAACCTGGACTTTTTCGCCAGGCTTCAACGAGCGAACGTTCTTCATGCCCGTTTGCTCCATGAATCGCAGCTCACCAGGAAAGTCAGCTTCGAGTCGAACTTGTTGAGCAATTCCGTCACCGGTGTTTTCGATGGTAACGGTGTGCAACGTTGTTGAACCAATGTTCACTTCGTTCGGTCCAGTAACCGACAACGCAAGTTGAGGCTGACGTACATTGACTGCCAGTCGAAGGCCACTCTCGACAAACACACGAGTCGCAATATCCAGTTCGCGTTTCTCCGTTGGTGTAATGTCCAGCGAAATTTGTCTGGTTTGACCGGCGGCCAACTGAGGAATCGTAAAGACAAGTTCCCCGTTATTGCTAGTTGGTGTCAAAGAAGATGTTTCATAATTGACATGCGAAGGAAGAGTCGTAACGATCTTTACATTTTCAACCGACGTCTTGCCAACGTTTTGAACATTGATTCGTAAGGGAGCGACTTCGTTCACGTTGATGTCTTTCGGAGCAATGATTTCTGTAGCAACCGAAGGCATACTGTTGGAGACAGCAGACTCGACTTGATAAGCTGTCGCCGATGGAGTCGACCTTATTACCTTCGTCGGGGCTGGTGGTGCCGACTGTGATTTGCGACTGCTGCTTTTTGTCTGGCTAATGTTCGCATCGACGGTCGGAGCAGCAATTGATATCGAGTCATGCTCGACATAACCAGTTAGCTTTGCTGGCTTTTTCTTGGTCGGCATTGGCGTGGCTCGGGACGAAATTTCGTCGTACTTAATTTGAGCCGGAGAAAAACTGGGACTCGCCAGCGGATTTTGCGCCAGCCGCTCACTTGCCGAATCAGCTTGCCGCGTTAGCAAGTCAGTTGTGTCTTGAGTTTTCGAACGCAAACGAATAACGCGCGTTACTTCTTCGTTTACAGTTTCGTTCAATTGGTCTTGCGCAGTGGTTAAGGACGGCATGACGCATACGGCAACACCAGCTAGTAGCGTGGAAGCTCGACGGATGAGACGAGACATAAAAATTACTCCGACCTGAGGTCTTAAGGTGAACATTGATTTTCCATTCATCGATCAGAAAGGTCTTCTCAATCGATACAAATCCACAATTGAGAGGGATTTTGTTAATTTATTCGGATTGGGGACCGCTTTTCGCTAGCGATTTGCGACAAAACGAATGCGGGACTTCGAGCAAATCAAGATTCAGATCCTTTGGAGAATTTCAAAGCTGGCGATTTCGCTAGCTCAAAGCTGCCTCGCCTCCCCATATAATTGAGAATATTCGAACGTGTCTAGTTAAGGCACAACATGCACGCACCAATCAAAAGTATTACAAACATGTTCCCTCAAGCACTCACGGTCTTTGCTGCGACCGCAATCCTTTTCTCTCAATCAATACTGGCTCAAGACAAAATGGATTATCCCGAATCGAAACAAGTCGATCAGGTAGACGACTTTTTCGGCGTGTCGGTTTCAGACCCATACCGATGGCTGGAAGACGACGTGCGGAAATCGGACGATGTTCAGAAATGGGTCGATGCGCAGAACGAAGTGACGTTCAACTATGTCAAAGCGCTTCCTTATCGTTCGAAGATTGAAGCGCGGCTGACGAAGCTGTGGGACTACGCGAAATATGGAACACCGTTCAAACGAGGAGGGCGTTACTACTTTTACAAAAACGATGGCTTGCAAAATCAGAATGTGCTTTACCAAATGGATAGCCTCGATGCCGAGCCAACGGTTTTGATTGACCCCAATCAATGGTCGAAAGACGGAACGGTATCGATGGACGGTACTGCGTTCAGCGAAGACGGTAAATATCTTGCTTACGGAGTACAAGAGTCAGGGTCTGATTGGCGCATTTGGCGTGTCATGGAGATCGCTACAGGCAAGAAACTTGATGACGAACTTAGGTGGATCAAGTTTGGTGGTGGAAGCTGGTCCAAAGACGGCAAAGGCTTGTACTACAACCGTTATGACAAACCGGATGAAGATGGCGAGTTTCAATCGTTAAACCTTGGTCAGAAAGTTTACTACCACGCGATCGGCACACCTCAATCAGACGACGTGTTGCTGCACGAAGATCCAGAGAACCCGAGTTGGGGATTTTCGCCAGAAGTCACCGAAGACGGAAAGTACCTGGTCGTTACGGTGTGGAAAGGGACAGATGATCGATATCGCGTGATGTACAAAGATCTCACCGACCCCAACAGCAAGTTCGTCACACTGATCGACAATTTCGAAAACGAATACACATTTCTTGGAAACGAAGGAACGACTTTCTATTTCAAGTCCGATCTCAATGCGCCTAAAAAGTGCATATTGACGATCGACATCAATAATCCTGCAGACAAAAAAACAATTGTTCCGGAAGACGTTCCTATGGAAGGCGCGTCAATGGTTGGCGATTTTGTGGTCGTGGAATACTTGAACGACGCCAAGTCGCAAATAAAACTCTTTGATCTTGAAGGCCAGTTTGTTCGCGAAGTTGAGTTCCCGGGAATTGTTTCGGCCAGCGGGTTTGCCGGTCGACGTGATCACGACGAAACGTTTTACAGCTTCAGTAGTTTCAATCGTCCACCGGAAATTTATCGTTACGATTTGAAGACGGGTGAGAGCAGCTTCATTCGCAAAGCGGAAGTCGCGATGAACCCGGATGACTATGAAGTCAATCAAGTCTTCTTTGAAAGCCGTGACGGAACGAAAGTTCCAATGTTTCTCGCGCACAAAAAAGGGTTGAAGCTCGACGGCACCAACCCGACGTTGTTGTATGCGTATGGCGGGTTCAACATTTCGATAACACCAAGTTTTTCGATTTCGCGAATGCAGTGGATGGAGATGGGTGGAATTTTTGCGATGGCGAATCTTCGCGGAGGCGGAGAGTACGGACAGCAGTGGCATAAAGCAGGAACGAAAACGAACAAGCAGAATGTGTTCGACGACTTTATAGCTGCGGCTGAATATTTGATCGACCAAAAGTACACTTCGCCCGAAAATCTCGGAATTCAAGGTGGAAGCAACGGCGGCTTACTTGTGGGAGCCTGCATGACGCAGCGGCCTGACCTGTATGGAGCTTGTTTGCCGGCAGTCGGCGTGATGGACATGCTTCGGTTTCATCAGTTTACGGCGGGTCGGTTTTGGGTCGACGATTACGGTAGCGCAGAAAACAGCAAGGAAGAATTTGACGCGCTCTACGCTTACTCGCCCTATCACAACATCAAAGATGGTGTTCAATATCCGCCGACCATGGTGACAACAGCGGATACCGATGATCGAGTGGTGCCGGGTCACAGTTTCAAATTCGCTGCGCGACTGCAAGCGGCTCAGGAAGGAGCGAATCCAACATTGATTCGCATCGAAACCAAAGCGGGCCATGGATCGGGCAAACCAACTTCGAAAATCATCGAGGAAGTCGCCGATCAATGGGCGTTTTTGGCCATGCATCTTGGACTAACCCCAGTGATTCCGGATTAGCGTTCTGGACCGGCATTGGTGCCACGTTGAGAGTCTGAACTTGGAGTCGGGGTCGAGTATGGCCAGCGCACTAATTCAGGGCACTTCCGACCACTCCACTCCATCTAGAAGCCCATGTCATGTTGGTTATGATGGTGCCTCTTCCTATTTAACTTTCAGTAGACAAAGCCACCAAGTAAATGGATCAGGAAAACGATAAACCAGGCTCAACCGACCCGCTTGATAAGCTTCGTACGGCAATAGACGACGTGGATCAGCAGCTAGTGGAATTGATCAACCAGCGGGCCAGACACGTGATCGAGGTCGGCAAGATCAAACGTGGATCCGGGATCCCGATCTACGCGCCGCATCGAGAGGCGGCGGTGTTGAGCAAAATTCAATCGCTCAGCACGGGACCGATTCCCGATCAGACGCTTGAAGCCATCTACCGCGAATTGATGAGTGGGAGTTTTGCGCTTGAACAGCCGCTTCGAATTGGCTACTTAGGTCCCGTTGGAACGTTCAGCCATCTCGCCGCGACGAAACATTTTGGTTCCAGCGTGGCGTTCGAAGACCTGCGCGCTATCGAAGGTGTTTTTGAGGAAGTTGCCCGGGGACACGTCGATTACGGCATGGTTCCTATTGAAAACAGTACCGGTGGTGGCATTAACGAAACACTGGATGCGTTTCTGACTTACCACGATCGGCTGAACATTTATGGTGAAGTTCAGCTGACGATCCACTTTTGTTTGCTGGCCAACTGCAAACCGGAAAAAGTAAAACGAATCTATTCCAAGTCTGAGGCTTTTGCACAATGTCGAAACTGGTTGGCGACCCAATATCCAAATGCTGAGCGAATTTCAACGGAGAGTACCGCCAGCGCTGTGCGACAGGCCAAAGCTGAAATCGAAGCGGATCCAGATAACGGTGCAGCGGCAATCGGTTCGAATTTGGCTGGAGAAATTTACGGGCTGCACCCATTGTTCAATGCAATCGAAGATCGACAAAGCAACATTACCCGATTTCTAATTCTGGCGAAAAGCGAAACAGAAGTCTCTGGCGACGATAAGACGTCGATCATGTTTACGGCGGACCACCGTCCCGGATCGTTGGTCGATGTGCTTGGTGTGTTCAAGCGAAATCAAGTTAACTTGACGCATATCGAAAAACGACCAAGCCGCGAAGTGAATTGGGATTACACTTTTTTCGTAGACTTGGAAGGACATCGAAAAGACGGCAAGATGGCGGAGGTGATTGGCGAAGCTCGCGCTCATTGCAAAAATTTGACGGTTCTAGGTAGCTTCCCTTCCAGCAAACGAACTTTGTAGCTAGAAATCCAAATACGAGACTGTTTGGGTGTTCGCCATAGTTATTCTCGGACGGAACCACGCCAGTGACAACGCGATTTAGATATGCAATCGCAAATGCATCGCATGCCGATGAGAATGTGGCTCAGTCCAATAGAATGTGTCTCATTTTTTAGCGTTCAGTTTGAGCTATGATGACATGTTCAGAATAACCGGTCTGACGACAGCGCGCCCTTGGGCGATCTTCCTTGCACTTTCCAAGATTCGAATTTGACTAAGATGCCTCACTATTACCGACCCGCCGATTTTCTATTTGCCGTCACGATCGCGTTTTTGTTGAGTTGTTCACAACACGCGTTTTCACAGGAAGAGTTACGCGTTGATAGTGAAACGGTCGCCATCGTTGATTCGCCTTGGGAAACGATCAAAGTAGAAACAACGTCCAGCTTGCGAGGACTGCATGTTGTCGATGCGAACACTATTTGGGCCAGCGGATCCGAGGGAACGGTTCTGCTTTCCAACGATGGAGGCGAATCGTGGCTTGTTCGTCAGATCAAAGGCGCAGAAGAACTTGATATCCGCGACATCCATGGGTTCGACGAAGGAACTGCGATCGCCACGACAGCGGGAACGCCGGCGATCGTCTATCGAACCACCAATGGGGGGCGGACCTGGAAGCCTTGCGGAACAAAGACAGGCGCATTCTTTGATTCAATTTCGTTTTGGAATGACCGAGTCGGAGTATTGATGAGTGATCCGATCGATGGAAAATTCTGGATCGCCCGAACAAAGAATGGTGGAAAATCGTGGAAAGCAATTCCCATTGCCAATCGTATCGAAGCGCTGGAAGGCGAAGCTGGATTTGCGGCTAGCGGAACGAATATGCAAACGATCGGGGGCAACAAATGTTTCATAGGGTTGGGCGGAGCAGCCAATGGAAATCAATATCAAAGTTCACGCATGTTGATTTCTAATGACCAGGCGTCAACATTTTCAATCGCGAATGTTCCAATTGGTCGCAGCGAGACCAGCGGAATTTTTTCGGTTTACTTTGTCGATGATCAGTCAGGCGTAGCCATCGGCGGTGACTACAAAGACGAAGACAACGACACCAACAACTACGCGACCACGAGTGACGGTGGACGAACCTGGTCAACACCATCGCCGCGCTTTCCGCCTAGCGGCTATCGAAGCTGTGTGGCCGGTTGGAGGCAGGGAGGTGAAATAGCGCTGGTTGCTGTCGGGACATCCGGAACAGACATGTCGACTGATTTAGGTAGCAAGTGGCATCGCATCTCAAACAAGGGTTTCAATTCGGTTGGGTTTTCGAAAGATGGCGCGGTGGGTTGGGCGGTTGGCCCGAAAGGTGTCGTCGCAAAGTGGGTTCGGCAATCGATTTCCCAGTCGAAAGAGTAAGCGAAGGAAAAAGTAAGTGGCGCGCCTGCTTTTCAGATTATCCGCTTGCTTCCAATGTCAGATGGGCTCAGTTTTTCACGGCTCCATCGGGTTGTTTTGAAGCGTTTTCAAAAGGAATTCTCGAATTTTCACATTTGAGGATTTTTTCCCGGTGAAATCGTATTTGAAAACGACTATCTAAGTACGAGTGACTTTTGCAGGGAACTATATCGTTGATCTTCCGATTGACGATTTTCTATCTCGGCAAAGAGAACAGCACAACATCCAACCGAAAGCTTTTCTGGCAATCGCCAGCAAACATCGTTTTGAATATGACTACAAAAGCGATTAACTGGGATGCTGCGATCGAAACGCATCGACCATGGTTGCGGAAGGTATTGCGCTGTCGTGTCGGAGACGTGCATGCGGTCGAGGACTTGATGCAAGAAGTGGCACTTGCCGTTTTTCGCCAAGCCAATAATGACAATCAGAAAACAGAAGATCGAAAAGCTACCGTTCCCAGCGATCCAAACAAGGTTGCACCTTGGCTTTATCAACTCGCCGTTCGACAAGCGGCTAATTTTCATCGCCGAGCCAAACGAAAAACAGAACCAGAAATGGTTGCCGAAGTTATTGTCGCTGCCAACGATCTTCAGCCGTTGGACTGGTTGTTGAAAGAAGAAAAAACAGTTTCGGTGTGTCAAGCCATGGAAGAGCTTGATGCGGAAAGCCGAGAGATTTTGATGTTGAAGTACACCGAGAGTTGGAGCTATCGACAGTTGTCGGACAGATTGGGTTTGACCGAGAAGGCGGTAGAACATCGGTTGGCGAAAGCGCGTAAGCAAATGCGAAACAAATTATTGCGACGAGCATTGGACGAATAAATGGCGAATATCAACCAGGAAAATTTGCAAAGACTTGTTGATGGAGAGCTTGATCTCGATCAAACGCGACAGGTGCTGGTCGAAGCGGAAAACAACCCTTCGAATTGGCGCGAGATTGCTTGTGCGATGGTCGAAAACCAGATTTTTCGAAAACAGTTTTTGGCTTCAGGAGGCTCAGGATCGTTGGCGCAGGACACGGTCGCAACGAATCAACCCGTAGATGAAATTCAAATTAAATCTGTTGATTCACTCCCAGTAAAACGGTTTGCAATCCCGTTTCAGAATCTTGCGCTGGCGGCCGGATTGTTGATCGCGCTGACGACCGGTTACCTGGTTGGCTCCAGCCATTTGCCGTCGTTCGATCCAAGCGGGACGATGGCCGAGACTCCCGTCGAGAAACAATCCAGCGATGGGTTGGTGAATGGACTGGCCGATCCGTCTCCGCGGGTTGCGGCGAACGATGACGGTTCCTCAGATCAAATTTCACCCGCTTCGTTTGTACAATTCGAAACGCCTGATGGTCGTGCTCCGAAAGGCCAAGTGCCATTGTTCTTGCCGGAAGATTTTCAGGTTCTGATTGGAAAGGACCGAGCCAATAAATTTGATCCACAAACGCTCCGGCAGTTGTTGCCGGAACTTGGGATTACTGACGAACTGAAAGCCCAACTGGGTAGATCAGGGTATCAAGTCGATGTTCACGTCGATTACGTTTCAGGAAATTTTTCCGACGGTCGGAAATTTGTTGTTCCAATGCGAACGGTTCGTTGGTCACCAGGAAATTAAATCAAAACTTAACACGTTCAAAGACAAGCTACTCTCGGAGGAGAAAATGAAACTTAAAACAATGGTTACTTCTATGTTTGCCCTGTTGCTGAGCTTTTCGGCAGTGCTTGCTCAAGACGATGTCATTATCTTGAACAAGGATGGTGAGAAGATCGGTATCGAGCGGTCGAAAGAAATTCGCAATGGAGATGCAGCTGTTTCCGCTGATGGAGCAACGAGCGTTAAGGTCGAGAATGGCCAAGTCACAGTCACCGGAGAAGACGGAACGGTTCGCACTTTTGATTTGGGTGAAGCACGTAGTGTCAGTATCAACCGCTCGACACAGACGGTAGATAAAGACGGTCAAATGACAACCAAGTCAGTTGGCAGGATGATTCTCATTGGTCCCGATGGCGCACGCCACGAATTTGAACTTGATGGCGACGGTCAAGCCATCAACACTCCAGGCGCTGTTTCTGCCGCGCCAAAAGAGAAGTCATATATGGTCGGCGTAAACTGTCAGCCGGTTCCGGATCTGTTGCGAGCGCAGCTTCAACTAGAAGGCGGCGTAGGGTTGGCTGTCGTTCGTGTGGCGCAAGACGGACCGGCGGAGGCGGCGGGAATCCGAGTCAACGATATTTTGATGTATGCTGACGATTTACAACTGTCCACATCAAAAGATCTCGTGACCGTCGTCAATCAAGCTGGAAAAGAAGAGGGTGACTTAACCCTCACCTTGATTCGCTCGGGCGAAGAGATGAACATCACGGTTAAGCCGGCCGAGCGAGCCGCATTGCCAACGGCTCTTGGTTTTCCCGGTATGCCTGCACCAAGAATTTTTCAGGATTTTCGAGCGGCGCCCGGAGAGTTTAATTTCGAATTCAGGGAAATGGGGCCAGGTGTTATCGTCGGACCTGGCTTAGACGCTCATCCTGGTTTCGATGCGATGAACGAAAAGCTCAAGCAGATGCACGAGCGCATTGAAAAACTTCACAAGTCGATGTTGGATGGCGGTGACATCGATCAACAATAGTCACGGAATGTTCTGGTCGCGAGTCGGTCATAGCATTGAATATCGAAACAACTCAAAACACCGAACTTAATCTGTCTTGGAATCCAATTATGAAATCGAACATATTGAAACTAGCCGCGTCATTTTTAACGCTCTTCCTGTTGGCTTCTCCTGTCCTGGCTCAGGAAACTGAGCCGACCGAGAGTTCGCTCGACGTTGATATGCTGCAATCGGAGAATGGCGGCCCGATCATTATTTCTTCAACTTCCGAGAGCTTCGGCGATGGATCGAGTTCCAGCATGCGAATCGTTGCTTCTTCTGACGAAGGAATGGGCGGCATGGGAGGTTTGTTTCTTTCCGATGCGATGAGCGGCGGCATGATGGGCGGAGATGCGTTTTCGATGCTCAGTAACGCGAGTGTTCAGGAAGATCTTGAATTGGTCGGTGATCAACTGGACAAAGTCAATAAGTTGCGCGAGGACTTCGGCAATGAAATTCAGGATCAGATCGCAAAAGTGACATCGGGTGATAAAGAAGCGTCCAAGGGTTTGGGTAAACGAATCATGGAACTTAAAAAAGAGCAAAAGAAACAAATTGAATCCATGTTGTTGCCGCACCAGCTGGAGCGACTGAAACAAGTAAAGTTGCAAATGCAAATGCAACGGCAGGGCACCGGCCAAACGCTTAGCAGCAAATTGGTCGCCGAAGCCCTGGGAATCGATGATGAACAAAGAAAGCGAATCAAAGAGCGACAGAAAGAGCTTAACGAAGAACTGAAAGAACGAACGGCAAAACTCACCGAAGAGTTGAGGGAGAAACTGCTTAGTGAGTTGACTTCGGAGCAACGACAGAAGCTGGAAGAACTCAAAGGCGAAAAGTTTGAATACAAAGAACCGGATATCGGCGCCATGATTCGTCAGCGAATGGAAAGTCGCCGACAGGAAGAAAATTAGTCTCAAAAAATAATGGGCATCCATTGAGACTCATCACCAGCGGGTTTCACAAACCTGCATGGCCGACGGGAATGACACTCCCCCGTCGGCCATTTTTTTTGTCATTATTGTGTTCAAGCCGCCCAAACACACATCAACAGGTGAGACGATTGCGAAAACCAATTGAAAAAATACCGACGGTTCCCGACAGACTGACTCGTGCCAGCTTTGAAGGCGCAACAGAGTCTGTTGCAAAATGGCTGTTGGGAAAAGCGCTCGTTTGTAAGCAGGGTCGTTCGTCGCTTGGTGGCATCATTGTTGAAACGGAAGCCTATTTGAAGAAAGGTGATCCGGCCAGCCATTCGTTTCGTGGTCAAACGCCACGCAACGCAGCAATGTTTTTGAGAGCTGGCATGCTGTACGTTTATTCAATCCATGCCAAGTATTGTTTAAATGTTTCAACGGAAAACGATGGTGAAGGATGCGCTGTTTTGATACGCGCGATCGAGCCAGTTTGGGGGCGTAAGAAGATGGCGGCTTGTCGTGGCCGCGAGATTGAGAACCAACGGCAAGTTGTTGAGTTGACAAATGGGCCCGCGAAAATTTGCCAAGCCCTAGGAATGGGCTTAATCCACAATGGTGCAAACCTGTCTGCTGACGCATCCAGTAACGACGCCAATATCTGGGTCGGAAACGTAAAAGAAATAACAGTTGGCCCAGATCAAATTGTTGCTTCGCCACGAATTGGAATCTCGAAAGCCGTCGATCGCAAGCTTCGATTCTTTGTCGATCGCAATCGGTTTGTCAGCGGAAGAAAATCGCTGCATACAGGCAAAGCTGATCAGAGTTTCTTTCGGATCAACGCGTTGAGCAAGTAGCTGTTGACGTTGAGTTCGACAGATTTGATTTTCCTAGATGACGACTACAGATGGGTTTTTGACAGGATTAACATGATGACGAGCTGGATGCTTATCATGTAAATCTTGTTCATCCTGTCTAGATATTTCGCATTAGTTTTTTCAGGACTAAACCGCCTTGGTGATTGCTGCTTTGATCGCGATAACTTTTTCAGCACACGTAACGCGACTGTTTTCGCCAAACGAAACGGTAGCATCTGCACGGCGGCTCACCTTACCATTTCTCGCAACGCTGGCGCTGGCATGCACTTGAGCCACGCTGGTGGCTTCAACGATTCGCGAAACATTGTCAGCCGAGATTCCTGCACCCGCCAGAATTTCGATGCGACCAGCAGCATGACTGACGAGCCGACCAATCAACTCGCTACCTTCGTCAGCCGAAGGAGCGCGCCCAGACGTCAACAAACGATCGAAACCAAGTTCGACTATTTGATCGAGAATATTCAGCGGCGAAGACGTGTCGCTCGTGCGAGACACATCAAAGGCCCGATGGAACACCGTTTGTAATTCACCAGCCGCTTCAATCAGCCGCCGACATTGTTCAACATGCAGCGTGCCATCTTCTTTAAGGCAGCCAAAAACAACTCCGCAACATCCAAGTGATTTCGCGATTTCGATATCAACCAACATCACTTGCAGGTCCTGATCGCGATAAACAAACGGACCGTCATGCGGTCGGATCATCATCACCGCTGGTAACCCGACACGATCAATACACTGTTTGACCAGACCGTAACCAGGCGTCGTCCCACCAGTTGCAAGCGAGCTGCAAATTTCAATTCGATCCGCTCCGCCAGTTTTCGAAGCGATTGCTGAATCGATCGAATCAATACAAATTTCAAGAATCAAATCGTTTGCTTTTTAGAGATGGAAATTGGTTTACAGCCAGTGATTTACTTGACGTGGCTTTTCGCTTTGATCATGTGATTTTTCTGGCCGTCGTTCACTGCGTAATCAAAACCGGGTTGAATGCAGAAACTTCCATGACGCCCTTGTTTGTCCAAGGCAATAAAGCCGACTTGCAGATCTTTCCAGTTGGCGGTTTTCGAAATCACACGCTCGGTCGCGAGTCGACAAGCGTCTTCCGGGGAGTTGCCTTGACGCATGAGTTCGACGACGAGAAAACTGCCGACAGCGCGGATGACTGCTTCGCCCATCCCGGTTGCCGTAGCTGCGCCGACTTCGTTGTCGACGTACAAACCAGCGCCGATGATCGGCGAATCGCCAACGCGGCCCGGAAGTTTCCACGCCAAACCACTGGTCGTACACGCGCCCGAGAGATTGCCGTGCTGATCGATGGCAACCATTCCAATCGTGTCGTGATTCTCAATGTTGATCTCGCCTTGTTTGACGGCATCGGGGTGATCGGCTTTCCATTTCTCCCAGGCGGCTTTTGATTTTTCGGTCAACAAAGTTTTTGGCTTGAACCCGTTTTCGATCGCAAACTGTCGTGCACCGTCTCCAACGAGCATCACATGGGGAGTCTTTTCCATCACCATTCGTGCAACAGAAATCGGATTCTCGATGTCTTTCAAGTAAGCGACTGACCCACAGTCGCCTTTTTCATCCATGATGCACGCGTCAAGAGTGACCGTGCCCGAGGCGTCGGGAAAACCACCAATGCCAACAGTCGAAATGTCAGGATTCGATTCAGTCACGCGAACACCGTTTTCGACGGCATCAAGAGCGCGGCCGCCTGTGGAAAGTGTTTTCCAGGCTTCGGCGTTAGCCGCCATGCCGTGTTGCCAAGTCGATATGACGACCGGACGGACCGGTTCGCGAGCCGTCGTCGGTTTTGCGGCATGTGATTTTGCAATGGTAGAACCTGTCGCTGTGACGATCGCAGCGCTACCCATAAATTGTCGCCGAGTTACCATTTGATTTTGCTTCTTGTATTCGGTTGGCATTTAGCTTGTTAATTATTCCACGCCGAAGTAATCGTTGAGGAATTGCTTTCGATCACCTTCGTGTTTGACATACTGAACCATCGTAAGCAGTTTTTGTTGGTCTCGTTTGAATTTTTCTGCTGAGAGGGTGTCTTCAATGAGAGATTCTGGCAATTCTCCCACCACGCGCAGTTCCGTGGGCGACAGCGAACCTTCGATCACGTCGTATCGCAACATCATACCGAGCGCGGTTTCCAATCGCCGGTCGTGTTTTTGACGGTGATGAAGTTTCTCCCGGATCCATTCCAAACCAAACGCATTGATTTTTTCGAGATCGTTTTGCAACAGCCCGTATAGGCGTTGATAGAATACGCTGTCGGGATTACTCCAACGAATAAATTCCATCTGTGTGGCGAGGTCCCGCTGGTCGTACAACAGTAGGCATTTCGACGGCAAACCATCACGTCCTGCTCGACCGATTTCCTGGTAGTAAGATTCGAGCGAGCCTGGCAAATCAGCGTGAAGTACAAACCGAATGTCTTCTTTGTCGATGCCCATGCCAAACGCATTCGTTGCCAGGACCAGGTGTTCACGCCCGTTCATAAATTCATCTTGAACTTGACGTCTCTGGCCACGAGGAAGATCACCGTGATAAACAAGATGAGGAATTTCCATCTCCCATAGTTTTTCGCTGAACTCCATCAATTTTCGGATCAGTGTAAAGTAAACGATGCCGGCACCGGTAACGTCGGTTCGTGTTTTGACAATATGATCCAGCTTGTTGTCGTCGTCCCAAACTTCATCAACATGTAGGGAGAGACTTGGTCGATCGATTCCATGATGAAATGTTTTTACTTCGCCGGGCAAATCGGATTCAGTTTCAGGCAATAGTCCAAGCTGATGAATGATGTCAGCTTGAACTTCTTTAGTGGCTGTTGCCGTCAACGCGATTGTCGTCGGACTGCCCAACTGAGTTCGAATCTCTCCAACGCGAGTGTAGTCTGGGCGAAAGTCGTGACCCCATTGACTGATGCAGTGGGCTTCATCGACAGCCAACAAGACGACCTCACGAGATTGAAGCGCACTGACGAAGTCTGCTTTTTGAAATCGTTCGGGAGTCACGTACAACAAATCCCACTTGCCTGCCGCTATTCCTGAGTAACGCGTAAGCCGATCTTGACGCGTCAGTGAAGAGTTAACAAACGTCGCTTGAATCCCTTTGCGGTTCAGCGCGTCGACTTGGTCTTTCATCAGCGCGATCAAAGGCGAGATGACAAGCGTCAAGCATCGTCGCTCGTCGGTTTGAAGTCGGTTTCGATTCGCCAGACAAATCGCTGGAACCTGGAAGCAAAGACTCTTGCCCATTCCCGTCGGCATGATTACTAACGAATGTTTTTGGCTCAAAGTCCGATCGATGATTAGAGACTGGGAGGTCCGGAACTTGGTGAATCCTACAACCTCGGAGAGAACTTCGAGCGGGGACGTGGGTAATCGGAGAGGTGGGTCGCTCAATACGGTACTCGTCAATTTGCGATTTTGGATAAGCAGTTTTAACGAATCGCAGCCATTTGGATTCGCAGAGTGAATAACAAGTTTTCCATAAGTCATTGTAGGTAGACAATATGCGGTATTTTCGAGATTTCTCCTGCCCAGTCGACAGGCTGTCCACAACGCCTAATCATTAGATTGCTAGCAATTTACCGAAAGCCTGCATACGTGCTCACCTATCCAGTATTCCCAAAATTCATAAAATGGACCGGCGTTCTGAAACAGCGGTCATTGATTCCTTCGATGGTCAACTGTTTCCAATATCCATGGATGGCCATGTGCTGCCGATACGCATGAAATGCAAATCCAAGAAAGGAATCCGCATGTCTAGCAAATCTTATCATCAACCAATGAACCTGCGTCTCACTGATTTTAAATTGACTGGGGTGTTGTTGTCAGCATTGGTTGTCTCGATTGTTGGATTGGTAATTCTCAACAGCCAATCAGCAACGGCCGATTCAGAGTCCAAGCCCTTTGAAGACAAACTGTGGAGCTATTTGATTGGCAACAACTATAAGAACTGGGCTCCAGCGCCTGGGCAAGACGGCGATTTCTATACTGGCCAAAGTCCTCACGGCGCGTTGTTGAAAACGTATATGAATCGCACAGCGATTGGTGACTCAAGTCGCCTTCGACCAGGCAGTGTGGTGATCCTTGAAGACTACCGCGCGGACAAATCATTAAAGTCGATTTCCGTGATGTATCGATCGGAAGGATTTAATCCGAACGGCAATGACTGGTATTGGGTTGCTTACCATCCGGATGGTTCAGTTGTTAAAGAGCGTCAACAATCCGTAGCAGGTGCGGACGAGGTGGCTGTTGCAGGCCATGCAAAAATCATGGGCAAGGCGAACAGTTGCATTGCGTGCCATGAGAACGCAACGGGCAGTGATTTTGCTTTTTTCAACGACGGCGATTTCAACAATATGGCTGGCCGTCCACAACCAAATTCAGAAGCTATTTCTACGATTCGATAACGCCAGGCCAAGTGGCGATGTCATCGCAACTTCAATCAGATCATCGGCTCGAATTGCTCGAACTGGCTACATGACGAAATTGAGCGGATGGATTCACATTAGTCCGTGAAACTCAACCCCGGTAACGAGGGTACGGCTCGATGCGGATCCTCGTTCAATGTTCGGCCAGAATCGGCATATCTATTTTTTGAAAGCTGCCTAAGCCAACCGTTGTCTCAAATGATTGGTGCTTTTTTGTGCTCCAACTGCCGAGATATCGGATTGCTTTGTAAGTTCGACTAGAATGAATTAGATTGAACAAGTTACTTGCAGCTCACGGTTTACAGTTTCCTCAAAATTATTTGCGAGGCGAAGCTTGCAGGGAT
Organism: uncultured Pirellulaceae bacterium; assembly: GCA_964584615.1. GTDB lineage: Bacteria > Planctomycetota > Planctomycetia > Pirellulales > Pirellulaceae > Mariniblastus. The sequence goes on along the minus strand of CAZPBE010000001.1, from coordinate 174,836 downwards.
TTTGTCGCCTATAGTCGGACCAGAAATGTCGGAATCGGCACTTAAAGTTTTTCATGAGCTAACGTCAGCGGGATTGCTGTCGTCGGACGCAGCTACGCAGTACAGCGTAGAGATCGAATCGGGTGTCGACGCGCTGTTGGAAAAACTGGTCAAAGAAAAGATCATCACGGCTTACCAGTCGGAAAAGTTCCGCAAAGGTTTGGTCAGTGATATTTGTTTTGGCGATTACATCGTGATTACTGAGCTCGGTCGCGGCGGAATGGGGACGGTACTGTTAGCCCGGCATCGCGTGATGGATCGTAAAGTTGCGATCAAAGTCTTGCCGGTAACGGCATTGGAATCCGAATCGGCGGTGGCCCGGTTTTACCAGGAAGTAAAAGTTGCCGGTAAGCTGACGCATCAGAACATTGTTCATGCTTACGATGCGCGAGAGCATCGCGGCTTTCACTATCTCGTGATGGAGTACGTGGACGGTCATGATTTGGCACAAGTCGTCAATGAAATCGGACCGTTGCCACTGTCACTGGCTCTCGACTACATTCGTCAAGCCGCATTGGGACTGGAGTACGCGCATGGAGAGAACGTTGTTCATCGCGATATCAAACCGTCGAACCTGTTGCTTGATAAACAGGGAACAGTCAAAGTTCTTGACATGGGGCTTGCTCGAGTTGGCACGGGTGAACTTGATGAACAGTCGTTGCATCTGACAACGACTGGCCAGGTGATGGGGACAGTTGAATTCATGTCACCCGAGCAAGCCGAAGATACTCGTTTGGCAGATGCAAAGTCGGACATCTACTCCCTTGGCTGCACGCTGTTCCGGCTGTTGTCAGATCGTGGTCCATTTTCTCGCGACACCGTTGTAAAAACAATTTTGGCGCATCGTAGTGATCCAATTCCTCAGCTTCCACCAACGGGCGATCCAAATCAGCTCGGCGCGCAAAGAATCTTTGAGAAAATGATCGCCAAGAAACCTGCAGACCGTTACGAAAACGTTTCCGTTTTGTTGGAAGATATCGACCGGATAGAAGAATTGTCGGATCAAACGTGGAAGCGCCAGAATGAGCCCCATGAACTTGGCGATGTAGACATTGTGCACAACGCTCCAGCGAATCCATCGGCGCCGAATTCTTCGGAGGTTCTCAGTATCACAGATCAGGATTTTCCGAAAACAGCCGTAGCCGTTCGTATTACAAGCGAGACAGCAGATTCAGCCGTCGATGCGTTCAACCGACAATATGATTCGGCGTCGAACTATCAAAACTTGCCGTCCAACTTAGCATCGGCAAGTGGAGTGCGGAATTCGGGAACGATCATCGACTTGAGTGACAATTCAACAGCCCATATTCGACCGTCGGAATCGTCATCAGGTTCTTCGGGGTTGGCACCGACCGAAGTCTTTTACATCGGTGAAGAAAAAAAATCGCGAGGATTTCTGTGGTTGTTGGCCGGCGTATTCGCATTAACTCTTAGTGTTACTCAGGTTCCTTATTTGGCTTTAATCTTGGCGATCGTTGTTCGGCGACTGACTAAATCAAATATCAAGCAAGCTGAAGAAGGTAAACGCAAATCGAGTAAGCTGCTGCATTGGGCCAGCACGGTTGGTTTGATTGCCATTATTGTCAGCTCGATCAGGTTCGTAGTCTTAATTACTGCCGGCGTGTAAATCTTTAACGGTTAAGCAGCTCAAGAATCACTGGCAGTTAATTCAGCGTATGACTAAAATTTGATACTGTCCAACCTTGATCGGAGTTATAGGTTGAGCCTGCCCTTTCCTCCAAATAGGCGACCGTTGAATGTCTGATCTGCGCTTCGAGCCAATCTCTGAAAGGTGGATTTCGATAGCGCAGAATCGGAACGACCGGCCGCTTGATTTCAAGCCCATTGAGCAACGAGTTTTAGATGTGGTCTGTCCCTTTTGTCAGGGCAGCGAACACGAGACTCCGACTGCATGGCACGCCTACGATGCTGACGGAACAAAGCACAAGGGTGACTCGGGTGATTCCTGGCTGACGAGAGTCGTGCCCAACAAATACCCATCGCTGACTCAGCAAGCTCCCAAATCATCTGGTGAAAAATCGACCCTGAAAAATGGTTTCGCAGATGTTGATTTTGATTCGAGTTTTTATGGCCGTTCGTCAGGTGCCGGAATTCAGGACTTGATCATTCCCTCGCCGCGACATTTGATCAGCGTTAGCGAATTGACAGAAGCCGAAACCAAAATCGCTTTTGTTGCCTATCAAGACCATCTTGTCTTGTTGAGCGAGAATCCGGCGATCAAGCATGGAATGCTGTTCACCAATTGTCGCAACGCGGCAGGTGCTTCATTGGAACATATTCACACACAAGTGATTGGTGTGCCAATGATCAGCAGTTACTTGCAAGGCAGGGCTAGTCGTAATGCCGCCCACTATCAACAACATTCCTGTTCCCTCATTCAATCGCTGACAAACTGGGAGCGAGATCAAGGTCATCGAATCCTTGAGCAGACCGAGCACTTTACGGCGCTCTGTCCATACGCCAGCCAATACGCTTATCAAGTTTGGATTGTCCCAAAACCAACCGCGGGCGACTTTCTCAATTGTTCTTCCGCGGTTCGTGACGAACTGGCATTGTTTTCTCAGCGGTTGGTCAAAGCGATCGAAACTCTACTCGAAGAACCGGCTTACAATATGCTGTTTCAGATAGCGCCGTTCGGCGACGACTCGGTTCCAGCAGCTGAACAACCTTGGTATATCGAGATCATTCCTCGCACGACCAACGCGGCCGGTTTCGAACTTGGGACGGATGTCTGGGTTAACCCCGTCGCGCCCGAAACAGCCGCTCAGAGCTTGAAAGCCTGTCTTGCCCAGCTGACACCGGTTGAGTAGTCGTCATTGCGATTGAAACGTCGTCATTGAGTCCAAGCAATGTGGCTCAGTCTAACCGTAGAATCTTGCAACTAGCTAAGGGTTGCGGACTGTTCTGTTCAGTTAATTTATTGCGCGCAGTCAATTTCGATTGGCCCTATCTTTTTTGTGGTCGCGCCAACTTGCACCTAATAAGCGAATTCGAAATCGGTTAAAACATAGGAACCGAAAATGTCGATTCGAGAAGAAACCAGACTTGGTTTGACAGACAAGACTATTCTCATTGAATCGAACGATTCGACCTCTTGATGATCAGGAAATCGTCAACGCCCGAAATACGGACAACGTAAAAAAATGAACGATCCCCAAATTCAACTTTGCCTTGTTCTGCACAACCACCAACCAATCGGCAACTTCGATGGGGTATTCGAAACTGCTTATCAAGACAGCTACCTTCCGTTTCTGGATGTGTTCGAGCCATTCTCGGAAATCAAAATTTCGCTGCATACCAGTGGCCCGTTGATGCAGTGGTTGAAGACGAATCATCCGGACTATCTGAATCGGATCGCATCACTGGTCGAAGCCGGTCGAATCGAAATCCTTGGTGGTGCTTTTTACGAGCCAATTCTGCCGATGATTCCGCGTCGAGATCAGATTGGCCAGATCAAGCAGTTTTCGAAATGGCTTGAGGAGCGAGTTTGCCCCAAAGTGAACGGCATGTGGCTCCCGGAGCGCGTCTGGGAATCATCGCTGGCTTCAGCAATCGCGGAATCCGATATTCATTACACGGTGCTGGACGATTTCCATTTTCGTCGAGCCGGGCTTTCTAAAGATGAGTTATACGGCCAGTACATTGTTGAAGATGAAGGTCGAATCTTGCGCGTGTTCCCCGGAAGCGAACAGCTTCGATACCTGATCCCGTTCGCAGCCCCTCAGGAAACCGTCGATCACTGTCGCTCGGTTGCAGAAAAGCGTCCCGGAAGCGTACTTGTGTTTGGTGACGATGGTGAAAAATTTGGCACTTGGCCTGATACGAAGAAACACGTCTACCAAGACGGCTGGCTGAAGGATTTCCTGCAAGCCTTAACTGACAATCGCGAGTGGTTAAAAACTTCGACGCTTCGCGAAGCCGCCGAGACAACGGGGTCGCTTGGAAAAATCTATTTGCCCGATGCGAGCTATCGCGAAATGACCGAGTGGGCGTTACCTGTTGAACGCCAAATAGAATTCGACGACTTGCAGCATCAATTGGAAAACGATCCGCGCAAAGAGCAAATTCAATCGTTCAGCAGCGGCGGGTTCTGGAGAAACTTTAAGGTGAAGTATCCGGAAACCAACACGATGTATTCACGGATGATGTACGTCAGTAAATTGTTACAGCAAGCCCAGGATCAACAGGTCAGTGAAAAAATTATTACCGCGGCGACCGATCATTTGTATCGAGGTCAATGCAACTGTAGCTACTGGCATGGCGCGTTCGGAGGTGTTTATTTGCCGCACTTGCGCAACGCGGTCTACTATCATCTTTTGATGGCTGAAAACCTGCTGGTCCGTGGTATGGGTCAGACCGAAAGCTGGATTTCGGCGACTTCTGACGATTACCGGTTTGATGGTCGACAGGAAATCCGGTTGGCCAACGAGCGACTTAGTTTATGGATCGCGCCGCATTCGGGTGGCCAGATCTATGAAATGGACTTGATGCAAATCGGACACAATCTCGGTGCCACGATGCAACGACGTCCGGAGCTTTATCACAAGAAAGTGCTTCAAGGCGACAATCAAAACGGTGACGAAGCGGCCAGCATCCACGATCGGGTTGTTTTCAAACAGGAAGGCCTCGACGAAAAACTGCAATACGATGTCCGACCTAGAAACAGTCTTGTTGACCACTTCTTTGATACCGATGTTGATGTTGATCAGTTGATGAAGAACACGGCGATGGAGCGAGGAAGTTTCGCGGATGAATCTTACTCTGCAAAAATCCGCCGCAACCCGGATCGTATCCAGGTCATGTTGACCAAAGATGGCAACGCCTGGGGGCACCCGCTGAAGATCACCAAAGGGATTACGCTTAGCAATGGCAGCAACGATGTTGAAATCGCTTACTTGATTGAAGGATTGCCTCAAGACAAACCGCTACGGTTTGCGACCGAGTTTAACTTCGCTGGATTGCCGGACGGATTGGATGACCGGTTCTTCAGTGATCTGGATGAAAATCAGTTGGGCGATTTTGGCCAACCGTTGTCGCTGGAAGATGTTAAAGGAGTTCAGCTGACTGATCAGTGGCTGGGAATCAATGTTCGATTGCAGTTTGAGCAAGTAGGAACGATTTGGGCGTATCCTGTTCAGTCAGTGAGCCAATCTGAGTCCGGATTCGAGTCGGTACATCAAGCCGTTTGTGTTCAGCCGAGTTGGTTGGTCAAAGGTGACGCCGACGGGCGTTGGTCCGTTCGAATGCGGCTTTCGCTTGAAACAGATTCAGCCAAACACGTTCCAGTAAACGAAGAAGCTCTATCAATAAGTTAACTTGACCATGGGTCCAAGTACGTCCCGCTTGCCGAGCGGGACTGCCAGATCTTTCGTGTTCCCGTGCGACCCTAAGACAACGTCTCGCTCGCATCCACTTGCTACGATGTGCGCCGCAGTTTGGTCATCGTGATTTGATTTCCCGTTTGGTTGTGGGAAACTTGATCCATAAAATTTTTGATCAACAGCAAGCCGCGCCCGCTTACCTTCTGAAGATTTTCTGGCTTGCGAGGATCGACGATTTGGCTTGGATTAAAGCCCGGACCTTCATCTGAAATTTGGACACAAATGTGTTTGTCTGAAAACTCAGCTTCGATGCGAACACGGCGTGTGCAAAATGGATGCTTTGATTTTCGATCTTCGATAGCGGAGTAATAGTGCTTTTCGTCGTCTTCGCGCAATCTCGATTCGACTTCGAGGTTGCCATGATGCATGGCGTTAACGACCGCTTCATCGATTGCCATGCCAATCTGCAATCGGTCACTATCGCTCCAGCTTGGCAGGCTGTTTTGCAAATTCTCAATCGTTGGTCCGATCAGACTCAATTCATTCTCCAAAACAAACGTCTGTGTTTTTGGTTTTGGGATAAGTCGCGTGTCGTGCGTGTATTGCATCCGCTGAGCGATTTCCAGGCAATGTGAGACCGTTGGTTTTAAGTCCCGTGCCAATTGCGATTTGGGAGAATAGCTGGTTGCGCCACAACGAAGGGCTTCGAAAGCAGAGTCTTCACTTCCTTGGCCAGTGATCAAAACGATGGGGATCGAAGCGTTTCGAAGACGAAGCTGCTGAACCAATTCCAATCCGCCCATGTTGGGCATCTGCATGTCAGTCACGATCAAGTCGGGTTCAAATTTCTCGACGAGACCAAGTGCCTCCAGCCCGTCAGTAGCGAGCTCGATTGTCCAATCCGGATCCTCAAGCAGTCTGGTGACCAGCATCTGATCAACTTGCGAGTCTTCAGCGACAAGAATCTTGGCCATGATGATTCAACGAGAAATGAGAATAGGAAATCGAGAGGCGGCGGGTTGTTCAACAATTTTTACGTTACACATACAGGGGACAAGCCTTTTCTCGAGCTTTTAGGGACAGAAAGTACGGCAATTGAGAAAGGCCGCCGATCTCGCCGAATCTTAATCGGCACAATTGATAGAATACGAACTAACGAGTGAACTTGTATTTTGGTGCCAACGGCGGCACGAGATCCTCTGTTTTGCTTGAAGCTTACCCAATTTTTGCGATGGATCATGAAACGTTCTCACAACATTTTGGTTTCGAAAATTGTCTTGGCGGCAATCGGACTCTTCCTTACTCACAGCGTCGCGACGACAGGATTGGCGAATGAAGCCAAGCAGAAACTGATTCTCGATGCAGATACCGCAAACGAAATTGACGATCTGTATGCGATCGTGCGAATTTTGAAGCAAGAAAAGTTCGATGTCATCGGGCTCAATTCTGCACAGTGGCTGCATTACCTCGGCGAGCAAGATTCGGTGCAAGCCAGCCAGAAACTTAACGAGCAGCTTGTCAAACTCCTTGGTCGAGACGATTTGCCCACCCCGCTGGGTGCTGAGCGACCGTTTGGAAAGCCGTGGGGTGAGGAAACACCGAAAGATTCTGCAGCGGCGCAATTCATTATCAAATCAGCGAGAGAGCTACCGGAAGGTGAGCAGCTGATCGTCGCCTGTATCGGAGCATCAACCAATCTCGCGTCGGCGATCAAGCTCGCTCCCGACATTGCCCCGAAAATAAAGGCTTACGTAATGGCGTTTCAATATGATTTTGACAATGGAGCATGGAACAAATCGGAGTTCAACGTGCGGCGCGACTTGAACGCTGCTGATTTTTTGTTGAATCAACCAGATCTGGAACTGCATGTCATGTCGGCAACCACGTCGCGGCCGTTTACTTTTGAACAGCAGGATTCATTTGACAAGCAAGTGGAAATGGGACCGCTCGGTGATATGTTGACGAAACGCTGGACCGCGCGGTTCCCTGATTCGAAAACTTGGGTCATGTGGGATGTCGCATTGATCGAAGCGTTGATTCACCCAGAATTTGCCCAGGAAGAGCTAGTCGTTACGCCGCCAGAAAATCGGCAGCGTAAAGTCTGGATGTACAAGTCGATCGACGTGGAAAAAATGCGAGATGATTTCTGGAAGACAGCAATGGAAAAATAGTACAAGTTGCTCTGATTGTGGCTGCACGAAAACCTTGTGTCGCCTGTCGCCTGTCGTCGTGCGGCGGCAGCCAGAAAGTCCTTTTCCGGCTCTAGCTCATTTCTGCGATCGGAAGCCTCGTAATCGCCTGCAGAGCTCGCGCGAATTTTTTCGTCTTTGCCGTTGGATTTCTTGTAACCGAATTGCAATGCTCGATGCAAAAGCAGGGTGGCAACAGATCGTTTGACCGACACGAAGTCTGGACGTTCCAAGTCTGAGAACGATGATATCGCCCTCTTTGAATGTGAGAATCACAAACGATGACACCCAGCTCACTCAGCGGAATCTGTTGAGTCGTCATTTCACCAAATGTTTTGGCTCTTTCGATTGTCAACTTCTGCTCTACGACTCGGATACCGATTCGATCATGGAAAAAGCGAATCGCTCGAACGAGACAGCTCAGTCCAAGCATCGCCAAAAAAGTCAGCAACAACACGCCAGCGATCCATGCAACAACCATTGCGATTTCAAGAAATTTACCGAGTGTCGAATCAGGTTGATTTTGTTGAGCTTTGTTCTCGACGTTTTTCGCGGCAAGCTCACTTAAAAATTTCTCACGTTCCTCTGGAGTCATATCCTCGGTAACGCTTTCTATCAGTTCTTCATTGGCGCGCCTTACTTCATCCATGGTCGGCAAATCACGCTGAAACTTAGAGCGATCTTGACTGGGGAGCTTCGCAGAACCCATCGCTGCCGAAGCAAACAATTGCATTTGGGCGGGGCGTGGTTGAATCCAGTGACTATTCAGCTTCACCCAAGTCTTTGCCAATGGTACCACCAAGTACATAAACAAATAGATCGACAAACTCAGGAGCAGGATCGCCCCGATGATCATGTAAATAAACTCGATCGGTGTCGGACGACAAACGATCTTGTTTGGCGTTACTTCGAACTTCCAATTCGACAAATCGATCGGATAGTCGAACGAAACTCGCCACCAATTGCGAGGCTTCAAAATTGTAAATCCGATACTCATGACTGTCTAAGATCGAGTCGATCAGAATTGAAACACAGTAAGCATGGCTTTGACACGGACTCCAGAAATTAATGGTTAATCGCATGCAGTGCGGTCTTACTTCTCCGATTCTGGCTCGATCATCACACCGTCTTTGAACTTGCACTCAAAGGTGGCTCGGTTTTTCGTTGGCAGCCGGGCGTATATTCTTGCCGACTGAAGTTCGTTGTACCGAAGGCTAAACCGGGCGCCAGCTCGACTGACGAAACTGTCGATGTTAAATCGTTTTTCCGAATGAGCCGGGATTGGTTCGTTGTCGTAGATCTGATACCGGCCATTGATATTGATATTGAGGTGAGTCCAGTCCTGATCGCCAACGTTCTTTACGATTAACTCTCCTCCTTTGAACTCCGGACGCTGGCGATAATCGGTTTCATAGTAAACGGGAGCGGGCAATCCGAACGATCCAAATTCGGCTTGGAGCGTGCCCTCTTCTACTTTGGGCAAGAATATCCACATCGCCGAGATGGTGACGATTGGCACCACGCACATCAAAGTCAGCAAGATTGTCAAACCGCGATGGCTCAACCGCGGCGTGCCCTGTATCTCGGGAGACGATTCACAGTGGTCGTCTGCCAGTTGAGTTGACGGTGGTGTTTCGGTTGAGTTCATAGTGTGTGGCAATTTGGTGCTGGATCTTTATCCGTTGAGGATTAAGTTAAACTACAACGGTCAAAATATCGACCTGTTAATTCTAAACTTGACGGGCTTAGCGGATCTATTCTTATCCTGCGATAGCCGCTCGAACTTAACACTCAATAGCAAGATCGATGAAAGTTTAACTATCCACTGCGACGAAATGTCACAAAATTCATGAATGCTTTCTCGGAACGATACTCGATCAACGCGACTTGGCTGATCAAGCTGAGGTGGGTGGCCGTTTTTGGCCAAGTCCTCACGGTGCTTGGTTCAATGCTGTTATTCAACATCGAAATCCCGATGCTTTGGGCGGTGATTGTTGTGATCTCGGCGACGGCAATTTCAAATCTCATTTTTCAATTTTGGTTTAAGCATTGGAGCGTTGATTCAGCCGGTCGACCTTGGGACTTGGCGTTGGGCTTAATTCTGCTGATGGACATGCTTTCACTAACGACGTTGTTGTTTGCCACCGGCGGACCTAACAATCCGTTTTCGTTGTTCTTTTTTGTAAACTTGAGTTTGTGTGCGTTAATCTTGAATCGGAACTGGGCGTGGTGCCTAAACGGCTTGACCATTCTTTGTTTCGCGGGACTAATCTACGAGCATCACCATATTGATCAGCTTGATTTAGGGCTCGATACCATTCGTGATCGGGGCGATATTTCGCTATATCACATGGGCTTGTTGATTGCATTCATGACGTGTTCCAGCGTGATTGTCTATTTTATGACGAGGCTGACGGCGGAAGTCGGTGAGCAATATAACCAGATTCAGAAAGCACAAGCGCAACAAGCTCGCAGCGACAAAATGGAAGCGTTGGGAACGTTGGCTGCAGGAACGGCGCACGAACTGGCAACGCCGTTGAGCACGATCGCTGTCGTGGCTCGCGACGTTGAACATGCGTTTGAAATGCATCCGTTGGACTTTCCTGGCGCCGATGATGTCTTGGAAGACGTTCATTTGATCCGCAGTCAGCTTGATCGCTGTCGGAATATTCTCGACCGAATGGCAAGTCATGCAGGTGAAACGATTGGCGAACAGATTCAATCTGTTTCGTTGGAAAAACTGGCGCACAGTTCATTGGAAGGCTTGATCGGACGCGGTCGGGTTCAGCTTGATTTGCCACAAGCAGCCGCAACAACTTTGGTTAATGTTCCGCTCGATGGACTAAGCCAAGCGTTGCGCGGGTTGGTTCAGAATGCACTCGACGCGGATCCAAGTGATCGGCCAGTAAGTGTAAGTCTTCGCCACGAGAACGATTCGTGGTCGTTCGAAATTCATGATCAAGGTCCCGGCATGACGCCGGAGATACTTGAGCGTGTAAGCGAGCCGTTCTTTACGACCAAGCCACCGGGAAAAGGGATGGGCTTGGGTGTCTTTTTGGCGAAAAATGTTGTCAGGCGACTACAAGGCTCGGTTGAGTTTAAGTCGGACCCGGGCAAGGGAACTCGCGTTATCGTGAATGTGCCCGCTTAATTACGTGAACAATTTCGCCAGCCGGGCAAGCGATTCTACTGCTGGATGCGGCAAGATGTCGCGACGCCGAATTATCTGCGCGGTATAATTGAAGTACCATGATCAACCAAAACAACATTCTGGTCGTTGACGATGATGATGTGCTACGCAATCGTCTGGAGAAATCGTTTCTGAAACGAGGTTATACCGTTTCGATTGCTGCCGACTACGATCAAGCGGTGACGCTTATCAATCAAGTCAAACCTGAAAAGGCTGTGCTTGATTTGAAAATGCCGGGTCGAACGGGCCTGGAGCTGTTGCAAGCGATCAAGCAAATTTCGCCTGAAACAAAGGTCGTCATTTTGACGGGATATGGAAGTATCACCAACGCGGTCGAAGCAGTTAAAAACGGCGCAATTGGTTATGTCACCAAACCTGCCGATGCGGATCAAGTGTTGGCCGCTTTTGAAGCGACTCCTGAAACTCCGACACCCGAATTCGCACCACCGTCTCTCGCCGAAGCCCAGTGGGAACACATCCAACGCGTGTTGGCTGAGTCGGGCGGTAACATCTCGGAAGCGGCTCGGCGGTTGGACATTCCTCGCCGAACTCTCCAGCGAAAACTCAAGAAGAACGCGCCGTGAGTAAGAGTGCACGGGAGCGATTTGTCTTTCTCTTTCATGACGGGTTCGATGTCTCGACGCGTACACCGCATTACGATTTGATGCTTGAATCGAATGGCGTCTTAAAGACGTGGGCGCTTGCTGAAGATCCGTTTCAGCGATCCAGCGCAGGTCACGCAAAACAGAACGCAAAAAAACTGCCCGATCACCGTGTGATGTACTTAGACTACGAAGGACCGGTTTCCGACAATCGTGGAACCGTAAGTCGTGTCGCGCGCGGCGAATTGAACTGGATCGAATTCGGCGACAAAAAGATTATTGCAGAACTTTTGTTTGAAGAATCTTCTGATCCGACCGAGCAACGGAGTCACTTTTTAAATTTGGTCGAATTGGTTTGGTCCCAGGACGATCAATGGACGGCTTGTTTTCTGGAAAATGAAAACGCCGGGAGGCACCAGGCAGGGGAGGGCGACGACAAAAAATGATTCCTTTGATTCCATTTCGCACGCGCGTCGTGCCGGCTATCGCTTGTCTGATTTCTGTTGCGCTCTGTTTTCTTTACGCGTACTATCGTTCGGAGTTGCCGCACTGGTGGAGCCAATACGGAGGCGGTATCCCGTATGTGCTGTTCTGGATTTTGCTGACGTTTACTGTGTTGCCGCAGCGAAGTTACATCATGGGGATTACCGTTGGCGTCGTTTTGATGACTTGCGGACTGGAGTTCATGCAACTGGTGGACGTTGGGTGGTTGACGCAGTTTCGCACAACAAAGTTTGGCGCAGCGTTGCTGGGCAATACGTTTGTCTGGATGGACATCCCTCCGTACTTCATCGGAGGCGCCATCGGGTGGGTGGTGTTGTTCTTGATTTCCAGTCGAGAGGAAAGCACGAACGTTTCGCCGAAAGATACGCGCGTAGATTGAATCACCTTTTCCTAACAGGTGAATCATGTCAGGAATCTCCCGGCAACGCTCCAGTGGTCGTGTTGCGGCTTTCCGGCTTCGGTGTGTCAACGTACTTCGCACGCGCAAACGGGCGTTTTTGCTTTGCGACTTGGTGATGACTTTCTAAATCTGTGGCTCAAAACCTTGCTAGTAATGTCCTTGGCGACGATCATTTACTATAGTTGATGCTTGCTCAAATCTAGAAAATCGAACTTCCAACCAAACCGGCACGAATGAACCAACAACAAATGCAAAATCGTTTTTTGGAATCAAATAAATTGGCTACGTTTCTAAAACTTCGATTCGTTTTGACGATAACAGCAGCAATGTTGCTGAGCTTCTTTTTGGTGGCGTTGGAAACAAACGCTCAATCGCTTCCCGGTGCCGACAGCATCCAGGCGAGGTACAGCAAGACGGAAGTCCGCATTCCGATGCGCGACGGCGTGACGCTGCATACAGCGATCTACTATCCGCGCGACCGGACAAAAAAATATCCGTTCATGATCAATCGAACACCCTACAGTGTTCGGCCTTATGGTCAGGATCAATACACGTCACGCGTCGGCCCATCAGCATTGATGGAAGCAGAAGGTTATATCTTTGTTCATCAAGACGTACGTGGCCGCTGGAATTCCGAAGGTCAATACGACAACATGCGACCCAATGTTGACGATGATTCACAGATCGATGAAAGCTCTGACACCTACGACACCATTGAGTGGTTGATAAAAAACGTCGCCGACAACAATGGCAAAGTAGGTATGTGGGGAATTTCGTATCCCGGTTTCTACTGCGCGGCGGCGCTGCCGAATCATCATCCAGCGTTGGTGGCTTCGACACCACAGGCTCCGATTTCTGACTTCTACTTTGATGACTTCCACCACAACGGCGCCTACTTGCTCAGTTACCTAACCGCGACCAATACATTTGGATATCAACATGTCGGGCCAACGACGCAGAAGTGGTATGCCGAGTCGACTCCATCGACCTCGGACGCCTGGTCTTTTTATATGAATCTGGGAGCGATGAAAAATGCTGACGGAATGTTTCCGCCCAACAATTTCTTTTGGGAACAGCTTAAGTCGCATCCGAACTACGACACGTTCTGGCAACGGCGAAGTATTTTGCCACATTTGAAAAATGTCAAAACCAATGTGATGACTGTCGGCGGATGGTTTGACGCAGAAGACTTGTACGGCCCGATGAATATTTACAAATCTTTAGAAAAGAACAGTCCGGACACGTTCAACACATTGGTGATGGGCCCGTGGAGCCATGGTGATTGGTCACGGCGTAACAACGACATGTATGCGGTTGGAAAACTCGGCATTGGTCGAGGGCTGAACATGTTTTATCAAAATGAAATTGAGGCTCCGTTTTTCGCCCACTTCTTGAAAGGCGTTGGCGAAGCGCCAAAATTTGAAGCGCTGGTCTACGATAACGGTCGAAAGCAATGGGACAAGTTTGAGAAATGGCCACCAACAGAAGCGAAAGTCGTTAAGCATTTCTTGCGAGCTGGAAAGCAATTGTCGACCGACGGCCCAGCAGCTGGCGAAGAGGGCTATTCCGAGTTCTTGAGCGATCCGGCTAATCCGGTTCCGTATCGAGAAATGGGCGACATCGAATTTCGGTTCACGCCACGACCATTCATGTCCGACGATCAACGATTTGCTTCAGCAAGAAACGACGTGCTTACGTTTCAAACGGAACCGCTCGCTGCTGGCGTGACCGTTTCCGGTGACATTCTTTCTCACCTCAAAGTATCTACGACCCAATCGGCGGCGGACTGGATTGTGAAAGTGATCGATGTTTATCCGGACGATCATCCGTTTGTTGAAGGATCGCAGCCAGGACTTAACTTTGGCGGATTTCAACAAATGATCCGCAGCGAAGTGATTCGCGGTCGGTTTCGAAACAGTTTTGAAAAACCGGAGCCTTTTGTTCCCAATGAAGTCGCAGAAGTTAATTTGACACTGCAGGATATTCATCACACATTCAAACCGGGCCATCGAATCATGGTTCAAATCCAAAGCACTTGGTTCCCGTACATTGATCGCAACCCACAAAAGTATGTTGAGAATGTATTCAACGCGGATCGCGAAGATTATGTGTCTGCAACGCATCGGGTTTTTCACGATGCTGAGAATCCAAGTTGGATTGAGTTCAAAGTTATGGGTGCGAAGTAGCCAAGCCGCGGAGAAGATCCGAAGCGTTGAAAATTTTTGATCGAAATACAACGAAATTGTCTGGTATCGCGGAAACTACTGTCCCCAATTCAGGGTATATATTCGCATGAAGCTTGCTATCCAGACTCGTGAATTGACAAAATTCTTCGACGATTTTCAGGCCGTTAACGCTGTCAATATTCAAGTTGAAGAAGGCAGTTTGTACGGCTTTCTTGGTCCCAACGGTGCGGGGAAATCAACAACCATCAAAATGTTGACCGGCATCTTGAAGCCGACGTCGGGCGAAGTGGAGCTGTTGGGAGGCAACCCCTGGGATCATCAACAGGGAATAGCGATCAAAAAGAAGACAGGCGTTGTTCCGGAAGACCTCGCGCTGTTCGACAACTTAACGGCACGCGAATACCTGACGTTTATTGGACGTATGCACTCGCTCGATAAGGCCACCATTGTTTCGCGTGGCGAAGAGTTGCTGTCAGTGCTTAAGCTCGAAGGTGTTGAGAAAAAGCTGACCGTTGAGTATTCGCACGGCATGAAGAAGAAGCTTGCCTTGGCGGCGGCGCTGCTTCCCAATCCTTCATTGCTGTTTCTCGATGAGCCTTTTGAAGGTGTCGACGTTGTCACGGCGCGTGTCATTCGAGATCTGTTGATGGACTACGTTGCCAACGGCTCCACTGTTTTCGTTACGTCTCATGTGATGGAGATTGTTGAGCGGATTTGTACTCACGTCGGGATCATCGCCAACGGCCAACTGGTCGAACAGTGTTCGTTGAAAGAACTCGGGGCAAGGACGACGCTTGAAAACCGTTTTATCGAACTGGTGGGAACGACCGAGAGCGAAACGCAGAATTTGTCCTGGCTTGATGGTAGACAGAAAACGCCAATGGAAGAATCCGAAGCAGTTGAATCGCCCGTAGAGCCGGCGGAGACTGGTGAATGAACTGGAGCCAATTTATTGCGCTGCTTAAGTTACGGTATCTACTTTCGCGCAATCAAGTTCGAAAAAAGGGCGATGTCAATTCGATCCTGTACATGATCGTGATCATTGTCTTAGCGACGATGGCGCTGTCATCGTTCGCTATCGGCATCGGATTTGGAGTGCCATATTTGTCGGCTACTGATGTGGATGACATTCTGATGGCCTGGAACATCATCGTTGCAGGATTTTTGGCGATGTGGCTGTTTGCGTTCACTAGCAACATCCAGCAATCGGAAATGATTTCGATTGACAAGCTTTTGCATTTGCCAATTACTTTTCAAGGTGCATTTGTCTTGAACTACATCAGCTCCTTTGCAAACTTGTCCTTGCTGATGACGGCCCCGTTGATGATAGGGTTCTCCATCGCGATGCCCATCTCCCGCGGCTGGCCGGCAGCAGTTGCGATTCCGTTGAACTTGTCATTCTTATTCATGGTTACCGCGGTCACTTACCAGTTTCGCGGTTGGATCGGGGAGAAGTTGAAGAACAAGCGAACAAAAGGATTCATGATGGCAATTATTCCTTTGTCGATGATCGCGGTGTTTGTGGCCATGACTCATTTAACCGATTCGAAATTGACTCTGGGCATTTTTGGAAGCGTTCCGCTGGGTTGGCTTCCCGCAGGCGCGGTCGCGTCAGAGTCCGGTAACTGGATGTCGGGCGCGCTGGGAACGCTGGCCATGACAACGATCGGCGTTGCAAGTCTTTATCTTGCCTATCGAACAAGCATGCGAAAATATACGGGACAGGAAAAAGCTGGGCGACAAAAATCGAAGGCCGCCACAGCAGTGGATTGGAATAAGAGTTCGCTGTTCAATTCTTTGCCATTTACATCGGGACCCGTTTCAACGTATGCGCTTTGCACGTTGCGAAGTTTGAGACGGGCTCCAGAGATGATCGCCGCGATCATTCCGGCCGCCGTGATGTTTGTTTTTGGAACGCCGTATTTGATTGGAATGGAAGGCTATGTGATCGCCGAATCGATCCGATTGCTGATTCCAATGCTCGTGATTTTTGTGACCTTGATCGGATTTCCTGCGTTTCTGTTCACGACGTTTAGCTACGATCGCGATGGCTTTCGTGGATTGATTCTCGCTCCGATCCATCGACACGATACTTTGCTTGGACGAAATTTGGGTATCGGAATTCCAACCATATTAAGTGGCTGGCTTTTCATGTTTGTGCTTCAGTTGATCGTTCCTGTTGGTTGGTTTTGGTTTTTAGGTGGACTCGTCCAATTGCTAGTTGGATACGTTTTGTTGTGCATCTTGGGCAACGCGATTTCGATTTACTTTCCGATGGGACTAAAACGAGGTTCGATGAGTCCCGTTAACACGTCGGTGATCACGCTGGTTGTCCTCTACGCCGGCGTTCTCGTAGGGCCGATGGTCGCAATGTTGCCGCTGCAGGTTGTGTTTGGGATTGCCTACGTCACTCAACAGGCAAGCGGAATGTCGATGGGGTGGCTGTATTTCCTTCTATCGCTTGGCGTGCTTGTCGGATCGTGGATCCTTTATCGTTGGACCCTCGGCGGCTTGGGCCAGCAGCTGTGGAATCGCGAGTCCAAAATTCTTGACATTGTTGCCAACATTCCCGAGTAAGCTGGTTGGTGAGATAGCCATTTCTGGACTAATCCCCCAAGAAAATTGGCCGAAATTCTCGAATTCAAACCACGAAACCGCTTTTTATGAATTGGGTGGGAAGCCCACGGGTCAGCGGTGTCTTAATAGTGAATGCGAACCTGAGGAGTTTCATTTGGAAAGTTGGCTTTGACCGTACCGAGCAAACGTAACGATCGAATCGATGTTCAAGAGATCGCGAGTTTACTCGACGAGCATTCGACACCGCTTGCGCTTTACGCTTCCCAGTGGACTGCTTCTCCGGATGACTGTGTTCAAGAAGCGTTTGTCGAATTGGCCGCTCAGGCTGTTCGTCCCGAAAATCCAATTGGCTGGCTGTACAAAGTTGTTCGTAACCGAGCCTTGAACGCGAGCCGATCAGAACAGCGGCGCAAGAACCGAGAACAGGTCGCCGCGAAACAGAACGAGATGAAGGATCGGGTAAGCCGAATCGACAGGACCGACGAGCAACAGAATTTATTGTGCACGTTGGAGTCATTACCAGGAGATCAACGCGAGCTGATTGCGTTGCGAATCTGGAGCGGTTTGACTTGGGAAGAAATTGCCAAATTGATTGGAACTTCATCGAGTACTGCTCAGAGAAAATATGTGTCAGCGCTAGAGTTATTGAAAACAAAATTGGAAATGAAATGTCTGACGAAGCCAGAATAGATCCAGAATTGAAAGGTCTCGAAGCCGCTTTGCAAGGCTTACTGTTACCAGCAAGCCAACTTTCGCGAGGATCGAGCCGTGATGATCTGATGTACCAAGCCGGTTGGGCCGCTGCGATGACGGCTTCCAAAAATACGCAAGTTGAATTACCTGCTCGTGTTGGAGTTCGTTCTCAGCGATGGGTTTGGCCAACGGCAACGACGATTGTTTCGGGGATCGCCATCCTGTTGGCAGCCCTGCTTATTCTTCAACCGAACGCTGGGTCGAATCAAGCGACGGTTGAAGTCGCGGGAAGCGATTTATCGAAGCCGGTTAACTTGTCTTCCGATCGACAAAGAGAATCGGATTCACTGGCCGACCATGATCGAGAGCCGCCAGTTGACTTGGTCCAATACGTGTTGGATATGCCTCGTGATCAAGCCCTGAGTTCAAGGTTAGTTTTTCAGAACGGAGCTGAAGCTTCGGGCTTGCGCTGCGATTCAAGCGACTTACCAACGCCCGACCGAAGACACCTCACGACGATTGAGAAATATCCGAATTCGCCGACAACTCGGGAACAGCTTTTGGATGAACTGTTGCCTGATCGCGATCGTCAACCGATGGAAATGTGGCGAGGGTTCTCTCTGTTCTCGACCAGTAACTGATCTGACTTTTTACGACCGTTAGTAGCAACTTCTAATTGAGATCTATTGATGACAAACAAATTTGGTAATTTAACGACTCTCGTAGCATTGATCGCTATTTTGACGTGTTGTGAAAGCGCAGCTGCACAAGTGATTGCAACCCAAGGCCGAGACCTCGAAACGCCTGACGAGTTTGTTGGCGACTCGGGAACGGTCTATGAGATGAAAATCACGCCAGCGGCAGAAACCGTACCAGCGTTCAAATATCGTCTAACCGTTCCGCCGCACGAGACGATTCCCGGAAACGCCATCACGCATTATTTGAGGTCGCTCGGTGAGAATTCTTTGAACGGTCCATGGGAAGCCGCCCAGGAACAGTTTGGAATGGAAGTCCACGAGTGGTATGGATTGGAAACCAAAGACGAAGACATTCCGTTGGAGGACTTGCGCACGGCCTGTTCCTACTTCGATAGCTATGTCGACAATCTTTTGCGTCGGGCAACGCATTGCCGTGATGCTGAGTGGGGATTGGCCATCGAAGAACTCAGCGGTCCGGAGACGCTTAATTTTCTGTTGCCAAGTGTGCAGGAGACGCGGTCGATGGCGCGACTTTTGAGTTTGCGAAACCGACTGGCAGTCATTGAAGGAAGGTTCGATGACTCGGTCGATCACCTCCGAATGACGTATCAGTTGGGTCAACACGTCAACGAAATGGGCTATCTTGTTTCCAATCTTGTTGCGGCTGCGGAAATTGGGATAGCCAATCGAGATATGATTGGATTGATTTCGGCTAAAGATGCCCCCAACATGTACTGGGCGATGGCCGAATTGCCTCGGCCGATTCTTAGCTTCCGCCGGTCGCTTCGACTGGAAGGAAGTTGGCCGCAACGATATTTTTCAACTTTGATGGAATCCGAAACAGCGGAACACTCCGAAGAAGAATGGAAACGCCAGTTGGATAGGGTGGTTGACTCAATCATCGGCCTGCAAAGCCAGATTGGCAGTCGTGGACAACTTGATGTTCCAGCGCCCAGCAATTCATTGCGAAACCAGGCGTTGGCGATGGGAGCTGGATTGGCCGGGTACTCGGTAGCGAAACAACGGTTGATTGATTCGGGAATGGATCCGGACAAGGTTGGCAAAATGCCTGTCGCTCAAGTTTTGTTGGTTGATGCCGCTCGCGACTGCAATTACTTCGCTCAAGAAATTGAAAAAACGTTCTACGTTCCGCATAAAGACGTAGAAGCCTTTGACGATCGTATCAACGAAGTGATTGAAAAGTTCACTCCATCGAGAATGGGAGCAGTCATGGTCGGCATGCTTTCTCCAGCGATTGTTCAAGTCCACCGAGCAGAAAAGAGAATTCAGGCGCAGATCGATGTGCTGATGGTGATCGAATCGATTCGTCATCACGTCGCAACCAAAGGTGAATTGCCAGAGTCGCTTGATGAGTTGGAGCTGCCGATTCGCAAAAACTTGGCAACCGATGAGCCGTTCCCTTATCGCGTGGAAAACGGAACGGCAATTCTGGACCTCAAAGTCAATTGGTATGTCGAACGATTCAAAATCTCGGTGGCAGAAAAAGAGTAAGCACTGCTTGTCCCAGCACAAGAACGAACCAACTTAACATTTTCGCGAGAGCACACTCATGATCCTATCCATCAAAAAATTGGCCGTTTGTCTGGTTTGCGCCGCGGCGTTGGTGATACCTCGAATCGCTGAAGGTCAGCAATCACACGCAGAGGTATTGGCCAATCTAAATGACGGTGTTGTTGGAGTTGCCTATCTCGATCTGGAAAAACTAGACTTCGAAGCGACGATAGGCCTGGCGAAGAAGCTTGGATTTCAGGAACGGCAAGAGTCGGCACAATTGCTGGAAATGCTGCCGATGATCAAACCAGAAATTGAGAGTTTGAAATCAGTTGGCGTCTCACGAATTTATGCATTTTTGCAAACGCGAGATATTCAGTCTGCCGGGACTTCATGGCTCTTGCCTTTGAAACCTGGAAGCAATCCCGACGTCGCCAAGCGAGTGCTTTCGAATCTCATCGAAAAATATGGAAACAGTTTGCCGATGTTTTCTAAAATCGATTCCACCAAGGACGCACTGATTGTTGCTGCCGAGGAGTGGCAAGTAGAATCTTTGAAGGCGGACAGTACGGCTCGCGACTTTTCTGAAATGTGGGATTCAATTGGCGAGGGAACGATCGGATTAGCTGTGTTTGGCGATGACGATTCACGCCGTGTCGTTCGTGAGCTAATGCCGAATCTGCCAAGTCCTTTTGAATCGGTCACTGGAAGGCTGGTAGCTGATGGGATCAAATGGGGCGGTGTTGCGCTGACAATCGCCGAGACGCCGGGACTAAAGATTGAACTGGAATCGATGGATGAGCAATCAGCGGTAACTGCTGAACGTTCAATAAATCAAGGGCTTTCGTTGTTGCAGATGCTGCCTGGTATCGAGTCGTTTGTTGATGAATCCGAAATCGATTTTGTGTTCGAGTCGATCAAACCAGTTCGCGACGGAAATCGAGTTTCAATATCCATCGAACAACTTACCACCGACATGGATCGTTTCGCAAAAATTGTGGCGCCTCAAGTCAGGCTTGCCCGCGGCGAAGCGGCCAAACGAATTCGTCTGCAAACGCTACGACAACTTGCGCTCGGCATGCTGAACTACGAAAGTGCCCAAAGCCATTTTCCAACACAAGCAATCGTCAACGACCAAGGCAATCCGTTGTTAAGTTGGCGCGTACAGATCCTTCCGTATATCGACCAGGGAGAACTATATGACCAGTTTCATCTCGATGAACCATGGGATAGCGAACACAACATCAAGTTGGTTGAAAAAATGCCGAAGATCTATACTGATCTTTCGCCGAATGCCGTTGCCAACAACGAAAAAGGCAAAACGATTTTCCAAGTTGCTGCTGGTGAACAATTGATATTCGATGGCGCAAAAGAGTTCGGTTTCGGTGACCTCATCGATGGGTCCTCAAATACGATCTTGATTGCAACCTTGGCTCATAAAAATGCCGTGATATGGACAAAGCCAACCGATTGGCAAGTTGATCTTGAAAAACCAATCGAACTGTTGCAAGAAGAGGGGCGAACGGATGTGGCGGTGTCGCTTGCTGACGGTTCTGTGATGCAATTAATGTTGGGCACCCCAGCCGATAAGTGGAGTAACATTATTCAGCCTGCCGACGAAAACGTGGTTTACCTCGATGAGTTTACGAAGTAGTTGAGAAAGCCGCAGCTCCATTCGATGGGCCGAATGCAGCGCTATCGGACGTCAATTCAAATGGGACTGTCTACAAATAGTAGAGCATCAAAAATACGCCCAGTAGCAGCGCGGCCCAGACTGCCATCGCGCTGGTCGACCAGGCCCGACCAAAAATTCCTTTTTCATTGAATTCAATGTCGGCTTGATTGAGTAAGCTTCGTAAACAAGCCAAAAATCCCTTGCGGAGATTCTTGTCAAAGAAAGCGATTACAGTTCCCAGTCCACCAAGAATCATGGGAACCAGTCGGCGATAAAACCAATCGGTGTCGAGGTTCTCGGACGGAACTTCTGCTGGATAAATTTTCAATTTCATCAGCACCACGAACGCCAGCGCGGCAAACAGCAGCAGCTGAAATTGCATCACCACATGGGCGTTCGTGTAAGGAACGTACTCATGGCCTTCGTGAAACGGATACGGCAACAAGTCGTAAAGCATCGAGTAAGCGATGCCAAGCCACACACAAAGTGTAGCCGCGATTCCCATCGCCAACAGCATATTCCACGGTGCCTCTTTCGGTCGCTTGCCTGAGTCGTGTGCGAAGAAAGCAAAAAACGGAATCTTGATTCCTGAGTGTTCCATCACGCCCGCCGAAGCGATCAACAACACGATCCAGACCCAGAGCATGTGCGCTTCACCAGCTGCCGTAATGATCATCGACTTGCTGACGAAACCGCTGAGCAAAGGGAATCCGGAAATGGCTCCCGCGCCGATCGTGCAGAACACCGTCGTCAACGGCATGGACTTGTGAAGCCCGCCCAACTCACTGGCTTTGCACGTTCCGACACGATGCAGCACTGCACCCATCGACATGAAGAGGAGAGCTTTATAAATGATGTGACAAAACGCGTGAGCCGCCGTGCCGTTGAGCGCCAATTCACTTCCGATTCCAATTCCAACAACCATGAAGCCTAACTGATTGTTGAGACTGTACGCCAACACGCGTCGCAGGTCGTTTTCGATGACCGCAAACACGATTGGAAACAGCGTCATCGCACATCCGATCCAGATGAGTTCTTCCATGCCGTGAAACCCGCGAGCCAGTGAGTAGATCGCCAGTTTGGTTGTAAACGCGCTAAGGAAAACGGTGCCGGTAACGGTCGCTTTGGGATAAGAATCTTGCAGCCAGTTATGCAACAGCGGGAAAGCGCACTTGATCGCGAACGCGGCGAGGATCAATTGAGGGCCGATCGACAGTTTGGCAAAGCTGAATTTTGCCCCCGGTTCGAGCCCCATAAAGTGCTCAAATGTCAGCGAACCGGTCTGATGAAAATGGATGATCGCACCAGAAAGCAACAACACACCCGAGCCGACTTGAATAATCAAATACCGCATACCGGCACGATACGAGCGCTGAGTTCCGGTCGCCCAGATCAAAACGACGCTGGAGATCGCGGTCAGTTCCCAGCAAACAAACAGTGTCACCAAATCACCGGCACACGATGCGGCGATCGCGCCGCCGGCGTACATCATGCCCGCAATATGTTGTTTTGTGTCTTCAACATGCAGCGCGTAAATCGATGCCGTGATTGCAGCGATGTGGAACACCAGTCCAAAGAGAAAACTGAGCCGATCGATGCGGACCATGTTCAGCGTGTTGCCAAAAATTTCTAACTGGCCGTACTCGCCGAACGGTGTGAACCAAAAAATGGCCATGCTGGCCAGCGACAACGCCAATGCGCCGTAAGCTGCAAGACGCCGGCCAAGCAGTGGCAACAAAACCGCACCGACGACCATGATCAGGCCGGGAGGAAGATGATGCAGGAAATCAGGCATCGTAGTAATCCTCCTCTCGCTTGATGATCAATCGCAAGACAGAACCGATCGCCACAACGGTGATGAAGGCAACGAATCCAAAGATCGCTTGGAACCCAAGAAAGTTTTCGTACTCAGGAAAGTGCGGTGGATGATGATCGTCAAACATCGTCATCGTGGCTTGAGCAACGACGGAGCCAATGCACGCGATAACCAACGCAACAATGATCAAGTTGACGTTGCGCTCAAACCAACTCTTGTCGTGTGAATTTTCAGGAGTTTCGTGTGTTGATTGGTTCATGATGACTCGCTCCCCACTTGGGTAATCGGAAGCAGAAACTCGTAAATTTCATTGGCATAAAAGAACAACAAGACGCTGCCGACGGCTGTTATGCACAAAGGCACAACGCACATCATCGGAGCTTCTTTAATTGCAACCTTTTCATCTATTGGCGATCCATCATCCGTGACAGGGTTCAAAAACGCGCGAATGGGAATCGGAACGAGGTAAGCAATGTTCAACAGCGAGCTGATCATCAGTGCCGCAAGCAACCAATAATGTTCGCCTTCGACTGTTCCGACTGCCAGGAACCACTTGCTCCATGAGCCACCGCCTGGCGGCAATCCAATAATGCTGACCGCTGCAATCAAAAAGGCGCCGAACGTGAAAGGCATGGCGCGACCCATGCCGCGCATGTCGCTGATGTTTTTCTTGTGCGTTGCGACGTAAATGGCTCCAGCACAGAAAAAGAGAGTGATCTTGCCGACCGCATGCATCGCGATGTGCATGCCGCCTCCAATCACGCTGCTGTCGGTTGCCAGTGCGGCACCGAGTGTGATGTAGGCAAGCTGACTGACCGTTGAATAGGCCAACCGGGCTTTCAAATTGTCTTTCGTCATCGCGACCAACGATGCGATCAGGATGGAAGCTCCGGCGAGGTAGCAAAGCCAAACGCCGATTCCGGTTTCGAAAATCAAATCGGTACCGAAAATGTAAATCGCAACTTTCAACACCGAGAACACGCCGACTTTCACCACGGCGACCGCATGCAGCAACGCGCTAACGGGTGTCGGCGCGACCATCGCTGCTGGCAACCATCGATGAAACGGCATTAACGCTGCTTTGCCGATGCCGAATGCAAACAGGCCCAACAAAATCGTCAGCTCGAAATCGGAGATCTTCAAGTCCTCGCGAGCGCCGTTCAAAATTCCGCCAGGCGTAAACGTCAGCGTTCCCGCAACATTCCATGTCCAGGCAATGGCGAGCATGAAAAATGCGACCGATGTGGAAAGCAGGATCCCGAGATAAACTCGACCGCCATCGCGGGCCTCTTTGTTTCCGTGGTGCGTCACCAGCGGGTACGTCGAGATCGTCATGATTTCGTAAGCCACAAACAGCGTGAATAAGTTTGCGGAGAACGCGGCCGCTATGGCCGCAAATATCGCGACAGCGAAACAACCAAAGAATCGTGTTTGATTTTCTTCGTGGTGACCACGCATGTAACCAATCGCGTAGATCGTTGTCAGAATCCACAACCCGGATGCGACAACGGCGAACAGCATTCCGAGTGGTTCGACGGAAAACTCAATCGTAAAACCTGGAACCATGTCTCCGATCAACCAGCTTGGCCGTTCGCCAGCGGCAACTCGCTGCGTCAACATGACGATGACGACAAACAGTGCGATCGAAATTCCGATCGTACAAGCTTCCCGGACGTTGGGAACTTTTCCAAACAGATAGATCAGAATCAGTGCCAGTAACGGCAAACCGATCGAGAGTTGTATCAGAAGTTCGGAGCTCATGGTGCGTCTCCCATCAGTGCCGCAGCGGCAAGCTTCGACAACATGGCAGGATACTCAGACCAGACACCGAACAAAATGGATGCTCCGATCACAAGGTAAGCCGTGACCAACATCGATGCCGGAGCCTCTTTCGCATTTTTGGCCGCCGGCGAGATCTCTTGAGAAAAGTACAACGTCTCGACGACTTTCCAGACGTAGACCAACGCTAACAAAGAACTCATGAGCATTATCACGGCGACGATCCATTGCTTGGCTTCGACGACCGAGGTCAGCAACATCCACTTACTGATAAAGCCGCAAGTCAGCGGCACACCGATCAGACCCAATCCACCGAGCACCCAGCCAAACGAAGTCCACGGCATCGTTTTGCCGGCTCCGCGTAAATCAGAAAGCCGTGACGATCCAAGTTGTATCACGAAACAACCAAGCAGCATAAACAATCCGCCTTTGATCAACGCGTGATTGAACATGTGGATAATGCCGGCCGCCAATCCGCCTTCGTTGGCAATGCCGACACCCAACAACATGTATCCAATTTGAGCAATGCTCGAGTAAGCCAACAATCGCTTGACGTCGTCCTGGAAGATTGCTGCGATTGACGCAATGAAAATTCCAACCAGCGATAAGACAACGATGGCGGAGCCCATCGGCATCAAATCAAAAGCAAACTTTGGCGTGAAGATTCCGTAGACAACACGGATCAACGCGTAGACCGAAACTTTGGTTGCCGTTGCGGCGATAAAAGCCGTCGCCACCGTTGGGGCATAGGTGTAAGCGTTCGGCAGCCAGGTGTGCAGCGGGAAGACGGCCATCTTGATACAAAGGCCGATCGTAATGAACGCAAACGCCACGAGCACGGTTCGCGGTCCGCCAATAATGACGACGCGGCTGGCAATATCCGCCATGTTCAACGTACCTGTCATTTGATAAAGCAAACCGATGCCAATCAAAATGAAGGTTGCGCCGATGGTTCCCATGATCAGATAGTGAAACGCTGCCAACGGCGCGCGGCGTGTTTTTCCCAAACTAATCAACGCGTACGAAGACAACGAAGAGATTTCGAGGAACACAAATACATTGAACAAGTCGCCAGTGATGCAAATTCCGAGCAAGCCCGTCATGCACAATAGATACGTGGCGTGAAAGAGATAATGTTTGGAATGCGGAATCTCTTTGTTGATACTGGCCGGCGCGTAAGTCATCACGATTGCGCCGAACGCTGACACGAACAGCATCACGAATGAGCTGAGATAATCGACGACATATTCGATGCCGTAGGGTGGCTGCCAACCGCCCAGTTCGTAATGAATCGGACCCGACTGCACAACCTGCACCAACAGCGCGGTCGAAATTGCGCACACGATCCAAGTTACCAGTAGTGACAACAGGTAAGCGAGACGACGGTTGCGAATGATGACACACAACGGCGCTGCGAGCAACGGAATGGCAATCAACAGAATGGGGAGCTGCTGCTGGATCACGACGATTCGCTTTTCTCCTTGCGATCTTTTGAACGGCGCGCGAAACTCGACTCGCGTACGTAGTTCGGATCATTGCGATCAATCTCGAGAATTTCGTCTTCTTCGATGGTGCCGTAATCTTCGCGGATGCGAACAATCAAAGCCAGTGCCAGCGCTGTCGTAGCGATACCGACAACGATTGCGGTCAGCATTAGCACGCTGGGAAGCGGGTTTGAAAATGGGCCTCCCATTTGTTCCAGGCTTGTACTGCCAAGATGTTCCGCCGTTTCGTGAATCGCGTTGGTCCCAGCGTGTGCTCCGTGAGCGGCTTCTTCGTCGAAGCTGGTTGGTTGGATCGTTTGAGCGGCTGATTCAACATGACCGGTGTGTTCGTTTCCGCTTTCGAAAATCGCTCGAGCGTGTTCGCCATGCTCGCCTGCGTGCTCACCATGCTCGTCTCCATGATGGCTTTCAACTTTGTCGGGTGGAATGATGGGCGTCGTTCCGCCTTTGACTTTTCCCATCGTGATGTACAGCAAGAACACCGAGGTTTGGAAAATGTTGAGACCGATGATTGTCTTGATCAAATTTTCTCGCGCGATGAGGATGTAAAATCCCGTCATCATCAGGAAGATGACGACCCAATAGTTGAACAGCCCGAAAAACTGTTCCCAATCGATAACATAAGCAAGCAGCAAATTCATACCGCGGGCCTCCGTCCTGCGAACACGTAAAAGATCATGATCATGACCGCGGTGACCGTGATACCAACGCCCAACTCAACGAGGAAGATTCCCAAGTGTTGTCCGGACGGAAAATACTCGTGTGGAAGGTTGTGTTTGAGTGCTGAGTAGTCGAGGAAATTCTTACCAAAAAACAAACTGGCCGCACCAGTTCCGGCATAGAGTAACAAACCCAACGCGATCATGATCTCGACGGCTCGCGGTGGTGCGACTCGTTTGGCTGCCTTGAGGTTGAATACCAACGCGTACAGAATTAGCGCCGACGCAAGGATTACACCGGCTTGAAAGCCGCCGCCAGGACCAAAGTCACCGTGAAACTGAACGTAGCAACCAAACAACAAGATGTAAGGGATCAGCAGTTTGGTAACGACTCGAATGATCGGAAAAGACTTCACGCCAAACCCTCCGACTCGTTTTCGTCATCTTCTTCATCATCGTCTTTGCGAAGGATCAACATCACGGCGATGCCGGCTGTAAAAATCACGGCCGTTTCGCCAAGCGTATCGTAACCCCGGTAGCTGGCCAGCACCGCGGTGACCACGTTGGGTAAGCCATGCATATCGGGTTGAGATTTTTCTACGAATGACGGAGCAGGGTACTTTTGAATCGGCGCTTCTGGATCGCCGTAGTACGGCATGTCCAATGTGCCGTAGACTAAAGCGCAGCCGGTGATCGTGACGATCAACAACGGAACCAGTGGTGACTTTTTGGGCGGGTTTTCTTTGTGCCCCGTTAGCGCGAGCGTGCTGAGCATCAACACGCTGGAAATGCCGGCTCCAACGGCCGCTTCGGTAAAGGCGACGTCGGGGGCGTCGAGGATCAACATCCAGCTTGCGCCAAGGAAACTGTAGATACCCGTGAACATCACGGCGGCCAACAGATTGCGCATACGCGCAACAGTGACGGCAGTCAGCGCCAACAACGCGAGAATCGGATATACGATAATGTCGGTGAGTTCCAACATGGTTATGACTTGCTGGCTTCCTTTCTTTCGTCGTGCTCCAGTACGGGCTCAAGACCTTGCACCAAAGCAGATTTCGCGAGCGCGTGACACGACGCCGGACTGGTTAAAAACAAGAAGAACAAAATGATGATCAGCTTTACAGCGACCAAAATACTGCCGGCTTGAAACATAAGCCCCAGGATAATAAATCCAGCGCCCGCCGTATCGGTGACTCCGCCACCATGCAGCCGCGAGAAAAATTCAGGCATTCGCACGATTCCCAATCCGCCGACGACGGAGAAAAACGAACCGAGAATCAAAAAAATCCAACTGAGAATGTCGAGAGCAATTTCCATTAGCGGCGCGTCTCGCGTAAGTGATCGTCTTCAGAAAACTTAAGCAGCGCGACCATCCCGATGAAGTTCATCAAACTGTAGAGCAGAGCCAGATCAAGAAAGTCGGTTCGTTCGGTTACAAAACAAATCACACAAATCAACAGCACTGTTTTTGTGCCGATCATGTTCAACGCCAACACGTGATCAAAAACAGTGGGGCCGTAGATGGCGCGAATCATCGCCAGCGAGATCGTGATTAATATGGCAACTGCAGCAACGTAAAACATTACTTCTTGTTCTCCAGCTCGCAGACACGTCGATCCATATCACCAGAAAGATCTTCTTCAGCTCCGTCAAACGAAAGCGCGTGAACCAGAATGGCATCGTCTCCCATGTTGACGGACACGGTTCCCGGTGTGAGCGTGATCGAGTTGGCCAAAATGACTCGCCCTAGTTCGCTTTTTTGATGCGGATGAACTTCGATCATGGTCCGCGACAGAGGCATTTTTCGCGCCAAGATAATTTTGGTGACGTCGAGATTAGATTTGACAATCTCACGGATCAAATAGGGGGCGTAACGGGTAAAAGGTCGAAACCCAAGTTGCGCTGGAGCCCCTTCTTCGTCGACGATTCTCATGCGCATTGACAACCACATGCAGAGAATGCATGAAATGGCACCGAGTGCTAACACAAATGGTTTGTCGAAGTGGCCCGACCACACCAGCCACGATGCAATCATCACCAGTGTCAACGTGAATAAGTACTTCATTGATCCATCAATTGGTTGATTCAAATGAAAGCGTCAATCTTGACTGCTTTGTAGCGAGACAATATACCCCCGTTTTTGTTGGCTCCAAACCCCAGTTGGGCTGCGGCACTTTTGTCGCAACCCGACGGCTTTCCCAATAGTTGGGCCTTAGCCACTGCAATGCTCGTTGTCTTCGGCAACAAACTCAATGCCGTTTTCCAGAAGAATCTCGACCGAGGTTGTGTCGAACGCAGCTTGGATTTTCTGGTCGATTTTGACGTACGTGTCAGTGTCGCCTGAAGGGGCGATCGTTGACCTTCGCACTTTCAACGCTCGGACACGCGCCAGGCGAACTTTTTCAGCTGCGGCCAACAATTCATGAGAGGGTCGAGCTGCGTCGATCAGTCGTTGCAGCGCAACTTCCTTGCGAGCAAGAATACGCTTTTTCTTGGTGTGATGAACGATGTAGTTGGCCATGAAAGAATGACCGACACCGACCCGTTAAAATTCGCGCGGCTGAGTGGCTGAACGCACGATATCGGTTACCTCGGACGACAATTGATTCTTGGGTTGACCAGAACCTGAGTCACCCAGCATCAGGGCTAACTCTTCCTCGCCTGTAGAGAGAACCATCGCGATCAAGACAGCGATCAGCACCAACACGGTCCAGAGCAGCGGGTGGAAATAATCAATCGCACGCACGCGAGATTCTTCACGAGTGAGTCGCCAATTTGCTGAGTCCTGCCAGCCATCGGAGGTTTGTCGGAAATTTAACATCGGATCAATTTGAGCAACTTCCGCCGAGCTGACTTGCTCAAATTCCGAAGCAACTTCCGCGACTTGCTGCGTCAATAGACACACAATCAAGATTAATGTGAAAGCAAAAAGTTGAACGCTTGTCTGTGACAACGTGTCGCTCCGAATGAAAGGCTAGAACGCCTTGGACTTGGTGTCCCGACTCTA
>CAZPBE010000001.1:0-144360 GCA_964584615.1 uncultured Pirellulaceae bacterium | reverse complement strand
TAACGGGATCTCCATTTTAAATAATCGAAGTCAAATTCTGATGAGAAAACGCCACGTTGAAGCGAGGTGTTTCACAAAACCAACACCGTGTATCAGGAGAGTCGTTGTAACCGGAATAAATCGAATTCACTTGTTCCAATCGGCGATCCAATGGCTAACGCAGTCCCCTTTCACCAATCGACTTGCCGCGAGGATTGCGCCTGTTGGTCGGTTAAGAGGAATTATTCCGAGCGAGTTCCAATGTATCGAAGTGTTTATCAAAGCTGTGTGGAGTTTTTCCCATCACCGTCAACGGCAAGCAATAATTGGAGAGAGAGATTGCTGCCTCATTCAACGTCCCTCCCTTTCTCCATTCGAACGTCATGAGCACTGGCACAACAATTCAATCGCGCAAAGCTCGCAAGAAATTAATCAAGGTAGCCGAAGGTTATCTCGAGTTGATGACGATGTTCGAAGACCGCTGGCCACTTGATCCGAGCCTGGTCGAAGTGCTTGCGGATAGAACAATTGAGACGCTTGATAAAACGGCGTCACTAAAGAAACCCAAAGACTCGCGTGCCAGAAAGCGATTGAAAACACACATCTGTGTTCTCAAAGGACAGGCTTGCCGAATTGCTCGCCGTTACGATCGCGCCATTTCGTTTTTCGAACAGGTGCTCGAGTTGGACGCAGAAGATTTCGATACCCTGTTGGCGATTGCCTGGTGCTACAAGCGGACAGAACGATTGCGAGATGCGATCAAAGCGCTGGAAACCTTGATTGGATTTGAACCGACCAGCCCAATCGCGCATTACAATCTGGCTTGCTACCTTGCTTTGGCCAAAGAGGCCGACCGTTCGATTCTGCATCTTTCATCAGCGATTGAATTTGACGAAGCGCTGCGAGAAAATGCGGAGGCTGAAAGCGACTTCGATTCGATCCGCGAAACGCAAGCATTTGTCACGCTAATGACGACGCCGATCAAAAAATCGAAAGCTGTCTAGAAAGCTGTCTAAAATCGAAAGCTGTCTAAATACACGTCGCAACGATTAACGTTCGAAGCAACGAGCTTGATTGACTCGTCTTCTTCTCGCGCACCATCCAGCCAACACAAAGGCCATCAATATACCGCCAGAGGGTTCTGGAACCGAGTTGCCACGCAAGCCCAGAATCGTCCTTGAAGGATCGCTGTTTAGATAAAAGTCTCCGCTTGGAAAAAGCGCTGCCATGTCGATGTACGACCCGTCGGCGCTGGCAAGTTCTGACGGCAAAACAAATCCTAAAACGCCTTTGTAGTCGGTGACGCGATCGTAAGCGAAATCGCTAAGCGAATACGGGTCGATACTCATGAATTCGTTACCTAACTCGTCTTCAAAAAGAAACAATGGTACCGAGCCGTTGACGGGAATGGCGTACGTTCCAAAATCTGAAACTTCATCGAATGCTGATTCAATGACGGAAGTTGTTCCGTTGTCATCCACAATTTTGTAAAACAGAATCGACGAATCGATTTCGTCAATGATGCGTTTATCGTAAGTCGCATTTTCGACGAGATTACGTTCAGCGATCGTGTCCTGGATATGATCAACATCTCCAAGCATTAGAAAGTAGCGGCTTTCGAACAGGTCTCCAGGATTCACGTCAACTTCGCGACGAAATGTTCCAACGTTAAAGTTTCTCACGGGCAGACCGAGAATATCACCGTCTGCTCTTCCCCAACGCCAGGAGCTCTCATTCGTCTGCCAATCTTCGGCGAGATGCGTGTCGGTGTCTCCAAAAACGTATGCCAAGCCACGATCAGAACCATCGGTCCCTTCGGTGAAAGCTGCCCAACCGCCGGTATCGTCCGCGAATTCAACTTGGTTTTGAAAGTTGCTGAAGTCGTCAATGGCTCGGCCGGTAAAACCACCACCGGCTTCCGACACCAGCATGTTGTCAAATACGGTCCAACGCACTCCGCCCCAAGGTAGATTGTGAAAGTTGACGGTGTCATTTCCAAAATTGTAGATCGAATGCGTCACTTCAATCACGCCTTCACCGAGATCACGGGTCCGTTGATAGTTGAGCAACCCCGCCGGTTGTTGTGGAATTGAATCGGGATCGGCTTGGACGGCCAGCGACATGGTCGAGTAGGAATTGGATTCTACAGCTCCATTGGCCAGCATGGGTGAGTACGTTGGTTGAGAAATGGTCGATCCGTCAACGTAGTAACCGGCTTGATGGTAAAACGCAGCTTGTCCGCCCGTGTCTCGCGGGCTCGTATCGACCGAGATGGCTTGAAAAACTTCGTCGTTGAACGGTCTTTCAAACGACTGCGGTGGAACGATTTCACCGACTTCGCTTTGGATGGAATAGATTTGCCCGCCCCTGCCAAGTCGAATTTCCCAATCCTGGCTCGCCGGTCCACCCGATTGGGTGTGTTTAAGCGCAGCGAGGTAAGCTTCGCTTTCATCAACGCCGAAACCCCAGTTCGATCCTGACAGGTCGAGGTCTGCGGTTTGATCGAAAGTAAAGTTGCCGGCGCTGGCGACTCCACTGTTTGAAAAAACTTGCAGAAGCGCATCGTTGTTTTGCGCGGACAAACGGTCTGCCATCAGGAAATAAGCGACCGAGGTTGCGAAGATCAAAACGCAGTTTAGAACTTGGCGACGGTTGGGCATGGAGAATCGCAACGACACGTTCCTGAAAAGTGAAATGGAAAAAGCGAATTTTGGGGCGGGGTCTTGTTTGTCCTCCGTTGATCGAAGAAGCAATGAAAAACTGTTGCCTGCGAATCACGCCAATCTGCGCGAATAAAGCACAGGAGATTGGCGAAAATTCGCGTGATTAGCGGGCGCTATCTTGAATGGCCACCAATATCGCGGCCTTCGTCAGTTGGACGATTCGTTTCGAGAAAGCTCATTTTGTCTATCGACAATAATCAGAAGGTGCTTCAAACAATCCGACTACTGAGACACTTAGCGATCATCGTTGATGTAGAAGTGCGCGTTGAAGTACGCGAATCGCTTAACCAATGGACAACGCTATCAACAACAGTTCGGTAACGATGTTGGCGCAAACTGGCAGCGTTCACGTAGGTGAGAACGAGTAGGTGAGACGGGCAGGGGAGGACGCTGTAGGCGAAGGACGCTGCAGCGTCCTCCACATTGGCGATCGCTGCCGGTTAACGATGGTTGCCGTGTTAGCGGCGGCCGCCCAGCAAACCGGCGCGATGAAGAAAATAAAGCAACGTCAGTAGTGATGTAATAAACGCGGCGACGTAAGTCATCGCTGCAGCGTTAAGGACTTTGTCGATTCCTTCTCGTTCCTGAGGACCGATGATGCCGGCTTCGAGAACCAGTTTCTTCGCTCGGTTACTTGCATTAAATTCCACTGGCAGCGTTACCAGTTGAAAAAGCAAAAAGAGAGTGAACGCAGCTGCTCCGGCGATGAAAACCCATTTCCCGAGTGGGCTGGCCGCCATGATCATAATGCCGCCCATCATTCCGTAAGTTCCAAATCGAGTTCCCATGTTGGCAGCTGGAACAATGGCGCTTCGCCATTTAAGAGGATAGTATCCTGTTGCATGTTGGATTGCGTGACCAGCTTCGTGCGTCGCAACACCAATCGCAGCGACTGAAGTCCGATCGAAAACGGCTGATGAAAGCGCAAGCTTTTTCGTGGTTGGGTTGTAGTGATCGGTCAACATGCCGTCGACGCGAACGACTTGGACATCCGAAATGCCAGCGTGATCAAGTAGTTTCTGCGCGGCGGCTTCACCAGTGTATCCACGGGTCGATGGAACCTTGGAGTATTTGTTGAAACGCGATTTGACCAACCACGAAGCTCCTCCGGACAACGCCATGCTGGGAAGCAAAACCATCAACATGTAGCCGATACTCGGCATACCAATGAAGGAGAAAAGAACGATCATGGAAATCATGTTTAACTCAAAATTAGAACAAAGATCTTTGGTGGGAAGCGAATCTCCAAATTGGAGACGATTCCTTCGTTCTCATTTTAACTTTTTGTAATCGTTTGGGGCTAGGTCGATCTAAGGAGCGAGTTTGAGCAGTGATTTCACGCAAAGACACTTTAGCGAGACGGCCGGTTAGGGTTTTTATTAGACGTGAATTTGTGACAGCATCGAACGAAATGCTGAGTCTGCTACGCCACGATCTCGATTTCAAAACACCACCGTTTTTGACCGATCGATTGGTCTTCCATCATCGGCGCGATTCGAATTGTGTCATCGCTTTCGTCGATCCGCGATGAAAAATCTTCGACGGTCTTTGGTCGCAAACGAACCGTTACTTTGTGAAGCAAAAGATCCACACCGTTATCGTTCGATTTTGTCGCGGCGGCAGGGTGAACGCGATACGTTGAAGACAGCGGGCCGGCGATTCCTGACTTCACAAGGCATGCCAAATCTGCAACCAGCGAATTCGACTTTGTTGAAAGCGAAATCGACCAGTGGCTGGTGCCTGCCATCCCAACACCCAGCAGGGCTTCGCCATTTCCTAAGTCATGCAGATGGATTTCCTGTAACGGTGGAGATGGTGGCCAAGCTGTTTCGGCATCGCCTTCGATCGATTCCAGCAACACGAACGTTTCGCCCACGGATTGCAAAACAATCCGATGGTCCCAGCGATCGTTGTCCGCTTCTTTCCGCGCAACAGCAACCAGACGACATCCGTTGACGTCGGCAGTGGCGATCGAAAGCGTCTCGGCAGATGACATGAATTAGTTTTCTTCTTTCGCCAGCCAATTCAAATAGGCATCGAGAAAGCCTTGAATGTCGCCGTCCAGGACTTTACCAAAATCACCAACGTAGTGGCCGGTTCGCGCGTCTTTGACACGTTGATCGGGATGCAGAAAGTAATTTCGAATCTGCGAACCGAATCCGACTAACGCTTTGTTCTGATATGCATCGGTACTTTCGGCTGCCCGTTTCTCTTCTTCGACTCGCGCCAATGCAGCGCGAAGCATCTTCCAAGCTTGGGCTCGGTTCTTGTGTTGGCTGCGTTGAGTTTGACATTGGACAACCGTATTGGTTGGCATGTGCGTCAGCCGGATGGCGCTATCGGTTTTATTGACGTGTTGGCCACCGGCTCCACTGGCTCGATAAGTATCGACGCGGACATCTTTTTCTTCGATCTCGATTTCGACGGCATCAGAAATTTCCGGAGTCACATCGACGGCGGAGAAGCTTGTCTGCCGCTTGCCTTCCGAGTTGTATGGACTGATGCGAACCAAGCGATGCACGCCTCTCTCACCTTTTAGATATCCGTAAGCCATCGGGCCGCGAATCACGAGCGAGGCGTTATTGATTCCGGCTTCATCATTGTCTTGTTTGTCGAGCAGCTCGATCGCATAATCATTTTTTTGTGCCCACAACGAATACATGCGTAACATCATCTCCGCCCAGTCGTTGGCGTCGGTTCCACCGTCGCGCGCGTGGATCGTCAGAATCGCGCCGCAGGCATCATGCGGGCCATTAAGGAGTGCTTTTAACTCGAGGTCTTCGACGGATTTTTCGATCCGGTCCAGCTCGGATTTAATTTCCGGCTCTACCGACTCGTCGTCTTCCGCCATCTCGATCAAGGCAGTCAAGTCTTCGCCCGAACCAACTAGTTCCGACAGCGGGTTGACAATCGATTTGACTGATTTGAGTTGAGCAACCGTCTCTTGAGCTTTTTCCTGATCGTCCCAGAAATCGGGGGCCGCCATTTGGTCTTCGATTTGTGCGACTTGTTTCATCCGCTGGTCGTAGTCAAAGACTGTCTCGTAGCTGAGTGATACGATGACGAATTTCGATCGAGCGGTCGTTAAGTTCGGAATCCATGACGGTTTTCGTGAAGTTTAGAGGTTGGCGGTCGTGGGTGCTTATTTCAGGAATCATAGCTGATCGTTCGTGATGGTTTTAGTCAAGCCGATATCTGGCGGCGAGACGAGAAGCCACTACAGGGCCATTTTAAGCGATGGAAGTTAGCCCTAAGACTGTTGGACCAGGCATGCAAAACGGCATCGTCACCAACTAGGTCACGAACAACACCAATGTGAAGTACCACGCGCCTTTGGCGGAAAACCAATCAGGTTCCGGATTGATTCGCCGATCCGAATCCGTCGCGTCTTGAGCCGTTCGTTGAGCCGAAACTTGAAACGCACTTTCAGGGTTTCCGACGTGCTAACCACATCCGTTGAAGGGTCGGTTTCGATTGGATTGAGTCCAGCCATCGTTGCCACCTCGGATGTCCGTTGTTGGAATTTGTCTTGGATCGGCCATTCGTTGGCGTCTTTTGGTGTCTACGTTTAAGTCAACTGAACCAAATGTCGAATGTTGGGATACACTCGAAACAGGGCTTGCTGCCGAACAATCCTGATAAACGGATTTCATCGTACGATTATGACCGAAAATGGGGTAGAATTCAGCGATTGGTTGACCCTATCCAGCAGCCTGCTTAAAGTAAAACATCGGCTTTTTCCGCCCGGAACGAACCTTTGAACGGATCTGGGAATATCAATTGCGGTCTCATCGTCTGCAAGCGAACAACGGAATCAGCTAGGGACAAGCCGAAGGTGCCGCGCCCATCCGAACGGACCATTTCCTCCTTGGATTGAACAGCTCGACTTTTGCAGCCACGAGATCAGTGACAGCCGATCCCGCCTTCCAGGTATGTCACAACGCAGGTACCAGAATAGGACAAAGCAATGAAAACGGAAAAAAAAGAAAAGAAAACGGACAAGAACTCCAACGGCCAAGCCGAGACAATGGATGGCGCCAAGTCCACTGACGATGATGCTGTCGTTCAGCAAATGATCGAACGGTTCACCATGGGTTTGGAAGAGCGTGAAGTTAATAAATACTTCCGCGCACTGGTAAAGCTCGAAGGTAGTGACTTGCACATGAAAGTTGGCAAGCCGCCAATCATTCGTGTTAACGGAACGCTCAAGCCTCTCAATCGAGAGCCGATCGAAGTTCGTGAAATGGCTGAGTTGCTGTTTCCGATGATGAACGACCGAACACGAAAAATTTTCGATGAAGAAGGTGGTGCTGACTTTGCTTACACCGTCGATGTTGATGGGACGAATTGGCGTTTTCGTGTCAACATGTTGCAACAGCTGGGAAAGATCGGCTTGGTTGCCCGTCGTGTGAACAACTTCATTCCGAACTTCGAAGGTCTTTACCTGCCCGAATCAATTGAACCGCTTTGTCATTTCGAGCAAGGCATGATTCTGCTGGCTGGAGTCACGGGTTCTGGTAAGAGTACGACGATCGCTTCGATGTTGAACTACATCAACCGAATCTATTCGAAACATATTTTGACGCTTGAAGATCCGATTGAATTTGTCTTCACCGATGACAAATGCTTGATCAACCAACGCGAAGTCGGCATCGACGTTGTTGACTTTGGCGTCGGGATGAAACACGCGGTTCGTGAAGATCCTGATATCATCCTCGTCGGTGAGCTTCGAGACGAAGAAACATTTATGACGGCGATTCACGCGGCGGAAACCGGCCACCTCGTGTTCGGTACGATTCACGCGTCAACCGCTCCGTCAACGATCGGTCGTATTCTGGACTTGTTCCCGGAAGAAATGCACGGCGCGATTCGTGGTGCGATTGCGATGAACATGAAAGCCATTGTGGCCCAGAAACTTTTGAAATCGATCAAGCCTGGTGTTGGTCGTGTGCCGACCTGTGAATTGATGACATTCAATCCAACTGTTCGTAAGCTGATTTTGGAAGAAAAGGATCACAACCTTTCCGACGCGATTCGAATCGGTGAAGAAGAAGGCATGCAGGACTTTACCAAGAGCCTCAAGGATCTGATCGATAAAGAGTTGATCGATCGCCCAACCGCTTTCCAGGTCGCGCCAAACAAAGAAGAATTGAAGATGAAGCTCAAAGGGATCAACGTATCTCAACCGGGTATCATCTAACACAAACTTTTCTTTTGTCTCCGACAGTTTTAAGTTTTTGATAATGATGGAATCGATCTTAAGTAGAATTGTTGGACTTGCAGATTAAGCTGTTGTTGGAAGAAAAGCTTTATTGGAAGATTAAGCCTCCGTTGGAGGCTTTCCATTTGTTCGCGTTAAGTCGCGTTGTGCCCGATCCTTAGAGAATGCAACCGGAACTGTTAATGCTTCGACGAATCCTGCTACTTTTGCTTTTCGCCGGAGCCTTTGTCGCATCCGCGTTGGTTGCCTCCAGTGAGACTGCAGTTGCTGCCCAGCCCGGCACCAGTTTTTCGATCACTGACTCAGCACTCCTTGCGCTGACTCGCGGACCCGGCGGCTATCTCTCGGCGGTCAAGATCGGGTTGGTCGCGATCACGTTTTTCTTCTGGGTGTGGCTTGCGAACTGGATCCACAAAGACTCAGTCAGAATCGCCGAGCTGACTCAGATGAAACCGGAAATCTGGAACCCCATCAACTTGCTTAGTTGCTTGATCGGATTCTTTATTGCCATTTCACTGCCAACATTTTGGATCGGGTATCCAGTGTTTGTTTGTTGTGCGATTTTGCCGTGGCTGACGTACCGATTAATGCGCCGCAGCAAAATGAAAGCCAACGCCGAGGTGAGGCAAGCGGCGACTGGTAAAGGCAGCGACGGTCCGGTCATGGAAGCGCTCGAACAGGATCAAGGGATTGATGTCAAATTTACACCAGCCGGCGCCGACGAAACGGAACAGCAATCCAATCTGATCATGGCTCGTCAGTCAGATGGCTATCCGAAATTGAAAGAGTTAATCTATGAATCGATGTTCAAGCGAGCCGATGTCGTCGTCATGGATTACACACAGACAAGTGTTTCGCCACGACTGTTGGTCGATGGTTCTTGGCACAAAATGGATCCGATGGATCGAATCGAAGGCGACGCGGTGCTGGTCAGCTTAAAGCATTTGGCGGGTATGAACCCGGCTGAGCGGAAGCAACAACAAATCGGACGATTTTCCGCCAAAATGGATCTCGGGAAAATCGACGTCAACACGGTATCGCGCGGCGTCAAGACTGGCGAACAAGTCCAGCTAAAGTTTCTGCGGAAGTCTGGCGCCATTTTGCCGTTGAAAAAGCTCGGCATGTTTCCTTCAATGGAGAAACGTTTCGTACCCGAACTTAACAAGCCAGGAATTACAATCGTTTCGGCGCCTGCCGGGCAAGGCCTGACGACAACGTGGCAAGGCGTGTTGGTATCTTCTGATCGTTTGACACGAGACAATGTCGGAATTATCGCGACGGACGAAAATGAAACCGATGTCGAAAACATCGTCGTCAGGCGTTACGACCGTGAAAAAGAAACAGGAGACGAGTCTCAACTGGAAGTTTTGAATCGAGCACTTTTGTCGCAACCGGATTCGCTTGCTGTACCTCAGCTGGGAAGCGGAGCGGTGCTCGACGTGTTGTCGGCGCAAGCCATCAAACAGGATCGGGCGGTTTGGTTGCGTGCCAATGCAAAGTCGTCGGCGCAGGCTTTGATGAAAGTCTTTGCCATTTGTGGCAACCGGGATGATTTGGCTCAAGCATTAAAGCAAGTCACATGTCAGCGGCTGGTCCGTCGCTTGTGCAATGACTGCAAACAGGAAATTCAGGTTAAGCCAGAGTTAATCAAAAAACTGGGTGGTGACCCGAGCAAGCAACAGACACTGTGCCGACCTTGGAAGTTGCCACCTCCCGAACAACGAGTCGATGAAAAAGGAAACGAGATCGAATTTCCACCGTGCAATACGTGCGGCGGAATCGGTTACATTGGCCGCATCGCCGCTTTCGAAATGATTCTCGTTAATCAAGCGATTCGTGACACTCTGAAGAAAGCGCCCACGGTAGAAAACGTTGAGTCAGCTGCAGTTAAGTCGAAATCGAAAATCCCGCTCAGCCAATCGGCCTACAAGCTGGTGCTGTTGGGTATTACGTCGTTAGCCGAAATTCAAGAAGTTCTGAAGAAATAGGCATTAGATAATTTATGAGTCGCGACGAACAATACATTCCGCCAGTTCAGTTTGTACCTGCTGGTGAATCTGAAAAAGAGCAAAAGGAAAACCTTAAACTGGTTAAGCCTTCTCCTGGTTTTCCAGCTTCTGCGAGCCTGATTGCTGAAACGATCCACAAAGATGCAGACGTAACGGTGCTGGATTTTACGCCTCAGCAAGTCGCGATTCGATTTCGAATCGATGGCCTTTGGCATGCTGGCGCGCCGATGGATCGCGAGTCAGGCGACTACATGTTGGCTACGATCAAGCAGTTAGCCGGAATGGACTATCGCGATCGCCGCAACAAACAAACGGGTAAGTTCCAAACGGAATACCTCAAGAGCAAACAAAAATTCAAGATCGTTTCTCAAGGAATCAAGACGGGTGAACGTGTCGCCGTCTACCTGGACTACAAAAAGCCTCCGATGGAGACGTTGGATGATCTTGGAATGCGAGAGAGCATGCAGGAAAAGCTTGCTCCGTATTTGAAAGACGAGGAAGCGGGAGTCATCTTGTCGACCGCAATTCCCGGTGAAGGCTATACCTCAAACTGGCGTGCCATTTTGAACGCGTGCGATCGCCTGACAAAAGATTATTTCGTGATCGAAGAAGTCACCGAAGTTGAACAGGAAGTCATCAACGTGACTTCGATCACGTTTGATCGTAGCAAAGGCGAAAACCCGATGACGCCGATTCCGCAGTTGTTGTTGAAAGAGCCCAACGTGTTGGCGTTTAATGAAATTCCGGACGGTCCTATGTTGGATCAATTTAACGGGATTGCCAAAGATCAGAACATCCCGCTGTTTCTCAGAGCGCCGGGCAAGAACTCTCTTGATACCGTTTTGCGAGTGTTGTCATTAAAGCCCGATCCGGCCAAGTTCGCAGAATTACTCAAGGTTGTTGTTTGTATGCGCTTGATTCGAAAGCTTTGCGACAATTGCAAAGTTGGCTATCAACCGCACACGCAACTGCTTCACAACCTTGGCTTGCCGCCCGGTCGAGTGACTGAATTGTTTAAGCCATTCGTTTTTCAACCTGGAATGGTTGACGAAGAAGAAAACGAAATTGAGCCTTGCAGTGACTGTGGTGGAATCGGCTACAAGGGCCGCACCGGCGTTTTTGAAACACTGGCGGTCAACGACCAGTTGCGAAAAGCGATTGTGCAAAAGCCGCAGCTGGATGTCTTGCTTAACATTGCTCGACAAAATCGACACATCACCATTCGCCAGGAAGGCGCAGTACTCGTCGCTCGCGGGATAACTTCCGTTGAAGAGCTTCAAAGAATCCTGAAAGCCTGATTTCACTGGCAATATTTTTACTTGGCAAATTGCCGAAGACAAAACACAACGACAAACATCATGGTAATCATCACAGTCATCCTCCTGCTAATTCTTATTCCCGCCTCCACCTGGTGGTTTGGGCTGTGGAGTAATTTTCTAACGCTGATCAACTTTTTTATCTCGGCGTTAATCGCGTCCAGTTTCTACGAGAACGCGGGAATCGACTTAGCCAATCAAATGTCAGGCTACGAGGGGCTGACCGAGTTTTTGTCGATCTGGTTGATTTTTCTGGGTTCGTTTGTCGTTTGCCGCGCGT
Organism: uncultured Pirellulaceae bacterium; assembly: GCA_964584615.1. Taxonomy (GTDB): domain Bacteria; phylum Planctomycetota; class Planctomycetia; order Pirellulales; family Pirellulaceae; genus Mariniblastus. Next base: position 132,832 of record CAZPBE010000001.1, on the reverse strand, counting down.
TCACCGATAGCTTGTCAAAATACAAACTTGAGTTTGACTATGTGACCGAATTGGTTGGCCGATCGATTTTTTCGATTTGGCTTGCGCTGGCTTTTGTTTCTTTCACGCTGTTTACTTTTCATTTGGCACCACTGCACCCGGATGCTTTTCAAGCAGACGTGGAAACCAAAACGCTTGGTGTGGGACCGGATCGCATGTGGATGGCGTTTATTCAGAGCCGGTCTCGTGGGGCACTTTCGACGAAGAAGCAGGGTAACCTGTCGCCGCCGTATCGACTTCCGGTTCATCCCGATGACGTTGATCTCGACGCGCGGGTGTTCGATCCGTTTGGTGGCTTCATCGAAAAGTACCAAAAACACCGAGTTAGACTCTCCAAGCAAAATGGCTTTGGCAGCTAGTTGTTGGTTGTTTGTCGTGTCGCCTGCAACCCTTCGCCAGCGGGTTGAACTTTATCCGGCAACGATTTGAATCTATCGGACGCGTTACTGCAAAGCCGGCTTTGTAGGTTCCGAGCTTTCCGCAACTGCCTTGATTGCCTTTCGAGATTCGTTAATCAAATTGACGAACATCACAAAAGTTACCAGGGCGAAGATGCCCGTTGCGCCAAGCACGATCCAACCAACTTCTCCCATGGTCGCGGCGGCGACACCTGCGCCGATCGCAATAGGAATAAGAGCCACAATCATCACGATGATGACGATGGAGCGTTTCGCCAGATCTTGGCGACCGATATAAAGTGCGACGCATCGCAGAAACATCAGAAACAGAACATTGCCAACCAAGCCAAGGAGATTTGCGACAAGACTGAAATAGACTGGAAGGTCTGGAATCAGCCCCTCAAAAACGCTCGCAGATACATTGACGATTTGACAAACCAGGCTGCCAATGATTAATCCACGCCCATTGGTTTCTCGTGGGACGGCGATACACATCGCCATTCCGATGACCATCATGAATGCTCCGCACACAATGCCAAAAAACATGAATATCACAATGGATGGAAGCAACATCGCCAAGGCCAATGCCAGGACCGTAACGACCAAGACAATGATGCCCCAATAGAAAACGCTTAAGCCCCGGGCCGTTGCCAACAGTCCTGCTCGATCCAAATCGCGCCGGCCTATGAGCGGCTCCGAGGGATCAATTGAACCTGGAGAGGAATAGGGGTTTAATTCATTGCTCATGTTAGGCGGTTTCCTTAGCGGCGAAACAGGCCGCCAGTTCGGTTTAGTGAAAAGCTATTCATTGGTGAGAAAACGGGAAGTGAAAACTCCGATCGACGACGTGCCGTGTTGCCCCAAAAATGCAACGGTCGATTAGGGCGCTGCTCGATCGGCATCTGCTGCAGCCAAATTCGATCTGCCGGTCTGGCAATCACGTAGGGATAGTAACGCGGCGTCGCGACAACGGGGTTGCTCAGTCGATCCCAATAGGGACTGGTTCCGTAACTCGGACTGGTTCCGTAACTCGGACTGTTTCCGTAGATGATTTGCGCTTCTGATTCAGGGCAGGCGAAAATCGAACAGGAGAAAAATGCAAACGTAAAAAGAAGTACCGAGTATCTCATGGTGTGTATCCTTCGCATGGTGTTCGACGTGACTGACGGTGATAAAGTAATTTGTTTCGCGTTGGTGTCAATAATTTCCGATTGATATTTTTGTCCAACTCAATCGACGTGCAAATGGAAGAGAATTGCTGTCCGCGGCTAAAGCTTTGTCGTGGAAAGCCTGTTCAATAGTGATGGAGAAGAACGAATCTCCAACTGAACGGGAATTGAAAAGCTTTACGCATTTGTCGATCGTCGTCGCATTTTGGCCAAATGTCTGGGAAATATTGGACGGCAGGTTCGAATCGCGTTTGTCCGTGGGGCTCTAAACGCGTAAATTGATGATACCGGATGAACTGTCAGGAAATTTATCTGGAGAACTTTCTTTCGATCACTCGCCAATGACCTCAGCCATAAATTTGTTGCCCCGGATCGTCGTATGCTTGATCATGGGTTTTGTCCTGTTCATTGCGTTGCCAATTGACAATGCGGTGGACGCGCAGCAGCATCCTTACGATATCCCGTCGCCGCGACCAGACGGTTGGGTTACGGATTTGACCGGCTCATTGTCCGTCGAAGCGGTTGAGCATATCAGTCAGGTTTGCGAAGAAGTCAATCAGCGTATTGGTCGCGAGATGACCGTCGTTGTGATCAATACGACAAACGGAAAACATCATCGCCAGTTTGCGACTGACTTGTTCAATCATTGGGGAGTCGGTGGATCATTCAAGAACAACGGCATTTTGTTGTTTGCTGCCATGAAAGATCGGCAAGCTGAAATTGTGCTGGGTTCGGGCATCGACTCGCCGGAACAAATACGTGTTGCCCAACAAGTCATGGACAACAATGTGATTCCGAACTTTCGCAATGGCGATCCCGACAGCGCGATGTACGAAGGCATCCGAAGTTGTGCAACAAGAATTTATGCTGTCGCCGACCTGGATGCGCCGCCTGAACTGCCCAGCGCGAAACTTAATCGCGCCAAACTTCGCAGGCACAAACAGCGGGTGAAGTTGATGCCATGGCTTCTGGGAGCACTGGGGCTTGGCGGAATTGCAACCGTCTTTGGCGGCCGCTACTGGGCTCGCTACCGCTCGCGCTACTGTGACGAGTGTCACCAAAAGCAAGTTCTGCTGGACGAAGTTCAAGACGATGCGTTTCTCGATCCGCCAGAAAGAATTGAAGAACGCATTGGTAGCGTCGACTACGACGTTTGGGCTTGTTTGGCTTGCGAGACTGTGTTGAAAATTCGATACGGTAAACTTTGGACGCGCTATTCTCGATGTCCACAGTGTGAATATAAAACACGGTCGAAAATTTCCAGAACGATTGTTCAAGCGACGACGTACAGCGGCGGCCGCGTACAGGTCACCGAACAGTGTGCGAATTGCAATTACTTTGATCGTCATACCTACGCGACGCCAAGAATCGTAAAGTCTTCAAGTAGCAGCAGTGGCTTCGGTGGCGGCGGAGGCGGTGGCGGTGGAAGCGGCTTTGGTGGTGGCGGTTCTTCCGGCGGTGGCGCGAGTGGTGGTTGGTAAGCATGTCGTGGACAGCGATCCTGCGATCAGCGATAGAGCAAGGCGTTGATGAATCGTGGCAATCAGAAATGAGCTCCGATGCACTGCATCGTCCTCGCCAACGTCCGTCAAAACTTCCCGGCCAAGGGCAGTCGGCAGCCGTGTTGATGTTGATGTTTCCATCAGCAGATCAACCAACAGAACCAAGCATGGTGTTCACTCGGCGCCCTGAAACGCTTCGACATCACCCAGGTCAAATTTCGTTTCCCGGCGGACGTTGCGAAGAGGGTGAGACGCCTGAGCAAACGGCGCTACGTGAGACGTTTGAAGAGATTGGTGTCAGTCCCGAGCAAGTTGAAATCGTTGGTCGGCTTAACTCAGTCTACATTCCGCCCTCGGATTTTACGGTCACTCCGCTGATTGGATGGGTTTCGAAGCGACCAAAATTTTCGCTTCAAGAATCAGAAGTCGCAGAAACGATCGAAATTCCTGTTACGTATTTGCTTGACCGAAACAATCGTGGGCTGGCCATGGTAGAGAGTTCACGCGGGGCACGCGATGTTCCTTGCTTCTTGTTTCAAGACCGCAAGATCTGGGGTGCGACAGCGATCATGCTGGATGATTTGCTGAGTCGAATCCAATCAAGCTGATTCATTCAAGTCAGCCACCAGCCTTGCGCACCTTCTGGCTAATCACATACGTTTTAGACGGGGAAAAACAATTTTCCGAGTTTGGTCAAAAAGTTAGTCGCTTAAATTGATTCGTTCGGCAATTCAATACAAAGCGATAGTCCGACCGGAGTGATGATCCAGTCAAAGCTCAGTTCGTAAGCAATTGCGAAGTTCGACAAACTCGGTTTAGAGAGAGGATGGCGTCGTCAAAATAGGCACCACTTCAAGGATGGAAAAAGCCATTCGCTTATGCGTGATCGGTCCAAGCTCTCGCTTGTCCGTTTTCGTCGATTTCGACGGAGATACGGTTGGGATTACAACAGACAGGACAGTCTTCGACGTACTGCTGAAAGCCACCTTCGCTGACATCGATTGGGACCACGATCTCTTCGCCACAAGAATCGCAGATGTAAGTTGCTTCTTCGTCCATGTTCGTTTCGAGTTGACTAGAGGGTATTTCAAAACCTGTAGTGGACTTCGCCAGAAGTCCCAGCTCGCTTTCAAAACAAAGGGAATTCTGGCGAATCCCACTACGATGATCGCACGATTTTAGGTTTTGAAATGTCCTCTAAATTTTGACCGTTGCGAAAACTCGAGAGTCACTCTTGGTTCCGTCAAAAGCCGTCATCACGATCTTTGTTTCGACTGGAACATCGACCATCATTTGAACCGCCACAACTCCATCAGAATTTGATCGTGTCGCACAAATCGGCTTGCCTTGCACATCGGAGAAACGAACGTCCGCGTTGGCCAACGTACTGAAAGCGCCCAACTGGCTCTGCGCAATTCGGCCGGTTTGTGAAGCCGTCGTCTCTAGCGCGCCGCCACCGCGAGGTGTTTCCGTTGGAGGATCGATCAGATTTCGAATCCGCATTCCAATTTTTGGGTCTTGGTGCGCCGGGTCAAACTCCATTTCCAAAAAGTTCCAGTAGAACGGATCGTTTTCGCCGTGTCCCGTTTGCGAAGGATCTGAGAACTTTGCATGGTACAGCGCGTGAATGTTCAGCTCACGTCCATCAACGTCTTTCATTTCCGGGCCGAATCCGGGGATCAAGCCGCGACCGCCCGATCTTCCGATTGGCCCAAAACTACATTCAATGATCCGGTGATGCTTGTTGGTCATCACGCAACCGTTGTGAACATCGCCATAGACCGTCGCGATTCCCTGCCGGGACCCCAGCAGTTCCAACACGCGGTCAGCGCCGGCTTTCACCCAACCTGCATAGTCGGCAGTGACGCGATCGCGCTGTTCGAAATGCATGGGATGGTCTTTGCTTGGTTGCGTCTTGCCAAATTTTGCGCCGGCCCAAATCGTATGCATGCCTGAGATACCTGTCAGGCAAATCAACGGCGACGAGTCCGTCGCCAACTGTTCTTGAAGCCAGCCGAACTGTTCTTCACCAAGCAGACTTCTTGTTGGATCGGTTCGGTCGTACAGGCTTTTGAATTTTCCCCAACCCGCATCATCCCAGATGTCGACGTCCTGGCTGCTCCGCCACAATCGGGAATCGCAAACAATAAAGGTAAAGTCGCGGTTGGGCATTTTCCAAGCGCGCCATTTTTTTGGGTTGATCAACGGGTCGACTTCTTCTGCGCCCGTTGTCAGGTGATGGACAATCTGAAAATTTCGCCGCATGTAGTCGCAGTCTTGACCCAGCCCTTCGACGTTACGAATCGCGAGTTGTTCGGGGCCTTTCACGTCGTCCATTCCATAATCATGATCGCCGGGATTGATCACGTTCCAGTGTCGCATCAACTGCCAGCGACTGGTCGGTCCGCAAATCGAATGAGTCACGATTTTGTAAGCGTCATCAGTGCTCGGCGGATACATGACCAATTCCATGTACCAAACATCGTCTTCCCAGACCATGACTTGAAAGTCATATTCTTCGAGGTGTTTATAGGCTTCCTTGGTTGGTTGATCGCGGATGATCCAATCGTCTTTGTGGCCTGTCATCTTCCAACCATCACCGTCGCGATGCTGCAAGCCTTTGTTGATCGCATGACAGCTCAAGCCACAAAGTTTGTATGGAGCAACTAGCTGTGGAAGCCGACCCACATAAGTTCCCTGACTCGGCACGTCACCGACAAATCCGCTTCCCGGTCCGCATGCGTCGGTGCCGATTCGGTTGTCCCCCGTCACGTCGACACCATCTTTCCAAACGGTGTAGTACAAAGTCTTTTCACCGGGATTGACCGGCAGAGTTGTATTCACGATCGCCGTATTGCGCCGCCATTTGTTGTTGACGATCTGCGCCTTTCCCGCGACCGGGACGTTTTCCCAACCACCTTGCGGTGACTCCGAATCCGATACGCGGATTTCGACATTGTCTCCGTCGCTGGCGAACAGCCCGACGAATTTAACTACCCACTGATCGCCAACTTGTTTTAGCGAGTCGCCCAACGGATAGCAGGCAAAGCAATCCGTGATTCCAATGTCGAGCGGTTTATTATCAAACGGCTCGACATGAAATTGATTGACCTCGAAATCGATGAGGCCTTGAGAAGTGACTCCGCAGTATCCTTCCACGAGGGTATTGGGAACTTCCTGTTCGATCGAAAATTCTTTGTCGTTGAACGTCAAAGTTCCCACGAGTTTGGATTTGTTCTCGTTGATGGGTTCAACAGACACAAGAAGATCGCATTCAGCTCCAGGTTCAAGATTGACTGTGGCGACTGAATCGGAGAGTTCGGCTTGGGGTTTCCCGTTTTTGTTTTTTGAATTTGGAACGACCAGCTTTAGTTGTTGGTCATCTGACCAAACAACTTGCAACACATTGATAATCTGTGTGTAGCTTTCTTGTAAGTTCTTGGCGCCGATGGCTATGCCCATTTGGCCGAAACCATCGCGGTACATTTTCCATTTCGCGTCGTCGCCGTCTTTGGGCTCAGGACGAGCTGCCCGATAAGTGAATTTTGCGGACACCGAAAACTTGTTTTTCAATTTCCACTGAGACCAGTAGACCAAACCGGGCAACAACGAAGGATCGTATTCTGTTTCAAATTTCCAACCATGAGTTGCGGCATGGAATGGAAATCCTGTCGATCGCGCGCGATCACCGAAGTTGGAAACCCGTCGCCGCAACGAACCGTTTTCAATTTTCCAAAAGCCGGGATTGAGAGATTGCCACTCGTGTCCATAAAACAGAGAGTCAGGGCCGGAAAATTTCAGCGTGTCTGTATTTGGTAAACGTGTCGTCGCGGTTGCAGCGAAATTTGATGAACCCAATGTCGTGCTCACCGCGCCGCTCAGCGCCGCTCCGACGGCAACCGCGGACGTTGTGGCAATAAATTTTCGCCGGTCCAGCGCAAGTTTCTCATCTTTATTTTCACGCGAGCTCATTTGATTTGCTTTTCGATGGAGTCATTTGTGCCACTGTTAACGGGAATGTTCTGGATTTTGGAGCTCAAAATGCTGGAAAAATGCTGCCATGATTATTTTCGGACCATTTTGAGAACTTTCGCAAAGTGAAAACTGAAATGCGAAGTTCCCCAACATAGAATAACAACAATGGCATTCGTTATTAACGGTCAACAAGTAACAATATAGCCAGTACTTTCCATTCCACTTACATTTCACGTGTTGTACTCCGTACTATTGATTTGAAAGTGGAGCATGTCTCTGTTCCGTTTTTTGCGTCGAGGTTTATCATGCGTCATTTGGCGATGGTCGCGTTAACGACATTTTTGGTTTGTTTGTGTACGACGGATGGGATTGCCCAGCAGGACCAGTCGAACGACGAGCCAATCGGTTATTCCGAACATATTCAACCTTTGTTCATGGTTAACTGCATGCGATGCCACAAAGCAGGTTCTGCAAAAGGCGGCTATGCAATGTCGGAATTTGACAGCCTGTTCGTCCCGGGAAAAAGCGGAAACACTCCAATTGTTAAAGGCAAGCCGGAAGAAAGTTATCTCCTTGAGTTGATCACTCCGCATGATCAAAACGGCAAGCTTGCGGCGAAAATGCCCAAGCAGTCAGATCCGCTCGGACAAGCAGATGTGGATTTGGTGTCTGCTTGGATCTCACAAGGTGCACCGCGAGATACATCAGTACCAGTCAGCACCAATGCCGGAACAGCAGGACCGGGGGCAAATAACGGATCCCAACAAGCCGGCGGCAATTCGGACAACTTGATTCGTACCAACCCACTGCTGCGCATCGCAGACTTAAACAATGACGGCGAACTTTCATGGGAGGAGCTCGATACGATCTCGAGAATCCTCCACGAGATGGATTGGAATCGCGACGGACAATTGTCAGCCGACGAACTTGACTTCAATCGTGCTCAAACGAATGTTGATCGCGAAATGGGTACCAATCAGCCTGGTGGAAACACTGCCGCCAAGTCCGATGGAGGAGCGACGGCTCAGCCTGAAAGAACATACAGCAACGAAACCATGAAGCAGCTTTATACGTTTGATCGGAACAAAGACGGCAAACTGACTCGCAGTGAATTGCCGGGTTATTTACGTTCGATCATGTCAACTGCCGACAAGAACAACGACCGGCTACTCGATGAAGCTGAGATTCAGGCCTACTCAGAAAGTGTTAGTGGCGACAAGTAAGGCTGTGCCGCAGCACCACTGCAGTTGCCGTCCATAATAGAATTGCGCTAGTCAATGCAAAGATCGCATTTATGCCTGTTGGTAATCGCGGTTGGGTGCTTGGTCGCCGTCTGGCTTGGACGTGATCTTCTCACTGTCACAACGTTGAGATCACATCGCGTTGTCAATTTCGCCTTCGAGCTGAGCGATGCTGACGCGTTTCTCGATAAGCTTGACGGGTGGTTGACCGAACACGGTTTTGAGAAAACGAAGACCGAAACCGCGAGCGATAACGGCGGAAGAAAGGTCTACTATTACCGCGGTCGATGGAAGGACTCGACCCCCTTTGCCTACCGAGTTACTCGCTTGGGCAGCGCTGGCGCGTGGACGATTTCCGATGTGCAAACTTGGGAGCTTGGACGAGTCAGTGCCGGCTATCGTGATGAAATGGAAAAATGTTTACGTGATTTCGAACATGAAGTCGACCGTTGGATCGATGAGAATAGCTTGAGAATCATTGACCCGCGTTGAGCTTGATGACCGACTGGGCGATTTTCTATGACTCGCACGATCCAATCGACAAGCAACGTTGGTATCGTGGGTCCCCACACTCAAAGAGAAATGGCACTTTGACGACTGCGACGTGTCGCCAACCCAACGACTCTCTGAATTCCTTGCATGCAAAAACCCTCCCCGCAGTATTCGTTCTTGATATTCACCATCCTGTGTTTGGTGATATTATGCTGGTGTCTGGTTGGTACTGAATCGTTGACCGGTCCGACCGGGTCGATGGGGGATGATGTTTACTTTGAAAATATCGCCTACCACCTTGAACGAGGCGAAGGGATTCGGTTTAACTTCACCGACGAGCAATGGCAAAAGCCCTACGCAGATACCAACGTAGACCAGCAGCACGAATGGATTTTGTGTCGCACTGAGAACGGGCTAACGACATCGCGCTCGCCCGGTTTCCCGATGATGACCGCAGTTATCTATCGTTTGTTCGGCCGAAAATTTTTGTTGGTACGCTGTGCTAATGTTTTGGTGTTGGCGCTTTCGTTGACATGGTTGATCACTCTGGTTCACCGCTTTCATGGTCGCCTCGCTGCTGTATTGTCTTTGGCAACGATTTCAGCGGATGGATTTGTACTTCAGACGGCTGGGAGGTTTATGACCGAAGCCTTAGGGACAGCGATTGTTTGCGCCGTGTTTTCAGCATGCGTTCTCTGGACCCATCGCGAGGCGCAGGATGGGCGATCGTTATTACAACCGAAAGATGATGGCCAACCGCCAGCCAGCTCGGCCTATTTGTTGTGCTTCTGGTTGGGCGTTGGTTTGCTTTTTGGTTTCGGAATGCTCGTTCGGGCGAATTTGAACGCTTGGTTTCCGTTGATCGTGGCCGCCTCGGGAGTTTTTCTGTTGCGCAACTATTGGACTGGTAGAAACTGCAAACGATTGATTTTTGGCGTGACTGCGTTCAGTATCGGAGTCTTGATCGTTGCAGCTCCGTATTGGATCCGCAATTGTTCAACCACGGGTGGATTTACCCCGTTTGGTACTTCGGGTTCATTTGGATTGATTGGTGGCCACTGTGACGAAGCCTACGATGACTTTGGTAACTGGCAACTCGAAGTTTCCAATTCGACAATGAAAATTACTCAAGCGAAGCCTGGATTCGATCAGTTACCGCTGGCAGAGCAAGAGCTTTGGCTGGCGAAAGACAGCATCGAGTTGTCAAAAAATTGGGCACTGGCCAACGGAGAAAAAATGCCCGGCCTGGTGTTGATGAAAGCGATCAGTCATCTCGGGTTCTATCGGCAACCGTTCTTCCTTCAGCTGTTGAACGGTCTATTGTTTTTAGGCGCGATCTTCGGAGTCATCTCCACCCGCCGCAGTCTTGGGCTCTGAGCACAATCACAACCTGCATTGCCTGGCCGCATTATGGACGCTATTCAATTCCGCTCCGGCCAACGCTGCATGTTGCATCGGCAGTCGGCACCGTTTGGTTCTGGTCGACGCTGTTAAAAAACTATCGTCTAAAAATGACAGGAAAGTCTGGTTGAACAATTTGAGTGAAGAAATAACATTCGAACTCAGAGTTTACGCCGCATTTGAAAATAGTATCCATGGCCAAACCTATTGACTTAAAGCAAATTCGCCAACAAATTCGGGAATCGCGCGGCGCGATCCCGAAGAATTATGCTGTTCAGGCAAGCTACAAATTTTCAGAACGATTTCAGGAACTGGATTCCTATCAAGCAGCCAAGTGCATCGCGGGCTATGTGCCGTTTGAAGGCGAAGCGGATCCACTGCCGCTGATGGATCGAGCCATTCAAGAAGGCAAGCAAGTGTTCGTGCCAGTCATCGTGGCCAAAGCTTCACCGTTGAAGTTCGCACCTTGGACACGTAGCGTGTCTACAAAAAAGAATCGTATGGGAATCGAAGAGCCTGACATTCCTGCCAACTCACTTGTCTCCGCCAATGAATTGGAATTTGTCATCACGCCATTGGTCGCGTTCGACGAACGATGCAATCGGATTGGTGTTGGCGGAGGTTACTATGATCGGAGCTTTGAGTTTTTACGGGATGTCAAATCCGAGGATCGCAAAACGGTTCTTGTTGGAATGGCTTACGAGATGCAGTTCATCGATGAGATTGAGAACCAGGAATGGGATGTGCGTCTTGATGGAGTTGTGACCGAGCTGAAAACAAGAACGGTTTAACAGCGCACGAAGAAAGTTTCTGTTGTCTCGTTGGGTCATGATTTTCCAACAACTACGGTTTTTGGTTGGTGAGACATTAAAGAGCCACGTCTAAATGTCAGGATTCGATTCGCGATTCGTTCTTCTTTTGTGACTTGGAGTTTTCATTTCGCTATTCTGAACGAATCACTTGTCTGAACGAATCACTTGTTCCGTCTAACCACTGAGACAATCACATGAATCCGATCAATCGACGAACGCTACTCAAAGCTTCTGGCGTCGCCATAGCATTGCCTTTTTTGGAATCGATGAATCCTGTCTTTGGAGCGATGGCACATGAAGCGCCGCCTCAGCGGATGGTGTTTGTTTGTACGGCGCTAGGATTGCACCCGCCCAATCTTTGGCCAAACTCTCCAGGTGCGGACTATAAGCTGACACCGTATCTTGAAATTCTGAAAGAACATCGAAACGATTTCACTTTGTTCTCTGGACTCCAGCACGAGGATCAAACCGGACGTCAGCCACACGACAGCGAAATGACTTGGCTAACTGCGGCTCGCAAACCGGGCATGGGTGGATTCAAGAATACGATTTCAATCGATCAGTTGGCAGCAAAACACTTTGGAAACGCAACCCGGTATCCATCGGTGACTTTGGGGACCGCCAAATCGCAAAGCCAGTCATATACCAGCGGCGGCGTAATGATCCCTGCTCAAACAAGTCCGGCGAATCTGTTTGCTCAACTTTTTCTTCAGGGCAAACCAGATGAAATCCGAAAGCAACAGCGAAAGCTAAGTGATGGGAAAAGTATTCTCGACGAGCTTGGCAGCCAGGCGAAATCGCTTCAACGCAAAGCCAGTTCGGCCGACAATCATTTGCTAAACGATTATTTTGAGTCGGTACGTCAAACTGAAACAAACATCAGTGCAGCGCAGGAATGGATGGACAAGGAAAAACCAAAAGTCGATGTGGAACAGCCAGATGACATTCATGATCTCTCCGACATGATCGGCCGCGCGCAATTGCTGATGGATTTAATTCCACTGATCGTACAAACCGATTCGTCTCGTGTTATCTCGGTAATGATTCAGGATCACTACGTGGTTCCCAAAGTTGAAGGCGTTACCGGTAACCATCACAACCTTTCGCACCACGGGCAGGATCAAGACAAGATTCAACAGTTGCAAAAGATCGAACGAGAGATCATGGGTTGCTTTGGGAATTTGCTTGGGGAAATGAAATCCAAAACAGAATCTGGATCTTCGTTGCTGGACAACACATCCATCTTGTTTGGAAGCAACCTGGGTAACGCCAATGCACACCACGCGAACAACCTGCCAACTTTTCTTGCCGGCGGCGGATTCGAGCATGGCCGCTACATCGCACAAAAGAAAGGGACACCACTTTGTAACTTGTTCGTTTCGATGCTCAACAAGGCAGGTGTGGAAACGGAGTCGTTTGGCCAAAGCTCCGGCGATTTGACTTGGTAAGAAACTCGCCCGTGACTCAGCACTAAAAAAGCTCCCCGCGAATTTTCACGGGAAGCTTGTGTTACAGCGTTTGCTGATCAGTTCGTAAGCCGATACTTATTTAGAAAGCTGCTTCAAAAACGGTATCCAAACTGGCGAGACGGTCAGTGTTAAGTGCATCCGTCGCGACTTCATCAGACTTTCTAGCGGTGTCGATTGTCGAGCCGTTATCGTTGCTCGATTGAACCGTTTGGCTGCCCGCAAGATTCCAGCTGCCTGAATTCAGGTTGCCTTTGTTGCGTTGTAGCTCGATGGCTGACTCGGCAGCAAAGCGGCTATCGAGTGCAGAATTCTCGAACGAAGCAACGTCGGTTCCAGAGTCCTTCGATCCATCAATGCTCGTGCCGCGGTTTGCGGGTGGTGAAATCAGACTCACCGATGTGAACCCTGACTGATTTACACGAGCAAGTCCAACATCAACCAGGTTCACTCGGCCATCCCGGTCGAAATCGTAGTTGTTGGTAATTAGAGCCGTCGTAAAACCAGTTTGATTTCCGCGAGTCAATCCAACATCGACCAAGTTGACTCGGGCATCAGAGGTCGAATTGCCAACCTCTCCGATTGCGTTTCCGATGTACGAGACGTCAGGCGTTGAAAGTCCAGTCGAAGCGTTTGCCAACGCTCGAACTTCCAACCAAGTGTTCACGATTGCGCCGTCCGCCCATGTCAAATAGATTCGGTCGGTTCCTGCCGCGTCGATATTCGTATCGTAAGTCAGTCCTGTTGGAGCGGGAGCAGTCGCCCATCCCGATGGAGTATTGTCGTTTCCAACGCGGAATTCAAAGAAGTTCCCAACGGTTCCAAGCGTTGGAGCAACATTGAGGTCATTCAAGTCAATGACGAATCCATTGATTCCGTTGATGTAACTGGTGTAGTTAGCAAATGTTGCTGTTTGACCAGGAAGCAAAACCGATTTGTCGGTTGCGATAGCGCCAACAGCTCCATCGTCAAACGACGAACCGTTGTAAAAGAGCTGATGATCGATGAACACAGCGTCGTTATCATTGGTGACGGCGATGGTAAAGTTTTGATTGACGACGCTGGTGTCAGTGCTTGTGGCTCGAACACCAATCGTATGCGAAGTGTTCGTTTCGTAATCAAGTGCACCAGCAACGGTAACAACACCGGTGCTCGAATTGATTGCAAATCGGCCGCCGGCGGTATTAGTCAATGCATAACTGACGGTATCAGATGCATCCGGATCGTTTGCAAACGCCGTGATACCAACAGTTGCTCCGGTAGAAGCACTCTCGGAAACCGTGTTGGCTGACGAGTTCGAATCGACGATCGTCGTAATGTCCGTGTTGTTCGCTACTGCGTAACTGATGAACAGTGACCACGAGTTTAGGGTTCCTACGTCCTGGCCAGCACCATCGATGACTGTAAGTGTCCAATCGCCAACGGCTTGAGTTCCATTGAGTGGACCGAACGGGCTGACTGGCTGGAAGCTTCCGTTGAACGGAGCTGATCCGCTGTTGATCGATGTCGCAGCACTATCATCAAAAATAGTATTGGTGAAGTTGTCGCCGTCGCCACCGACCCCAGAAAACAACGTGAAGACCGTGCCGTCAGGTGCCGTTAGCGTCGCCGTTAAATCAGAATCCCACGTGTGAGAAATGTTCAACTGCAAATCCAAGTCGATGATTTCTCCATCGTTGGGAACCGTGATGGTTGAGGAAATTCCACCTGGATTATTATCTGGAATTCCAAGCGGTGTATCGGTTGAAGGGTATTGAGTCGTTGTCGTCTGGACACCAATTGAAATGTTGGCGTTGTTGATGTCGTAGAAGATATTTCCGACAGGAACGATCTTGATGCGACCCGTCGCTGTCGCCACTGACGGGACGGTAATTGTTTGTGAACCGTCGTTGGCAACATTTGCGACAAGCGTTGTGTCAAAAGTTACTCCGCCATCAGACGACCACAGAATGTCAACGTTGGATACGTTGATACCGTTTGCATTGGTCCCAGATACGTTCCAAGTGATGGTCTCAGTGTCACCGACTTGCCAATCAGTTGCCGAGTTTTGACTGGTGATTGAAAATCCGGAACCCGCGTTAACAACTTGCAATGAAATGTCGTCAGTATTGTGGGCGAAGGCATTGTCACGCACGACGACTCGGAAATCCATGCTGTTCCAGTTGGTCGTCGGCAGCTGCTCTCCAAGCGGTGCAGTGTTACCAGCTAGTACACTTGAAAGCTGCGGGAAGCTGCGTGTCGGGTTGGTTGTGGGTTCCCAGGTTCGGAAGAGAGGGCTACTTCCATTGTCACCTGCGCTCAAGTCACGTTGAGCTCCTAGGTCGCGTTGTTCCCAAGAGTAAGTCAATGTGTCGCCAGAGTCGGCATCGGCCCCAACAGCCGTCAGTTCGAATGGAGTTTGATCAGGAATCACAAAGTTTTGACCCCCATTGACGGTTGGGATTGCATCGCCCGTATTGGTAATCGTGGCTGACGACTGCCCGGTTCCTGTGGTGATCTCATTAATAATGTCGTCGAGGCTGGCCGAATGAAAAAACGCATGACTGTTTGATTGGAGATTGTCGTTTCCACAAATACCCGCGTAACCCATGATGGTCGAACCGCTTCCTGGTTCGTAGGCAGTAGCTCCTGTTCGGTTGCCACCTGCGCAGCTGCCGCTGTCTCCATTAAACGTATGCGTCGCACCAAACTGGTGGCCCAGTTCATGAGCGACATAATCAACATTAAATGGATCGCCAATGGGACTTGGCAATCCAGTCACGCCACCGGCTTTGGATCCGTTTTGACCAATCACTCCAAGAAACGCCACTCCACCACCACCGGTGCTGAACACATGTCCAACATCGTAGTTGGCACTTCCAATCACCGAATCAACGGTTGTCTGGTTTTGCGACAACATCGCGCCACCGTTGTTGTTGGTGTAGGGGTCGGTTGAAGCGTTGGTGAAAACAAGGTCGTCGTTATTGTTGACGAGGATCATACGAACTGCCACATCGTTTTCATAGATTCCGACAACGCGGTTGATCGAAGTCACGATCGCGGCTTGGCCAGCGGCAACGGTGCCACCATGAAATGCCGTGTACTCTCCCGTTGCGGCAACTGCCAGTTGGTATGTTCGCAGCTGGCTGCCAAAAGGTCCGTCTTCAGCTGGACCAGCCGGGTCCTCTTTGTCACCATCGTCTTTATGACCCAGCTCGTCAGGGTCGAGGACTAACCGTTCGCCAATTCTGTCTGGGTCAACCTGTAAGTCTCCTGAGTAATAACTCATGTAGAGACTGGTATCCAAATGGAAATACGGATCGACGTAGTAGTCGCCGGAAACAGCACTACGAACGGCAGCGTGGAATCCTTGAGGTGTAAAGTCCAAACGGATGGTGTCGCTCGGGTTATCGATTCCGACGCCGCGATACGTTTTGATGTTCGAGTATTTTTCAGCCAACTCTTGCTCCATGATTGGAGCTTCAACGATGGCGAAACGACGGAACGTTTGGTCAGGAGCCGGAACGGAAAGCGTGATTGCGTTCTCCCGATAGCCATCCGTGAACTCAAGCGGAGCATCGCTCAACAGCTCTTGCAAATTGGCTTCGTCGATATCGAACAAGCCGAAGTCGCTGGCTTTGATATAGTTGGTACCCTGTGCGGTTTGCAAAACATCTTTTGAAACTGATTGCCAAACCTGATCGACTGAAGTGGTAGGTGTCGTGGCTTTGGCGACCAGCAATGAATCACAAGCAAATCCAAGATCACCAGCTAACAGGTTTTTAGGTTCCAGTTTCTCATAAGAGAACTGGTTGTCGAATGCAGTCCGTTTTTGAGATGATTTGGACCGACCCATCAAAGGTTTTTTGGCTGAACGCTTCAGGTTGCGAGACGATGAAGAATTTTTAGGCATGTTTGTATCCTGATGGTTACCAGAGGGCAGCAGTTGGGGAAAACTATTATAGTGTTTGGCTCGCGCTTTTTAGCCTCGAACACAGGCCAAAAGGTGAAATTGGGCACCTTCCAGTATTATTGATGTCTAATTCACTAGGAAAAATTCGTCTGCTTAGACGGTTTCGGCGAGCGCCATTGCTTGCTCACCAATCAACATCACGGCAATCAATTTGGAATTGCTGTCTGATTCGCTCAACCGAACGACCCCCGATTGCCAATGTCCGTCGTGCGAAACGGAAAACGGGATCTCATCAAGCGCAGATTGAGTACCGTGCCATTGATCGATCGTCAACAAACGAAACACGGCAATTGCACCGGGAGCTAATCGTTTCTGCAAATTCAAAGCCACGTGACCCATCGTCATTCGTGGATTCAATTCGACGAGCGGCTTAACTTTAAATGCTCCCTCGCGATCACGGTAAACAAACGCGTCGATTCCAAAATGACCAACAAACCTTTTGGAGATAAGTTCGCTGGTGACGCGCGACTCCAGCCAGTCAGCAATCGTTTGCAATTTGATAGCCCGGTCTTCCAACAGAAAACGTTTCAAAGCGGGATCGCAATTTTCAAACGGATTGCCCAGCAGTGTTCCGGCGAAACGTCGACCGGCGGCAACCAGTGGTCGCGTCCAGCCAAGATACTTCGCAGTTTCAGAGTCGCGCGGCAAGTGCCACAGAAATGAAAGATCAACCAATCGATCAAGCTCAGGTTCCACGACGGCGACCGGTTCCAAGTCGCATTGACTTGATTGATTGCCCGAATTGCGAAATTCCGATTGAATCCATGCCTTGTCCTGATCACTAAGTTTTCCATGACAGTCGAATCGCCGTTGGCCGCGCCCGGAAGCCGCCAGGTCACGCTTGAAAATTGCGCGAGTGTATCCACGCGCGGCTATTTGCTCGATCGCCTCTGAGAAGTCTTCCTCTGAGTGTATCGGCATCGCCGTGCAGTCTGCGCCGCAAAACCAATCCGAATGTTCATCGCTTTGTTCGCTTTCAAGGGTCCACTGCTTCAATCGTTGCGACGACCAAGATTTTCGAAACAGCTTGGTC
Organism: uncultured Pirellulaceae bacterium; assembly: GCA_964584615.1. Classification (GTDB taxonomy): domain Bacteria; phylum Planctomycetota; class Planctomycetia; order Pirellulales; family Pirellulaceae; genus Mariniblastus. Next base: position 115,352 of record CAZPBE010000001.1, on the reverse strand, counting down.
GTTTCCTCCCGCCAAGCTTGTGGAGCGTGATGGGCAGACGCGGCCAACGGCTCCGCAACTTTCAGGTTGTTTGGCGTCCAGGACCAAGGTGAAAAATCGTGAAGCTGTCGCTGGTTCAGTTTTTCACGTTCACTAAATAGAATAAATTCCGGTAATTCAAGACCGGCATCGATCAAATGTTTTCTAATCTCGCGAGAAGGCATACGATGAACCAAAAGCACATCGTCCTGCCGTGACATCGCCAACATGACCAGCTCAAGATCTTTCGCCAGCCGCTCTATGAGCGAGCTCTCTTTGGAATGCTCCGACAAAAACTCACCCGCCAACTCAGCTTCGGCACCTGGATCAAACCAGCGGACCGTCGGCGAACGGCCACGCGATTGACGAAAGACTTCAATCGCATCGATAAACGCATCCGTCAAACCGGCTTGAACGCGACCATCCCGATTGAACGCGCCGCGCGGACCGCGTCCACGTTGTGGCGACATTGGGAACTCAAGAGATTCCTGATACGCCTCCCAGTCAGAAAGCTGAGGATCTTTCCATTGACGAAACCATTCCAATCCATGTTGCACGTGCCCGATTTCGTCGGTGTAAATTTTTTGCAGAACTTCCGCCGTTTGCATATCGCCAATTTTTTGAAAGACGTTGGCGAAGTGCAAACTGTAATCAAGATTGGCTTGCTCGAAAGTGAGACTTAGGCGAGACACAAAATCCATCGGCGACTTCATCGGTTCGACGATGCGCCAGAACTGACCGCTAAGTGGAAAGCTCCCGAACTCGACTCCACATTCTTTCATCCGCTTCATGTACATCCGTGTATGTTCTTGCTCCTCCTGCAAGGTGACTAAAACGCCTTGTCGGAACGCGTGGGGCGCGTCGGGAAATTTTAACAACACCAAGGCCATTAGCTCAGTCGCCAACAGTTCGTGGTTGGCAAGGAAGTGCAACAACTGGCCGCGCGAGTTTTCATTTTCCAACTGGTCGTCACTCGGCGGTTTTAAACTCCCACCCTTGTCGTGACGCATCCGCATATCGTGAGATCGACCGGGCGTTGCCAACGCGCTGACTCGGCTGGCGAGGTCTTCCCGTTTTCGATTGGGATCAATGGTAAGTTTGCCCGGAACAAGAAGTTTGTCTTCGAGCGTTTTCCCGAAGACAATCTGTTCCGCAAATTCCGTCACGTTCATGACAGACACGATACTAAAAGCCGTCGTGAGTTGCCATGGATACCGCAGCAATGAGATGTAGTAATGCCTTCTGCTGGTAGGCAAAGGCCTCAAAACCGGTTTGGCCAGTGCATGAGGGGTTTTTGGATTTGAAACCGGCTCTAGATCATTTCTTTGGTTTCGATTCAGGATTCGTCTCTGCCGATGAATCGGATTCCGTATCAGTCGCCTCGACGGATTTACCCTCTTCTTCGGCCTTCCGCGCCATCCGTTCGGCTTTGTTCTCCGAAGTGTGAAACTCGTACGGCTCGCCTTCGAGCTCCGCAAGCTTGGTGCGCTGTTCGGCTGTTAACAGTTCAAGAAGTTCCTGTTGAGCTTGTTCTTTAGCCACTTTGACGCGTTCCGAAATTTCAACTTGAGTCAGTTGGCTGCCGCGTTCTGGATTCATTGCTTTTCTGACTTCCGCTTGCCATTTTTGTCCAAGTTTACTGATCTGGCCGACCTGTTTCTCAGTAAGCTCGAGTTCGTAAGCAATTGCGGCCATTCCATTACTATCACGCTTGAGCAGTTGGACACGAATCTGTTTTAGCCGATCCATCTGCTCGGGTTCCAAGGTGTCAGAGAGTCGCTTGAATTCGCGCTCACGAACCAGTTCAATATTCAGTCTCAATTGTTCTTTCAATTCGGCTAACGCTTCAGGTGACAATCGATCGCTGTAGTTGTCTTGAAACTTTCGAAACTCGGTCGATAACTCCTGCTGCACCTCGATCCACATTCCGTGCAGCCTGTCTTGCTGGTTCTCTGTCAATTCGAGTTCTTCGATCACGCCGCCGTGTGACAGGACACGCGACAACCCAACTTCGTTTTCGACCTTCAGTTGTGCTTGTCCTGCGGAAGTCAGTACCAGCGAAAGTAACAAAGCCGCGCTTAACATTTTCAAATTCATTTTTTCTCCCAACACACGATCGGATCGCGTTGCTGTTTGTTCGCAGGGATACCTTACGTTGCTCGGCAGGCACGACGCCAGACCTCGCCACTTCAAAAAGTTTTGTACGAAAATCGTAAACCCATCTGGTGTTTGAATCAACTTTTTTCATTGCGCACCTCCATTAGAACCTGTTCTCAACTTGGACTGACAGGTTCAACCGCGGCTGAATGAGTAGGTATACGTATCGAGAAGCAACCAAAAAGAACGAGAGGGTAGAAGTACGTACCAGTTAGAAATTGTTTTTGTGATCAGCGACATGATGTGTTAGTTTAATGCTACCTCACGCGACCCGCTCTAGAATAACCCTTCCTACGGAGAACCCAATGAGACTTTCTTTAACAACATGCTCACCGATTTTGATTTTAGTTTTGGCGTTTGGGATTGCTTGCCCGGCAACAATGGCACAAGAAATTGATGCGACATCAATTAACTTTGATGTCACCTCCGGATACATCGCGACCTATGACAACACTGGCGTTAGTGGTGGAGCTGAGATGGGCCTTTGGTACGGTAGGAATATTCTTGGAGAGCAGTTCCTAGAGTTCGATGGTTTCGGTGATCGGGACGTCTCCATTTTTCGAATCAATGCCGATTCACCCCGGTTGAGTTTGGCGATTGACCCAGACGGCGTCGGTCTGGGTACATTGGATCCGACAGCGCCGCTTCACGTGCGCCAGCCTGGAAGTGCGGTCATTCGTTCAGAATCTGTCAGCACAACCGTCACTCCCCGACTTGGCTTGGACATGATTAACAACGGCGGTGTGTTCTTCAACATGGACGACAAAAGTATCACCGGAGCTCAATGGCAAATCGCGAACTTTGGCAATAGCTTCTCGCTAAAGAAAGCTGGCGGTGGTCCTGGAATGGTGATTAACCCTGTCGGTCAAGTTCGATTCGTGACACCTACAACGGCTCCGTCACCCAACTTCATCATTGAAACCAATGGTGACATTTTTGCTCGCGGAACCATTCGTTCTAACGGTCCCGTCATCGGTGGTTCAGATCGCAATACGAAAGAGAACATTCGTGACGTTGATCCGTCTGAGATCTTGGCGAAAGTCGTAGATATGCCGATCACCACTTGGAACTATATTCATGACGAAGAAAACCTTCCTCACATGGGTCCGATGGCGCAGGACTTCTACGCCGCGTTTGGTTTGGGGCAAGGTGACAAAACGATCGCGTACATGGACAAAGATGGAGTGGCTTTGGCTGCCATCCAAGGTCTGCACCAGTCGCTTGAAGCGAGAGACGAAACAGTCGCCGAGTTGACCGACTTGGTTAAGGCTCAGCAGAAAGCACTTGAGACGCAACAAGAAGAGTTGGCCGAGATGCGAGAGCTTGTCGAGCGACTCGAAGCCGTCGTCGCGATTCCGGTCGAGCAAGAGTAAGCCAACGGCTGGCTTTCATTAGCAGCATAGCGAAAGAAATGGGCTCGTAATCGAGCCCATTTTCATGGCCGGTCCGATGTCAAATCCTTCCGATTTGTCGGCGATCTTGCCCGCCACTACGACTTGCCGAAGCTCGCTTGGCTGGTGAAAGCGAAGGCTGCCAATACCAGAGAAACGAAGGCATTCCAATTGATTTACCGCGCCGTTGTTTGCCAATCTCCTCAGCGGTAAGATAACAGTTGTTATCGCTTACACCTGAGCACTTTCTATCATGCAAGTTGTCGTCGGCTCGACCAATCCAATCAAAGTTGCTGCCGTTGAGGTTTCGTTTCTCCGTCAGTGGCCGAGCGCCAAAGTTGTTGGCTCAGCCGTAGAAACGGGTGTTTCGGAAATGCCAATGAGTGACGAAGAATGTGTAAGCGGTGCGAGAAATCGGGCGAGGCTCGCACTTCAACAATCCGATGCAGAATTTGGAGTTGGTCTCGAAGGTGGCGTCAATCCGGAAGCGAGCGGTCTAATGTTGCTGGGATGGGTGGCTATCGTTCATCGCGATGGTCAGGAAAGTGTCGGCTGCACTGCAAAAATTCCTTTACCAAAATTGTTGGCCGTTCGAATTCTCGCTGGAGAAGAACTTGGTCCAGTGATGGATGATGTGTTGGGTGAAAAGCACACAGCTCAAAAAGGTGGCGCTTCCGGTGCGCTGACAAACGGATTAGTCATGCGACAAGACAAATTTGCGATGGCGGTCGCGTACGCTCTGGCACCTTTTGTGGCACCAGAATTTTATCAAACTTGAATCGACCGGTGCCATTGCCCAACCGCGTTGAGTTTAGGAGTGAGCTGACTTTGCGACTATTCAACTTTAAAAAGGAAGCTCTGGTAATCGCTTCTGAGAAATGTATCAAAGGCGAACTCGCAGGCTATTGGGAACAAGGGTACGAAGGGCGTATCAATTACACCTTTATTCCAGATGAGAATGCAGAAGCAATCAATGGTGGCCGCGGCTACTTTTTGAAGTCAGATGATTTTCTCCGAATCTTCGATGAAAATGGCGTCGTGATTTGGGAAGGTGAAATTAAACTTGTCCCGGTCAGGACGAGCGCACTTTTCTTTCCAGACCGTCACAAATTAGATAACAATATTTGGGCTACCAACAAACAACAGGGAGTGAGTTACGCAGACTGGATTGGTTGGTTTTGGTCAACACCGCGAATGCGTGCTGAATTTTTTCGAGATATTAGTGAGTTGTGTGACACCCACTAACGTCTGCGAAGCGCTGACTTTTGATGACCGATCAAACCTTCGATCTCAGCCAAACGAGCGGTATCTTCAACCAAGCTTGTTGGCGATTTTTCCAATCGCAACCACGTCCTGATGCGAACAAAAGTAAACACGTTCAGCCCCGCCGTGAAGCGGGCGGTGCCGGCCGTTGGCAAAGTATGATTTGGCCCCACACCGTAGTCACCAAACACTTCGGCTGATTGATGACCGATGAAAACGCAACCTGCGCTACGAATTTGCGTCGCCACTGATTCTGCCTCATCCAGATGCAGCTCTAAATGTTCTGGCGCGATTTCGTTGCAGACATCGATCGCTTGTTGGATCGACTTGCAAACAATCGCGGCGCCATTGTTGGTCAACGATTCGCGAGCTGTCGCTTCGGAAGGCAGCTGGACAACTTGTCGTTCAAGCTCCGAGTTAACGGATTCTGCAAATTCACGACTGGTCGTAATGAGAAACGGCCGCGCGTCAACATCATGTTCGGCTTGACCCAGTAAATCGGCCGCCACGGTAACTGGATCCGCAGACTCGTCGGCAACAAGTGCCAACTCCGACGGACCAGCCAGCATGTCGATGCCACAATCACCGCAAACAATTTTCTTCGCTGCTGTAACCCATCGATTGCCCGGTCCCGCGATCAGATCGCAACGCTGAAAATTTTTGAAACCGTATGCCATCGCCGCAATCGCATGGGCGCCTCCGGTTGCGAGGACTTGATTCGCTCCGGAAATGGCTGCGGCGGCAAGCATCATGTCCGACGGATTGGGAGTAGCAACAACAATCGATTTGCAGCCCGCGACTCGCGCCGTAACGGCCGTCATCATGACTGTTGATGGAAGTACATATCGCCCTCCAGGCGCGTAGCATCCGACTCGCTCGATCGGTTCGATCGTGTGCCCAGCAAATCCGCCGAGGACCGGCGTCTCCATTTTTGAAAGCGAATTCAATTGAGCGTTTGCGAAATCTTCGATTCGCTTGGCCACTCGCCGAAGTAGTTCGACGTCTTTCGTTGGCAGGCGTTCGACGGCTGCATCAAGTTCACTGCCCTCGATGAGTAGAGGTTGGTCGGAAGTGCGTTCGTTAAACTTGGCCGCGAATTTTCGTATGGCCTTCTCGCCACCGGCGCGGATATCGTCAACGATCGATTGTGCTTCGCCGATCGTTTTTGCATCGATTGAATGCGTAAGCGATCGGGGGTCGAATTGATTGGCTTGGATGATTTTGAGCATGATCGCCGTTTGATGTTTGTAATTGCGCGTGTTCAGTGCGTTGTTTGTTGTCGTGGAGGACGCTGCCAGCGTCCTTACTCTTAGATGCCATCCGCTACGGTTTCGAATATTTGAAAATCACGGATCCCTGCGAACGACTCGGTTCATTCGACGCGCGAGTTCAGCGTAAACTTCATCGAGCCCGACACCATTCTTCAACATCGCGACCAATGAAAAATACAATACGTCGGCGGCTTCCCAGGCGACTTCATGTTTGTCATCCTGCTGCGACGCCTCCGATAGTTCTTTGGCTTCTTCCAACAACTTTGATTCCAGAAAGGCGGCATCCGTGGCCAACTTCCGTGTAAATGATTTTTCGTTTGCCGATTCAATCCTCTCGCCCAAGCGTTGAATAACGGTAGCAATCGATCGTTCTTCACCGAAACACGTGTGAGTCTTGCGATGGCAAAATCCTGGCGGATCCTGCGTGACAGTAAACCGTAGACAATCCCGGTCGCAATCAATCCGGATTCCCAAAAGTTTTTGCGTCGCGCCGCTGGTTTTTCCTTTGACCCACAACTCGTTTCGCGACCGTGACCAGTAGGCGCCTTGTCGCGTTGTGACCGCATGTCGAAGACTTTCTGCGTTCGAATACGCCAGTCCCAATGCAATGCCCAGTGGGTCGCAGATCACTGTCGGCACCAAACCGTTTTGATCTTTTCGAACCGAACACAAAATTGAGTCGGCAATCAAACCTGGTTGCTGCGTTAATTGGGTCGAATCGATCAGGACATTCTTTTTCAGCTCGATCAAATTCCCAAGCTGTTCAGGCGTCAACAGATCATCCGTCATTTCGGACCAATATTCGACGCGGTCACCAACTTTCGCGGCTGCCGGATCGAGGCTCCAATCAATCACGCGATCATCTGGAATCGTTGGCCATTGAAAGTGCGTTTGCGGATTGCGAATGAGCATTGACACCCCATTGTTGAGAAAATCGAGCGCCGTTTTTTCCTCAAGCGATTCCGCATCGAGAAGCAGATCACAATAGCCCGCCGTGTTTCGGATGACTTGTTGCAAGAATGATCGGTCGTGATCTTTGCAGTTGCCTTCAAGGTTGACGCAAACTGATCCGAGAAAGCCCCAGTGTTTGACTTGTTCAACCAGTTGAGATTCAGCGCCAGAATCGGTTGCTTGATTCGGTGCGATATTTATTTTTGGAACGATCATACACGCACCTCAATTTCTGCTGCACGCAATTGCGCTTTAACGTCGGCGACGGTCATATTGCCATCGTGAAAAATAGAAGCCGCCAACACGGCGTGGGCTCCATGTTGAAAAGCCTCGACCATGTGTTCGACTGAATTCGCGCCGCCCGATGCGATCACAGGCAGCGTTGAAGCTGTTGTCACCGCATCCAACAATTCAAGATCGTAGCCGCTTCGTGTTCCGTCACGATCAAAACTGGTCAACAAGATTTCGCCGGCGCCACGGGTCTGCGATTCTGCCGCCCACTTGGCTGCGTCGAACGCATCGGTCGACTCACTTTGCGTTCCACTGCGTGTCATAACTTGCCAGATGTCAGGATTTTCTTTACTTCGTTTGGCATCAATGGCGACGACGGTACATTGAGCACCGAATCGATTTGACATTTCGTTGATCAACTCTGGATTGCGGACGGCTGCTGAATTGATGCTGACTTTGTCGGCACCCGCGTTGAGCAACCGCCCAGCATCTTCGATCGAACCAACGCCGCCACCGACAGTGAGCGGGATCGAGAGCTGCTTGCGAACGGCTTCCACCGTCTCCAGCATCGCCAATCGAGCTTGCCGCGTTGCTGAAACATCAAGCACAATCAACTCGTCGGCACCTTGAGCTTCATAGTGAGCCGCCAGATCAACCGGATTTCCAGCATCGCGCAGGTTTTGAAACTTGACCCCTTTGACGACACGTCCGTCGTTCACATCAAGACAAGGAATGATTCGCTTCTTAAGCATTTTTCCACCAGCCTTCGAGTAAAGATTGACCCCATGAGCCAGAAAGCTCTGGATGAAACTGGCACGCTAACGTTCTTGAACGCCAAAGACTGCTGATGAAAGTTCCGTCGTAGTCGGTGGTCGCGAAATTCCAATCGCCGGTCGCCGGTGGCGATCCCAATCGAAACGAGTTCGCAAAATAGGCGTCGCCCAATTCGAACGGTTTCTCGCGGCAATCCGCAGCTGGAGTCACGCCGTTCCAACCGAGTTGAGGAGATTGGACTTCTGTGGAGAACCTAGTGATGCGTTGGTCGATGATGCCAAGCCCATCGACACCAGGACTTTCGTCGCTTGATTTGCAAAGCAGTTGCAGGCCGAGACAGATACACAACGTTGCTCGATCTGAGTTGAGCCGATCGACCAGCGCACTGCGAATTCCCAACCGGTCAATCGATTCAACTGCTGCTGCAAATGCGCCCACACCGGGCAACACGACATGCGTTGCGGATTCGATTTGTTCAGCCTCCTCGGTTAGGCTCCACGCGGCGCCGATTCGATCGAAAGCAGCTTGCAGCGAACGAATGTTGGCAACGCCAGTGTTGATGATTTGGATCATGGTCGATTGAATAATAGAGTTGTGAGTCTTGCTCAGGTTTGAGTTATAGGTGAGACGTTGACGGTGGAAGGTTCACAAGACCCCTTTCGTACTGGGGGCATCACCCGCCGTTTTGGTTAGTGCTTGTTGAAGCGCCTGTGCCAATGATTTGAATGCAGCTTCGGCCCGGTGGTGATCGTTAGTGCCGCGAATAACATCAACATGCAGCGAACACTTGAGCGTCATCGCGAATGACTGGAAAAAGTGCACAATGTTTTCGCAAGCCCATTGTCCTACCATCTCCCGCTCCAGTCCCAGATGGACTTCCGGCCACGGGCGCCCACTGAGATCGATGACTGTTCTTGCTAAGGCTTCGTCCAGCGGCGCGTAAGCGTAGCCAAATCGCTTGATTCCCATTCTTGGCCCGAGCGCTTGATCGATGGCCGTGCCCAACGCCAAGGCGCAGTCTTCTGAAGTGTGATGGTCGTCAATGTGCAAGTCGCCGTTACAAACTAATTTCAAATCCATTTTGCTGTGAAAGGCGAGCGCTGTGAGCATGTGATCAAGAAAGCCAACTCCTGTTTGAATTTCTGTTTTCCCGGTTCCATCAAGGTTCAATTCAATCTCGATGTCGGTCTCTTTCGTCTTCCGATTCGACGTTGCGGTGCGAAGTTGAGCGGCTGTCGAATCGCTTGTCGTTGTTTCCGCACTGGTGGATGAAGCGAGCAGAGGATTAACGATGTCGGCCAAGTCGAACTGACTTTCGGTTGCCTGTAGGAATCCGCGGGCCAAATTCATCATGTCACCACCCGAAGTTGGACAAGTGACGCGAAGCATATTGGCAAGCGAATCTGAATCGGGAAACTTGCGGACTCCAATGCCTTGTTCGGTGAGCTTTTCCCAAATCGAACTAGCGGTTGCCGCGTCTTGAAATTTTGCCAACACGAAATTCCCCGCCGAAGGGTAGGGGGTTGCACCACATTCAATCATTAACCGTTGGATCATTTCGCGGCTTGAACGTGCTCGTTGAACATTGGTGTTCATTTCGTCGCTGTAATCGGTAAGCGCCCGGCGGGCGGTATCAAGCGAGACACAGCTGACGGGAAATGGCCCGGAAGCATTGCGAACACTGGCCGCGGTTTCAGCATCGGGTGCAACGAGATATCCAACTCGCAGCCCAGCCAAACCCCAGGCTTTCGAAAACGTGCGGACGATCATCAAGTTGTTATTGGATACCAGTTCGGATGTTGGATCGTTGTCAGCAAATTCGATGTAAGCATTGTCGACCAACAGTTTTGCTCCGGCCGATTTGGCGGCGTCGGCGATTTTCAAAATTTGCTCCGCCGGGATAACGCCTCCGGTCGGGTTGTTGGGTGTCACGACAACTACCAGCGCGGTTTGCGCATCAATCCGCCCCAAAAAATCTTCCAACGGAAAATCACCTCCAAGCCAAGTCGTTTGATCGAGTTGGCCACCGTATTGACTGGCGTAGACGTCGATCATTTCAAACGAGGGCTTGTGAGCGACGATTTTTTTTCGCGTTTCATTGATGGATGTCCGCAACACGCGATCGATTGCATCGTCACCACCGGCGGTGACAACAACCCGCTCATCCGCAACGCCAATCGATTTTGCAATTAAAAGTTGTAGCGGTAAATGATCTGGATACCGTGAAACGAGATCGGATTGTTCGCTCAGTTGCTGCTCAAGATCAACGATTGCGCACGTAGATTCGTTTCGCGATAGTTGTAGTTTGATTTCGTGTTTGAACTCGGGTGGGTTGTACATGTTCAAGCGTTCGGAAAAAGTGTTCGTTGTTCAGATCTAAGATCTAAGACTTGAGATCTAAAATTTGAGATTTGAGATTTGAGATTTGAGATTTGAGATTTGAGATTTGAGATTTGAGATTCTTAAATTTGCGAAAAGTTTAAACTACGGGATCAATTGCTCGACAAGAGAAGTCACGATGTCAGAGGCTCCGGCCGCTTTGAGTTTAGGAATAATCTCCGCAAGTTCCTTTCTTGGAACGGCCGCTCGAACCGCGTGCCAACCATCGTTGCTGAGCGATGAGACGGTCGGTTGTTTCAAGGACGGTAAACAGTGGATGACTTCGTCAAGATTGTCCTTCGCGACATTCAAATCCATCATCACTCTTCCGCGGGCTTGCAGTACCGACTCCAACAACAGCGCGAGATCTTCGATTCGGGTTTTCACGGCCGGATTCTGCATAGCTTCGGCAGACGCATACATGCGCGTCGATGATGTCATGACTTCATCGATGATGTGCAATCCATTGGCTCGCAATGTCGACCCTGTCGACGTGTTGTCGATGATCAGGTCTGCGTCTTCGGGCGGAAAGACTTCAGTCGCTCCGTACGTCGTTAGGACTTCCGCGTCGAGGCCTTTCGACTCGATCCAGCGTTGAGCCATGTTGGGGTATTCCGATGCGACAACGAGATGTCGTTGAGGAAGTTTGTTGTCTTCGAGAATCTCATGTGGAGCCGCAACAACCAACCGGACCGGATTGAGTTTTGTGTCCATGACTTCATGAAGCTGAACTCCCATCTCGTCGATCCAGTCCGCGCCGGCAAATCCAACATCGCGCGCCCCGGCAACCAGCATGCTGATGACGTTGCGTGGTTTGAGAATTTTCGCATCGACATTTGCCAGTGAAATGGTGGGTCGATATCCACGTTCAGAATTTCGGATCGTGACGCCGGCGCTTTTAAGAAGTCCGACAATTTCGTCGAACATTCGGCCTTTGGGCAATGCGATGCGAACAACATTTGAATCGCGATTTGGAGACATGACGTAGCTACCTTGTTCAATAGTTTTGAAGCCAAGGCCGAGCGTTTACGTGCCGAAAGTGCACAAAAAAACGCCGACCGTGGCCAGCGTTTTGTGATTTATTAAGTCAAAACTGTTCCACAACCGTCACCGTGTAGGGTGGGCGATATGATGTAGATGGTGATGGGCAGTTGTGATTGGCATGTTCTGATCGTAGCCGATCGAAGGATGAGGGTCAATGGATTTGTATCAACAAGTTTGGACAATCTCTTTAGATACAACTTTAGACGGAGTCATCGCCCCTTAGCCACAGGAGGTTAACCCTGTCTTCGCGGAAGGTTGGCAGCGTGATCTCATCGTCTTCATGAATTTTTGATTTGACTTGGTCATCGATGGCAAAGCTGGCGGTGTGACCAGGCCCCAGCCATGTCCAGTACGTCCACGGATAGGCAGCCAGTCCGCTGAGGGCACGGATCGTTGATTGAATTGAATCGTCGGACATGCCACTGCTGCTTCCAATACGAACGGCCAATTCAATTCGGCGAAACAAAGTTGGATCGTCGACGAACAATTCGATGGCTGGTTGCGGGCAAAGCGACATGCCGACAGTCACCAGTAGAACTTCTTCACCAACGTTGTAGCGAGCCAGTCCTCGCGGAGGAAACTTGCCGCCGTCGATGGCGAAATACTGGTCGTGAGTTTTACCAAACGCAGCGTCGTAAGCTGACAACAGTTGGGGTTGCCATTGGGTGAATGGATTGCTGGTTTCGGTAAACGACTGCCAAAACTCATCTGCACGATCAAGTCGCTTTCGCAGCGTTTCATTGTCAGGCATCGGTGAACAAAGTTCAGTATTGTGAGCGCAGTCTAATGCGTATCCGTGGAAACCTTCCAGTCCGGACCAAGGCGGCAGTACGGCGATGGTTTTCGTTTCGCCCGATTTTGCATCGGTCTCTGTGAGCCCGGCCCCGTTGCCTTCTTCGAACCAGATGATGTTCAGCTCGTCAGCCAGCGGTAGCTTTCCCGGATCGTTGGAAACACAATCGGTCCGCGGAAGCATCGGCGGCAACCCGGATTTCATTTCCTCTTTATTGATCACCAGTGGGCCGCGGATCAAGTTCCGCACCCAAACAGCGCGCGTGCCAAATCGATTTTCGCCATCGGGTTGAGCGTGGCCATTTAGATAAAAATAGACACAGCGACCATCGTGTTCGACGATGGCGTCCAGGTTTCCATATGGAGATGTTTCAAACAGAATGACTTGCGAGTCAGCGGGTGAATTGGAATTTGAGTTGGGCTGGTCCATCTTAAATTTAGGCTCGTCCTTGAATAACGAAAAACTGGATCCCCGAAACAAGGGCCAACCAGACGGGGTACGACTAAAGATGCTTGGTATCTACGTTGTGTATGCTAATTGCAGTCGAAGTACAATTTAGCTGTTGCAGCCGATATCAACGAGACTTCGTTGAACTTATAATGCGTCTTTGGTACGACGATCGTTGTGCGTCATTTTTTCAGATCAAACGAATTTGGTATTTCTTTTATGTCTCAGACGATTCCGGTTGCGGCGGTAGCCGAGGAAAAGCCAGTGAATTCAAACGTTCCAGCGATCGAAAGCAACGGACTAAAAAAGACTTATTCGAGCGGTCTGTTTGGTCGAAATCGGTTTGAAGCACTCAAGGGTGTGACTTTCTCGGTCCAACAAGGCGAAGTCTTTGGCTTGCTCGGGCCCAACGGAGCGGGCAAAACGACTTTTATTAAGACCTTACTGGGCATCATTCGCAAGTCTGGCGGATCGGCTTCGATGATGGGATTTCCAGCCGGAAGTCGCCATGCTCGGAAACTGGTCGGATATCTGCCCGAACATTTGCGCATCAGCCCGCACATGACGGCGTATACCGCGCTCGAAGTTTACGGCAACCTTAGCAATGTCACCAATGCGGTCGTCAAAGAAAAACGTGACGAACTGCTGGCCGTGGTCGGATTGACCGGTCGTGAAAAAGAGCCGGTCAAAAACTTCTCCAAAGGAATGTTGCAGAGATTGGGGCTGGCCCAGGCGCTGCTTCACGATCCACAGTTGTTAATTCTCGACGAACCGACCGATGGACTTGATCCACGTGCTCGCGCCGAGATGCGTGAGATCATTCGCGGCTTGTCGACTCGAGGTGTCACGATCTTCTTGAACAGTCACTTGTTGCAGGAAGTTGAAATGATCTGTGAACGGGTAGCGATCTTGAATCACGGCAATCTAATCTATTGCGGCGAGGTCGATAAAATCGGTGAAGTGCTAGGTGGCGATGGTCAAGCACGAGTCAAATTGACGATCGCTGGCGAAGCCGAAGCAATGAAGCGCGGCTTCGACGGGTTGGAGTTCCAAGTCAGTGAAAGCGCAGAACCAGGTCAAAAAGTTGTCAACGTAAAACTGGCCGATCAGGCTGATATCGATAGCTTGATCGATCGCTTACGAGCGGAGTCAGTTTCAATTATCGGAATCGAACCCAGCCGAGTTTCTCTTGAAGACGCGTTCCTCGAATTGGTTCAACCTTAACTTTCAAATTTGGTTTGTCTTTCATCTTCATTTTTTGAACAAGTAACTTTCGGATTGTTTTATGCGTCCCTATTTGGCAATTATCAAAGACTCATTCCGAGCTGCGTTGGCATCTCAAGTGCTGTACGTATTGCTAGGCATTATCGTACTTGTGTTGGCAGCGATTTCTCCGCTTCATATTCGGGAAGCGTTAGACACCGAGATCCAGATCGAAAACATTGATGACTTGTCAAAGATTGCCGAGCGACTTGTCGAACGCAAAGACGATCCGGACCGGCCGGGGGCGAAACGGATTTGGGATTCGCTGCCGCAAGATGTTCAAGACAACACGATCAAGAACCTGGAAGAGGACAAGGAAACTGGCGAAGAGAAGTCAGGTGAATCGAAGTCTGCATTTCGATATTTCGATCTTGTCGAGGCGCTCAATGAAGTCATCACAGATCGCTCCTTTTACCAAGAGCAAGACTGGGATGGGAAACTCGATATTGAAGCAAGCGATCTGACGGAAATAGGAGTCGACAAACTTACTGACGATCAAGCTTCGCGACTGAATCGAATTTTGATTGGTCGCGAGTTGTCCGTTGGCGCGGGTTCGCAATCGGCGCTGGGGCTTTATTATGCCGTTTGGCAAATGGATACCATTGGGCAAACCCATCAGGAGTTTGCCACGACCGTTACGTCGGTTCTTCCTTACTTCTTTGACAAATTTGTGTTGTCGTTGGGGTTGTTGATTGCGATTTTGGTGACCGCCAATATTATTCCAGACACGTTTGAACCTGGTTCGTTGAACTTGCTGTTGAGCAAGCCCATTAGTCGAAGTGGATTGTTCATCGCCAAATTCATCGGTGGTTGCGCATTCGTTGCGCTTTGTGCTTCGCTACTGTTTGTTGGGCTCTGGATTTGGATGGGATTCGGGTTGAGGATTTGGGACCGAGCGTCACTGATCAGCATTCCGTTGTACATACTTGTGTTCGCGATCTACTATTCGGTTTCTGCATTCGCGGGACTGGTTTGGAAAAGCGTGATTCTTTCAATCGTTGCGACGGCGGCATTTTGGGCAGCCTGTTTCGGCGTGGGCACCGCGTATTTCTTCTTCAATAATCGGATGGAGAATTACGAGACGGTCGAGGTGGTTTCGACGGACCAGGGGCTGATGTCCATGGATGTCTATGGACGTGTGTTTGTCATGGACGACAAAGACGACAGCTGGAGATCGATTTGGGAATCTGGAATGAAAGCCGAAGAAGAGATGGCGCTGTTCGGATTCGCAACCTACATGGTTCAGGTGCCTGATCAAGACAAAACTGCAAGGTTGGGCCCGGCATTCTCTGATGATGGAGCGGCTTGTTTTGTTGGGCGTTCAATCATGACTGACCCCAGCACGCGTCGAAGTCAGGACTTGATGATGTCAGATGCAGGTGCAAATTTTTCCAAGATCGGGAAGTTTCCGCGGGGAGCACTGGCGATGTACCAAACCGACCTCGGCCCGCTGGTGGTCTCGGATGACGGAATGTTTCATCGGCTTGATATGAGTCAAATCGATATGGGCAGCAATAAAGACGTCGAAGACAGTGACGCAACCGAAGAAAATGATGCGACCAAAGATAAGAAAGTCGCCAGGAAATCATTGAAGAGCATTCCATTCAATAAAATTGGCCCTGACGCGCCAGTGTTTTTGCGATCCGCAGCAGCGATCGACTTTAATCGTTCGAACTCTGAAATTGCGGTTTATGAAAAAGCGGTCCTTACTTTCTTTGGTCTCAACGATGATGGCGTGTACGAGTTTAAGGAATCGATTGAAATCGAAACTGGCGCACGACAAAGTATGAGCTGCAAAGTTGCCTATCAAGGCGACATGGTTTTGCTGGCTCTTGGCAACGGGGAATTGATCACATTGGATCGAAAGTCGATGGCCGAGAAGAATGGCTATTTGCCCAATTCTCGAGTTGGCGTCGAAAAAGTTTGTGGATCGCCAGATGGACGTTGGTTTGCGGTCATGTACAAGAGCGAAGAGTTATGGATTCTTGACGCTGAGAGTGATTCGAAAATCCGGAAAGCTTCCGTAGCCGGCCAAGGTACGATATCGGCAGTCAACTTTAACGATCAAAATCAGTTGATCGTTGGTGACCGAACCGATCGGGTTTCTGTCTACTCTTTACCAGACTTCAAGGTTGACGATCGAAAATCACCCGCTGGCATTTGGGTTGACTGGGCTTATCGGTACGGGATCAAGCCAATTTATTTCGCTTTTCCGAAACCGAGTGAGTTTTATAAAGTCGTTCCGCATTTGTCCCAATCAAGCGACACCGAAGTCAACAAAGACGTTGATCTTGATCGAAACGCGATCTACCAAAATCCCTGGTCGCCGGTCATCAGTGGGATTGGTTTTATGTGCGCGATGTTGGCACTTTCTTGTTTCGTGTTCTGGTGGAAAGATTATTAAGCCGCCGACTGCGACCCCAGCAGTAGCGATTTGTTGGGAGGTTCGCCTGTTGGCCGCCGTTAGTCATTTTCCAAGCGTAATAGACGGCACAACCGACATCCGAATCGAAGCCTAAATCTGGCTTTTTCGGAAGATTTCGGGCGTTTCGCTAAGGAAATGCTAAGTTTGAGTGACCTGACCTGTAGAAACGGATTGACAGCAGTTCCAATTTTTCGTCCGCGGTGTGACCAGTTGAGTCGCTCCGATTGCGATCATAAAAGTGCAACAGGAATTTGTGCTTTTTATGGAGATCCGTTCAATGGCCAAGTACTACGTACAATCAAAAAACATTTCATTCACCGTTGGTGCCAACGACGCAGAAGGTGCTGCCTTGTGGGCGATGCACCGAATCATCGACGAAAAGATTTGTGATTTTGAAGAGGCCAACATCCTGCGAGAGCTGGATGAACTTCTTGAAGATTCTGCTGAATTGACTCATGAGCCAATCGATGGCTGCCCTCAGGCTGTTCCATTCGAGCCCATGTTAGAAGGACTTGCCGAGTTTGACGAAACGATTTTGATCAGCGAAATCGGTTTGGGTCGCGATGACGCAGGTGCTTTTCAAACGGAGGAAATTTTCCGCCAATGGCGACAGCTAATGCAAGCCGTTGATCGTATGTTCGATCGACTGGGCTAGAAAGCATTCAGCGATATAGCTTTTCTGAAAATCAAGTTCTTCTGAAACTTCTCGTTTCGATCCATCCGAAACGAGAAATGAACTTGTCCAACAGGCAATCAGTCCCACTCGGCAAGCGGGATTTATCAAGCCTTTCGGCAATGCATAGTTCGATCGGCATTGCATAGTGTCCTTCGGCAATTGCAATCGATGCATTATCTTGTTCCTCATGCTGCTCGTGCCCATTAGCGCGTTGGTCAAAATTGAGGTCGCCCGTCATTGCAATCGCTTGAGATCAAAATGAAAGATCATGGTCCCTGGAAAATCAAGAGTACTGAACAGATGTACTCCGATCCGTTTGTCAAACTTCACGTTGATCAGGTGGTGCGCCCGGACGGAAAAGATGGTCAGCACGTGGTTGTTCAAATCAAACCGGGAGTCTGTGTGGTCGCCGTTGATGATGATCTCAAAGTTCATTTGACCAAAGAGTTTCACTACGCGGTTGGACGAGATTCGATCGAAGCCGTCAGTGGCGGTGTCGAACCTGATGAAGACGCTGACTTGACGGCGCAGCGCGAGCTTGAGGAGGAACTGGGTTTGGTTGCCGACCGGTGGACCTATCTGATGACGGTTGATCCATTCACAACGATCATGGAATCACCGACCCGACTTTATCTTGCTCAAGGGCTTGCGTCGGTTCCGAAAAACCCAGAAGGCACGGAACAAATCGAGTTGTTCAAGTGTTCGCTGGCCCGAGCGGTTACGATGGTTGAGTCCGGAGAAATTTCGCACGCTCCCAGCTGCGTGGCGATCCTGCTTGTTGCCAAGCGACTGGCTGGCAATGCGTGATTTGGATTAACGGTTAATTGTCACTGTCTAACGCGGTCATTTAATTGAAATGCTGAAGACACGTTCCACTCACCCAGAAACTGACACGACGGCTTTTCCAACCGCCGGACTATCAAACGTTGTCGGTTACTATCGCGAAACGATCGAGGACTACCATCGTTGGAGTCCTGAAGGCTATATGCATTTCGGTTATTGGCGCTGGGGAGACAATCCGTTCAATCGCCGCGCCATGATTGAGGGGATGAACGATCTTGTTTTTGACCAACTGAAACTTGACTCAACTGATGATTCCGAAAGAGAACTGGGCACGCAGAAAGTCGTCGCCGATCTGGGTTGTGGACTGGGCGCCGTTTCGAACTACGGCAGCAAGAAATTTCCGAACCACAAGTTTCTCGCGTTCACGTTGAGTCCAGAGCAAGTTGAATGTGGAACAGCTCGATTGGAAAACGACCGCGTCGAAATGAAGGTCGCGAATTTTTTGGATCTACCGTTGCCGGATAATTCGCTCGATGCAGCTTTCTTTTTGGAAAGCTTGTGTCATTCCGAAGAGCCGGAAAAGGCGCTTGCCGAAGCGCTGCGAGTTCTTAAGCCAGGTGGACGATTGGTGGTTGTCGACGGTTTTCTCAATCGTTCCCGCCAGCGGACTTCTGCTTGGGTGAAATGGTTGGCGCACTTAGTCAGCGAAAATTGGGCGGTTCCAGATTTTCACGCTTATCCGGCGTTTCGAAAACAAGTCGATCGCGTTGGATTCGTGGTTGAGTCCAGTCGCGAGATTGGTTGGAACATCACTCCCAGTGTCGCCCACTCGCCGTGGCTGGTTGGAACGCACACGATTCAATTGGCGTTGCGTGGTCAGCTAACCAGTTGGAAGCGAAAGCACTTGATCGCATGTGGTTTGGGTGTGGTTCTCGGAATGCATCGGTGGTCATTCGGCTATCACATCATCACGATGGCCAAGAAGTAGTTGACCTCTGGTGATCATTCATTTTTTTGGAAGTCCAAACGATCCAAACATCGCTTTGATCTTTTCTTCATTCAAGGTCCCATGAGGTGTTTTGAAAATAACGGCCATGCCGCGGTCTTGACTGTTGAGTGTTATCACTTTCGCATTCAAAAACCCAACGTAGCGAATCGTCGTTAAGGAGTCGGAATAGGTTGCAATCGTTTTTGTTACGGCAACATCTTCTCCTCCCATTTTCCAATTGAGAGTTTCGGAAACGGTCTCGATGGGTTTGAGTTCCCAGTCCTCTTCGAGTTTCATCCGTTTCAAATCTCGGTGAAAATTTGCTCGGTTAAATTCAAACTGTGGTATCGACCTGGTAATCCCGATCCGAGCTATGGTGTCAGCTTTGTACTCTTTCGATTTAAGATCCTCTGGGGTCTTGGGCTCAAACAAATTTCCATCTTCATCGATTAAGCGAGATTCATAAAAATAAACTCGGTCGTGTTTTTCGGTGGTTGAAGACCACATTTGTGGTTTAAGCTCGTCCGGCAACTCGACGGAGCAAATTTTTTGCTGCATCGCGAGCACTTCGTCTGGGTCGGTATTGCCATCGGTCAAGAAAAAAGCAGCAATCACACCGATGCTCACAGTGAGCGCGAGTATAGAAACGAACACGGTTCCGAAGCACCCCAGCATGATTCCGACAGCGGCTGCCGTTTGATCGCGACTGCGTGCCGGAGCACGTGCCATTTGGATGAAACTTCGAATGCCGTAGTAGATTGCCGGAATCCCGGTCAGGAAAGCAAGCAGGATCGATGAAATCCCAAACCACAGACTTCTCCAGGCGAATCGGTTTGACGATACATACTCCGCTCCAATTCGAAACAGAAATCCACATCCAGCGCAGCGTAAGGGACCGTTGACGATTCTGGAATCGGCCGTGACTTCAAGTTCTGATTGACATTGTTTGCACTCGATCATTTTCTTGCCAGACATGTTCCGAGAATAAGGTCAGCCAGCCCGCGCGAGGGGCGAAACAACGCGATGACAACCGTGATTGCCGACAGCAATCCAGCAGCGACCAGGACCAACGCCGGAGCGATAAATTCTGTCGAATCGTGTACAGCGGCGGATTCCTCGCCCGCGTTGTGCAACTCCAACATGATGCCTGCACACATAATAAATACCCCTGCACTCAAAGAGATGATGGGCAATGTCCAAGTGACAAGCGTGCGGAGCATGCAGCGAAATTTGGAAGCTGCTTTGAGCGACGGACTTTGGCAAACAGCAACTTCAGAGACCTTTAGCGAGATGCCGCCGGCCGTCAAATAACCGACAACGGCAACAATGAGAGTGCTGACACAGGCGAAGATGAGCGACGCTTGGACGGGAGTCAAGTTAGTCTGGGTGGGAACCATCAACGCCCAAATCGCACCCAAGGAAAATAGCGTTGAAAACTCGATCGCCATAAAAATGGATATCACACCAAATTTGTCGATCCAGGACCACGCCGATGGTTTATTGGCAAATGTGCCGAGTGTTTTGCCAATCGAATTTAGTTCTGGCGATTTGGCGTTCGGTTCGATCGTGTCGCGGAATTCGGCGACGTGAACTGGAACCGCATGATGCTCGATGATTTCATCCAGCAACGTTTGGATGGCTTGGTGCGGCGTGGTGGGCGCTACGTCGGAATCTTCGTAAGCGTTTTGGTTTGAGTTATTTTCAACCGTGCCCAGATTTTGGGTCGTTACGGCTTGGGAAAGCAATTTGGATCTTCCAGATCGATCAATCCAGATGTTTGCGAGACTGAAGTCAGCTGGAAATGAGCTTTCCTCTTCTGATCGTAGAAATTCGTACGCCAGTTCGCGAATGATCGGTCGGAACGAAGCCCACTGCGTTGTCGGCGCGGTTCGGATGAATTCAATGAGGGGCATTCCCTCGATGGCTTCGGCGACTTGATAGGTTTTGTCGCCTTCCTTCTGCTCGACAATGATACGTTGGCGGGTTGGACGAATCGCGACGGTACGTTTCGAATCCGAGGATTGATTCGTTTGGAAAATCCAAACGCTCCGGTCGAGCGTTTTATCTTTGCCGGCGAAAATAACTTTTGACGGATCGTCGTTGGATTTGATTTTGCCTGTTATCAAATAATTTCCAATAAAAGCAGTCTCTACGTTGGTGAAATTTTCAACACTGGGAGAAGTCGCCAACGGGATGGTGCACGGAACCCGATTAGGGCGCGCCGTTTCAAGAGATCCAGAAAGCCGGACGACACGAGTCTTGGATCCCAATTCGTGAATGCCCCGATAGCCATTTTTAGCGCGGGCAGTCATTAAACAGACAATATTGGGTAACCAAGAAGCAAACGCAACGATCTGCAATTCTGCGATGGTTGCGAGCATTTGTTTATTCAATTCTTGCGCGTCGGCTTGGTTAAACAAAAACGCGGGGAAGATTGCTACAGCTTGTTGTAGCCCGGGAAGTAGGAATGATCGGGTCAATGACTGAAAGAACGATGGAAACTCGCCTTCATCGTTAATCACGCGCAGCCCCAACAACCACTTGCCAGGCGTTGTTCCCCATTTCCATTCTAATAATGCAAAATAGCTGATAAGCCCAATGACGGGAGTTGCAATCGAAACAAATGGCACCAAATGTTCAGCAAAAATCGCGACGAAGATCGTCAACGGCATTGCCAGCAATGAAGCAATGATTGACCCACAAATGACGTCGATAAAAAACGCGGCCAGTCGTAAACCGGGGGGAGCGGCGACCTTGCCTCGCGAAGAGAAACTCCTCAGCGCCAAACGAATTTCTTCCAGATCGACGGGCCGTTTTGCGGGGTCTTTTTCCAGTGTTTGGTTGATCAACTTCGCAAGCTTGCGCGGAACATTAGGCTCCAGCGTTTTGACATTAGGCGGGGGATCGGTTGCGATGCTGGCGATAACCTGAGCGGCGTTGCCGACAAATGGAGCGCGACCGGTCAATAAATAAAACAGCGTTCCACCAACCGCGTAGATGTCAGCCTTGGCGTCGACATCGGATGATCTTAGCTGCTCGGGAGCTGCGTATTGCGGCGTACCCATGAACATTCCTGTTTGCGTCAGCGACGAGTCTGCCACGAACGACTTTGAAAGTCCAAAGTCGCCGACTTTGACGCGACCGTTATCGTCTACGAAACAGTTGGATGGCTTTAAGTCACGATGAACAACGCCGGCCTGATGTGCCACCTTGAGGCCGCTGATGATGTCGAGCATGTAGTCAACGGCGCGCTCAACCGGCAACGGTCCTTCTTCTTCAACGACATCTTTCAAGGTGCCGCCGTTCATCAACTCCATGGTGATGTAAATTTGATCGTCTTCCTGGCCGGCCTGATAGACGAACGTGCTGCGAGGATGATTGATCGAAGCCGCTATCTGGCTTTCTCGTTGAAATCTTTGGACCGTTTCAGGTGTGCCGCGAAGTTGTCGTGACAACAGCTTCAACGCAACCTTTTGTCCGTGCTCACGATCGGTGGCTTCGAAGACAGTTCCCATTCCGCCGGAACCAAGAACGCGGCCCAGCCGAAACGGTCCGATGTCTGCACCAACGGCTCCTGTCTGCTCGACTGAACCTTCATTGGGTTGCGTTGAACCCGAAGACGGGGCTTGTGTGACGTCGTGCCGAATGCGATTCGGACGAACGGGATCCGCGTCTCCCTCAGAGGTGAGTGTGAACGACTGTGTGCGGTCGGCGTCGTTAGCCAGATTCGTTTCGTCGCCAATGTCCGGTTTGAGTTGAGCGCCACAATTGCTACAGAACCTTGGCGTGTCACCTAAAGTCGAGAAGACTTGATTGCATTGATGGCACGTGATCGACATGAAAACCGGGATTCGAGTAAAATTTGTTACGAGGGCCAACCAAAGAACGGCCCAATGAAATTGGGGCAATCATTCCGACGTAGGACGGTCTGAGATTTTCGGCTGATTCATTTTAACTTGATTCGCTCGAAAGCGGAGCGGCTTGCCGATAAAATCGGCATATCTGGTGGTTCTCTGAAACTTTGACGCGACCCGATGAAGAATTCCGAAATTAAGGGTAGTGATTTCAAAAACTCAGGACTGCGACAACAGGAAGAGCAACAAACGTGGCTGAAAGATCAAAATACCAACAGAACATTATTCGCAACTACTATGACAATCGCGAGAATATCGCTCTGCAGCGCTGTCAGGAGTTGGTGACGGAGCTTTATCTTACAGAAGGCAAAAAGCGAGAGAAGAACTGGGTACGTCTCGAGTCTCATCTGCTAAAACTAAAAGTCAAACAACAGACGATTGATCATCTTCGTTCGCAGGACGATCCGCAATTGGTGGCAAAGCTTGTCGAGCGACTTGGTAAAGAAACGTAGTTAGAATGCTCTCCGACGAACAAGAGGATCAACTCGCTCCCTATTGCAAGCGAATTCAAATTGTCGCGACCGGAATGATGGTCTTGTCATTTTGTTTTATTGCCGCTCTGTTGGCTTTGGCGAATTGGGAGAAACTGCATTCCGATATCCCGATGCTGGTTTTGATCGCAGCTTTTTCAGCGATTGGTCTGTATGCAATCAGCTTTTTGTTTTTCAGCTTCTTTGTCAGCTCGACTCGAGTTGAACCTCGCAACGACGGAGGCATCAGTTCGGCGGCTGGTGTTGTCCAAACAAGCACCATTTTTCGCTACGCGATGATCGAAGCAGCTTGTTTTCTTAACGGACTCGTTTTCTTTCTCGAAAGCGGAGTGGTCAACTTGGTGGTGGCAGGACTGGGAATTCTGTTAATGGTTTTGGCTTTTCCGACTCGGAAGAAGATCGTCAACGCGGTTGGTGGCTTGATCACCAAGTAGCTCAGGTGAAACGGGCCGGTGAAATGTGCGGGGCGATGACGTGTGCGGGGCGTTGGAGATTGAACACGAATCCATCGGCCGGCTCAGCGGGAGCTTCGCCCGGCTTTGCGCAAATAAGCTCAGTTGCACATTAAATCGCTGAGCTGCACATTTAATCAGGCTGCTCCTTGGTAATCCTTTGGCATATCCATCTCTGCAAGGTCGTCACGGAAGTCAAAACTAGTTTGGATTGGCTCTTGGCTCGGATTGTGTTTATTAAAGAACTTCTGCTGCAATTGCATTTGCCGACATTCTCCTACTACCTGCTTCCTTCTGTCTTGTAGAGAGCTGACTAAGAACTCACGCGGTACGTCCTTTAGGTCATTCCAAAACATTTTCTGCTCATCATCGTCACGAAGCCTCAGCTTGGCGCAGATTTTTGAGCGAACATGATTTCCATCTGAATCCAGAATGTACTCTTGCCTCATAGCGTCTGCAATTTCTCGAGCGCACGCTGAAACCTTTGCAGAAAATTCTTGCGTCCATAAGCCTTCATTGATTGCCCAATTCGCGATTTGCCTTGCAGTTGCTGGCCACGGTTGACCGGATTCTCGATACAACAGGACAGACTTTTGGTTCTGCTCTGCAAGAGTAGCTCGTACTTTCTTTCGTCTCATGGTTCTGTTCCTATTTAATATTCGGTGCATTGCCCCAGCCATCAGTCATGGCCACGTTGACAATGAACTCACGGACAGGGACTAACATTTTTCGGAAGTGAGAAAATGGAACTGCATCTCGATGGTGCAGTTGCCCAACAATAATCCCCGGATGCACGCCAATTAAGTTGGCGAACTGGTTGAGATTTTCTTTCGAGATAAAGGGGGCTTTACGCTCAATGAATGATTCGATTCGAGACTGATCAATCAATAGCTCAGCAGCGAACTTATCCGCAACTAATTCAATCTCTGGCTTTTCCTCGTTGTTTAGTTTCTTGGGGCCAGCGACCATCTCAACGTCGGGAAGAAACGCATCATCCTTTCCATGTCCATGATAGATATGCCCCAGCTCGTGCCCGAGGGAATACCAGAACCCGTCAATTCGATCGTACCTGAGCGACAAGGCAATAACAGGGCTGTTGTCATCAAGCCAAAATGCAGCCCCGTCTATCTTTGACGACTTCAGTTTTTCAACAATTACAAATCGAATTCCAATGTCACGGAGAATCTTGGGAATCTCTTGCGCGTCTTGTGCATTCGCGGCAAGCGCCCTTAGGTCGCCTAGACGCTTTTCGAACGCCTTAACTGAAAATCTGTTTGAGCTAGTCTTTGACGCAAGATGCTTTGCTCTAAAAAGCCAAGCTTTCTGCGGGGGCGTAGTCTCGTAGTAGCTTGTAGATTTGCGCGCTGCAGCAACTATCTGTGGTTCATCGTGTATTGATTGCGTCTCATAAAAGCGATTTACATTGGATTTGAACTGCTCGAAGTCTTCTGGCTGCTCAATCCATCCCCGCTTTACGATCTCCTTTATCGGACCGCGATCAAA
This sequence comes from uncultured Pirellulaceae bacterium, assembly GCA_964584615.1. Lineage (GTDB taxonomy): Bacteria > Planctomycetota > Planctomycetia > Pirellulales > Pirellulaceae > Mariniblastus. Next base: position 90,138 of record CAZPBE010000001.1, on the reverse strand, counting down.
TAGCTTTGCTCTCAGCTTGATTTCCTCCTGCTCGATCTGCTCGGAGTAAAGCTGATATTGATTTTGAAGGTTCAGCCAAAATTCCGACGAGGTTCCGAACGCTGCTGCAAGCTCCTGCGCCGTCCTCACTGTGATTGACTTTTTGTTTTTGATTAGTTGATTTACAACCTGCAAGGGACGCCCAATAATTTCAGCGAGAGTAGTTTGATTCCACCCGCGCTCCTCCATCTCCTCTTTAATAAAATCGCCGGGCGGGAACGCCTCGGCAAGAATTCTGTTCTTATTCATTTATGGTAATCCTCAAACGAAATGACGCTAACAACTTCGCCGTGTTCGGAAGAAGCAAAAATAACGATTAGTCTCCACTGGTCGTTTACTCGAATCGAATATTGATCTTTAAGATTTCCTTTGAGTTTCTTCAGCCTTAGCCCACGAATCGCGCGAAGATCGGATCTGCTCGAAGCAGAAATGATGGTTTGGATCTTTCTACGATAGGATCGGACAAGATCGGTAGAAATATTGGTTTGGTAGTCTCTATCGAATGCGAGACGTTCCAACTCTGGGTCGAGAAAAAGCAATTCCATAAGTTCTCTGATTCATCAAAAGCAACTCCTTTGGCACAATCTTACAGTTCGTTGATCGGCACGTCAATCGAATTTATTCACCCTATGTGTGAAAATGTGAAAATTACCGAACCATGCAGTAAAAATATGGTCCAGATGCAGTAGGAAGCGGAAAAATAAGCTATTTTCCGTTTAACGCGCGCTTAGCCGTGACTCAACTGGCTTTAGTGCAAGTCGTTTCGACCGCTGGTTTGATCACAAGCACGGTAAGCAGAAGATTCAACGGACTTGGGTTAAGTTGCACGCCATGTCGGGCGTGAATACCAACGTCATTACTTCGATTCAGATTCACAAAAAGAACACCAACGACGCACCACAGTTTCGCCCGATGCTAGACGAACACTGCCAAGCACTTCGACGTCAAAGAGGTTTCTGGCGACGCGGCATACGGCACGATTAAGAACGTCGATAAAGCTGCTGAGCATGGCGCTACGCCTTACTTCGATCTCCGATCAACAGCCAACCCAGCACGCAAGCGTGGCGACGCTTGGGACAAGATGTTCCACCTGTTCAACTTCCACGAGCAGAAGTTTTACGCCCACTACGGTGCTCGCAACAATGCGGAATCAACGTTCCACATGGTTAAAGCCAAGTTCGGCGATTCAGTCCGAAGCAAGACAGAACTTGCGATGAAAAACGAAGTGCGAGCGAAGGTCGTTTGCCACAACATTTGCTGCCTGATCTCGGCGATGTTTGAGCTTGGAATCAATCCGGCTTTTTGTGCAGAAACAGCAGTTGCACATTAAATCAGTCGAATCGGGTATTATTTATGCAAAGCCGGGCGAAGCTCCCGCTGAGCCGGCGAGTGCTTGTGGTTTCCAACCTCAGTGCGCAAAAAGACCGAGCGCGCACAGCTAGCAATGTCCCCATAAATCTCCTTTCGTTGACTCGAAACGTTCTGGCTTGGTGCTATCGAAATTGATAGACTCCGGCGAATCGTTTAACGGGGACACGGATGTCAAATCGCGTAACTATACATCGCCTATCAATCGTCGTGGCTTTCTCGATTGGGATCATCACGTTAGCTTTGGACGTTGCTTCGGTAACAGCAGCACTGCAAGGCCGTGGACTTTCAGCACCACAAGATTGGCAAAGAAACGCTGAGCTAACCGATGTGTTTTTTCTGGATGCATTACACGGCTGGGCTGTTGGCGCACAAGGAGTGACGCTCCGCACGATTGATGGCGGCAAGAACTGGTTGGCCAGTGAAGACGAAGTCGAGAAGATTCCAGAAACACATCAAAACCTCAGTGACAAGATCCGCGACGCGATTGAACTTCGACAGCCAAATCAACAGCAAGTTCTATCATCCAGTTTTTCGCAACAGCCCAAACATCGATTGGAATCGGTGTGGTTCGTCGATGCCGACAACGGTTGGGCAGCCGGCGGATACGATCTGCCTTACGTCAATCGTTCCTACGGTGTGATTTTGCGGACGACTAACGGAGGAAAGAGTTGGAGAAAAGTTGAGAACCTTGTTGTTCCTCGGATCAAGCAAATTCGATTTGCTGATCGGCGAAATGGGTGGGCAGTTGGCGAGACGAGCAACATGTCTCCAAACGGCATCTTCTTTACGTCTGACGGAGGGATGACTTGGTCCAGTCAGCCGTCCAAGCCTACGCCTGGCTGGTCGGTCGTGGCTCGTACACAAGGTCACTTTGTGGCGATCGACACTCAAGGCCGTCCGGCGCGAGTTGCAGCAGAACTTTATGAGCCTGCAGTCATCACGCTTTCTCAAGCTCCTGTTTTAGCCGACGTGCAAATGAAAGACAGTCAACATGGCTGGTCGGTCGGAACCGATGGAGCCGTGTTGAAGACGGACAACGGCGGGCTGAGCTGGTCGATGCAAGATGCTTTTTCCGAACAGAGTTCACTAGTCGCATCGTTTGATTTTGCTTCGCTTGAAATCACTGAGGAAAAAATCTGGTTTGCCGGCAATCCGGGCCACAAGATCTTTTCGATGAATCATGATGGATCAGGTTTGCGCGCTCACGTAACGGATTCAACAACTCCGATTCGAAAAATTTTCTTTCGTGATTTACAACATGGATGGGCCGTTGGTGCCATGGGCACCATTTTGGCAACGTCCGACGGAGGTGAGAACTGGATCACTCAGCGCTCTTTTCCACCAGGCGTGGCGATGTTGACACTGAACCGATCAGTAAAAGATTTGCCGCTGGAGATGATTGCCCGGTACGGAGCGGAAGACAACCTCGTTTGTGCATCGGCGATATTGAAAGACAACGATTCGGAACTTGATCCTGCGTCAGGCGATCTGTCGATGGACGCGGTCGTGCAGTCGCTTGAGCGTGCCGGTTGCTCGTTGGTTTTGTCAATTGAAAGTGCCACCGATCTTGACGCCCAGACTCGAAAGCAAGTTTGGTTGCGAAAGTTGGTACGGACGATCCGTTTGCTTAAACCGAAATCTATCGTCTGCGGCAGCGCTGTGTCGGAAGATGGATTTAACGAAGAAGCATTTGTCGATCAAGCCATTCGGATGGCGGCGGATCGACTTGCCTTTCAAGAACAAATTAGCGAGCTTGGTTTGACTGCCCATCAAGTTGAAAGGATTGGTGTGGTCGATCCGAACGGCGACATGGGATTCGGAGGGCACCGCTTGCTGCCGCGTATGGGACTGTTGCTGGAAGATCAATTGGCGATCAGTCGGACGTTGCTGAACCAACCGGTTCACCGCAGTAATAAATTCAAATACCGCGTGACGCGATACCTTGGTCGTGGCAAGTCGTTGATGCGCAATCCTGTTGCTGGTGAGTTATTAGCCAAAATCGCTGGCTTGAGCCGTCGCGCGGACGACAACTCAGTCCGAGTCGGTATGGCCGAGATTCGCCGCGCTTCTTCCAAAAAAAACTTCTTTGCGCAGCTTTTAAAATGGCAAGTCGATACACCGCAACAGATGATCGCCTGGCGTGAGGCGCTGTACGGTGTGACTCGCGATTTGGAAAGCGGTATTGGCGGCGTGTGGCTGGTCCAAATCGCTGAATCGTATCTCGATGTCGGCCAACCTGAATTGGCGGCGCTTTCACTTCGGCAATTGGTTCATCATTCTCCCGATCATGAGTTTGCTCCAATGGCCATGACCTGGTTGGCGCAGTATTACTCAAGCAGCGAGTTCAATCAGCTTCAGTTTCAAAAGTCGTTGAAATTTCAAACGGCATATCAGGCGACGCAGATTCCGTCCCAGGCAGATGGAGCGAAGGTGATGGCCTATAAATCAAAAGTTGAGCAGATGACCGTCGAGCCGGGTAAGCAAGTCTACCGATGGTCAGAAGTTGAACTTCCTGCGATTGATGCCAAAACGCTTAAGCCAGTTGATGATCCAGACAAAATGGACTTGAGTCTTGATGTTGATGACTCAGTCCAGCCGGCATCAACTGAATCGGCTGAAGTAAAACCACTCTCGAAATCGCAAGTCGATGAGTTCTTCCGCAACCGACTCAAGTTAGCGACGCAATACTTTTCGATGCTCGGTGGCAACGACCCTGATATCGTGCTTGGACCAGAATACAAATATTTACAAGCACACATTATTCGACAATTTGCTGGTGCGATGGAATCGGAGCGTTACTTTAAGTCTCTGGTTTCGACCGATGCAGCCACGAAGAACCTAAATGCAAAGTCTGAAAATGCAATGTCTGCTTCAACCTTGGCGTTGCGAGAATTGAAGTTGAGTCGCCAGGAAACCGAAAATGCAGAAACGAATTTGGGAAACCCAGAGTCGTTGGTCGCCGTCCGATCTCATGTGCGACCCTTCCTTGATGGAAGTTTCGACGACGAAGTTTGGCGTGAAGCCGTAAAGGACAACCAGGTGATTCGCAAAAAGTTCTTGCATCCCGATGCAATGAAGCAAACGAATCAGGACGGCGCAACCAAGGACGCTGTCGATGCGGGCATTGTGGCTTACGACGAAGAGTTTTTGTATTTGATATTCCGCTGCACGAAAGTCGACGGGCGTGAGTATCCTGATTCCAAACAACCACGACAACGCGATGCCGATTTGTCGTATCGTGATCGAATCGAAATCGAGCTGGACATCGATCGCGATGGCCGTACATCAACCCGATTTGGAATGGACTATCGCGGTTTCGTCAATGAAAGCTGTGGCAGTTGCTCCGGTTGGAATCCAAATTGGTTCGTCGCCCAGCAACAAGACGAGAGTAGCTGGACGATTGAATGCGCGATTTCGCTGAAGGATTTGGTTCCCGGCATGGATCCAGATCGCTCGCCGATTTCAATCAACGATGCCAACGGTGCGATGGAGTCGGTTGTGGAAAGTCATTGGACGATCCGGATGCGACGAAATATTGCTGACGATCGTGATTGGTGGGCGACATCGAATAAGATTGATTCAGCGTCACGGCCGCGCGGGTTGATGCAAGGTGTGACTATCGATCATCGCCCTTCGAGCTTGTTGCGGTTCAAATAGCATCGCTTGGCTCCTGTTGCACGTCGCGCTCTGGCATGTTTTGCACCGTGGCAGCGCGTTAAATTTTCCGCGAGACTACGACCGTGCCTTGCCGGAATTGCCGCTTCCCTTATTCTTGATCATTCACAATTCCTGAAGTTGGAACGATCGATGAGCAAGCAACCACCCCAAAATCCAGCCGGCGAATTTGTGCCGCCGGGCGACTATCGCCAAGACGATAAACTTGCTCTGCTGGAGCGAATGTTGTCGGCACCATCAAAGCTGGCGTCGGCAGTCGAGGGATTGGATGACAGCCAGCTTGATACGAAGTACCGAAATTGGACGATTCGCCAGATCGTGCACCACCTCGCAGACAGTCACATCCATTGTTACTTGCGATTCAAATTTGCGCTGACTGAATCGACTCCGACCATCAAGGCTTATGATGAATCGAAGTGGTCGGAAGAAGTAGATGCCAGAACGCAAAGTATCGAAAGCTCCTTGCAGATTTTGACAGGCGTCCATCAACGTTGGACGGAAATGGTGAAGGCGCTAAGTGATGAACAGATGCAGCGAGCTTATTTTCATCCAGAGCTCGACTGTGAAGTGACATTGAAAGAAGCATTGCCAATGTACGTCTGGCATGCCGACCATCACACTGAGCAGATTCGCTGGGTGCGCGAGCAACACGGCTGGTAAGGGTGGTCGTTTGCTCCTGAATACTCCGAACGAGTTACAGCCAATAGCCGGTGGTTTGAGCGCAGCGATCACCGGAATCCAAACGGCGACTCACCTGACCTGGAAGGGGTCGCAGCAGTCACCGTCCTGCCAGAGATGTTGCTACTACGACCCTTCCGGGGTCGTTTTTGATTAGAACACTTACTGGCGGTATCGCGGCGCTCGACCGCCGATCAACTGGCGCTGTCTAAAGAGGGACTGCGGCACAGGTTCGTCGCCACGCTAAGTCAGCGATTCGATAGCAACCAGCCTCGCGTCATGTTGCCCAGCCAATTCAGTACGATTAATCGTCATGATTGCCGATTGGAACCGGTTAAAACGGCGTGAATTTTCTGACAAGTCGCAAATATTGCTCACCAGTTTGAGCCGTCTATCGATTGCGGTCGAACTAGAATATTAGGAGCGGGCTTCTTTCGTTAGAGCGCGCCAAGATTGTCATCAGTGGTCCGTTGAGCCGTCAGCATGAACACGTCTTCCGGTTCCGGAATACCAGGTTCTCACGACTCCGATTCCGAGTTGGAGTTTGTGGCACCGCTGCGCACCTCGCCACCTGATTCTGGCAAAAAGAAAACGCCACCAGAGGCGAATGAGCCAGCCGACGGCGATTCCAACAATCGGGATTCTACGCCAGCGAATTCGCCCGGCGTGAAAAAGAAAAACAAACTCGCGCAAGCCGCGCTGGCTCCGACTCGCCGAGACAAAAATTCAACCGCCGCAAAGAGCAAGTCGTCCCAATCAAAATCGAGAAAAGGCAACTCGCGATCAGACCAAGTCGAATCGACTTCACTGGATGAGCTGCGCAAGCTTTCTCCCTTCGCTACCGTTTCCGAAGCTCCGCAACTGACAACCGAAAACGAATCGACGGATGAAGATGGCGAGCCAGTCACCATATCGGATCGCATCGTTCGACACCGACACCCGATATCTTCTTTGCTAACCAGTACGTTCGTTCACTTGACGTTGCTGACGATCTTTGCGATGTGGCTGTTTCATCGCCAGCCGCCAAAGTCGATTGGGATCATCGCGGAAATTGAATCGGCTGTTTCCGAAGTTGTCGAAGAAGTCTCGACCGAGAAAGTCAAAGTCGATGTTCCCGACGAAGCCGAGTCTCCGCTGGAAGCATTCGCCGATTCAACTTCACTGACCGAGGAAGCCAGCGCCGCGAGTGACGTTCCTGCCGTTTCCATGGCAAACGAATCGGAGTCGACGCCAACGATCATCGACGCGAAAGTTATCGAGCTTCCCAATCATACCTTTCCAACTGGAGGAGGACTCGAAGGTCGCGACGCGGTGGCGCGTGCCCGGTTGGCGGCGACGCAAGGTGGTTCCGCCGCCAGTGAAGCGGCTGTTGAAAAAGGGCTCGTCTGGATTATCCAGCATCAGCGAACCGACGGCAGTTGGCGCTTTCGTCATAAGGTTGCCGATTGCGATTGTGGCCAGCAAGGAAATGCCGAATCAAGAACAGCCGCGACTGGATTGGCTTTGATGTCTTTGCTTGGGGCTGGCTACACACATAAGGCAGGACCTTATCAACTTGAAGTTCAAGCCGGTTTGGATTTTCTTGAACGAAAAGTTCGCTACACAAAACATGGTGGAAGTCTGGTCGATGGAAGTTCGGGAATGTACTCCCATGCGATCGCAACCATTGCGTTGGCCGAAGGATACGCAATGACCGGTGACGTTCGATACAAAAAAGCAATCGAAGCAGCGCATCAATATATTGTCACGGCTCAACATTCTGCCGGCGGCTGGCGGTACAACCCTCAACAGCCCGGCGATTTGGCCGTCACCGGTTGGCAGCTGATGGCACTCAAAGCTTGCGAGCACGCAGGTGTCAAAACGGCCCCAGCAGTTTTTGAGAAAGCGAAAAGTTTTGTCGACTCGCTCGGGTCAAGTGGTGGAGCCGCTTACGGCTATCAAAACACCAAAGACACACCAAGTTGTTCGTCGATTGGATTGCTTTGTCAGATGTACTTGGGCTGGCACCGCGAAAAAGGAGCTTTGGAAATTGGAACCACCAATATCGGCGATTTAGGCCCGTCAAAGAATGACATCTACTTTAACTATTACACTGCGCTTGCCATGCACCATTCCCAGTCGCCAGCATGGAAGCCGTTCAACAAACGGCTACGAGACTATTTGATTCAAACCCAAGCTACCAAAGGACATCAAGCAGGTAGCTGGCACTTTGAGGATAAGCACGGAGATGTTGGTGGGCGACTTTATACGACCGCAATGGCGATCATGACGTTGGAAGTTTACTACCGGTACATGCCGCTCTATGACCTGAAAATTGGCTCGAAATAGCACTGAAAAGCCGATTGTCGATTGATAAGAAAAGAGTCTGGTTTGCTTGATCCGTAATTTTAAAACCGAATGTCTCGATTTTTGTTGGGCGAGCAACTAGTCTTGCGAATCCCTCACTTGATTCTACCGGCGACCGATCCAAATATTGAACACCGAGGTTTTGAAGCGTCTCGCAACTGGCGATTGCAGATAACCAACAAACTTCTGAATAGTGTTTTTGATTTCGAGTCCGGTTTATAAAATCGAAAATCCTCCCTCCCTTGAATGCTGAATTGATCCCTCATCTTGATTAATACGACGGCCAATTTTCTCGAGCTTTCCATGACACCATACGTTAGTCCCGTAATTCCTGTGCTTGATCTGATGATTGGCCAAATCGTATGGGCCAGAGGGGGAGACCGCGGTCGGTACTCACCCGTCGAGTCGAGTCTGACCAACAGCTCCAATCCTGTCGAAGTTGCTAAAGCAATGTTTAGTCAGACAGGTTGCGACTGTCTTTACCTTGCCGACATCGATAGCTTCGCCGGGGCGATTCCTTCCTGGGAAACTTATCAAGCCCTCACTGAGGCCGGTTTTTCACTGTGGATTGATGCAGATTGGATTTCGGCGTTGAAGTCCGAGGAGCTGGCAGCAAAAGTGATCGCACTGGGAAGTCAGCCTAAAGTGGATTTGATTTTCTCTTCTGAAACGTTCACTTCTGTTGAACAATTTTCCATCATCGGCGAATTGATCAACAAGAATGTCGCGCCAATTTTCAGCCTCGATGTAAATGGCCCTCGTGTGATTACCAAATCTGAGTCGCTGTCTTCTTCGAGTCCGTTGGAATTGGTGCAAAAGGCGTTTGAGCAAGGCGTGCGCACTATGATCATTCTTGATCTGCAGTCCATTGGAACGTATCAAGGTTCGCGGATGACTGATTTGATTCGAGAGATTTCTCATGAGCTGCCAGATGTGACGCTAATCTCCGGGGGTGGCATTAGTTCCGTAGACGACGCCCAAAAATTACTGAATGCTGGCTGTCAGAACGTGCTCGTCGCTTCGGCGATTTATGACTGCAAAATTACTCCGGACGAGATTGCCCACCTCGAGCCGTTTCGCGTTCATGCAGGCACTCAAGCCGCTTTGACGCGGACTTCACGGACCCGGTAAATCACGCGTCAAGATAATGGCAGCGCGAGTCGGTTTTGACAAAGTGATAGCATGTTATTCTGAATGCAATTATCTGCATTGCTCCGCAGGTCCGTAATCTTTACAAACCGTTTTGCAAAAAGTGCGTGACGGAATCAGATCCGAACGAATGTTTTCGTTGAAAATCGATTCCGCTTCGTAAAACCAACCATCAAGTCATTTTTTTCTGAATTGGCACGCCTGCTGCTTAAGCAAGCCAACAGAACAAAATGTAGGTCAGCAAAGGATTGTTGGCTTTTAAAAATCCAAATGAGAATCGTCAGTCAGGGAGGACGAGTTTTGAATTCGACCATCAAAAAAATCGTAACCGCAGTCGTTGCTGTGGCAGTACTAACAACTACCTTCGCCACTACATCATTCGCACAGGAATCAGGTGGAGGAGTGGTCGCTGTTCTCGACGTTGCTCGGGTCTTTAAGGACAACCAGCAATTCAAGTCGGCGATGGAAGCGATCAAGTCAGAAGCTGATACTTTGAAGCAACAGATTCAATCTGAGCAAGAAGTTATCAAAAACGCTGCTTTACAAGTCAGCCAATACGAAGCCGGCACGCAAGAGCGTAACAACATGGAAGCGAAGGTCGAACAGGATCAGGCCGCACTTCGAACCAAGGCTCGTCAAGCGGAAGCGAATTTGCTTAACCGCGAAGCCAAGATTTATTTTGACACGTATAAGAAAGTACAGTCGGTTGTTGCCGAGCTTGCGACTGCCAACGACATTTCGCTTGTTCTTCGTTTCGATGGTGAATCTATCGACCCGACCAATCGTGGTGACGTCATCAAAGGCGTTAACCGACCAGTCATCTATCACAGCCGTATTGACTTGACCAACTTGGTTATCAAGGCAATGGGGCCGGGAACAGCTGCAGCACCAACCGGAACTTCCCCTCGATAGTTTGCAGAAGAGGCCGAGACCAAACGCGATTTTGATCGCGCCAGCCGTGAAATCAAAAACCCTGTCGAGCATTGGCACGACAGGGTTTTTTTGTTTCTACATTCTGCCAAAGTAGTTTGAGTGGATTCTCGCTAAGCCAACCAAGTGGCGCTGACGACTTAGCCAATAGAGTACCGCTGTCGAAATAGCTAGACGATTCAAAATCGCAAACAGTGAAAGAGTCCTTCGTCTCCCCCAGGTTCCTTAGCCGGTACAAACTGAATTGATTCCTGCAGCAATTGATGGCACAACGGCTTGGATTGGCTAATGAGGTATCTCTCAGTTTTTGATGCGATAAAATAATCGCTTTCTGCCTTGCGTATTGAATCGGTATTTGCAGGCAACATTCTCATCGCTTCTCCAAAAATGAACATCGTTGCGTTTGAAGATTCTGGCGTCAGTCAGCTGAGCCCAATCACTCTTGGGCGGCCAGCTTACGCGATCTCCTGCGCTAGCTTCCGGTTAATCGATTGGCTTGACGAAATGTCATTGGGTCTTTCGGCGGTCGTCCGCCCCCATCTCAAGACGCTTCAGCTCCACGACTATCCGCACTTTGATCAACAGCTTAATGCCGATTCGAAATTCACGATGCTGGTGAATGCTCGCATGGTTCCAACACCTGAAAATATTTCGCGGTTGAAATCACTGATTGAAAAATCACCTGATCCAAATCAAGTTTCGATTTGTCGTAGCGGGTGGGCAATTGCGGCGGCGATTGTGCCGACGAATCTGGCAGAAAAAGTAGACGGTGACAAAGTCGACTGTTGGGCCAACCAGCTGGATCAATTGATTCAGGCCAATGACGATGTTCAAAAAGTTGAAATCACCGAACTCGAACTGGATCTGTTCGAGTATCCCCATGAAGTTATCGGTCAACACATGTCCGCTTGCGGCAACGCCCTGGCGTACCGCTTGAATGCTTCAGTCGGGCGCTACAAAGAAATCAAAAACAATGTCTTCGTTGCTAAAGACGGCGAGGTTTCGATCAGCGATCAAGCAGCCTTTGACACCAGCGATGGCCCAATCATTTTTGAAAGCGGCGTCAAAGTCGGACCGTTTTGCTTTTTTCGAGGACCGGTTTACGTTGGTCGCAATTCAAAAATTAGCGAGCACAGCTCCATCAAAGACAGCGTGTCGATCGGTCACACATGCAAGGTCGGCGGCGAAGTCGAAGGTGTCACGGTCGAGCCCTACTCGAACAAGCAGCATTTTGGATTCCTTGGCCATAGCTATCTCGGTAGTTGGATCAATCTCGGCGCTGGAACTTGTAATAGCGATTTGAAGAACACCTACGGCACCGTCAACATGCAGTATGGCGACCGCAAAGTTTCGACCGGGATGCAGTTTGTTGGCTGTGTCATGGGCGACTACGCAAAGACAGCTATCAACACCAGTATCTTTACGGGCAAGCTGGTCGGCGTGGGCAGCATGATTTACGGATTTGCGACCGCCAATGTGCCAAGCTTCGTCAACTACGCGCGGTCCTTTGATCAGATTGGCCAATTGCCTGCCGAAGTCGTCGTCTCAACGCAAAAGCGCATGTTTGCTCGACGGGGTGTCACCCAACGTCCTTGCGACATTCAGTTGATTCACGACATGTTCCGGCTCACTGCCAGCGAGCGTGATGTCGAGTGGGATAGCGAACCACTTTCTTTTTAGAGGGTATTTCAAAACCTGTAGTGGACTTCGCCAGAAGTCCCAGCTCGCTTTCAAAACAAAGGGAATTCTGGCGAATCCCACTACGATGATCGCACGATTTTAGGTTTTGAAATGTCCTCTAGCTATTTCCTCAATTGATTCGGTGCTTGAGGAGGCGAATAATTCGCCCGTTGCGCAGGCAAGGCCGCAACGGTTATTCAATGGCTTTCGGGTGGAAAAAATCCCTTGGGCAACTCGGGCTGACTGAATTCCCTTCCGTCAACTATCATGTACGTCTTGTAAACCCGTTTACAATTCCTATTCACTATTTAAGTAGACCCACGCCGCGATGAAGCTACCTGATCAATTTGCGTCGAACGAACTAACGATTTCGTTTGAGTTGTTTCCACCCAAGACCAGCAAAGGCGAAACGGCGCTCTACAAACATGTAGAAGCGCTAATGAAGTTTTCGCCAGCGTTCATTACTTGCACCTACGGAGCAGGTGGATCGACACAGTCCAAGACATTGGAAATCGTCGACAACGTAAAGAAGAAGTTCGATATTCCTGTCGCGTCCCATTTGACGCTGGTTGGAAGTACAGCGGATGAATTGCGCTCTTACTTGGCAACTGCGAAAGAGCAGGGCGTTGACTACATCGTTGCCCTCCGTGGCGATCCGCCGCAAGGCGAAACTGAATTTAAGCAGACAGCTGGCGGCTATCAATATGCCAACGAGTTGGTGGAGTTGATTGCGAAAGAGTTCAATGACTTCGGAGTGATCGTCGCCGGCTACCCGGAAACACATCAAGAGGCGCCCAGTCCCGATGCCGATTTGGACAATTTGAAACGCAAGGTTGATGCTGGCGCTGACGTGGTTGTGACACAATTGTTTTACGACAACGATGACTTTTTTCGATTTCGTGATCAGTGCCATTCGCGAGGCATTGAGATCCCGATTGTGCCGGGACTCCTGCCAGTGACCAGTTTGGCGCAGATCAAACGAATCACTTCTCTCTGTGGTGCCAAACTTCCAGAAGATTTTGTTGCTGATTTGGCTGCCAACGAAGACAAGCAATTCCAAGTTGGAGTGGACCAGGCGGTTAAGCAAATCGAAGGACTGCTTGCCGGCGGAGTCAATGGGCTTCACCTTTACGTTCTGAATCGATCCAAGGCGACGGCTGAGATTATGAAGTCGCTTAACCTCTCCTGAGCTGCGGACGCTTTGGAGAATCTCCAGTTAACCAAATCTCCAGTTAACCAGTAGCAATGCCATGTTTGCAATTCGATCGCTTTTAACGACAGCCGTTTGTTCAGTATTGGCCATCGCGATTAGCGCTGCCGCCGACGGTCAAGCCGTTCAGCCGTCAACGGAAAATGCGGGTCCGCAAGGAATCGGTTCTCAACAAGCGACTTTGCCAACGGCCCAAACTGACGCAGCGAACGCGAATGTGGTGAAAGCGAAAGCGTCGTTGATTGATGCGATGGCAACGATGGTTCCTGGCGGAATCCAGCAAGGCTCGCCGCGCGAAACCGAATTTTTGAAAGTCCTGGAGCTGTTTCGCACAGGCAAAGTTCGCGAAAGCCTGGATGAGTTGAAGAGGATGGCGACTGCCGATACGAATTTGCCACCCGGAGAATTGATGATGGCTGGAATTTCGTTTGCAGTTGGCGATCCAAAGAGCGGAACGGTCATCCTTGAGAAGAGTGCGCTCGACTATCCAGAGCATCCCAGTGTGTTTCTTTCGTTCGCCCAGTTAGCGCTTAACGAAGGCAGAGTGACCGATGCTCAGGTTCAAGCCGAAAAGAGTGCGAGTTTGATGAGCGGCGGAAATTTCTCGCCCGACCAAACCAAGTTTTTCCAAGGCAAGTATTTCGAGCTAATGTCCGGCGTGCACTTGCGCCGTCGCCAATACGATGCGGCGAAAGCAACTCTGGAAAGGTTGAATACGATCAATCCAGATTCAGCACCCTATTTTGTCGCCAATGCAGAGCTGTTGTTCCAATCCGCAGACTACGACGGAGCACTTGACCAGCTGACGAAATACGCTGAGGCAACCAAGCAAACGAAGAAGCCAGTCCTGACGTTGATTGAATGGATGCAGCGTGCCAAGAAAGACGACTTGGCTCGGACCTGGATGGAAAAGGCGCTCGGTATGCATCCAGCTGATTCCGAAATTCAATTGACCGCCGCGCGATTCGCGATGGCTCAAGAGAATTTTCAAGCGGCTTTAGTTGCCATCCGCAATTTTGAGAAAGAAAAGGGAGAAGCTTTTGCAACCAAGGATATGAAAGGTCGAATCGCGTTTGCAAAACAAGCATACGGAGTCGCGGAATCCCATTTCGAAGTCTTAAACAAAAACGCTCCCAAAGATATCAACTATGCGAACGTCTATGCGTTATGTTTGATTGAAAGCAATAACGCTGAAAAGCAACAGAAGGCGAAACAGATTTCTCAAAGTATCGCCCGGAGCATGCCTGACAATTCGCTTGCGATGGCGACGTTGGGATACATCCATCTCAAACTGGATGAAGTCGAAGAATCAAAAGCGCTGTTCAGTCGCGTAAAAACCAATTCGGTTTCGCCGGAAATCTCGTATTTCATTTCGCATCTGTTTTATAAAACAGGTCAAGTCGAGCAAGCAGAAAAGATCCTGACTCAATCGACCCAAACGAAGAGCTTGTTCCTTTACCGTTCGGCAGCCCAAGAGTTATTGGCAAAAATCAAAAAGGGAACTGGCGGCTTGCCGGCCCGTGAGAATTAGTGCCGCTTTGGTTGAAACGACTGCTTTTTCAAGACGCCGCAAGCAATCTCAAACGCTTGACCATCGAGAACAAGCCATTTCTGCGTTGCGGGCTGAGGTGCTGATCAAGCCCCAGCTTTTTCAAATAGCTTTCCACGTCCGCGGTAACAACTTCGTCCGGAGACTTGCCGTGGTAGAAGGCCAGCAGCAAAACCAACAAGCCTTTGACAATGATCGAATCACTATCTGCAGTGATCGTCAAAGTTGACGGATCATTCTGCTTCTCGGTCACCAGCCAAACCGTACTCATGCAACCATCAACCATGTTGTCTTCGGATTGCAACTCTGTCGGCATCTTGGGAAGTTCACGACCAAGGTCGATGATGAAGTCGTATCGTTCGTCCCATTGATCCAGGTCTTCAAACGTCTCGAATAACTCTTCTACAGTTGGCGGAAAATTTGACATGGAGTCCGGTCAGGCTCGAATTAACACGTTGCAGTGGCAAGCCATGACTGCTCACCTTCGATTGAATGGTAGTACAAAGCAAGTGAAAATAAAGGGCAAACAGGCAAACCGTGCTCTGGACAGATGACGATCTGACCGACTCGGCTCACATTTCTCAAACGCGACCTAGCCGCCTGTTTGTTGCGCCTTTTACCGGCGCTCATGTTTGTAAAACGTGACCTAGCGTCCGTACGGGCAATTCCGTCCTCCTCGATAGCCACCGTATCCACCATACCCACCGCGTACATTCAAACCACCATACGGAAGATAGCCAACTGGTATTCTTGGAGCGCCATAACCTCGATACCCGCCGTAGGGAACGTAGCCTCCATATCCGCGGTACGGAACGTAGTTGGGTCGAACCATCAGCAAATCAATTTTCAATTGCGCCGTTCTGGTTGGTCGAGGCGACAGGCTTGAGATGGTAGGCCGTGGCGCAATCAATTGCGGAACTTGTTTCGACGGAATCAACTCAGGTCGCAAAGCAACTTGCGGTCGTTGCACTTGTGGTTGCGGTCTTTGCGGCTGCATCAACTCTGGAGACGGAGCAACGATGTGGGGCATCTCCAGCGTAGGTGGCTGAACTTCGTCCTCAAACTTCGGGACTTCATACGATGGCGGTTCCAGCACTGACATGTTCGCAGAATTGCCAGTTTGTCCGTCCATGATCAAGGGCTGCTCGATCAGTGGTTGTTCGAACGGAGGCGGTGTATCAATTAATGGCAGATCAAATTCTGGCTGTTGGGCCAAATTTGCAACGGGCTCGTTTTCACTAATCGCAGGAACATCAATCGAAAACGGATCATCGACAACGGTTGACTGAGAAGCCGGAATCAAGTCGGAATCGGATGAAAATTTCGGATCTTCAACGTCGCTTTGAATCGGATCGAATTCGGATTCGAAAAAGTTCGCAACATCGTTTTCATTCAAACCGGTTTGACCGATCATCGTGTTGTTTGGATTTTTGATTGACTCAACCGCTGCCAACATGTTGCCAAGGTAAGTCGATGTTTGTATCGGAGTATCGCCGACGAAATGATAGTTGGCTTCTTCGATCAAGGATTCCAACTGGTAGATCAAACCGTCCAGTTCATTGGCTTCGTTTTCCCAATTGATGTTCTCCCAATTGACGTTTGGCCGGTTCAGTTTCTCAGCCAATCGTCTGGACGAGCCTTTGATTTTTGAATTGTTGGCAATCAACGCACCGAACTGGGCGGAGCCGCGATAGGACTGGATCAGCTCCTGACGCATTGCGTCGGCTTGCTCTTGAATCGTGGCGATGGCTGAACTGCGATCCAGTTCTTGCGCGATAGTGGTTTGGTTGCATGTCAGTAAACTGGCAACGGCAATGCAAACAAGCACGCTGAATCGGCTCAAGCCGAACGGGTTAGAAAGAAAGTTTGTGTCTTTCATGGATTCCTCGGGTCTGGTATCTGGATGGCATGCAAAAGCGCAGCCAAAAGACAATTAAGCAAGTCTTGGACCAATCAAAAATTACCGAAAACACAAGGAAAATGCCATGCAATTCGGTCCGTTGGCGAATCAGCTTTCACAAATCCGAGTCGATTGGATCACACATGTCGCGTTTTTTGCGCTTTGAGTCACCAGCACTTCGCCACCGCCACCACGCTTCAGGTCGGACCGACGTTGCGCAAAACAAGCCGGAAATACTCCGAAGGAGTTAAAGCTTGTAGCCGGTGGTTTGAGCGCAGCGAACACCATTGGGTCTGAGTCAAAAAGTAAATCGACCCCGAAGGAATCGTCGCATAGGAAGCTTGTTGGCCGCGACCCTTTCTAGGTCGTCATGCAAGAAGGTTGCCGCCCGGTGGTGTTCGCTGCGCGCGTCTCGACTCGCGGGAAGACTGACCACTAAGCGCCCGGCGGGATCGTCAGATAAGGTTCTAGCGATTCCAAAAAATCCGGCAGCGCGGTCTCGGCCGCTGCTTTGCCAACTTCGGCCAATTCATTCGCGTTGGTAAAGTCTTCAAACGGAAACGCCGACGTATCAGGAGCAATGACAAAGTCACTTTCGGAAAGATGCGTTTTCGAATGCCCGCGCTGAATGATTTCTAGTACACGCATCAACGTACTGACGTAACCGACGTTTTGTTTTTTGGATTGAGTTGACGCGGTGTTGGTCGTTCCCTTTCGTTTGCTTTGACTGTTCGCGAAATCGGGGTCCAATTTTGAGCCGACATCAATCGAGAGGATGTAGTCTGCATTGCGTTCGCGCAGGACGGTTGCCGGCACGTTGTTGAGCACAGCTCCGTCGACCAAGGCGAGACCGTCTCGCATGATGGGTGCTCCAAAGACAGGATGATTGGCACTGGCTCGAATCGAAGACGCCACATCGCCGTGAGAGCTGACGAGTTGGCTACCGCCAATGAGGTCGACCGCGACCGTATGAACTGGGATCAGCAACTGGTTGAGATCGTAGTCGAAAAAGTACTTCTTCAGTTTCGTTTCGATGCGACCGCGACGAAAATCTAAAAACAAGTAAATCCGTTTTCCGCGTGGTAGTTTCTGGATCCACTTCGGCGGTGACATTTCCTGGTTGATCAACCTCAAAATCTCAGCGGGATTCATTCCCGACGCATAAGCACAGCCGACAATGCTGCCTGCTGAAGTTCCTGCAATTTGATCGAAGTAAAGTCCATGAGATTCAAATGTCTCGATCGCGCCGATGTGAGCCAATCCTCGCGCTCCACCACCGCCAAGCACCAATCCTAGGTTGATGCCTTGGACTTGATGTTGCAATCGCGCTACGTCTTGACGGCGGAAACCGTAAAAGTTGGCAGCGCTGTTGATAGTGGACGTCGCGTCGGAGCCATCTCGTCCTGGATTCCGCTGGATGCGAATTGGTGCTCGAGTCAGTTGAACGTCCGATTGGAAAACGGGGGGAAGTCGGTCTGATTTATCATGCGTCTCCACGATCTGGATTCGGCGAGCCAGCTCAGGCACGTCATTGATCAAGGCCCTGACTTTGCCCAGCTGTTGGCTTTCATTTCCATCCCGATCCAGGATCCACCAAACTCTTTCACATTGCAATAATTGTTTCGCAGTGACTTCGTCAGCATGCACATCAATCATTGTGTGTGAATATTTTTCAACTTTCTCCGCGAGAATGGGAACCGAAAGCGGTGCGTCGATTGAATCGCGTTGGAGTTGATAAATTTCAATATTGTTTTGTGAGCCAAGATCACTCCAACTTTCAGGATGCGAAGTGAACGCCAGCATGGACGTTTCGGTTCGAGCCAGAGCTGACATAACAGCGGGAGCCAGCATCGCATGCGCTGAGCTACTGTGGACGAAACCGATCACGCGAATCGCTTTCGACTCTCGATGGCCAGTGAGTTGGCCTCGCAACCATCCGCCCAACGTTCGGCTCAGATTGGCTGCGAATCCTGGTACCGATTCGACGAGTCGATCAAAGTTCTGTCGATCGAGCTGCAGCACCTCGGTGTCCATGATGGCAGTGACCGAAGCTGAACGCGGAGAACCAATCAGTATCGACATGGCGCCAAAGTGACTTCCGGGTCCCAGGCTATTGATGACCATTGGTTCGGGCTGGCCAGGTTTTTGGACGGTGACTTGCGTGCGACCGCTGGCGCACAAGTACATGCTGTTGCCTTCTTCGCCTTGTCGGCAAATTTCCTGACCACTGGTGATCGTTTGCCGGACTGTTGCCGCGAGAATGGTTTGAATTTCGTCGGGCGACAAACCGGCAAAGACTTTGAATTCAGTGGCAACTGAAACAGGCGCTGAGCTCAAAAGGCTAAGCCGGTCGTTGCGTCTGACGGGGATGATTTCGCGAGTTGCCATATTTTTGAATTGCTTGATTGGCGCGTTTCGACGTTGAGTTCATCAGGCAACGCTGTTTGCCCGCCGTGTGATTAGCGCGGCGAGCTTTAACAAAGATCCAAAACTAGCTGGTTGGATTAAGCAGCTCACGGCGTCGTTGATCGGCATCGCGAGAGGTTTGGGAATCCATCTCAAGCGTTTGTGCAATCACTTCAGCGGCCAAACTACGATAGTCCTGAGCACCATTGGAATCGTTGGCGTATTGGAAGATCGATTGTCCGTAACTCGGCGCTTCGGCCAAACGAATGTTTCGGCGAACCCGCGTGTCGAAACTGTACGTTTCTGACCAAATAGAGTTCGCAGTATTTCTTTGGTCGTGGAAAAAGTCTTCGACGTCGTTGACAATTTCGCTAGCCAAACGTGTGCCAGTATCAAACATGCAATAGACGACGCTTGAAAGTCTCAGTTTTTGATTCAATCGCCGGGCGACCAATTCGATTGTTCGCAAAAGTTTGCTCAAACCGTGCAGCGCGAGAAAGTGTGGCTGCAATGGAAGGAAAACTTCGTTTGCCGTCGTCAGTGCGTTCAGTGTCAAAACGCCAAGCGATGGAGGGCAGTCAAAGATGATGTAGTCGAACTCTTCGGTGACGTCCAACATCTTGTCGCGTAAAATGATTTCCCGTCCAACCGCGCCGGCCAATTCCATTTCTGCCGCGGCAAGATCAATGTGCGATGGGCTCAGCCAAAGATTGTCTTCGACTTGATGACGGACTTCGTCAAGCGATACCTGATCGGTCAGCACATCGTAAGTTGATAGATACGATTCCTGCATCCCGAATCCGAGATGCAGCGAAGCGTGTGCTTGCGGGTCGAGGTCGATCAACCAGACTTTGTGTCCGGCTTCCGCCAAAGCAGCACTGAGGTTAACCGCTGTGGTCGTTTTTCCAACGCCACCTTTTTGATTGATGATTGCGATCGATCGCATCGGGGAACTCCTTTTCCAGCCGGGTTAATTCGCTCAATTTTGAAACGTTTCGAACTCGTACTCAGCTAACTTTGTAACTGCTTCGCTTTCGAAACTTGCTCCGACGTGAATTATAGGTCCGCAGCCAGATTTTCACCTAGACGAATTGAGGCCGTTTTGACTGGCATTGCGTATGATATTCCCATGAAAACTTTCCGACTTCAAAAATCCATGTGCCCCATTCTGCTTTGCGTGCCGCATGCTGGCACTTTTGTTCCTCCCGAGATTGCCCAAACAATGACTTCGGCGGGTCTGGCAACGAAAGCAAACTGGTTTTTGATGGAGAAGATCGACTTGCCAACGGCACAAGCCTGCGGGTTAATCACGTCGAACATTTCACAACACGTGGTCGATTTGGATTGCGATCCTACGAGTCCGGAAATCTGCTTGTTGGAAACGGCCAATCGAAAGTACATCTATCGAGAATTCCAGCAGCCTACGCCGAAAGAAATCACCCAACGGGTAGAGCATTACTGGCAGCCGTTCCATGACCAACTGCAAGACGAGCTTCAACGAATGGTGGAGCGATTTGAGAAAGCAAAATTGATTTTGATCAAGCCAACTGATCGGCAGGGGAAGGATAGTTTTATTCAGTCCTCGATCGAATCAACTTTTTCGGCAGCCGAAGTTGGCGTCGACGAAGTCGTTTTGTCTCCAAACGATCGCCGAGAGGCTGTGGAGGAAAAATTGTCGAAGTTTGGGATTTGAAAATCTGAAATTTGAAATCTCAGATCTAAAATTTGAAATCTCAAATCTGAATTCTCAAATTCAAACTCAAGTTCAAATTTCAAATCTGAGCTTTGAAATCAAAAAACTATTGCGCCGGCTGATAACTTTCCCGCCACTGTTCTGATTTTGCCGGCGTCACCGTATCGTCTTCGTAAAGCGTCCGAAGTCGTTCCAGTTCCGCTTTCATGGTTGCGATTTCGTCTTGATATTCCGGATCCTCGTAGAGGTTCTGCTTTTCGTCCGGATCGGTTTCCAAGTCATAAAACTCCCACTGCCCAAACTCATAAATCTGGATCAACTTATATCGTTCGTTCCGGACGCCGTTGTGCTTGGGGCACATGTGAACGCTTGGGTATTCGTAAAAGTGGTAATAGATCGTTTTGCGCCAATCGTCTACGGTTTCTCCTTTCAATAACGGCACCAGAGACCGACCTTGCATGTCGTCGGGAATCTCGGCGCCGACCATTTCCAAGAACGTCTCGGCGTAATCAAGATTTTGAACCAGGTTTTCATTGACGCTACCCGGTTTGGTTTGACCTGGCCATTTGATGATCAATGGCATCTTTAACGACTCTTCGTACATCCAACGCTTGTCAAACCAGCCGTGGTCTCCAATGTAAAAGCCCTGATCAGAGGAATAGACCACGATTGTGTTCTCTTCCAACCCGCTGTCCTTAAGGTACTGCATCAACTCTCCGACACTATCGTCAACACCACGAACACAACGAAGATAGTTTTTCGCATAGCGTTGAAATTTCCAGCGGACCAAATCTTCGCCGGTCAAATTTGCCGCAGTCAGTGCAGCGTTTTCATCCTTGAATGCGTTGTTCCAAGTTTCCATTTGTTCCGGAGTCATTCGCTCAAAGTTTCGATAACCCGAAATGTCTCTTCCATTGCGATGATAGTTTGGGCCTTCCTCTCGCGGTGCGTGTTTCAGCGGATTTTCGGTGTACGGCCAGTCTGCCGGTGGATCCGCGAACAAGTCATAGGCAATATCCATGTGCCGATCGATTTCCATTTCCTGATTACGTACGGCCCGCGCGTTGTCAGTCAATTTGTCGAACAGTGTGTCAGGTTCAGGAATGTCGATGTCGTCGTAAAGGTTCAGGTTTTTCGCCGATGGCATCCAGCATCGATGCGGAGCCTTGTGTTGGCACATCAAAACAAATGGTTTGTCGGGGTCGCGATCTTTCTTCAGCCAGTCAACTGCGAGATCGGTTACGACTTGAGTGCAGTGGCCTTCGATCGTTCGTTTGCCGGAAACAGACTTCATGATCGGGTTGTAATACTGGCCCTGTCCCAACAGGATATCCCAGTAGTTGAATCCCTGCGGGTCGGACTTCAAATGCCATTTACCAATCATGGCTGTTTGGTAACCAGCTTTCTGCATGAGTTTTGGAAACGTTTGTTGTGAGCCGTCAAAATTGTTTCCATTGTTCATGAATCCGTTTTTGTGGCTGTGCTTGCCGGTGATGATTACCGCGCGACTTGGTCCACAAATTGAATTGGTGCAAAAGCTGTTTTGAAACAGCATCCCTTGCCGAGCCAGGTTGTCGATGTTCGGCGTCGGGTCAACGCTTTTCAGCCAGCCGTTGTAAGCGCCAATCGCATGCGGCGCGTGATCGTCGGAAAAGATGAACAAGATGTTAGGTTTCTTTGACTTGGTTTCTTCATCCGCAACACAGGTCGCGAAAGAAGTCGTTTGAGAAAAAGCGACCACCAACAAAAAGGCAAAGAAAGCGGATAGCGAAGTCGAATGACAAATTTGGCAATGGTTTCGGATCATAAAATTTCGACAAAGTTTGATGATGAATTTCCAGGCAGCAACATCCTCTGGGTAGAGTTAGTTTATCTGCTGGCGACGCGCATTGAAAATCATCTATTCAATTTTTGGTCGAAGCTTCTTTTTCATGTTCGGCCATGTGTTCTCTTTGAACTTTTCTAACCGCTCAGGTTGGTCGGCATCGCAGACATTCCAAAGTTGAATCCCTTGTTTGACCAGTGGAGCGGCTGAAACAGGAAGCGATGCGGACAAACCGTCCTTGATCTCTGCCAACGCTGGATCATCTGCGAGATTGTTCCATTCTTGCGGATCTTTGGAGTGATCGTAGAGCTCTTCGCCGCCATCGTAGTAGCGAATGTATCGCCAGTGATCATCGCGAACCGCATAGTTGCCTCGGCCCCATGTGGTTATCGCGGGCGACGAAACGGATTTCGTTGGATCGGCGACTTGTTCGATCAAGCTTTCGCCATCGACGTATTCGGGAACTTCCACGTCGGCCATTTCGCCCAGCGTACGATAGACGTTGATCAGCGACACTGCTTCTTCGCATTCTCCCGCAGTCATACGTCCGGGTCGCGGGTCGAAAATGATAAACGGAACACGCGTTGATTCTTCCCACAGCGAGAACTTTCGAAACGATCGCTTTTCGCCTTGGTGATAACCGTGGTCTGACCAGAGTACGATGATTGTGTTCTCGGCGTGTGGACTTTTTTCCAGCGCGTCTAGAACAAGCCCAATGTTGTAATCAGCCCATGAGTTGCAAGCGAGATATGCCCGATGAACTTTTTCCCACGCTTCGTCTTTTCGAAATTTGAGATCATCGTTGAGCCTTGCCATCGAGCGACCGACCCAGGGAACATCTGATAAATCCGTGTGTCGGATCAAAGGATGGCGAATCGACGCGTCTTGCATGTCAAAGAATTTTTGCGGACAAACAAAAGGCAAGTGAGGTCGCACGATTCCGAGAGCCAGAAAAAACGGTTTGTCGTGTTCGCGGTTGATCACGTCGATGCCGTAATGGGCAACTTGATAGTCGTGATGATCTTCCAGTTTATTCGTGGTCGGACAGAAAGCCATCTTCTTTGACTTGCCTTGTTGATACCCTTTTTCTGGCAAGTACTCCATCTCAATGCCAGTGCGTTGAAAGTAATCGTCCCAATCGCCGTCAAGAACTTTTGAGGCGTGATAGACTTTTCCAGCGCCGTAGGAAGCGTATCCATTTTCGCGAAACAGCTTTGGCAGGCCGGTGTACTTGTCCAACACAGATTTTGGAATCTTGTCGTGATCGTAGAAGGGATAGAGCCCAGAATTAAACGGCTCGACGCCGTACATGAGTCCGAGTCGACAAGGCGAACACGCTGGCGAGATGCAATGCGCGTTGGTGAAGTTCACACCGCGCGACGCAAGTTGATCCATGTTCGGTGTTTTGGCCTGTGGGTGGCCATCGAGAAAGCCGACCCAGTCGTTCATGTCGTCGATGGCTATGAACAAGATGTTTGGGGGGTCTTCGTCGGCGATCGCTGGATCGGAGAATAAAGCTGTCGCAACGATTGACGCCAGAAATAGCGAGAACGCAAGAAATTGCTTCACGGTAAGCCTCCAAGTTTGCCGGGAGTGATCAGCGGCCCTGAGAGTGCTTATTGTAGCGAATGAAGTTCGGCCTGCACGCGAGCACCAAATACGAAACGTTCTAACGACGCATCGTTGGCTTAGTGTTGTGAGGTCCTCCGGAAATCCCGGGCGAGAAAGTGCTATGCGCTACAGGTGTTGCGCCACGAATTGCCGAGAGTGCTACGCGTCGCTAAGCAGCATTCTTACGGCGTTTGGAATACGCCTCGAGTTTCAAATGCAGTCGGTCCCACCGTTCACTGACGTAGTCGAAACGCTCGCGGATTTCAAACCGCAGCATCTCCAGCGCGACCAATAGTTTCCCTTCGCTGTCTTCGTTGGCGAACTGCTGAACAATCTCTTCCATCGCCAGCTGGCTATCGATGACATCGTTTTGCAATTGCAAAAGTTCGAACTGCAAATTCTTGATTTGGGACTCGCGTTCTCGAAGCGACTTTTCGCGATAAGCCGACATGGCCAATTGCGCGTCGACTTGGGTTTGCCAGATATGCATCCGTTTCTTCAATTCCGATTCGCGGCGAGATAGTCCAGCGTTGCGATCACGGAGATGATTCGCAATTTCGACGATCTGCAAATCTGGCTCTTCCGCCTCGTCCAAGCGATCATCAAACGTCTCGACATCGGGACGAACAATGCGCAACCGTGGAGATTTAGCGTTCGTTTCGACTTTTGGGTTTTGTACAGCTGCAGCGAGATCGGCTTCTTGGGGCTGCGCAGTTGGCGGATTGATTGGCGATCCCGATTGAGTGGGTGATCCTAGCTGGCCGTCACGAACCGAATGCTGAGAGCCGATCTGCTCAAGAATGTTCTTGGGATTGCCGGCTTGGCGTGCGGCGGAGGGTCCGCTAATTGAAGACGAGGTTGACGAGGTCATCGTAGATTCCTTTCAAACGGTAACTAAAGTTGAATCGACCATTCCCGAACAGGGAATGAAGCAACCCGATGAATCGGAGTTTTGTCCCTGTTGAAGCTAACGATTGTGCCGACAGGGTTCACTTTGTCGGTGACTGCATGCTGAACGAACGAAGAGTGAAACCGGACTGGCGAATACCGGCTGACGGCAGACAAGAAATGATGATCAGGAATATCTTGGCCAATCGATTCAGCTTACAGAAATGGGCTGCGAAGAGAGTGAATCGCGACCGAATCGCCCGTCGCAAAAACAACGAGGATTTCCCGAAAACGGCCGATTACAACGCAATCTGCTTGGCATCGTAGTTTGCTTTGCTCGTTTCCCGTGAACGACTAGTTTTGGGTGTTGGTCTTTTCCCGGTCATGACTAAGATGATCAGTCGAAAAGACGGAGCCGATATAGCTCGAACGAGGCCATCGAAGAATTGCAGTTGCAGTTTTAGCGATGTTTTTGAGATCATTTTTTAACAGGCCAATCAATGCGAATTGAACCTCTCGGCGACAAAATCGTCGTCAAGCGTACCGAAGCAGATGAAGTGACAACGGGTGGAATTATTCTTCCGGGCAGTGCGCAGGAAAAACCACAACAAGGAAAAGTACTGTCGGTCGGGACGGGCCGGCCGTTGCCTGACGGCTCTCGGGCTGAGCCTCAAGTCAGTGAAGGCGACCGTGTCCTGTTTTCAACTTATGCAGGCACTGAAATCGAAGTCGATGGCACGCAGCTTTTGATCATGACCGAGGCAGACATCCTGGCGGTTGTCCAGTAGCTCAATTGGAAGATCGTTGTGCGATTGCAAACGATCAACAAACTTCGGTTTTGACCCAAGTCAATGAGCTTCTACAATCAAGCATCAAGAACTTCTGGAGCCCTGAGATGAAACGGATTAGTTTGACAATCGCCTGTGTATTGATGCTGATGGGCGCGACAATGCTTTCCAGCTGTGCGCAAGAAACAGCTCCAGTCGTCGAAGTGCAGGATGCCGCAGCGGTTCAAGAGTTCGATTCCGCTTTGCACCAGCAGACCATTGCCAAAGGAATTGATTTTCTGCTGAACAAAGGTCAGGCCGAAGACGGAAGTTTTAGCAAACAACTAAGCCCCGCGGTGACGGCGCTTTGTGTTTCCGCGATGGTAAAAAATGGGATTCCCATTGCTCATCCGAAAGTCCAGAAAGCGCTGACGCACATCGAAGCGCTTGTACGACCTGACGGCGGAATTTATCTGCCGGGTAGCAACTTGCGAAATTACGAAACCAGCATTTCGCTCATGGCGTTGAATCAAACCAATGTCGATGGAAAGTACGACGAAACCATCAAAAATGCAGTCGCGTTCCTGAAAGGAATTCAGTGGGGCGAAAACAATGGCCATCCTATCGGAGGGGAAAGCCGTTTTTATGGCGGCCAGGGATACGGGAAACACGAACGTCCGGACATGTCGAATACGTCAACGTTTGCCGATGCATTGAGGGAAGTTCAGGAAGACTTTAGCAGCGAGACGGGCCAGAAGATTGTTGTGTTTTCGTCGCGGGCTCAGAACCTGCCTTCACCACACAATGCGGCTGAGTATGCAATGGTGGCTTCGGACGACGACCGCGGCGGCATGATTTATACGCCCGCCGGAAAGGGTGAATCAAAAGCTGATCCGCTTTCGACGACTCCTAAAGGTGGCTTGAGAAGTTACGGATCGATGACGTATGCCGGATTGAAGAGCTTTTTGTATGCGGGCTTGGACCGCGAAGATATTCGTGTCAAATCCGCGCTAGACTGGATCAGCCGACACTACGATTTGAAAACCAATCCCGGTATGGACCAACAAGGGCTGTACTATTACTACCATGTGTTTGGGAAAACGATGCAGGCTTTCGGGGAGCCGGAGATCGTCGACGACAAAGGCGTTTCCCACAATTGGCGAGCCGAATTGACTGCCCAGTTGGCCCTTTTGCAGCGGGAAGATGGGTCTTGGACCAACCCGCAGGATCGGTGGTACGAGGGCGATCCGAATTTGGTTACCGCTTACAGTCTGTTGGCGCTAAGCTATTGCAACTCGGACCCGTCTGTGAAAATCACGCCAAAGTCCGAGCAGAAGTAAGCCGATGAAGGATGTGGCGAGATTCTGACTTGACATATTGCCTAGAATGCCAGAAGATTTCCGATTCCGAAAACAGCGACCATTGAAGATATTCAGAGAATAAGATGAAAATTCACAAAGACGATACGGTCCAGGTCATTTCTGGCAAAGACAAATCTGAGACTGGTAAAGTTCTCACTGTCGACCATAAAAAGCAAACGATCGTCGTCGAAGGCATCAACCAGGTCTTCAAGCACGTGCGTCCAAGCCAAAAGAATCCGCAAGGCGGCCGTTTGCATGTTGAGCTGCCCATCCCGGCAGGAAAAGTCATGGCGCTTTGCCCCAAGACTGGCAAACCAACTCGGATTGGTTACCGGTATCTTGATGATGGTCGCAAAGAGCGATTCGCTCGTATCAGCGGAGCTTCCATGGGCGAAGTCTCGGTGCTAAAGGCTGCTCACGCGAAAAAGTAACTCGTGTAACTTAGCCTCACAAATTTTTGCTAAACGACCAGTGCCAAACGGTGTTGGTCGTTTTTTTGTGCGCTGCTTTGTCTGGCCTTATGTTGTCTTCGGCGATACCCATGGGCTCGTTCAATATGGGTTTGAATCCGGTCAGCCTATGGGCGTTAACCTTGCACTTATAGCCACCTATTTAAACCTCTAACCAGAAAAATATATGAAGCGAACGGTTGGGAGGTGAGGGCCTCAAATGACAGAATCAAAAACACGCACGTGAGCCCAGTTGTCTTTGTTTTCGGCGATGAATTGATCATGTCGTGGCGCGACCTGGTACTGGTCGTGGGCCGCTACATTTTCAAACACGAGGTGTAGCGCGATATCAAAGTCGCGATCATTCACGTCGCGATCATGGTCGGCCACGGTACCGACAGAAAAATAGTCGGTGCCTGGATGGCCGGTGAGATATTTTTGACAAGCTTCGAGCATCGCTTGTTTGGCCGGCCCGGAGTTGTCATTTAGTTTGAAGAAAACCATGTGGCCAATTTGTTTTGTCGCGTCTGACATCAAAGAGTTTCTTGAAAAATAAAGATTGAGAGATGGAATTGAGTTTACGCCAGCTATAGAAATGAATCCAGTCGGCGAAATATGCTCCAATTTTTTCAAGAGGTTTCTTCAGCCGGGAGGAGAGGAACGTGCCCGATGTGGCGACCGTCGTTTCGGACTTTGGAGAGGGCGTTCAAGGGTTGGTGACCGCAACGATGGCTTACTGGAGAAGCTGGAAACACTGCGGTTATTGATCCGCAGTAGTTAGTTGATCCGGGCGATGTTTACTTCGCCTGCTCGATGTTACGGTTGCCAACACGGGAACCCGGAGTTGAATTGGCTTGGCGTCGCATGCTGGTCAAGTCGATCACCTGAACGGTGACTTCGTCGACCATCGCTGTGCCGATCCCGTTAAGCTCGAATCGGATTCGAAGGTCAGCTTCCTCGTCGGCAGTTCGGTACAGCGTAAACTCTTGCCAACCTTGCGTAACGGGAATCCGTTCAGCCAGTCCCCGCGTTCCCAGCGTATCAACAATCATCAAACCATTCTCGCCGTCGGTGATTGTTCTTGGCACGTTAGCCCATCCGTGGATTCGCACCAGCTGATTCGGTCGGATTCGAATTTTAGGTGAACTGACCCAGAGTGGAATCGATTCGACTCCAGCCGTTCCCGTTCGAGCGACAGTCAGTTTCAGTCCGTACTGCCCATCAGATGCTGCGTCTTGCGAAAGTTCTACATTTGTTTGAAGTGCTGATTCTCCGTCGCGGTTATTTTCCCAACCGCTTCGCTTCATCAATTCCAGGTTTTCAAAATCGCCGCCCGCCAAACTGTTGAGTGCTGAGGTTGAATTTTGAAGTTGGCCAGCCAGTTGCCAATGCAGTGGGACAAGACTGCAATGAGCGACTAGCGGTGTGGAACTTTTTGATTGAAACTGATTCAGTGCTTCGCCTTGAATTTCGCGACGCGAGAAAGCCAATCGTTCATCGGTGCGATCGAGGTAGGGCAGGGCAGTCGTACTGCTGTTGCGGCTGGTGAGCTCGGCGACGGTTTTGAACGCGTTGACCGCTTCGTTGAGCGATCCGCTGCTGGCCGGCGTTCGATGACCAACGCGCGCCATTTGGCGATCGACCAGTTGCATGATAGCCAGCCATTGGCGCGTGATTTCGGTATGCATCTCGAACATCGATTGCTGGCCGGGTTGCTTTAAGCTCTGGATCAATCCATTGATCACCATTGGGTCTTCCGTCATCACAATGGTTGCGGTTGACGGACAATCGGGGATTTCGATTTTGGTTCCGCCTGGCTGCCGGGTAACCGAAAGCGGCTTAAGATCAGTGTCGGTCAACTGGTAGACACGGCTGGTATAAACGGAATCCGGATCATTGATTGAAAGGGCTCGGACTGGATTGTCGCCGGCCCAATATTGTTCATGGTGCGTTGGACGTTGGATCAATAACAACCGGGCGCGGTTGGTGTTCACTGCCGTGACTTTGACTTCCGAATTCGTCGTTGATGGAGACGGAACCTCTCCCATGAGGGCTCCACCTGCCAACCACGGTTCAATTTGCGTGAGCCAGCGGTTGTTGTACTGACAAGTCAAGGCGCGCAACCGGGTGACAGGATCGGGTTGGTCCAAACGAGAGCGCGAGCGGAATCGCAATCCGCGAACGCCCGCCGATAAGGCTTCGGCGGTCAAGAACTGAATTTGCTGTAGCTCGATCGGCGCTGGAGGAATCTGGCCGAAGACTGCCTTGGCTTGCTGTTCAATGGCTTCCGACAATTCAGTTTGGATGTCTGCCCAAACCGGCTTCGAAGTCGAGATCGAACGCGAACGTCGCTCGATCCAGTCGCTGTATTGACTGGCAATGAAACTTGAGCCCAGCGGTTCAAGTCCAACCAAAAGGATATCGGTTTGCGATGCGATGTTTGACCAGTTCGCAGAAGCGTGCCCAACGGTGGGTCGATTTTCTCGTTGGTCAGATTCACGAAGCTCGCGAATGGTTCGTTGGATGGTGGGCACGTCGCGGCGGCTCAAGTCGCGCCCAAGAGACCACGCCAGAATTCGATCGTATTCAAAACCAATCGGTGACAGCCCAACCGACAGTGGCGGCGGAGCAACCAACCACAGATCGAGATCGGCAGCTTGTTTGAGTTGCGCTGGCGAGGGGGCGACTTTAAGTTCAATCGTGTTGAAGCCGATTGCTTTGAGGTAGTCGAACGACTCGCCATTGTGTTGGATGATGCGCGGAAAAAACGGACGCTTGCGAACCAGCAGCACCGTTCCATCACGGACAATGTGCGAAGGTTGCTTGCCAGAAATCTGCTGTGCCGAGCCAGCCGCGATTGGACCGTTTGAGTTCGGATTGATTCCGATTGGACTGGAGCCGCCGACAAGTTTCACGTTGGAATCGTTGATCAAGTTGATCGACCTGCCAAATTTTTTGACTTCATCGAACACTCGCGACGCATCGACGACTCCGTCAAGTTTCAAATCGTCAATCTCAACCGAGTGGTCACCGCTGCCGGTATAAAGATTTAGCACAATCCGGTCGACGTAGGCATCGCGAACCGTCACATGCGATCCGAACTTACCTCGCAGCATCCAAAGTTCTGTCTTGAGCAATTGTTCGAGATCGTTGCCGGGCGCGAATTTCAAGACTTCCCAGCGATTGGTTTGTTTCGAGGAAGGGCCAGCCAACAGTGTGGTCATTGGGCCTTCGCCGTTGGGAGCGGGGGTGTGAGGAAGCACAATTCGGACGCTGAGCTGTATGCCTCGTTTTCCAGATCGAACGCGAACCGAGGGTCTAAGTTCCGGGATGACAAATGCTGGCGTGACCGGATGCGAGACCAACAACCGTGTTCCCGGACCGCAGCGATATTGGATTCGCTCTGCAGTGTTGTTCGTTTTCTCGTCGGTGACATCGAGCCCACGAAGTTGCTTCCAGCGTCGTTCGATGATCTGGCAATCGGATTCGTTACGAGTCCAGGTTGGCTGATTGCCATCAAACGTTTCATGAAATTGAGCCGACGAGTCAGTCGTGGCGACCAACACGATTGCCGCGGCAATGAACAACGCGAATCTCGCTGGCAATCTTTGATCAAGCGCGTTGCGAACGGGTCGGCCGGGAGACTTCGGACCAACGAAGTGATGCGCAAGTTTTGAAAAGAAATTCATGATTGGAACAGTTCGGCGAAATTGCTTTGCTTCGTATCCAATAGGCGCATTGGGATGTCGGCGTGGTGTGATGCTTTTTCGCAACGTTGTGGCGACAACTCACCAACGGCTCAGAATCGCGAAAAAACCAACGCGAATGCACGAGTTCGACGGTAGACAGAGCTTTTAGCAGTATTTTGGCGGCTCAGCCATATCAATCGATGTTTCGCCAAAGCAACATCAGCTTTTGCGGGCCAAGATTTTTGGATCCGGAAACCGTTGAAAAACCGAAGGAATTCGGCGAATCATGACATTCTTCTGTGGATTGGCATCGTGCCTGCATAAGACCCCTTCATCAAACTTTCCTAGTCAGGCATCCCTCAAGACGGACCATCATGAGTATCAATTCAAAACGAATCGCTAAAGCAGATCCAGATCAACTTCCTGTCGATCTTAACGACCTCATTACTGCTGTCCAAAGATTGCCAGAATCGCAACGCAATCAATTGCAACAGCCTCTCAATCGCGTGGTCGAGTACACACGTCGTCGTCGACGAATCTTGAACTTGATCCAGGAAGCCCTGAGCCAACTTCGCATGGACATGAAATATTTGATGTTCGACCTCGAAGCCACTCGTCGCGAACGAGATGAGTATCGGGATGCCCTCGAAGGTGGCGATCTATAATCGACGTTTGCGTAATGTCCAACTAGATCCAGCAAAAAAACGGCTCCAATTTTTATCGTGGTAGTTGTCGCTCGAACCGCTCTCGGTTCGAGTTTTTTTCTGGCCCTATCGGGGGACTTGAGGATTCTCGTTGGATGCGGATCCAAAAACGGCTCACAACGATAAGGCTCACGTTTGGACCGGATAGCGCGATTTTTCAATCAAAAGCCCACGTTTTCTCGGGCTTGTTCCGACAAAAGTTGTTCTTATCCAGCGTATTGAATATTATGGATAATTATGATCAACGATGAAACGTGGCTGTTTTCAGTCCGTTCACGATGATCCCATCCCGCTAATCACACTCGTCCGTCGCCAGGCCACGATTCATGGAACTGCCTCCCAACTTAGCTCCCGAGAAATTGGCGCAGCGAATCCACGAAACGGGTCTGATGCAGTCTCAGGAAATCGACGCGATTCTCTCCAAAGCGGGTGGACGAGGAAACGCTGATTTAGAACTGTTCGTCAGCTTGTTGCTTCGCGGAGAGCATCTGACTAACTGGCAAATTACGCGGTTGGTTGAAGGGCATCGTCAGGGCTACTTTTACAACAATTGGAAAGTTCTTTACCTGATTGGAGCCGGTACTTTCGCTCGCGTTTACCGTGCGACAAACATCAAGACCGCCGAGATCAAAGCGGTTAAAGTCCTCCGTAGTCGACACAGTGGTAGCGAGGAAATGCGAGAGCACTTTCTTCGTGAAGGCCGTATGGTAATGAAATTGCGGCATCCGAATATCGTTCCGATTCACGAAGTCGATACCGAGCGCAATCGCATCTACATGGTGATGGACTTTGTTGAAGGCCAAAATCTTCGTGATTATGTCAGAACACACAAGAAACTTTCTGTCAAACGCGCACTGAAAATCGGTGCCGACATTGCCATGGGGTTGGCTTACGCCTCTGAGCATGGGGTTAATCACCGTGATATGAAATTGTCAAACGTTTTGCTGTCGACAAAAGGACAGGCACGTTTGGTGGACTTTGGATTGGCAACCATTGCAGGCGACTCGGGCGAGTTGACCGGCGGCCCGCGCAGTATTGACTACGCCGGTTTGGAGCGGACGACCGGGGTGAAGCGTGATGACAAACGCAGTGATATTTTCTTTCTAGGTTGCATGATTTATCACATGCTTTGTGGTGTGCCACCGTTGCTCGAAACTCGCGAGCGGATTAAACGTCTTGCGGCAGAACGTTACCGGGATGTCAAGCCGATTACGATCCACGATCCGGATCTACCGCATCGAGCAGTCGTCACAGTGAATCGTTTGATGGAATTGAATGCGGACAATCGAATCCAAACGCCACAGCTAGCCGTCAATGAAATTAATATGGCGCTGGAAGCGATTAAAGCGGGTGACGACAAGAAGTACGATGAGTCACTCTCGAAACAGCAGGCCGAAGAATATTCACAGATGATGACTGCCCGTGAAGAAGGCCGGGGTCATACGCTGTTATTGATTGAATCCAATATCTCGCTACAAAACAGTCTTCGAGAGAAACTGAAAGACATTGGTTATCGAGTGTTGATCACAAACGATCCGGAGCGAGGGTTAGAGCGGTTTCAAAACCTTGATCCTGCTGAACCGGTTCCAGCGGATTGCGTTTTGTTTGGATGTGCCGGGCTTGGACAAGTCGGAGTGCAGGCGTTTCGTCACTTCACCAACGCCGAAGATACGAAAAAGTTTCCGGCGATTCTGATCGCACCGGACAAGTTGGACAAGTATATCGACGACGCGTGGTTTGAAGGCGAGGGTCGTGCACGGATGGCGTTGCCGTTGAAATTCAAGCGGATCAAAAAAGCTTTGCGCCAGTTGCTGAAGATCGAAGTCCCTGACTCGGCGTAAGTCCAACAGTCGGTCTGGAGATTGCGTGCCGGGATTAGCGTTTCGGTTTGATCAAGAAGGAGCCGATCAGCATCAGCAGTCCAATCGCGCTCAAAGCAAAGAGGCCGTAAGAAAAGTTCTTGATGATCGAGCTTTGTTTGTCGTGTCGCCGATATTCAGGCTCTTCGTATTCCAAGCCCATTTGACTTTCACTAATGCGACTTTCGGCATAGACCTGGGCGGGCGGTTGATTGTCCAGCCAATCGTTGAACTGGGTGATCTCTGTTTCAATGTCGATTTTTGATTTGAGCGAGTCGCCGTAGCTGTACAGCTGCCAACCACCGACTCCGGCGATCATAGCCAAGGTAAGACCACCGGCAAACAGCCACCCTTGCAACGGTGAATAAGCGGCTTTGGTTTTACCATCATCGACCGGTCCCTTGGTCGGTAACTTGCGAAGGTCGCCAAGTTTTGGTGCCGCGAAAATAGCGTCGCACTTTGAGCAAGGCAATTCCTGACCCGCTTGTTTGGGACTCAATTCGTTGGGGGAGCTACAGCTTGGGCATTCGAAGAGGTGTGTTCCAGCCATGTGTCTCGTTTAAGTTGGTGGTTGTTCAAGTGCTTGCAAAGCACCAAAAGATGGGCCCATCTGTCCTGTTTGTCGTCAGGATTTTAGCCGACCCGTGGATTCCAGTTTCTACGCTTTTTACGATCTTGTGATCGGGCTTCGAAGCCATTACTTGCAATTTGTTTGGAATTCTCCAAACCAGCTTTAGAGCAAATTGGCTTCAGATGCAGTTTAACTGCCGACTCTCCTCAGTCGAAGGACACAAGCGGGCGAATATCACGATTTCGAACCGGAAACCAATTCTAAGTCGCGAATAAGCGAGTTGTCACATTGCGGTTTCGTGTCTCGATTAACCCGAATACGGGTCGGCCTTAGGTTGGGGTTTTGCGTACTGGGCAGTTGGAGCTGGGTGTGGTTCCCCGAGAGATCAAAGAAATGACACTTTTGTGACCCGCAATAGCAAACAACAGCAAACAATGTGCCGTTTCGTCCGTAAAAAAGAACGTTCGAATTCCAAAATTGACTGGACCCGAAAAGGCCCGTGGTTAAAATTCGGATACCGTATTCAGCTCTCCCTGCTGTTAGAACAGCCCCCGGACCGTGCCCCTTCATGCCCGTCCCACTTTCCAAGAGCGGCCTGTCTACGGTTAGCGTTTGGCGATTCGTGATTTATCAAAATCGTCAGCGATCCTTCGGGATGCGGACTAGATTCTGCAAATGAGACGATGAACAGGGCTGTTTATGGATCAAGGATGAACTCAGACGAATCAGCGTTTTGTGCAAATCGGATGGACCGGTTTGTGAACAAAGCGATGGGATGATTAGTCAACAAACTGGATTTTTGAATCCAGTCAACTTTTAGATGGGTAAGGATTACGTAAGCACTTTGAATAACGATTCACTTTGGTGTGCGCGATTGATTGTTATGCAGTCAACGTGTCCCCAAAATGAACCATGTTTCAAAGTACGCGCAATCTTGATTCAAGTTTGATTTTGGATTTACGGAACGACCGTTCACCAAAGTCAAACAACTTAACGAGTTGTTTGATTGATTTTTTTGTCGTTGGTTGATTTTTTTGATTCGGATCCGCTCGTAATTGTTTGCTAACTAGAATCTTTTGACAAATGATTGCTTCCGCGAGGGACGCCTTAATTTGGTGGTAGACTTCATCCTGTAGACGAAAATTGAGTTTCATTTATGAATTCCGGATTTTCACATTGCAGGGTTTACGACACCCTAACCTGCCGTTGAACTTCACTGTTCTCATTTATTAACTGCGCGGAGTACTAAATTGTACGACACATTGATTGAAGATTTTGACACCGACCGCACTCGCACCCGGGTATCAAAAACAGGCTTACAAACAATCGACGAAAGTGCACCATTGATTGATGCTCCGTCGACTGAAGCCACACCGGCTCCCAAAACGGGAACAACCACGACCACTACAACCGCATCGACCGATGCTCCGAGTGGAATTGATGAATCCGACGGCTGGTCAGATGACCCGGTTCGGATGTATCTAACGCAGATGGGAGAAATTCCATTGTTGACGCGTCAAGAAGAAATCACGCTCGCCAAGCGAATTGAAGATACTCGTCGCGACTTCCGAACCAAGTTGTTGGAATGTGACTATGTCATCAAGATCGCATACAAAACACTTGTGCGTGTTTATCGCGGAGAACTGCCATTTGATCGTACCGTTCAAGTCTCGGTAACCGATCGTTTGGAGAAAGAACAAATCCTTGGTCGTATCGGTCACAACCTGAAAACATTGTCGGTTCTGTTGAGACAAAACCGTCATGACTTTCTCGTTGCGTTTTCCAAAACACAATCGCAAACCAAGAAACGTCGAGCTTGGCAGAATATTGCCCGTCGTCGTCGTCGCTGTGTCCGTTTGATTGAAGAGCTGGGTTTGCGAACACAGCGAATCGAATCACAGATTCGCACGATCGAAGACTTCAGCTCACGTGTCGACGAGTTGCAAAACAAAATTGTCAAACACAAGAAGACGAAAAAGCCAGAAGAAGAGCGTCAGCCGTGGATTCAGGAGATGCGGACGATTCTATTGGCCTGCCAGGAGTCTCCGAAGAGTCTTCGTACTCGCGTCAGATTTTTGCGATCCGTCTACACGAAGTATCAAAAAGCCAAACGTGAATTGTCCGAAGGTAATCTTCGGTTGGTGGTTTCGATTGCGAAAAAGTATCGTAACCGCGGTTTGAGCTTTCTGGATTTGATTCAGGAAGGTAACGCCGGCTTGATGCGTGCGGTCGATAAATTTGAATATCGTCGTGGTTTCAAGTTCTGTACTTATGCGACTTGGTGGATTCGCCAAGCCATCACACGTGCGGTTGCTGATCAAAGTCGTACGATTCGAATTCCCGTCCACATGGTTGAAACCATGTCGCGCGTTCGCACGGTATCCCGACAGCTACTTCAAGAGCTTGGCCGAGAGCCGACGCTCGAAGAAGTCGCCAAGCGGAGCGAAACAACGATCGAAGAAGCTCGCCGCGTGTTGGCGATGAGCCGCTATCCGATTAGTTTGGATCGCCCGGTTGGTAACAGCGAAGACAGTCACTTCGGTGATCTGCTTCCTGACGGCGAAGCCGAAAGCCCATCGATCGGTGCGTCGCAGGAAATGCTTCGCGGCCGAATCCAGGATGTACTCAAAACGCTCAGCTATCGTGAGCGTGAGATTATCAAACTGCGTTATGGTCTGGGTGACGGCTACAGTTATACGCTTGAAGAAGTGGGACACATTTTCAAAGTGACCCGTGAGCGTATCCGCCAAATCGAAGCCAAGGCCGTTCGCAAACTGCAACAGCCAAGCCGCAGCCAGGAATTGGTCGGCTTCCTCGACTAAGTCACCGTTGATTTCGAGATTCGGAATTAAATCTGAAGTTTGAAATTGCAAATCGGAAACAAAGAAGGCGAAGCATTAGCTTCGCCTTTTTTGTGCGCTGGGAGTTGCAGTTGTTCGCTTATTCACATTTTGAGAAAGGCTGACTCGAAAGAGAAGGCAAAACCTCCAAACACATCGTCTGCGCCTGATAACGGAAGCGGAAGACCGTACAATCAACGAGGTTCTTCAGATCTTTACTCCTCGAGGTTGCAATGAAGTTTTCGTCATTCGTCACAATCAAAGTCACTCTCTTTCTTTTTTGCAGCTTGTCGATGGTTTCGTCCGTTACGGCGCAGTCCGAGCCAAGTTGGCCACAATTCCGAGGGCCGAACGGCAGTGGAGTGCTGGAAACGCTTGAGCACCCAGCGACGTGGGGCAGCGATAAAAACATTGCGTGGCGCACGCCGATCGAAGGCGGCGGGCTTTCCTCTCCGATCGTGATTGGAGATCGAATTTTTCTGACCACGGCAGTTGGGTTCAAGCCGCCTGTCAGTTTTATGGAGGGCGTGCGAGACATGGCTCCCAAGAAACCTGACAACGATTTGCAATTCAATGTGGTTTGCCTCAGCCTGTCTGACGGATCAAAGCAATGGGAGAAAACGCTTGCGACCGAGATGCCCAAGCACGGTATTCACAGTTCAAATTCATTTGCGACCGAATCACCTGCGACCGACGGCGAGCACGTGTTCGTCTACTTTGCAGCAATCGGCGCCGTTGCAGCATTGGACCCATCGGGAGAAATTCTCTGGCAACAAAACATAGGTTCCTATCCAACGGGAAACGGTTTCGGAACCGGCAGCTCAATCACAACAGGCGACGGCAACGTATTCATTCAATGTGACAATGACGAGTCTTCCTTCGTGGTGGCACTTGATGGAAAAACAGGTGAAGAAGTTTGGCGTAAGCAGCGCGATGGCGGGACGTCATGGGCGACTCCGCTATTTTGGAAAAACGCAATTCGAAATGAACTGGTGACTTGTGGTTCCGGGTTTGTCACGTCTTACGACCCAAAGTCGGGTGACAAGCTTTGGAAGTTGACAGGTATTGGAATGTCGTTCAGTTCTTCTCCGGCTGTCGACAATGAACGAATCTACTTTGGTAACAGCGGCCCGCGAAGCAGTGGACCGTTGGTAGCTGTCGCTGCGGGGATTGAAGGCGAACACGAATTTAGTGAAAACGCAAATATTCAAAAAGTGGATTGGTCAGTGATGCAAGCCGGTCCCGGCATGTCATCGCCCGTTTCCACTGGCGGCTTCGTTTATATCCCCGGACGTGGCAAGCTGACTTGTTATTCGGCAGCCGATGGCTCGGTTGCGTTTAAAGAACGTGTGAAGCTCGGTTCGCTGGCCGCATCGATGTGGGCAGCAGGAGACCGAGCTTTCTTGATGGACGAATCAGGCAAGACCATTGTCATGGAAGTCGGCCCTGAGATGAAAGTTGTTGGCACCAATGAGATTGCTGACGACTTGTTTTGGTCAACTCCAGCGGTCGCCGGTAAGTCATTGCTCATTCGCGGCGCTAAAATGATTTATTGCATTCGCGAATAGAAACGTCGGGCGAATTGGCGGATTGACGCTGGTCACTCGATAATAACGAGTCGCTTAACGCCACGCTCCATAGTTATCAAATCGAGTTGGATCGATTTCAACGTCGTTGTGAATGGTGTTTTGCGATTGCTGTTGTCCGTACTCAATGTTCGCATAGCGAGGATCGATCGCATTTTCGCTTTGAACAATTGCGGGATGATACTCTGTTTCAATTTGTGGCGGTTGCAGCTGCGACGGATGGCGGGTTTCTTGTAGAGTCGAGAGCAGTCCAACAAATGCCACAATGGCGACAACTTGCAGGAACAACGCAGTAACCCAATCCATCGATTGTTTTCGAGAACGAGAACGAGTCTTGGGTCGTTTTGTGGCAACTGTTTTGGATCGATTGCGAAACATACGAATTCCTTCCTTGAATTGTCGGTTTGTATCCGGCACCTGTTTTACGAGCAAGCCGAGTGCCAAGTTCGAATTCACCGACAGAAAACGTGTATTTCGCTAGCGAGTGTGCAGAATGTTAGGGAATCGCCGTGTCCAATTCCGACGGACGTAGGATCGTTTTGAAGATTGCACTGCAAAGATTGTAAATTTTTCACGGTCGTTCGGGCCGCACTCGACAGCCAGATCGTGTCATCTTTGTGTTATGTTTTAAGCCAGCCACATGATCTCGAGTCTTTTCCAAGCAGTCCTTTGCCCGACACCAACGAATCAAATCTTCAACAACGCCGCGATGAAATTGCGGAAGCCTATTTTGAGTCGCTTCCCTTTGATCCGTATCCTGTCCAGGAAGAAGCACTCCTGGCCTGGTTCACCGAAGAGCAAGGCGTGCTCGTGTGCGCTCCAACAGGAACGGGCAAAACGCTGATTGCTGAAGCGGCGATCTTCGAAGCGTTGCAATTGGGCAAGAGAGCCTACTACACTACGCCGTTGATCGCGCTGACCGACCAGAAATTTCACGAGATTCAAGAGAAGGTCGTCGGCTGGGGTTACTCGCCCGATGACGTTGGATTGGTGACGGGTAACCGGAAAGTCAATCCTGACGCGAAAGTGCTTGTCGTTGTCGCGGAAATTCTCTTGAACCGATTGCTGCACGAAGAAGCGTTTAGCTTCGACGACGTGTGGGCGGTCGTGATGGACGAGTTTCACAGCTTCAATGATCGCGAGCGAGGAATCGTCTGGGAGTTTGGGTTGTCGTTACTGCCAAAGCACATAAAAACTTTGTTGTTGTCGGCGACGGTTGGTAACG
Source organism: uncultured Pirellulaceae bacterium (assembly GCA_964584615.1). Taxonomy (GTDB): domain Bacteria; phylum Planctomycetota; class Planctomycetia; order Pirellulales; family Pirellulaceae; genus Mariniblastus. The sequence continues at coordinate 50,137 of CAZPBE010000001.1, read as the reverse complement.
CGATGGATTTCTCAGGTTGGCTGTCTCGTGTTCACGAGCGACGGCTGAAGCTGGTTCAATCGACCGACCGGAAAGTCCCGTTGTCGTTTCACTGGATTGATGATGAACTTTTGCCAGACCACATCGAGTCAATGGTGGCCGGCACAGACGAAAGTCGTTACACGCCCGCATTGTTGTTTTGCTTTAACCGCGAACAATGCTGGACCGTGGCGGAAATGCTCAAAGGCAAGAAATGCGTTTCCAAAGAGCAACAGAAAACGTTGACTGAGCGAATGGGAGATTACGACTGGTCGCAGGGCGCTGGTCCAAAACTGAAACAAATATTGCTCCGGGGAATCGGCGTCCATCACGCTGGAGTTTTGCCGCGCTATCGACGGATCGTTGAAGATCTGTTTCAAGAAAAACTACTCAGCGTCTGCGTCTGTACCGAGACATTGGCTGCTGGAATTAATCTTCCCGCGCGCAGCATCGTGCTGCCGACGTTGTTAAAAGGTCCGCCCAACAAATTGAAATTGATCGAAGCCAGTTCGGCGCATCAAATGTTTGGGCGCGCCGGACGACCACAGTATGACGACCAGGGTCATGTGTTTGCTTTGCCGCATGAAGACGATGTCAAGATTGCGAGATGGAAAGAGAAGTACGATCAAATTCCAGAAGACACCAAAGACCCGGGGCTTCGGAAAGCCAAAAAGGCGTTGAAAAAGAAGCAACCCAAACGCAGGGAAGGACAGTCTTATTGGAGCCAGCAGCAATTCGAACAACTTCAAAACGCATCCTCGGCGGACTTGGCCAGTCGCGGTCCGCTCACATGGCGATTGCTGGTTTACATGCTTGACGCATCGCCAAACGTTGAGTTGATTCGGAAGTTGGTAAACCGGAGATTGCTTGACGGGAAAGAGCGCGAAGTTGCTCAGAAAGCGCTGACGCGAAGTTTGTTGACGCTGTGGCGCGGCGGATACTTAACGCTTGACCCAAAACCTCCATTGGAATTGATTGATACCGAGAAGAAGGAAGACGACGATTCTGGAAAGCAAGAAGAAGCGGAAACGGAGAGCGAACCGGATATCGATACCAGCAAGTCTTTCGCATCGCAGTTGACGTTCGGACAATCTCAACCTGCGTTTACGCCATCTGAATTGGACAAACCTAAAAACAAAAATGAGGGGTCGAAGAAGAAACCGATCCCTGATTCCAGTTCGGCGCTCGCGGATTATCAACCGGTCACGGCCACGCCTACCGAAGCGATGAACGATTTGCTGTTGTTGCGTGGCGTTCACCCGCTGTACGCCGTGTTCCTGATGAAGCACCTTGGCATCGCCGACAAAACCGAACGGATCATGGCGTTCGAGAGTATCCTTGAGCTTTCACGTTCGCTTGGAAAAGCGATTCGGATTCCCAAGAGTGACGAGCTTCCTGCCGGACCTTTGGCGACGACGCGACTGGACAGCCAGTTGTTGAAACTTGGTTTGGCGACTGCAGAAGAACTGGGGATGAACAAGAAAGAAGACGGTGAAGAAGAGCAACGAGGTTGGTACGACGAACACGTTTGGGAGTTGACGCTGCCGCACAAGTTGCAACGCTTGTTTCAATTTGATTTTCCGTACGTCAATGATTTGCGCGTGACGCCAGTGTGGGTTGCGGGTGAGGTTCTCAATTACGGGGAAGATTTTAACAAGTACATTACGAGCAACAAATTGCAGAAACAGGAAGGCGTGGTCTTTCGTCACCTGCTTCGTTTTGTTTTGTTGTTGGACGAGATGGCGGCGCTTTGTCCGCCCGACGTTGAGCATGCCGTTTGGCAGGATGATCTTGCCGACATCGCCAATCAGCTGGAAGCCGTTTGCCGAAAAGCTGATCCACAAAACACGGAGCAGTGGTTGGCCGATGCTCGAGGCTAAGTGACGCGCTGCGCTCGCTAGAGTGATCAAAAAAATGACTTCAGAAACGCAAGGTTCACGTTCGAGTATGTCCGTGGTACTGGGTTCGCGCCGCTGATCGCGATTCAACAGGTTAGCGACATCAATGTGAAACAAGATTCGTTTGTCTTCGGCGCCGTGATTTCGCTGTAGTCATGCTTGGTGAAGCGGGCAATAAAAGACAACGCTCAGGCTTGGTGCGATTCGGATCTTAGGATTTTTGCGCAACGACGATTCGTTTCAACCCTGCCAAGTCTTTGATGATCTCGACCAATTCCAATCCGTCTTGCGACTCAACCAGATTGACGCAGGCGTCCATGACCGACGGGCTGGTCTCGAACAGCAATTGTCCTTTTGGTAACAGCATTGGCACTGATTGTGCGATTAGCCGTTCAATGATTTCAGTTCCTTTGTCGCCGGCGAACAACGCCATCGAAGGCTCAAAGTTTTTGACTTGATCTTCCACTGTGTCGGATTCCTGGTGGCCGATGTAGGGCGGATTGCTGACGATCAAATGGACTGGGTTACTGCCTGCGGGTAAAGCCTCAAGTAAATCACCCGTAAAGAATTTTATCTTGCCGTCGACTTCGTGTTTGAGCGCGTTTTGATACGCGACCGCAATCGCGTCTGGTGACAAATCGATTGCACCGATGACGGATTCGCGATCAAGATGTTTGGCCATTGCGATCGCCACGCAACCGCTGCCGGTACCAACATCAATCACGCGTAGCGGTTTGCCGTCGTAGTCTTTGGCTGCTTCCAACGCCGCCACAACCAGATGCTCTGTCTCGGGTCGCGGGATCAGGACGTTTGCGTTGACATCGAACCGAAGCGAATAAAACTCTCGATAGCCAACAATGTAAGCGACCGGTTCGCCGGCTGCTCGACGTTTGACCCACGCTCGAAACTGAGCCATCTCGTCTGCCGGAGGGACTTCGTTATACCGCGTGTACAATTCAATGCGTTGGCAGCCGAGCGATTCGGCCAGCAGAATCTCGGCTTCCAAGCGCGCAGATTCGGCGCCCGCTTTTTTGAAATGGTCGGTCGTCCATTCCAGAAGTCGTTGATTGGACCACACATCGGGCTGTGTTTCAGGCATCGAAGTCTCGTGCAAAAGTAGGAAAACGTAGAATTGAATCCACGCTTTCATTATTACGTTTGCCACGCCACGCGGCTATAAGGCGAATGAAATGCTACCAATTAAGCGGACGTTTCCGAGTCCGGCTTGATTTTGTCAGAGCTGCCGGTCGTCGCGACATCGGCGCTTGCGGCAAAGCGATCCGCGAAAATCGTGTCGATCACCAATTGCAGCGAATGATAAGCAACGATTGGCAGGATGCTGATCTGCAAACTGATGGCGATTGAGAGACCGACCATGAGAGTCTTTTGGCTGCCAGCGAACGCGATCGCAATCTCTTGCTCGCGAGAAAATCCAATCATATGACTAGAGAATTTTCCCAAAAACAAAACGGCGACATGGACCAACAAAAGAATTCCGACTCCGACGGCCAACTCCAGGAAGTTCACTGCTCCTTCGTTGTCGGCGAACTTGATTCCGGTCTGAATCGCGCCAAGAAAGATGATTAGCAAGATTCCGATCTGGGCACCGATGCTCAAGACAGGTTTGTTATTCGTTGCCCAAGCAGCCGACGTCTTATGAACGCGAATGAGCTGCGCAACAATGATCGGCAGGACGACAAACAGAAACAGCTTGACGATCGAATCACCAAGCTGCATCGATTCGATTTGCGCTCCCGTCTGTACAAAAACCCAAAACGGCGTCACCAGAAAACACAACAGATTGGTAATGATGGTCACCATGATAGCGACACCATCATCACCGCCGGCGCGCCGCGTCCAAACGGCAGCTGAGGCCAAGGTGCATGGCGCCGCGAAAACCACGGCCATCCCTGCAGCGAGGTCAGGGCTGACGAGAAACAGAAATGGCCAGATTGACAACGGCATGATGACCGCGTTAATGAAGCTGCCAAACAGTGGCGCCGCCGGGCGAGACAACGTATCTTTGATGCCATCGAAAGCCAGCGGCCAAGCCATCAGGAACATCGTCACCAATACGATCGACCACTTTAAGGTCGTCGATTCGGACGGCCCGGCAAGCGGACGACACAACGCAAAACCGAGCAGCAGCGAGCCAACCAGTGCGATCAAAAACCATTGCTTCCGCGCGAAATTCATAATGACCGTTGATGGCAGTTTGGAAACTGCGTTGGAATTTTGATTTGTGGGCAGGTTTTTTCGAGAGATGCAATTGATCGCTACGCTAGCAAACGACAATCGCACTTTCTTCGCGGAAAACCGGTGCGTAAGATGATCGAGTGATGAAAGCCAATTAGGTGCAGCATTCACCGTTCAGCGCGCTTTCAACACACTCAATTTTAACTGACAAGGAAGTCAGCGTAATGCACAACGAGCTAAGCGACAATCAACGTCGATTCGCATGTCGAATTTTGTTCCTGTTATTGTGCGCTTTGCCAACCGCGTTCATTATCTACCAAGCCTGTCATCGCAAATCGGCAGACGACTGGGCTCAGTTGATCCAGTCACAGCTTTCGCTGGAAACGCAAATTGGCTCCGTAGAAACGCCTCGTCCCAATGAAGCGGTCCTGCGCGATATTCGATTTGCTGACGAAAACGGAAACGAGATCTTCAGCGCGATGGAAGCCACGATTTTGTTCGGCGAAGTGAATCGAATCATTGTTAAGGACCAACTGCGCATGACGAGCGCTGGACTGAATCAAGCGCTCAATAATGTCGCTAAAAAAGTCGTCAACCCACATCTCAATCAGCAAAAGTGGACGATCGATATTCGAGAGGCTCTGATCGCCTCCGACCAAGACAGTTTGTCGGGACTGAGTGAAAGCCTCTTGTTGTCTCCGGTGGTCATCGATGTCGTTCCAGATTTCGAGGGAGTACGCGCCACGATGTCGACTCCGATTCAAGGCCAGGATTTAAGTCTGGCTGAGAATTGGGTGACTTGCCAAATCGAAAAGAACCGCAATTCGAATCAATTCAAAATCGAACTTGATACGCGCGATAGTACGCCACTTCCATGTTGGCTGGCGTTCGATTGGTTTCCTGAGTTGCGAAAGTTTGGATATCAATCTGGCTTTGCTGGAAGAGTAGTCTGTGAACCCGTCAACGAACAGTTGTCGACCTCGCTGGTTGGTGACTTCCATGGCGTTGATATTTCTTCGTTCGTCGATGGCCGGATGGCGATCGCGAGCAAGCCGTCGAGTATCCATGTAAGAAACTGCAATTTCGCGAACTTAAACGACCTGGACGCTTGGTTGGAATTGGCCGATGGCACTCGGGAGCCGATCCGAACATTGTTCTCGGAAGTTCGAGAATTTAACATCGATATGATGATTCGCGCCGCTGCGATCGAAGGGCATCGCCAATCAGCCGAAGCGATCTACCGATAGGTGATCGATTTGATTTTGTGATTGAATGCAGGGTTGCGAGAAATGGGCTCAACGTCCGTACGGTCGTCAACGATTGTCTGATCCTCAACTTCTGTCTTATCAAAAGCGAAGAGTAACCAATGCGGATGTGGCAATCGATTCTACTCGGAAAACTTTCTGTTTCTACAATCGCTTCGCTGGTGATCGGGTGCTTTTGCGTGTCACGACCATGGTACCGCGAGGGAATGAGTTTCAATGAATCGTCCAGCTGGATCGGCATCGGGGTCTTCTTTTTGGTGCTCGCGCTGGCTCAAGTGGTGATGGTTTACTTTATGTTTCGTAAGAAGAAGTTTGAGTAGGGAAATACTCCGAAGGAGTTAAAGCTTGTAGCCGGTGGTTTGAGCGCAGCGAACACCACCGGAATAGAGTTGGCAAGCAAGTCGACCCTGAAAGGGTCGCAGCATGGCAACCTTGTTCGGTGCGACCCCGTCACGGTCGTGAATCAGGAAAAGAGCGTACCGGTGGTTTGAGCGCAGCGAACACCACCGGCTACAGGCTGAAACCCCTTCGGAGTATCGGGTGTATGTACTCGGGGTTGTCGGAGTCCTCGCGGTATTGTGGCATACACAATCGGCCACAAAAGCAATCGATTACAATCACCGACCGCTCACAATTGCCCGTCCAGCGCAACGACATCTAGCGCAATTTTTTTACCACTTTCGTCAACGAGTCGACCAACTGATTCACTTCGTCGAATGTGTTGTAAAGGTAAAAACTCGCGCGGCAGCTGGAACGAATTTTCAAGTGTTCATGCAACGGCATCGTGCAATGATGTCCTGCGCGAATGGCGACACCTTGTTGGTCAAGCAAAATTGAAATGTCTTGCGGCGAAACGCCTTCGACAACAAAGCTGACCAAGCCACCTCTTTGCTCCGGTGGCGGTCCGAAAATTTTCAACCCATCGATCTCAAGTAGTCGTTCATGAGCTAAACGTACTAGTTGTTTTTCGTGATTGATAATTGCGCTGAGCGAAATCGATTCCAGATAATCGATTGCAGCGCCCAGTCCAATCGCTTCAACGATTGGTGGCGTACCGGCTTCGAATTTGGCGGGTAGCTCGCCGGGAGTAAAGCCGTCAACAGTGACTTTGTCGATCATGCTTCCACCGCCTTGAAACGGCGGAATCAATTCGAGTAGTTCTGTCTTGCCCCACAGGATTCCAATTCCTGACGGGCCAGCCATCTTGTGACCTGAGAACGCGACGAAGTCTGCGCCCCAGGCTTGAACGTCAGTTGGTTCGTGCGGAACCGATTGCGCCGCGTCAACAACGGCGATCGCTCCAACGGAATGAGCCAGCGAGACTATTTCTTTGACTGGCGTTAGGGTGCCCAGCATATTGGAGACTGCGGCGAACGCGATTGCTTTCGTTCGCTCGCTCAACTTTTGTTTCAAGTCGTCCAGATCCAGGTTTCCCTGATCATCAATCGTGACAAACTTAACCGTTGCTCCGCTTCGCACCGCCAACTGTTGCCACGGCACGATATTGGAATGATGCTCGAAGATGGGCAGCAGTATTTCATCGCCTTTGCCAACGTTGGCCGAGCCCCAAGCGTGAGCGACAAGATTAATCGACTCGGTCGTTCCCGATGTGAAGATGACTTCGACATTGCGCGGCGCGTTAATGAATCGCTGGACTCTTTTTCGGGCATCTTCGTATTGGGCGGAAGACTGTTCGCTCAAATAGTGAATGCCGCGGTGCACGTTGGCGTACGTTTTTTCATAGCAGTCATCCATAGCGCGGATCACCGACGTTGGGCGTTGGGTAGAAGCTCCGTTGTCGAGATAGACCAGCTTTCGATCACGATGAATCGTTTGATGCAGGATCGGGAAGTCTTTTCTGATCGTGTCTATATTCAATTTGGATTCGGAAACCGGATTCATGGCACTGCAGATAAAAAGGACGGACGCACGGTTCAGAAGCGGTTGGAGCGAACTCCAGAAAGTGCTTCCTTACATCATACGCCGGCGCTTCAGATTGGTTAGTGCAAATCGACACTGTTTCGCCGCGCCGCAAGAATCAATTTGGTGAGCGTTGAACCTCAAGTCGGCCCTGATTCGGCGTGCGGGGCTTGATAGGGGTTTCCCGTTTCGACTGATTCGGGAGCTGGGAGATGAGCGTTGGCTTGCCGTTGGGCTTTACTAATATGGGTGCGACAAACCCGCATCGCATTTCGAAGTAGATCATAGATGGCCGTTGCCCGCTGCTGGAGGTCGGGAGCCTTGCTGTCTGGCTGGGTGTCGAATGCTCGGTTGGGAATGAGGTTCACCAACCGAGTATCAGACTTGATGCCCAGGAAATGTTGCGAAAGAAAAAAGTTCGTGTTTTTGTTCCAACGGTGAAAAGAAACAGCATTCGGTTCGCCAACCGCCCAGCCATCGGACAGCAAGCGAAATCGATATTCCTCACGCGGAACACGCGGCAGATTTCGTTTGGATTTGTATTTCTGAATCTTGCTGGAAATAAGCAGGAACAAAAAAGGAAGCACTAAAGCCACGACCATCAGCACGGCGGTTGCGAATTGATCGCCGATCGAATTCGCAAGTACGAATACCGAGCAGCCCAAAATGATCGCAAACAGGATCCTGCCGAACCAGTTTGAAGTCGATCGAGTGCGTCGAATAATTTCCTCCAGCGTAAACTCGCCTTCTTTGAGGTGTGCCAACAGTGGACCCGTTGCGGCAACTAAATCTTCCTCGTGGAACTGGTACGAGTATGACGCTGATCCTTCCCGTTGAACAAAAAGTTCTTCAAACAGTTCCAAGGGGAGATGTCCATTCTTTGGTTCGTTGCGAGTCTTGAGTACGAACTCTCGGACGTCCTCCATTTGCTCTGACGCGATGACTCGTTTGGGAAGGATCGAGTAACGATCAAGCCGCTCGAAAATAATAGCTTGTTCGTTTTCTTGAATGCCATCGATCAAGTCCCATTTGATCATCATCTGGCTGTCACCAATGGTTTCAAGTTTTCCGACAGGCGTTAATTCGATCGATCGCGTGAGATCCCGGTCCGGTCTGGATTTAGAGGCTTGGCGCGCCGTAGCCAGAATCATCGCGACCGCAATCGCCGCGACGCCGTAAAGCACGAGCCAGCTATCGATTACGATCAGAATCGCAACCGAAGGAACAAGACTGGCGAGGAGGATGCCGACCAATTTCCCTGGTGTCATTCCCTGAACTTTATTCAGCCGATCCAATAGCCGTTGTTCCAATTTCGTTAGCTGATATTCAAACTTCATGTTGGATCTTGTTGTTGACGGTTTGCATCGGCAGCATGCTCCAGTTTAAACCATGTGCTTGATAGCGACGCGTTCGATTTTTGCGATCTCATCGACCGACAGCGACAGATCGAAAGCTTCCAAGTCAGTCTTCATGTGCTTGGCGCTGGTCGTGCCCGTTAACGGAATCATCCCGACGTCGAGAGCGAATCGAAAAATGGTTTGTTCGGGCGTGCATTGGTGACGTGTCGCGATGCTCTGCACGATGGGGTGGGTCAATACATTTCGGTTGGCCGTCAGTAGCGAGAATCCTTGATAAACAATGTCGTTGTCCTTGCAAAACTGACGCATCTCCTTGTCCCATTCGTTGATCGCGTAGCAGCGGATTTGCGCGAATCGTGGTTGCACGCGGGCTGAGGAGCAAAGCTGCGTTAGTTGCTCAAGCGAAACATTGCTGACCCCCAAAAATCGAGTTTGGCCTGAATCGCAAATCGCTTCCATCGCTCGCCAAGCTTCCCAGTCGTCGGCGCCGAATTCTGGCGAAGATGACGGACCGTGGAGTATGTAAGATTCAATTCGATCGGTTTGTAAATGTTCCAGCGAACTGGCAAATGATTGCGCGACTTGAATTGAAATGGAAGCGTCGGGATCGTACGGAAGTCGATTGTCCTGCCCGCGCCGAAACGTGAACTTGGTTTGCAAGAAAAGTTCTTCGCGCGCGACGATGCCATCATCGATCGATTTTGCAATCGCGCGTCCGACTTCTGCTTCGTGATAATGCTTGCGCTGATTGGCTGTATCGATTCCGCGAAAACCGGCTTCCAGCGCCGACCGAGTCAGACGCGCCGTTTCATTTTCTTTCCATGCGGTCCCGTAAATGAATCTTGGGACGGGAATGTTGTCGATGAGAGTTGTTCGGTGAGACATCACGAAACTCACTTTGAATCTGTTAGAGTAAACATTGTTGAGTATTAGAAGTGAATTGGCTAACGTCTATGACAGCCCTCGACTCATCCAGGGCTCATATCGCAATAATTCCTAGTTCTTAAGAGAATATGGGGGTTTGGTTGGGCAGTTTAACTATATAGAATGGTAACTCACAAAACGGGGTGTAATTACTTTGCCACATCAATCTGTTTTTGGTTAATGCGCCTACCTAATTTTGCGCCTACCTAATTTTCACGCACGTGGAATCTTGACTGGCCCCGTATGACAATTCGAAAGCAGTCCACATCGGGGATACAAATGAGTTCATGTCCGGATTCGGGGTCGAGTAGTTCCAGCAAGAAGTCATTGGCCCGATTACGGGTGCCAGATCGCAAGAGACGCAAACGTCTCGATGGTCTTAGTTACCAGAATCTGGAAGTCAGAAACTTGCTCGCCAGCGTTGACGGTTCTGATGGAGCAATCTATTTGTTCGATCAACCTGTTCCCGTCGCGGAACGTTTTGATGTTTTGCAGGATCACTTGCAACTCGGCGACAATGAGTCATTCCGCTTGGTTGATCTAACACGCGATCAGATCGGTTACGGACATCTTCGATATCAGCAGTACGCCGATGGGGTTCCCGTCGAAGGCGGTCGATACTCTGTTCACGCCCAGGATCAATCGATTGTGAGCTTTAGCGGCCACTATATCGATTTCACGGGTGAGTTTGTTGCGCCAGCTGATCGAGTCGGTGCGCAGTCAGCTCTCGACAGTGCATTGGCTCATGTCGATGCTGAAGTCTATCTCTGGAATAGCGCCGACGCGCAGAGCGAAGTTCTTCGCAACCAAAACAACGGATTGCCTTACGATATTCCGGAAGGCGAGTTGGTTTACTTCACCGTCGGTGACGAAGGTTCGGACCTCAACGGTCAACAACGACTAGCTTACAAGTTCGATATCTACTCGGTTCAGCCACTGGGACGAGACTACGTCTTTATTGATGCCGAGACGGGTGATGTATTGGGCGAATACGAGCGGTTCCATGCCGCCGATGTACCTGCCACAGGAACCAGCCTTTATAACGGCACGGTCGGATTTTTAGCGGACTCGACGGGTTCCGACTATCGTCTTCAACAAACAACCAACGGCGTCGAGACTTACGACTTGAACGGCAGCACGAACTACGGTGATGCAGTTGATGTCACGAGTAGCTCAACTTCGTTTACCGCCTCGGACGTGCAGACGGGAGTCCAGGCTCATTTCGGTGCGGAGTCCACGTTGGAGTACTTCAACTCTCGACACGGACGAGATTCGTACGATGGAAACGGCGCTATCTTGCGTAGCTATGTCAGTTACAGCACCAACTATGTAAACGCATTTTGGAATGGGTCGGCGATGACGTACGGCGACGGCGACGGAACAAACTATGGTCCGTTGGTTTCGCTGGATATTGTGGGCCATGAAATCACTCACGGCGTTACTGAGTTTTCGGCAGGGTTGATCTATCAAAACGAATCGGGTGCATTGAATGAGTCGTTCTCGGATATTTTTGGCGAGTCCGTCGAAGCATTCGCACTTGGCGCAAACGACTGGCTGATGGGTGACGACATCGGTATCGGAAGTAGCGGGGCGATTCGAAGTATGAGTAACCCGAATGCGTTCGGTGACCCGGATACTTATCTTGGAACCAATTGGTTCACCGGGACAGGCGATAACGGTGGTGTTCACATCAACTCCGGCGTTCAGAACAAATGGTTTTACATTCTCTCAGAGGGCGAGTCGGGAGCCAACGATGTTGGCTTTTCCTACGACGTTGATGGAATTGGAATCGACGATGCGGCGGCAATCGCTTATCGCAACTTATCGGTCTACTTGGCACCAAGTAGCAATTACGAAGCGGCTCGTGTTGGAGCGATCCAATCAGCGATCGATTTGTTCGGCCTTGACTCTCAACAGCATCAATCCACGGCCGCTGCATGGGACGCAGTCAATGTGCTTGATCCAACCAATCGGCTCTTGCCATCGTTCAGTCGGGTAGGTGCGGAAGAAGTGTTTAGTTATCTGACAACGGCGACAGATACGATCGAATCAGGAACACCACTACGAATTTTCCCGGTTGATTTAGAAGCCAATCAGCAACTGTCGATTCGTGTCGCCGGTTCAAATGGTCTTGCCCCTGAAGTAACCGTTACCGCGCCCGATGGTACGGAGATTGGAATCGATGGCAGCGGAGGCAACGTGGCCGTATTGCAATCCCTTCCTGTCTTAACTGCAGGAACTTATTCCGTTTCTGTCTCTGGAGTCTCTGGTTCAACCGGCAACTTTTCTTTGGATGTCCTGCTGAACGGTTCGTTTGAGTCAGAAGGGTTCTCTGGCATTGACAATGATGTTCTGGCCAATGCGGCACCAGTGGGTGCAGGGATTGAGCCTGGAACATTCGCTCCAACTTCACTGGGCGACGCTGACCGAACCGTCGTAGTGGGATCACTTGTGGGCGAAGGCGGTTTGTTCTCTGACGGGTTTGAGTCAGGTGCTTTTAGCAGTGATTGGACGACCAGCAGTTCGCTAGGCATTGGCCAGATCCAATTGACGGGGGACTACGGAACTGATTCCGGTTCAGTCGCGTTGGTCATGGCCGTCGACGCGTCGGGTACGTACAACTTGAATGAAGCCGTCCTAACACTGGATTTGTCAACGGCCACTCAGCCCGTTCTCAACTTTGCTCACACGCAATTCGGTGACGAGACAGACAATCTGCCTGCCAGCTTTACCGGCAGCGCCGACGGTGATGGCGTCGCGATTAGTGTCGACGGAACAACTTGGTACACGATTCTCGACGCACCCACCACGCCAGCAGACGGCCAGTGGGTTGATGTTTCCTATGACTTGAATTCGGTCGCCGCTGCGGCCGGCATTACCTTGGGTTCGTCCGTTCAGGTCAAGTTTCAGCAATACGACAACTACTCGTTCGATTTCGACGGACGTGGCTACGACAGCATCGAAGTCGTCGACATTGCTGGTGATTCGTCGGCTCAGGATTGGTACTCGTTTGAAGTCGCTCAACAGCAACCCGTAAGCTTGGCTGTCCAACGAACCGGTACTGCAGGAGGCTTTGGACTTTCACTCTATGATGGCAGCGGCAACTTGTTGTCAGCGGGTACATCGACTAACAATTATGAAAGCTTCATTGATCGATACTCGGTCGATGCAGGAACCTACTATGTCGAAGTCAGTGGTGGAGGCGCGGAAGAATATGCCTTGGCAGTTGGTCGTGGCTTGGCATTTGATGCAGAAGTCAACGACGACGCATCCACGGCTCAGGATATCAGCGGAACCGAAGGCGTGCTTGGCTCGCTCGGTTTCGAATCGGTTGACGGGATCGTTGACCCCGATTCAGCGTCCGACGGCGATGATATCTCGAATCTTTTTCCTGGCATTACATTGAGTGAAAACCTCGCATCGGGACCGATTTATGCCGCGGCTGCCAGTTTTGCTCCCACAGGGAACTTGGTGTTTGCCTCGACAGTCGGTGGGGCTGCCGGATTCAGAGACGCCGACAATCAGCTTCGAGCAGATTTTGTCACTCCAGTTTCAAGCGTATCGATTGATGTCGGTTCAGATGACCCATCTGATGTTGCCTATTTCCAAGCTTACGACGCAGCCGGAAATCTATTGGATGAACAGATCAGCGGAGCGCTGGCTCAAGGTGAATCCGAAACATTGACGATCCAGCGATCCAATGCTGAAATTGCCTACGTTATAGCGGCAGGAGTCGGTACAGACATCACTCCATTGGATAATCTGGTCGTTGGCTCGGGTGTCAGTGAAAACGACATCGATGTCTACGAGGTTGACATTGCCAATGGTCAAACTGCCGAATTCAATTTGCTTCGACTTGGCAGCGATCCAGGTCTCTTTGATACCAATTTGGATACGAGCAATACTCAAATCAGTCTTTACGGTCCCGGTGGTGCATTGATTGCCACCGATGCCGACACGATTGTTCACAGTGCAACGCAAACAGGTGCATATCGAATCGAAGTTGAAACGTTAAGCCCGGTTGCCGGAACGTACTACTTGCATCAATCGTTTGACACGCCTGTTGCAGTCATCGACGGAACCTATGTGTTCTATGACAACAGCGTCTGGGACGGTTCTGGTGACGCAGGAGCAATTGCTCCTGACAAGTCTGTCTTCTTCGAAGGTCAACAGGCAACCTACGCGAACTACACCAACACACCTGATGGAATCACCGGGGTTATGGTCGATATCGGTGGTCTTGCAGGCACCGTCACCCAAAGCGACTTTACTTTCCGCACGGGAACAACAGACGATACTTCAACTTGGACCAATGCCCCGAACCCAAGTTCGATCGTCGTACAGCCAGGGGCGGGCAGCAACGGTGCTGACCGCGTTGTGTTCTATTGGTCAGCTGGCTCGATAACCAATACATGGTTGGAAACGACGGCTTTGGCGAACACGAATACTGGCCTTGCCGAAGACTATACTTTCTACCTCGGAAACATTGTTGGTGAAATCGGCAATGATCCGACTTCAACCCGTGTCAATCTGATCGATGTAGCGCAAACGAGAAGTAATCAATCCGGTTTTGGCCAAACCACGATCGATGATCCATACGATGTAAATCGCAGTGGACGAGTTGACTTGGTTGACGTTGGGCTTGTTCGAGTGAACCAGACAGGATTCAACACGCTTCCTCTGATCACGCCAACCAACAGTTCGAATCGATCGAGCTCTTTTGCCGGCGGTGACGTTAAGGATTCGAGTATGAATCTGTTCTCAACAGATCAAGTTTCGCCGACCACCATCGGTCGATTTGCTTCTTCAGTTGATGCCGAAGCTGAGTTCTCTGTGTCTACCGTCGACAATGTAGCGTTAAGCGGTGCGACAACGATTTCTTCGTTCGCATTTGAGTCGACACGCGATTCGAATGTTGATCACAGCTGCAAACGCGATGTAGCGTTTGAGTCGTTAGCTTCGATCGAAGACGAACTGGAACTAGTCGCTTTTTAAGTGACCGACTAAAGTCTGAGACAATCGATGATCATCTGAGTCCATCCCAAAGTCCCCGCGACTTGGGGACTCGAGGGTTTGCGGCTTACTCGATTTCCAGTTGCGTGGAATCTTGACTTGCCCCGCTAGAGTTACTTTAATTGTCAACAGTCGACGAGTTAACCATCCCGCCGAAATTGTTGTTCGCTTCGTGGATTTCCTGCAGGCTCGCGAAAGCGCTCGACTTGAACGCATTTTCGACAGACATTGGCTGATCGTATTGTGTCGCTGGTTGCATTGACTGATAGGAATTGCCACCCGGATTCAAGCCAAGATATCCGTAAACATCTTGCGTGCCAGCAACTTGTTCAAATTCAATTCTATATTGCTCATGAATTCCAGTTCCCATTTGCATCATCCAATTGCCACCAGGATCGGTAAGCGCAGTTGATTCAGCGACAAGATGACCGGATTGATCATAAATCCGACCAACGATTTGCGTTCCAGGCTGCGCAAAGCCGCTGAAGATTGGCTCTGGCGAAAGCGTGTAGATTTCACGCGACAACAATCGGAGGTTCGTTGGATTTGATTCAGCTTTGGCTTCATGAGACTTTGACAAGTTTGTGAAGCTGTCGAAAGCGAACTGAGGCTCGACTTCGACCACTAAAGTCGCTCTCGCCGTTCCGCCATCAGGATCTTCGACAAGATAATCAACCGTTTGCGTTCCAAAGAATCCGGCGTTTGGCGTATAAGTAATTGTGCCGTCAGGATTCACGATTGCAGTTCCATCGTTCGGCTGACCGACAATCATTACGGAAAGCGGCTGACCATCGACATCGGACTCGTTGGCAAGGACTTCGACCGAGATCGGCACATCCAAGCCAGTTGTGACCGACTCGCCTAGCGCAACTGGCGCGTCGTTGACCCCGATGATCGTCACCACGGCTTTCGCTTGAACAACTCCGCCTTCTCCATCGTCGACCGTGAAATTGAAAGTGTCGATCGTCATTTCGGCTTCTTCAAGACCTTCATAAACTCCGTTCGGGTCGTAAGTCGCAGTGCCGTCAGGATTCAACGTCAACAAAGCGCCGCTTGGAAGTTCGATCGTTTGACCGACAGAAATATCGACACCGTTGATTTGAGTAACACTGATCGTATCGCCATCTGGATCCGAAGTCAGTTCTAACAAGTCGATTAAGTGAGTCGTGTCTTCGTCGGTGTGGTCGAGGGTATCGCCCGCGACAGGTGCGGGATTAGCAACATTCCAAACAAAAGCTTGTGTCGTTGTTGAACCGGAAGGATCAACGGCTGTTATCGAAACTGAGTAGGGCCCAGTCGTCGAAGCATCCGCTGAAATGGTGCCAGAAATGATCCCGGTAGCTGGATCGAGCGACAATCCCGGTGGCAAAGTTCCTCCACCGATGTAAGTTAGCACATCAGTCGTATCAGTATCGCCGAACAAGGATGTCACGTCCAAAGGCGCGATAGTTTCACTGTCGCTTGAACTCTGATCCGCGATTGAACCAACAGTCCGCGGAGCATCGTTGGTTCCGGTCACGACGACTTCGATCGTCGCGGTGTCAGTTCCGCCTTGTCCATCGGTGATCGAATAAGTCACGTTGGTCGTCCTGGTTTCACCAACTGCGAGGTCATCAAAGTCGCTTCCCGGATCGAATGAGAATGCTCCGTCCGAATCAACAGAAAACTCTCCGCCATTCGAACCAGTAATCGGCATTGCTAGATTTCCGTTGAGCCCATTAACGCCTCCGACAACGATCGCGTCTCCATCAATATCGGAATCGATTCCACTTCCCGTGTTATCGCCCATTGCGTTGCCAACGACTGAGTTGTTTTCAGTTGTCGAATATTGATTGTCAGTCGCTTCAGGACCAGGGTTGGTTACATTCCACACGAACGCTTGAACAACTGTTCCACCGTTTCCATCATCGGCAGTGATCTCGACTGTATAGGGTCCGCCAACCGAAGCATCTGCATCAGGCGTTCCCGAAATGACTCCCGTGTTCGGATCGATCGAAAGTCCTGGAGGCAAAGTCCCACCATCGTCGAAAGTCAGAACATCAGTCGTGTCAGTGTCGCCAAAGAATCCGCTCACATCGAGATTCGAAACGACAACCGAATCAACATCGTTCTGAGTTGGAATGGTGCCAACAGTGTTGGGATTGTCATTCACACCTGTGACGGTGATCGTAACGGTTGCTGAATCGAATCCGCCTTCTCCATCACTGATTGTGTAAGTGATTGCTGTGTCGCGAGTTTCACCAACGGCCAGGTCATCAAAATCAGTTCCAGGTTGGAAATCATAACTTCCATCCACGTTAACCGTAAACTCGCCGCCATTGGTTCCGGTAACTGCTGTCGACATGTTGGCAGCCGATCCATTGACCGAAACGACGGTGATTGTATCGCCATCGGCATCCGAATCGATTCCACTTCCATCGTTGTCCGACATCACGTTGCCGGTGACGGCAGCGTTTTCAGTTGTGCCAAGATCATTGTCAGTCGCGTCAGGACCAGGGTTGGTCACATTCCAAACGAACGTTTGAACCACGGTTCCACCGTTTCCATCATCGGCAGTGATCTCGACTGTATAGGGTCCGCCAACCGATGCGTCCGCGTCAGGTGTTCCCGAAATAACTCCCGTGTTTGGATCGATTGAAAGTCCCGGTGGTAAAGTTCCACCATCGTCAAATGTTAGAACATCAGTCGTATCGGTGTCGCCAAAGAATCCGCTGACGTCAAGATTCGAAACGACAACCGAATCAACATCGTTCTGGGTTGGAATGGTGCCAACAGTGTTGGGATTGTCGTTTTGGCCCGTGATCGTTACTTCGACCGTCGCGGTATCAGTTCCGCCCTGTCCGTCGCTGATCGTATATGTGATTGAAGTCGTTCGACTTTCGCCAACTGCCAAGTCTTCGAAATCGCCGTTGGTATCAAAGTCATAACTTCCATCCGCGTTAACAGAAAACTCGCCGCCGTTGGTTCCGGCAACTGCAGTCGACATATTTGCAGCTGAGCCGTTGACTTCAACAACGGAAATTGTGTCGCCGTCGACATCCGAATCAAGCCCGTTTCCGTCATCGTCTGTCATCACGTTCCCAACAAGTGAACCGCTTTCGGTGGTGCCAAGGTCGTTGTCTGTTGCGTTGGGACCCGGGTTGGTCACATTCCAAACGAAAGTTTGTGTTGACGTTTCGCCATCAGGATCTTCGGTGATAATCGTCACTGTGTACGGCCCGTCAACCGATGCATCCGAATCAGGCGTTCCTGAGATGATTCCGGTGTTCGGGTCAATCGACAACCCGGGAGGAAGCGAGCCAGCATCGTCAAAAGTCAAAACGTCGCCATCAATGTCGTTGAAGAACGAAGTCACATCGACGTTCGAGATCGCAACACTATCAACGTCGTTTTGGTCCGGAATCGTTCCGACGTTGACCGGCGCGTCGTTGACTGCGACAACATTTCCACTGACGCAGGCAATTGAGATCGCTCCATGGAGAGTGCTTGAGGCAAGATCGCCTCCCGCAAATCCATCGTCATCGTGGATCGGGAACTGGGCGACTTCAACGGTTGTTCCATCGAGGTTCAACTGAACGATTCGCCCGCTACCATCAGTTCCATAGATGATTCCGTCTTGCCCGACTGACATTCCGGTATTCACGTCACGGAAATCGCCGCGATCAGTTGGGTTGTTGGCACTGTTGTTATAGTCGTGGGCGTATGTGCTTTCAGCGAGCATCGTAAAGACGCCCGTATTCAAATCGTAGCTGTAGAAATACGACGAACGTTGATTGTTGGCGCGATCATTGGTGTCACCACGACCATAAAGGATGCCTGTGGCTTGATCGATGATAATATCATCGTTGTTGTTCCAGCCGTAAGTATCGCCGCTCATGTTGGCAACCTTTACAACGTCGGAGACCGTAGTCGGATCGGAAAAATCGATTCGATAAAGGGCATCGTCAGTTGGCGCTCGATCGGTTGGCACGATATAGAGCGAGCCATTGTACATGGCACCCGTTTGGTGCGATTCAGCGTTTGGAACGGTATCGGTCCAACCTGCTGCAGGATTTTCGACGTCGGCGATCAAAGTTGCCGTCGAGAGATCGGTTCCATTTTGCCAAGCGTATACATCTCCGTTGGCGCGGATGAAATACGCGTAGCCAGTCGCTTCGTCGTAAGCCATCGCCGTACTAGATCCAAACGGACTTTCGCCGATGAACGTCTTCTCGCCTGTCTCCAAATTGATATCGAAGATCAACGAGCCATTGTCGTTGGTCGACTCAAGGTACAAACTGTGACCCGCTTCGCCTGTCGTTGAAACCCGATCGCTAATCGTGTATTTAAAATCAACCGAGCCTTCGTAATCGGCATCTGGGGTAAAACTCAAAGTGCCGTCGGCGTTGAGTACAACCGTCCCGTTGGCAACCGTCACCGATCCGCCGACTGCGATCGCTTGGCCATCGACATGCGTTACCGTCAGAGAATCGTTTTCTGGATCGGTGTCATCGTCAAGAACGTCAATGATGACGGAGCCGTCTTCGTCGACAGTAAACATGTCGTCGTTGGCTTGTGGAGCATCGTTGATTTCAAGAATCGTGATGTCGGTGTAGCCCGAAACGGTTGTTGTGCCGTCGGTGACATCGTATGTGAAATCTCCAGGATCAGTCACGCCGTCGTAGTCGGCTGGCGAATCGAATCGCAATCCTTCCAACTCAGTTTCGGTCAGCACCATGCCGTTTGTAACCGGAGTTCCATTGGCCAAAGTCACCGCACCCAGAGTCGGCAATCCGGTAACGGTGATTGTCAGCGTATCCGCCGAGTCGACATCCGTTGGGCGGGTCAATCCGAGCATGTAGTTCTGCGAGCCTTCAGGCACTGTAATCGCTGTGTTATCAACGATTGGCGGATCATTCAGTTGAACGATCTTGATCAGCAGAGGATCAAGATTCGAATCGTTCTCGCCATCGTTGGTTTGGAACTCGATGACGCGATCAGTCGGATCGGGATCATCGGTCAAGTTTTCGAATTGGATTTGTTTCATTGCTTCGACAAAGTCAGCCTTCGAAACTACGTCAACATTGTCTGCCGTCAACGTCAGTGTGATGGGTCCGTTTGCCGTGAGTGGGCCGGTTGGAATGCCGCTTACCGAAATTCCAAGTGCGTTGATCGCGGCTTCGTCAACGTGCAAAGTATCGCCAATCATGCCGTTTGTCAGAGTGATTGTGAGCGCCTCCATATTCGAGTCGTCCACGTCAGTGATTGATGCGTCGCCATCAACAATGTCGATTGGCCCACCGTTTTCGGTGAACGTCGTAACACCATCAGCTTCCGGAGTGCCGATTTCACGTAGCTCGAAATTGCAAACCGTTAAATCTGTGCCGGTGTTGGTATAGTCTGCCAGTACCAATGCAGAAATCGAATGGGTTCCCGGGCGGAAGAGGCTGTACTCGTAGGCGCCACTGGTGATTTCGCCGCCACCGATGGTGTCACTGAAATCTTCCGGCGTTTCACCGATGTGCTGATAGCTGGCCAAGTTGTATTGGTAGCTTCCGCCCGATCGCGCATTTCGAACCGCGTCGCCGGCATCGAGCGCCGGACCAGTCCAGGGATTACGAAGCGTAATGACGTTGCCCGAAATTGCGCCCGCGTCCCAAAGATCAGCCTGATAATTTCGTGTGTAGGTGTAGTCATCGTAAACGTTACCTGTACTGTCAGCGTAGCCATACCAAGCAAGCGTCCTTAGGTGACCAGTTCCGCCATCGTTCCAACCGGTCGCGTCGTTCAAGACGATCTGTGTATCGCCCGGCTTAAGATCGACTGCCAAAGTGGTGTCGGTCGATCCGGCCACCTTGGAGTAGTGGTACATACCAATGATCTTGCCATCGATGTCGTAACTGACGAAGCCCATATAATGTCGCGAAGCCAGATCGTATTCGCCGCCAGCTCCGTCACCAGCAAACGCGGTTACGCTTAGTTCATAGGAAGCACTAGTGTCAACGACGAAATTTTGATCGCCGACATAACTCGACTTAGAGGTCGTTGTCTTCTTGTGATTGCCGTTGAAACCAAAGTCGATTGAAGCAAACCCGTGGTCGATTACCGGCGCATCATTGGCACCCGTGATGTCAACGGTCACTGTTGCAACATCAGAACCGCCTTCGCCGTCGTCGACCGTATAAGTAAAAGTGTCCTGCACTGGTGCACCGGTTGTCAGGCCATCAAATGCTCCGTTGGGATCGTAATCGAAGGTGCCATCCGAATTGAGGGTCACAACTGCACCAGAAGGAAGCGTGTATTGGGATCCATTTGCGACCGCGTTTCCATTGATTGCAACGGTCGACAACAGGTCGCCGCCTGGATCGGTATCTGTTCCGCCGCCACTTCCGTCTAGCAATTGGCCCGAGACGATCGTGTCTTCGTCAGTCGCGTAAGCATCATCGGTCGCGTCCGGGTTCAAGTTGCTTTCGAATCCAGCTGGATCACTGTCTGAAACATATTGTCCAGAGTCGTCGGTTGCTTCGACGGATGAAGTATGTGTGTAAGCTGTTTCGCTGGTTGGATTGACTTGGACAGCATAGACAACCGTTTTCGTGTCGCCCGGGCCAAGTCCGAGTGACCAACCGTTTTCGAAATCGGAAACATCGCCATCTCCAACTGCGCTTCCGGCAACGTAAGTCGTGCCCGGTGGAATGAAGTCCGTCGCACTGGCGTTCTTGAGGATCGAAGTCCCTGTGTTGGTGACTTGGACTCGATAGTATACGACTGAGCTTTCGGTAACCGTAACCGTTTCGCCCCAGTGAGCGTCGTTGGCCGGATCGATGTTGGTTCCCGACGGATCCTGCATCACTTCTGTTTGGATTTCGATTCCGGCTTCGACAACCTTTGCTGTCGCGACCGGCGAATAGACTGGCAGCGGTAAAACTCCTGAATCAACGCGAGCCACAAATTGCATGTGGTAAAAATCTGGAGCCGGTAAGCCTTGATTGCCTAGGGGCGTTAGCCCGACATTAAACTCCAAACTCGATTGAGCGGGCAAGATCGGATCGACTGAACCGTTGGACACAAAACGAATCGCCGTTACATCTTCGGCGTTGATGGTAGTGCCAACATCGGCGAGCGTTCCTGACCAGATTCCAGTTCCGGCAGCAACGTACCAAGCGTCGCCCGATACACCAGGGTCGCCATTTCCATCATCGAACCCGTCTGCCGCGTCCAACGTTGCTTGATCAGCCGTCGTAACGTAAACGTCGATTCCGGGTGGCAAGTTATTTGAATTGATCGCGGTGAAGACACCTTGAAAGTTGCTTCCAATAATGTCCCCATTGAAAGGCAATATTGCGACGACGTCGATTGTATCCGAAGGCGTGTCAGAAACGTTGGCGATCTGCAAAGTAAACTCAATCGGCGTGTCGGTTCCAACCAAAGGAGTCGTTGAGATTTCGCTTCCGTTAACGCTGCTCGACTGAATCGCGATGATGCCGGCCGAAGTCGTTCGCGCCAACGTTCCTGGGGTGTGGTCCGAAGGCGACGAGATGGTCGCGGTGTTGGTAAACGGGGTTGTGTCTGGAGCATCAAATGGAATGATCGCATCGTATCTCATTTGCTCAAGCGTCGTGCCAAGCGGAACGTCGCCGAAGTCCCAGCGAATCCCGTAAGCTTTTCCAGATGTAGGGAAGTCGATACTCCACGATGTGCCGTCAAACCATTCGACTGGATTGCCGTTAGGAGCAAGCGGTGTCGCAGATGAAGGATCGTTGATGAACATTCCACCAGGCAACATGTTTTCAACGACAACGTCCTGGGCTGGCGCACCAGTCAGGATGGGGGCCGTGACCGTACCATCGAGCACAAATGTGGCTGGAGTTCCGGCAAGGAAGACGTTGCCGGAACCAGGAACGGCTTCTTCGACTGTCATGTCGATACGGACTTTGGCGTCCGTCAACGTTAGACGATCGCCATCGTAAATGTCTCCACTGTGATCCTCTGGGTCATAACCTGACAACTCCCAGTTGGCTCGGTTTTCGTTGTTTTGTCCGCCAAACACGGCGAGTGTTCTTCCATCAGTGTTACCCGCACCCAGGTTCAACGAAGAGAAGTCTTTAACTTCCAACGTGACGAAACCATAAAGGTAAGCACCGGAGGGAACGGGCTTGAGCATGCGGAAACGATACTTGGTTATTGCATCGCTGACGCCTGTATCGGGATCGGCGGTTCCTCCTAAAGCGGCGATGTCTGTTGGATCGCTGGTCCAAACGGTTGAAGTATCCGTATCGTCTGCGGTGGCTGATGACATTTCAGCCCAGTCGTCAAACGCAGCGTCACCGCCTTGGCCGCCAGTTCCAAACTCGATAACGTAATCTTCGCCTTGAGTTAAATAGGTCGTAACACGATTTGAATCGGTCATTCGAAGCATGGCCCAATCGTAGGTGCCTCCGCCAACGTCTGGGCGTTGAGACGCAGGCATCGCGTTGTCTACGATTCTAAATGCGCTATTGTCAAAGAAGCCTGAAAGGACAACGTCGTCTAATTCTGTCAGCCCCGAATTCGTCCCCAAGCGAGAGACGTGATCAATTGTTTGGCCGATCACGGCGCCGCCGTCGCCTGCATAATAGTTGGTTGCAGTCGGTGGAATACCCCATGTTCCGGCTTCACGAAAGTAAGAAGTCTGGCCTGGTGACCCAGAGGTTACCGCCGTAAACGTTCTCGAATTGTCGCTCGTCGGTTCATCGCCAGCGCCATAGTTATTGGTGAGCCCCTGCGCATCGTTTGGATCAAAGCCCTCGATGTCGATTGTCAAACTGCGATTGCCATCATCCGCTGTTCCGATCGTGCCGTCGTTTCCGGCTTCGATGTCATCCAGAGGAATCCAAACAAAGACCTGACCAGCAATGAAGAATTTTTCGCCTGCCGGAAGCGGGTTGTCGATCCAGGTTCGTGCATCATATTCGGGAAAGTTCGCACCTGTTGTGTCAGCTCCAGCGATGCTTACATTGATCAAGTCGCCGGACGCGGCTTGCGAAGCCGTCCAATCACCAGAATCAACCGTTGCTTGATTCGGACCCAAGCGAGCGTACTCTCCAGCGCGCCCACCAGGAGCGTTCCAGTTGTACCAGGACAGAGTTCCGTTTACATATTCAAAGTTTCGTGTCGCTCCATCGCCACCAAAGTAGTTGTTGTGTGTTTCGCCATCGGGAATCCAGTTGAACAAACGTGAGTTGTCACCGAAGGCGCTCACATTGAGGTCAAAGTTCAAATTGTCTTCTAGTTCTGCCGCTCCTTTGATGGCGTCGGAGCCGGTTCTTGTAGCGTGTCCCCCAATGACGTTGATATCAATCTGATAGACCGCACCTTGTTGCGTTCCGTCTTCGTTAGAGTGGATACCTCGATACCGGGCTTGCTGCATCCGAATATTCGCGTTGGCCGAAGCTGACGCGATCAATTCGACTCCGGCTGACTCCAATGGAGAACCGGCGATTTCATCACTTTCGAATTCAACGGTGAGGTCGCTAAACAACGTTTCGTTGGGAACGCCGAGGACCGTCGCAATCGGTGTGATCTTGGAAGAAGTTGTCCCTGGGATATCAAGCAGATGGGCCACCATCAATCGGCCGTCGCCACCGGCAACCAGGCTTCCATCCAGCTCGTAAGCGGCTCCGTCGTAGATGCCAGTCGTAGGGCCGAGAGCCTGTGGTGGAACTGCAGTCCATTTCATCCCTTGTGGGAGTAGGCTTTTGAGGATCGGGTTGGTCGCGCCATCCGAATTTGTGTTGTAGAAAAAGTTGAAACCAACGGTATCGTGGACTCGAACAATTCCATTGTTCGGCGACGAGTCATTTCCGGCTGCGTCATCTGCATCAAAAGTTGGCGTTCCATCATATGCGATCCCAATATCAACGGAGACCGGAGCCAATACTCCGAGATAGGTTGACCGGGCTGTTTCGCTTACGCCAACTTCGGTCTCGATTTCGCCAGCGCGGAATTCGAGATCCCAGTCACCGCCGAATGAATCGTTTCCGGTCAAGTCATCTGACGCGGCAACATCGGCGCCGGTCATTCTTCCCAGTGTCTCGACGAAGTCCTGTCCGTCAGGGGTACTGGCGAGGTCACAACCGTAAAGCAAAATGTCGCCGCTTGAACTGAGCGACTGGCCAATTCGAACCAAAGTCGTTGCATGTTGATCGACCAATGACGAGCCATCGATGGTTTCGTTGCCAAGATGAAGTTGTCCGCTTTCGCCGTGAGAGATGATGTGAATTGAATCGAGGTTTGAATATTTTCCGAGGTGTTTTTCAATTTGCTCCAGCCCATCGGATGAGCCGTTGATCAGATAGACATCGGCGTCCTGTCCTGCAAGAAATTCTTCGGTTAACGTCTCAAAGCCATCGACTGATTTGTCAACAAAGAGAACGTGTTTGACGGCAGTCTGTTGATCTTCTTGCTGGTTGCCTGCATCGGAAACTGTCATTTGATGCGCAGGAATATCGATGAGTGGATCGACTGGCGAGTCAACAAGGTCGACAGGGGCAATGGGAACAGCATCAAAGAGAACACGTGGCTCCATGCTCTCGATAAGGAGCTCTCTTTTCGCTTTGTTGTCACGACAGTTTTTCGGATCTTGATTTGACATTTTCGGTACATCTAACCGGTTGAGGAGATTTGAAGACGGACCTCAAGCCCGACTTTTCCAAGCATTGCTATCTAAAATCTAGCTTACCGCTGGCGACAGTTACTGGAATTCAAGGGACGTAGTTGTCGGCTTTACCGGATGTACGATCGATACAATCCGTACGAGACGGCTATTTCGATCGAGTTGAGCCAAAGGGGGCACGAATGCCGCTGAGCTCGCGACGAAAAGGTTTAAGGCGAGTCTCAAAACAACGACTGCGGGTGGTGGTCTTTGCGCTCAAACCAGTTGAGAGGCAGCGATTTTTGTTTGACGTAGCGGGCTAAATCGTCAACGATACGCTCATGAAAATTACATTTGAACATGCAGGCGTCAGCTACGATTGCGACTCTGCCAATGGCCATTCGTTGGCGCGCGACTTGAGGTTCTTGATGAACAAGCCCGCCGAGGAAAAGTTCATTCCTCCTTCCATGCGAGCTCCGTTTCAATCCGGATCATTCGTCGGTGCGATCGAGTCACAGGGTAGCTGCAATGTTGATCGGCTGGATCTAATCCCACATTGTCACGGAACGCATACTGAGACGGCGTTGCACATTATCAACTATCAATGGTCCGACTTAGGCAAAGGCCGACCAGGTGTGCCGTCTGCTTTGCCGCTGATCGCAGATGTTGGACCGCGCGGTCTATTGACGGCGACTTTGATTACCGTTGTGCCGGTCAAACCCGTCGATTCAACCGACAGTTATCGACCAAACTTTGAAGAGGCGGATCGAATTCTGACGGGAGAAATGATTAAAGCTGCCTTGGCAAAGTCGCCGTCTGGAAAAACGGACGCGTTGATTATTCGCACCGATGCCAACAATGAATATCAATACGATTTTAACGGCGGTCCCGAAGTCCCTTATCTTTCCGTCGAAGCGATGGGTGCCG
The DNA here is from genome assembly GCA_964584615.1 of uncultured Pirellulaceae bacterium. GTDB lineage: Bacteria > Planctomycetota > Planctomycetia > Pirellulales > Pirellulaceae > Mariniblastus. The sequence continues at coordinate 24,006 of CAZPBE010000001.1, read as the reverse complement.
TCAATGAGTTCGGGTGTCGACATTTGCTTGTTGATTTACCATCGGTTGATCGGCTTCAAGATGACGGGCATTTAACGGCCCATCATTTGTATTGGAACATTCCTGAACACGAACACCAGCCGACGACGGAATCCGAGCTGGACAAAACGATCACAGAGATGATTGTGGTTGAACCAGAGATCAAGGATGGGTTTTATCTGTTGAACTTGCAGACGGGCCCGCTGATTTCAGATGCTTCGCCGTCCCGACCCGTTTTGTATCCGGTGCAGCGAGGTAAGTGATCGGCTCATGCTAAAACCGTTGTAAGCCGAAGATTCGTCAGAGTTACCAAACAGTAGCTCGGCCAGTGTTTTAAACGGCACGAATTCCATGGTATTGAGCCTGTTGTTCTGTCGAATTCAAGAACATGGTGCGCTATCAAATACAACCTCAAGTTAAATCGAGGCGGATTGCATTCGGCAACGGTTTGTTGTGTTTGTTGTTGTGCGTTTTTGCAGTGGTAATGATTCCGGCGATCGCCTCGGGCCAACAAGCGACTTCGATCGAAACCAGCGCGGCCGCTGCGGCGATAGAGGCTCGCGCAGAGTCCTCATCAACGAAGTCCTCATCAACCAATTCTTCATCAATCGGGGGCCCTTCCACAAAGTGGATCGAACAGGAATCGACTTCGTTTTCAGGCACCGTAGCGGCGACTTCCAAGTACAGTTTCGACGTCCAGACCGATACCGAAACAATACGCTGTGAGTTCAACGACGAAACAGAGTTTGCAATCCGATTACGAGGCCCTTGGTTCGATTTCGAAAACCAGAAAGTTTTTGTAAGTGGAGCCATGCAACTCGACGGCAAGCCAGAAAGAGTTGGTTTTGATTTGCCGGAGGGCCCAATGTACTTGCTCATGCAGTTTCGCAGTAGAAAACACTTGGAGCGAACGATGTCGGAGCAACCGACATTGGAGCAGCCAATGCGAGTCAACTTTTATTTGCTTAGCCCCGACTACATTGAGCCAAATGAGCCTGCGCCAGACAATCTGATGATGGCGGGAAAGATTTCCGTGTCGGGAGAGAACCACGACCAGGTCATTCTGGAGATTGAAGAGCAGTCGTATCCCATTCAGTTGGGATTCAAGAGCGCGACGTTGCGAGGCCGTTCGATCAATGACCTGACGATTGGCAAAACCAAAGTCATGGTTTCAGGCGAAGTAAAACCGGACGGCGGAATTCTCGCTTCAACCGTATTGTTTCAACCGTTTTGAAGGGAGCGTTATGAACCGGCTTAAGAAGAGTCGGCTGTCGGGTGCCAAGCCCGCTGCGCCGAAATCAAACGATCATCTTGCTCGCCAGGAAGCCTATGCAGACTATCTGCGTTCCGAATGTCATCTGTCTCCCAACACCGTCGCCGCTTATGGTCGTGACATTCGCAAGTTTCATGAGTGGCTCGGTCCGCGAAGCGTAAGTTCACTTTCGGTAACTGAACTTTCAGATTTTGTTGCTTTCCTCAATTCACGGCAGTTAGCTCCATCATCGATCGCCCGCAACATCGTTGCGGTGAAAATGTTTTTCCGCTACCTCCAACTGGAAGGACTGTTGGTCGAAAACAAAGTCGAACTTCTCGGTAGTCAGAAACTTTGGCAACGCGTTCCGGAAGTCATGTCTCCCAAGACGGTCGAACAGTTCCTCAACGCTCCCAAGAGATCGGAGCTTTATCACCTTCGCGACCGGGCGCTGTTGGAGATGTTGTACGCGACTGGGTGCCGAGCATCCGAGATCTCTAACATGCGGTTGCAAGATGTCCAATTGGGCGAACGGACGTGCAAGTGTCATGGTAAGGGGAACAAGCAGCGAATGGTGCAGCTGGGCGACGCAGCAGTTTCTGCTCTGGATCGCTACCTCAAAGGGCTGAGGCCGACATTGGCGGCCAATCGACCCGATGAAACCGATTGGCTTTTTCTGACGCGGTCGGGACGGCGACTTCGGCGAGAAGCGATTTGGGAGCTGGTGAAGAAGTACGCGCTGTTAGCCGATGTTTCGGCTTCGATCAGCCCACACTCGTTACGCCACAGTTTTGCAACACATTTGTTGGCTGGTGGTGCGGACTTACGCCAAGTCCAGGAAATGCTGGGCCATGCGAGTATTGCGACCACGCAGATCTATACACATGTCGATCAAACGCGTTTGAAGAAAGTTCACCAGCAACATCACCCGCGCGCGTGAAAGCCCGGACCGGGCTACTGTACCTGGAAGACAACGACCGACCTGATTCAATCCCAAAATGAACTAAGGGATAACGCGCGCGTTGGGATGCAGGTGGCTATTGGCTTGCCGCTCCATTTGTCAACTGCGGTCTGGGTTTCACGCGACCTAGCCCGCGCCCGGAGCTTGCTTGTCTTTGAATTTGATCTTTTCGATCAACTTCTTCACGGAGCCATCAGGAAGTTTCTGGCCCGAGACCGCCCCGATGGCATCGACCGTGTAGCTGTACTTCAAACTGAAATCGATATCAAACTCAACTTCCGTTTCGATCGCATTCTCCGGATCGCCTTCGCCTGCCAATTTCTCGGCAATGTATTGAGTCAACGAAATGTACATTTTTTCGTCCGCGAATGTTTGAACCTCCCGTTCGTCATCGACCATGATGCTGTTGATCGCGCCATTTTCGCCAGCCCGCAATTGAATCCGGATCAGCTCTGGCGGTTCATCTTCCATGGAATCCGTTTGTTCGGTGGATGCCAAGGGCATTTTGACATTAAAGTCGCCTTCCATTGCTACGACTTTGAACGTCATGATGAAGAACACCAAGAGCTGGAACACGATGTCGATCATCGCTGTCATGTTCAGCTTGATTTCTTCATTCTCAGTCGTTTCCATTCTCATCGGATTACCTCAACTGTTCTTTCACTCGTAATGCGAAGCTTTCCAATTCCGATTCCTGGCATTTGGAAATCAGTTTTTGTACAAGTCCGGTAGGAGTGTCTTGATGGGAACGAACGATAACCGAGATGTCACCCGCTTCGACGCCTTCGCGAGCGGCGTTTGAAATTTCCTGTTGGAAAATCACTGGGAGAAAGTCAATGCTATCGACCTTTTGGCCAGCGAATGTCACCTGTCCGCCAGGTTCAAGGTTAAGAATCATCTGGTAGTCTGGCCGTTCTTCTGGTGCGATCGCCATGACGCTCTCGGGCAGCATGATTTCTTCGGCTCGGTCAACTTCGGAAAAGTTGATCAATAGCATGAAAAACGCGATCAACTGAAACGTCATATCGATCATCGGCGTCAGGTCGCCCTCGAGGATCTCAGTTTTGTTTTTCTTTTGAAATTTCATATTCGAACGTTGATGTCGGTAGACGCGGCTGCCAATCTAAAAAAGAATCGTCGCTTTCGTTGGCTTAATCTTTTTTCTTGCCAACTTTTTCGAATCGCCCCATCAGGTTTTCGCTGGTGATACCGACTTCGAGGACCAATCGTTGGACGCGGTTACGCAAAATGTTGTATGCCGAAATCGCAGGAATCGCGATCGCCAATCCAATCAACGTGGTAAGCAAAGCGGTTGAAATACCTTCGGCCAATTTGTTTGGGTCCGGCGTTCCACCACCGTTGGCGATTTCGTAAAACGCGTCGATCATTCCGTGAACCGTTCCAAACAAACCGATCATCGGGCTGATGGTTCCAATCAACGCGAGATAGCTGAGACGGTGTTCCATCTTCATATTCTCTTCGGCACCGACTTCCTGCATCGCAGAAACCGCATGCTGGTAACTACTGGAAAGTCGCGCCAGTCCGGCTGACAAAACATTACCGAGAAAGGACTCGTCTGCTTTAGATAACTCGTAAGCTTCCTGATACTGTTTTTGATCGAGATGAGCTTCAAAGCCTTCGATCAAATGTTGTGGACAAACGTATTCACGACGAGCGGCCAGGATGTTCATGATGAACAGGGCCACAAGAATAAATGACAGTGTTAGAAACACGATGATGTATTCGAAACCGAGGCTTTCAAACAACCAAGCCAAAAGTGACTCTTCACCCTTGGGTGGTGCTGGTGCAGCGCCGGCCGCGTCCTGAGCCCAAGCTGTTGAATCGGTAATGCCCAGAGCCGGAAGCACGAGCAGCAGACTGCAAATCGTTGCGGCAACGATCACGAGTGATCTCAATGAATGAAAGTTTTTGAATCCAATCCGCTGCATATTCAGTCACTCCAAAAGTCATCCGTATGATCAACGGAATGAGGATTATTTTTGTTCGGTTATAAGGTGGTCGTTTATCGAGGCAGGTTGCGAAACAGAATCTCTAATTCGTGTTGGGCAACATGGTCAAGAATCCAATAACCACAATATTTAATTGTAATTGGCTCGTTTCGATTGGGAAACCATTGAAACGAACAACTCTTGGAAGTGGGCGGCCGCGGCGCACTGATTTTTCCGGTTAGAGCTGGGTCGACCAATAAGAGTTCCGATAACGCCCCTTCAGGGTTTCTCTGGATTCATTGGATCGGTCCGTCTTTTCAAGCTGTTGCCAGATTTTGGCAAGATTGAAAACGGCTTCTGCGTGAGGCTCCGTTTCGGAGGAGAAGAGCAGGTCGGTAAACAAGAAACTCTCGCGAGCCTCCTTGAGTTGATTTGCCTTCAACTGAACCGCTCCACGTGCATTGTAGGCGTACGCAAACAGCTGAGTGTTGTCGGGGTTTTCATCACGAATAATGCCATTGATGACTTGAAGTGCCGGCTCGGTTTGACCCGCCAATCCTTCAGCCTTTGCCTTTTCACATTTCGCCAACAGCTTGTACTGTTGTGTCAGGTTGTCGTTGGCCTCAGAAGCCAGAATCTGGTCATAACTTTGAGCTGCCTCGGCGAACTTGCCTTGCTTGAGCATCGTCTCGCCCTGATAGAAAAACCCCTTGAGCACATACTCAGGCCAATTCGATTTAGTCAACAGGGCGAACTGACCCTTTCCGAAATCAAGGTTCTTGCTGCCCGCGGCAACCGCGAGATGTCCCATCAATTCCGTAGCGGGCACGAAGTGATGGCTCTTGCCATGATTCTTAATAAATTTCTGCATCGCCGAACCAGCTTGCTGAGCTGTAATCGAACCGCCGTTGAGCGCAATTTTGGCAGAAGCAAACGCCTTCAAGTAAGCGACTTCGGCAACGACGATCGGATTAGAACCAGTGTCCAGCTTTTGCAATTGCTCCAAACCGTCATCAAAACGCCCGTCATCAATTCGATCGCGAGCTCTGTCCAAGCCATTGGGATCATTTTTGGTGGCGATTTTTTTGATTGATCCGGCGGGAATTTGTTCGGGGCCGTTGTTGGTTTTGACCGTAACGCCAAGCGGAGTAATCTCCGTGATGCTTCCAGATACCCTGGTTGTTCCGCCAGACTTTTTATATTTGAAAACCACATCTGATTGGGCGTGCGCAGGCGACGGAGCCAAGCACAAAACGGCCAACACGGATGCGATGGTTACCAGATATCTAAGCCGATAATGTTTCGTTTTGGTCATGTTTTGTGTTTCGTTCTGTTTCTGATTCAAATTCTTTTGATGATTAAAGTTGTCGGAGTGGCTAATTTGCCGATTTTAATTCGCTAAGCAATTTTTCGAACTTCGCCTTCCATGATCCATCCTTCAAAAACGGATAACGAACAAGGGCTTTTTCAAGTTCACTCAAAGACGATTTGATCGCTTTATCGCTTTTGGCGAATTGGCCGTAGCGAAACCGACATTCGATTGAATAGTACAAACACTCACGATACTGCGATTGGTACTTTTCATTTCCTCGGGTTTGTGCGACAAGTTTCCGCCAGCCCCAAATCACGTTTTCTTTGCGTTTCGTTTTTGGATTGATTGCAGGCTCGGTGCCCATCATGGCTCGCTTCAGCTGTTCTCCGTCTTGCTTGTTCAGCCCCCAAATTTGCAGTGTCTTGGCAGCGTCGATTTGCAAGTTCAATCCGTTTCTCTGCTTCAAAAGTTCCGCGAATTTCGCAACGGCGTCTTGGTAGTTTCCGCTACCACGTTTGGCCAGCGCGAGTAACTGTTGATATTGAAGTTTGATTTGATCTGTCTTAAGTCCAGTCTTTTCAGCAGCCCCCAATAGTTCGACCGCTAGCGAGGAAAGGTCTTGTGATTTTTCGGGCGCTCCTTCATCGGCCAGTGATTGCGACATGTCCAACAATGTGTCGGCAGCCCAAAACAAAGTCGGCGGATCCTGAGAGCCGCGTCCGATCTGCGAGAAAAAAATCTCTACCGTCGAAGCAAATGACTTCTTCTGTTCGATCGAAGCTTGCATGCCAAATTGTTCTTTCAAATCTTTGGCGATTCGTCCATAGACGCGAGTCACTTGCCCCTGGTCTTTGGGATTGTCGGCAGCCAGCTGGCTCATCGCTTTGATGACGTTATTCACCTTTTCAATTTCAACCTGCGGATCAGTCGATGTCTTCATCGCTGCGAGGTAAGCTTTGATGGTTGTTTTGAAAGTCGCGAACTTGTAAATCTTGTTGATCTTCGGATTCTGAATCGACGGGTGACCGATTTTTACCAACTCAATGGGTGAAACTGGAGCCGACTCGAGTTGAGCAATCGCTTTGTCGACTTCGCCCGCTTCCAGATAGGCTTCGACTAGAAACAGCCCGCTAAGTGCGACCGGATAGCTGACGTCGTCTACGCTGCCAACGGCCACAGCATCGACCAGATACTTTTTTGCCGTGGCGAAATTCGCTGCATTTTGTGGGTCGTTTGGTGTCGCGGCCTTCTGTTTGTTGTACCGATCCCACAGACTCTGAGCGAGCTGTGCGCCAAGGACTTTTTTGACGCCCGAGCTGTCGGGGATCATTTTGAAATACTGTTCTGCTTGTTCGAAGTCGCGATCAGAAATCGCCATGCTGGTCATTCGAGCCGCGGCACTAGCCGCATCATCCGATCCAGCCCAGCGATTGACCATCGACGCACCAGCTTTCGCCAGGCGGTTGTTGTAGAATTCTTTTTCGGGTCCTGCTGACGTCTCAACCAATTTCACATAGCTTTTGATGGCGAGTGAAGTCGCGTTTTTACTCCAGTCAACTGTTGGATATTTCTCCAACAGGAACTCTCCAATAATAGCCGATTCAAGATACCTTTCTTTCGCAAAATAGCAGTAGCTTTGCAGGTACCGAACATTGTTAATGTCAACACGAGGCGTTTCTTCATCGGCCATCGAAAGCGCAGTGTCGAATGCACTCAGCGCTAAATCGGTTTGACCAAAAAGTTGTTCTTGTGCGGCTTCCGCTGCCGCCGCGTCGCCACCTTTTTTAGCGTCGAGGTATTCTCGCAACGAAACCTCAACCTCGGCGATTAGATCTTTCCCGCGCTGCCGGGCTTCATCAAAGTTTGCGGCTGGTTTTACATCGGCGTCTGAGGCAGTGGCGGCAACTGCACTTAAGCCCAGTTCTTCGATCCACGATTTTGCCAACTCTTGATGCGGGTTTTTCGTTCGCGCAACCGCTTTGGCATATTTTGAAGCAAGTTGTTTCAGGTTTCTCGCTTCCGTTTTCGCGCCCGTCCGTTTTTCGTCATCAACGATATCGGCTTTGATCTTCATGGCTCTTGCCAGCTCGAGTTGAATTCTCAACCATTCGGGGTCTCGTTTTTCCTGGCGGTTGAGCACGGCAACGGTGGTCGAAAGATACTGGACCACTTTCTCGTGAGGATATTCACTCAGCTGCGACCAACTATCAGTGGCCAGAATCATGGCTTTCTTTTTCAACTTCTTGAGCGCAGAGTTACTGCCAAGTTTGAAAATCTCTTCAAACTGGTAGAGCGCTTCTTTATGTTGACCGAGCTTTTGGTGACAGCGTCCGCCAAACAGACACGCATCAAGTCCTGCTTTGTAGCCGCTGTACTTTTTCCATAAGTCAGAATACTCAGCGATCGCTTCCTGCAAGATTTTTTGTTTCTCTGGCGCGGTTTCAGGATAGGTGTCCGACAACTGTTCGGTGACCAGCGGCAACCGGACGCGCACTTGCGTGTAAACGGCTCGCAGTTTTTTAAGTTCAGACTCCGAGTTAGGATCTTCTGGATCGATTTGATAATTGTCGATCAGCTCTCGAATCGATCCGCGAGCTGTCTTGTACTTTTCGAGCGCTTCAGAAAGCTTGCTGCGGGACTTGATGTTTAGCTCAGTCTTTTCATCTGCGGTCAGCCGATCCGAATCGGCCATCAGCATGTAAATCCGAGCTCGTTTGTACTGCAAGTCGCCTTGAAATCGCACGACTCTTGAAGCATCGTTTGGATCGGTTGCACTTTCGGCGTATTGGTTGAGTAGAGTTTCGGCTTCGTCGAGACGCGGTTCCCATTGTTTGACATCGCGAATCTGAGCCGTACTCTCGATCAGCGTTTCTGCTTTTTCAAACGGCAGTACGCGCTTGAACTCCGCAGAGACGAGATCGCTGTCTGCGGCACGTGTGAGATAGTCAATGGCAACATCGTAGTATCCAGCGTCTCGAAGCGATTGTAAAAACTCCGCACCGGGCTCTTCTGCTTGACAATTTGTTGTTGAGAATTGACTCCCAGAAATCGTCAAAACAGTCGCGATGAAAACGAATAGAAATCTACTCAATTTGGTTTCCTCAATTCCGCTCTTGCTGGTTGCCCAACCCAATTTTATCTGAATTGAGCCGTGATGCAAAAAAAGGCTTGTTCCGCGCTATTATCTTAGAACCGCAGGCCGAAAATGAAAATGGTGACGTCCAACCTGAAGTACTTTTTGTGATCATTTCGACGTATCGAGCTCGCTGACGTATCGAGCTCGCTGATGTATCGACGTCCCTGATGTGTCGACCTGAGAATCCGCTGGGCCCTCAGCTGGTGGGGGTAGAGTTTTCGCCTTTGCTGGCTGAATCGTTCGCGTTCTCGCTATGCGAGTTTCGCTTACCCACTAGAATAGAAAGGCCATGAAACCAAAGCTGATTTGACGATCGATATCTCGTTGACTTTTGAACGCTGAAAACACGTTGATGAACGAACCTGAGTCACAAAACGAAAATATTTTTGCCGACAACGTCGTGACGACGAGTCGTCAGCGATCTGCCAGTCGAGCGATGCGTTTCAAGTTGTTCAGCCTGTTCGCAATGCTGATCGTGGTGCTGTTGCTGATGAAGGAAGCCGGCAAACCCGAACGTTGGGAGTGGATGGGTTTCGATAAAGCGCCAGCCACTAAAGCCGAGCGAACCGATGTCGACGCGCCCGCGATCGTCCTTGGTTCCGATTCGGGAGCCGACGCGGAAGACATCGTGGCGGAATCCAATCTCTCTTCCAGTGTTGGACTGACGAAAACTCAAAACGGTCAACGTGAGACGGTTAGTAATTCGCCGCAAACGATCGTGATCAAGCAAGCCGGTAGTTATCCTCCGGCGGCTGGCCAATTTTGGGTCAAAACATTTCCTGCGCTCAAGCTCGAACAAAAAAAGGCGCTTTTTCAGTTGTTGAAAAGAGTGCGAGATTCCAAAACGGGTGTCACAGAACAACAATCAGAATTCGAATCTCTTCTTGATTTTCTTGAAGACCGACGCAACGAATATCATGTTCAGCTGCTGAGCGAAGTTTCGTTGCTAGACTCCGGTAGCGCTGCAGAGAAAGCCAAGTCAGCCGAACTGCATCAATCGCAATTGTTTTGGAAAGAAACCGAACTGCCAACGCTTCGCGCGGCGGCAACAGGTGAAGATTTCCCGGTTGCCAGTCAGTTGTCGCTGGCCAAACTGCAGCCGATGCTGGATCCGTTGATTTTGGATGACGTTATTGACCTGTCGTCCGTTGGACGAGCCGAAGACGTGATCGCTTGGTGGCGGACGTGGGAGCGCGTTGGAGAATTCAATCCAGCTCGAGACGGAGAACTTGCTGAACCGGTCACGCCGATCCAATTGCGAGCTCAACCCGCCGCGTTTCGGGGAGAGTTGGTTTCGATCTCAGGCGTGTTGAGAACTGCACGAGTCAAACCTTTGGAAAACTCGAAACTTGACTTTGACCATTTTCATGAACTTTGGATACAGCCTGATGGTGGTGACGATCTTGTCTGTGTCTATTCAAATTCAGCACCTTCGGAATTCGCTAAGCTGACGCAAGAATTTAAGAACTTGAGCGAACCAGTCACCGTGGCGGGGTACTTTTTCAAAACCCGATCGTATCGCGATTCGAAAAACAAGGCTCGGCACAGTCCGTTGATCCTGGCAAAAACGTTTCAATGGGATCCGGTGGTCAAAACAACGGTTGCAAAAAAAGCTGCGATGCCATCTTTCTCCACGTTCATGATGATTCTCGGCGGAATGGCGGTGTTGGCGACACTGATTGCCTGGCGAGTTTACAGTGGCTCGGAACATCGTGCTTATCAACCTGGTGGAAAAGCGGCTGACAAAATTAAAAGTACGCTGAAAGTTCTGACTGACGATCCTGATATCAAATCGGATGCCGAAAAAATTAAAGAGCTTTATCAATGAATCGCCATAAACAATTTTATTGTGGCTTAAAAGTGATCCTGGTTTTAAGCCTGTTTGGTTCGAATTCGTTTCAATCATCAATCGCTTGGTCAAAGCAAACTGACATCGCGGACAAAGCGATGGAGTTGTCCGGGCTTTCGGCCAGCGAAACGTTTGAAGTCGACGACGGTTTGCCAATCATGCCAGAGGACCCGATCCTGAAACGGCTGCTGTATCGGATTGGAAAAACGTCAGCGGGCAATTTAAATCAATGGGCACGCTACGCTGCCGATGTGGATTGGAAATCGTTAGCTGAACAACCACGAGGTTTTCGGTTTTGGGTTTTTCATCGCACTGGAAAAGTCAAAACGGTGATTCCGTTTCGTTATAGCGAAGACAGCGATGATGACTTGTTGAAAGGGTTTTACGTTGCGTATTGCGAATCCGGGTCGGGCGACCCGTTTGTCGTGATCACGCGATCGACGTGTGTAAGTTGGCCGTTGGATGAGGTTTTCGAATCACCTCAATCAATTGCTTTCTCCGGATTCTTCTACGCACAAATAGAGTTGGAAGACGAGCGACTGAAGCTTGAGCTGAGGTCCAAGTCCGAAGTTGAGCAAGCTGACAACGTCGACAGCGACGATGCGACAACGGAGGCCGATGGCAATGCAGTACCGGTGTTTATCGCCAATCGATTGGCTTGGTATCCAGATTCTGTACAGACATCGTTGGGCGTTGATGAGTCGCGTGTCGCGCTGGCCAAAGCCGGAGTTGATATCGGGCAATTCGACTACGTTCGCAAAGAGAACAGTAAACCGCTTGGCAGTCGAGATTCGGATTGTTTTTTTCAAATGCTGGGAGCCGTCAAGTCGTTAGGCGCGGGCGTGCCCGAGCACAAAACATCTTTTGTTGGATTGATGAATGAGCCAATCGAGAGTATTGGCAAAGCCGTTTCGATTGAGGGACGTGTTCGACAGTGTGTGCCGGTCAAGATTCAAAGTGATGATACGAAACAGGCGACAGGACTGGATGGCTATTTTCAAGTGACTCTTTTCCCAGACCTTGATGGTCAGAAAATTGTTGTCTCCAATCCGAATGGCGAAGATCAAGTCTTCCGCCGGTTCCCGGTCACGGTTTGCCTGACGGAACTTCCCGATGGACTTACGCCAGCGGAGATGGAGGGAAAGCAGATTGCGCTGCAGGGTTTCTTCTATCGGTTTTGGAGTTATGTTTCCGAGCGAGCCAATCAGGACGGCGTTGCCGGGCAAGTCAGTCCGCTGGTCATTGCATCGCAGACAAAAGTCTTCGCGTCGAGTCAGGGACAATTGAATTTGTTTTTAGGAGGATTGCTATTTGCCATGATTGTTGGCATGTGCTTGCTGGGTTGGTATTACTCTTACCAGCGGCATCGCGGTTCGGATCGTACGGATGCGATTCCCCAAGACGAATTGCCCGAAAAACTGGACACGTCAAATTTTGATCTGGCTGATTAGCTTTGCGGTCAATTTTTTTGTGAACAAAGTTGGGTCGAGCTGCGTTTAGTTACTCCTGGATAGTTTCAAGGAGGAACAAATGTTTATGAGTCAGATTCTGCTGATGGCGGGTGCTGCAGCCGTAATTAGTTTACTTTTCTTGACCGGCGGAAAGGTTCCATCGGACAATCCAATTTCCGGCTTGTAACCGAAGTACGTCCCGCCAAACAGTCCATGCGGACCGTGCCATCCTCAGGCTTACTCGATCGGTCCGAGGCTGAATATCGACAGGCCAAGCTTCAACCAAACCGGCGTCAAAATTAGACTAAGCAGAGACGTGGTCAAGCAAACTTGGACTGCGACTTTGGGAAGTCCGCCGAAATGTTTGGCTAACACAATCGGGAAAATTGCCGTTGGCATCGCAGCCTGAACCAGCAACACCGTTTGCAGTTCCGGCGAGAAAGTCATCATCGATACGACGCCGATAAACACGATTGGAAGAATCGCGAACCGCAAAACGGACGACGCCGTCATCACTCGCCAATCGTTTTCCCACCGCTCACGCTCCAAAACTCCGCCAAGCGAAGCCCCTACAAGAATCAAGCTGACTGGAATCGCGCAAAGACCAAGCATATCGGTTGATCTATTGATGACTTCGGGAATGTATTGGAAGAGTCCCGTGAAATTCAAAAACAAACCGATCGCAATTGCAATCGTTGGCCCGTTCAACAATCGCTTCCACGAACCCGACGACGATCCGCTAAGAATCATGATCCCGACGGTCCACAGCGCGATCTCGACTCCCAGGCTGTGCACAAACAAGACGCCAAGTATTTGATCGCTTTGCTCTTTGGGAAAAATCCCTTGAATCAATGGAATTGGGATGAACCCGTAATTTTGAATTGCCGTCGCCACGCAGAACGTGTTGAGTCCTTGCTCTTTGGTAATCTTGAGCGCGCGGCCAACAAGGTAGCAAAGTAAAAAAGCGCCCAGGATTAAGCCCGCTCCAACCGCAATCGTTGTGACAACGACCGATGGACTCTGCAGGCTTTTGTTGCCTGGCACGTTGGACAGAATGAAGCATGGATAAAGCACGTTGATGACTAACCGCATCATGCTGCTTTCCGATTCATCGGTGACGACTTTCAGGCGACGAATCAGATAGCCAATTGCGACAACGATAAAGACGGGGATCGTGCTAAGGAGAATTTTTTCTATGGGCATGCACGTAGCAGAACATTGAAACTCGCTTTGGAAAAGGGCCAGTCTGCGGCGAAAAAAGTTAATCCTTGTGACAGCCGATTGGATGCTTTAACATACCTAGCCCCCATTTTCTGAGGAAATTTTCCGATTCGAGGAATCAATGAGCTTGCGATGGAATCTACGTGCTCACGACGCGCAACTGGTCCGGTCGATCGAAAGTAGTTGTGGCGTCTCTCCGGTTGTTGCTCAATTGCTGGCCATCCGAGGAATCACTCGGCCTGACGATGTACAGAGCTTTCTTGATCTAAAGATGACGGGGCTTCGTGCGCCGGCCGAATTGCCGGGCGTGACCAAAGCAGTTGAAGTCATCTTCTCAGCGATTGAATCCAAGCAAAAGATCTTCGTCTACGGAGACTATGACGCTGACGGTATGACGTCGACAGCCATTCTTTATCGCTGTCTGAAAATTCTCAACGCAGATGTTAGCTACTTTGTGCCGAACCGATTGGACGATGGTTACGGGGTGAGTATTGATGCTCTTGATCGAATTCATCAACGTGGCGCAAAGCTGATTGTGACGGTTGACTGCGGAATTTCCAGCGTAAAAGAAGTCGATCACGCGCGGAGTTTGGGGATCGAGATGGTTGTTACCGACCACCATCATGTCGGTCCAAAACTTCCTGATGCGGCTGCGATCGTACACCCCGGTTTGCCGGACGACCCGTATCCATTTCCAGGTTTGTGCGGCGCCGGAGTCGCCTTCAAGCTCGCGTGGGCGTTGTGCCAACGACACGCTGGCAGCCCCAAGCTTCCTGAGCCGTTGCGGAACTTTTTGTTCGGCGCTGTTTCGTTGGCCGCGATCGGAACCGTCTGCGACGTTGTCCCGTTGCTGGATGAAAATAGAATCATCGTGCATCACGGTTTGAACTGCATGCGACAGTTCGCCAACCCGGGTTTGACCCATCTGATTCGCGTTACCGAATGTGACAAGAAACCTCGCATCGATTCCGGAGACATTGGATTCAAGATCGGTCCTCGACTCAATGCGGCCGGACGGTTGGGACAGGCTCAGCTTGGTGTTGAGATTTTGACTTGCGACGACGATGCTCGCGCCGAAGCCCTTGCCAAATACATCACCGAACTCAACAAAAATCGTGATTCGATCGACCGTAAGATTCTTCGCGCCGCCAACAAGATCGTCAAAGAAAATTTCAATCCAGAATGCGAACCGGCACTGGTGTTGGCGGAGAACGATTGGCATCTCGGCGTGATCGGAATTGTGGCCGGTCGTGTGGCCGAGACTTACCATCGCCCGACGATTTTGTTGTCGATCGATCCAATGGGAAATCGCCCTGCCGTCGGGTCTTGTCGATCGTCTTGTGGCGTAAACCTTTACGAAGCACTTTCGGGTTGCCAGGAACATTTGATCAAGTTCGGTGGCCACAAGGCAGCAGCCGGTTTGTCGATTGAGCCGCAGAAGATCGAGGCGTTCCGCGAAGAGTTTTGTCAGCAGGTGATCGAGCAAGTCAGCGTTGATGAGTTGGTTCCCGATTTGGATATCGATGCAGAAGCTTTGATCGGCCAACTCACTTTTTCAATGATGAATGATCTCGACAAACTGGCTCCGTTTGGACAATCCAATCCGCGGCCAGTCATGTGTGCGTCAGGAGTGAAGCTCTCGGCACCTGCAAAACCGATGGGCAGCGAAGGAAGACATCTCTCCCTTCAACTGGTCCAGAACAATGCGTCGATCCGCGCGGTTGCGTTTGGAAAGGGCGAATGGGTGAAGGAACTTTCCGATACCAACCGAGAATATGATTTCGCTTTCAAACCGGTGATCAATGAATTCCGCGGTCGCAAGAGTGTTGAAGTTCAGCTAATTGATTACCGCGTGTCGGTCGCGTCAGTGGGCGTTTGAATTCGGGCGTTGAATTCGCGTTAGGTTTCGCGCGTTGGAAAGATTGATTGCGACAATGAACAATTCATTCAATGTTCCCGGATGGCCTCCGCAAAGCGATTGGACGGAATTACTGGCTGCCGAGTTTCAATCAGATTACTTTCGTGAGTTGATGACGTTTGTTGTCAGCGAGCGAGAATCGCAAACAATTTTTCCGCCAACGGGGAGCGTATTCAACGCTTTCAAACAGACCCCACATGCCAACACGCGCGTCGTGATTCTGGGTCAGGATCCTTACCACGGAGCGGGTCAGGCGCATGGTCTCAGTTTTTCTGTCGAAAATTCAATCAAACTTCCACCGTCATTGAAGAATATTTACAAGGAACTCGCCGGTGACATTGGCTGCGCTGTTCCGACCAGCGGGAATCTGCTTCCGTGGGCGCAGCAGGGTGTGCTGTTGCTGAACACCGTACTGACCGTTCGCGAAGGCCAAGCGAATTCGCATCGGAAGAAAGGCTGGGAGAAGTTTACGGATCGAGTCGTCGAAGTGCTTGGTCAACAAGAGTCGGCGATCGTATTTATTCTGTGGGGCAATCCCGCGCAGAAAAAAGAAAAATTGATTGGCGGTCAACACACGATTATCAAGTCCGTTCATCCGTCACCGCTATCATCTCATCGCGGGTTTTTTGGTAGCAAACCATTTTCTAAAGCTAATGAAGTTCTCAAAAAGATGGGGCATGAACCGATAAACTGGGTTTTGCCATGAGGAGAGGTCACTTTTTTCCACATCGAATTCAGCTTGGTCGGTGAAGTAAAAACGGCTACGATCCCGCCCATGAATTCGATCCGTTCCAACAGAAATCCCCGTGCAAGAAAGCCGGTGCGCCCCGTTCGAAAACCAGCATCTGTTGCGCGAAAACCATTGGCAGATAACTTTCGTTGGTTGCTTGGTCATGTTGAACCGATCGCTCCATTGGTTTCTACAGAAAGCGATGAATCGAACCAGGATTCCTCGAAAGTTGAGACTGAGTCACACGCTTTGCCAATCAAGTCGATATCAACAGTTATTGAAGAGAACTTTTCGCAGCCAGCTGTGCTGCCCGAGCGAAAAATAAAGCAGCAGCAGGAAACCCTCCGTCCGATCGTGTCGCTGGCGTTTGTGTTGCCGCTGGTGTTGCTTTACGAGATCGGTGTGATTCTCTTTCGGAACGACTCTAACCGATCGGGAATCGACTATTGGTTGCAGGAATTCTTGGCCACTTTCGGTGGCGGGCAGCTGGTCGTGTTGCCGTTGATCACGTCAGCGATTTTGCTTGTCTGGCACCACCGACAAGACGATCAATGGCAGTTCAAACCTGCAACGTTAATGTGGATGGTGGTGGAAGCGTTTGGGCTGGGTGTGATTTTGTTTCTGGCCGCTGACGCAACCAGTCTCATCATGCTCGGGAAACATCCGCCGCCGGTAATCGGTATTCTGGATCTGATTCGTGATCCGGTTTGGTGTTCGCGCGCCATTTCGTGTTTGGGTGCGGGGATTTACGAAGAATTGTTTTTTCGAATCCTGATCTTCCTACCGCTATGCACGTGGTTGGCGAAGAAACTGGAAGATGAAACCGTAGCGCTGGTCACTTCGATGTTGTTGGTCAGTCTGATGTTTGCGATCGTTCATTACGATATCGTTAATCCCGCTGGCGAACCATTCAGTACTACAACGTTTCTGTTTCGCCTGGCCGGTTCCATGATCTTGTGTGCATTGTTCAAGTTTCGCGGGTTCGGAATTGCGGTTGGTGTTCACGTCGTTTTTGACGTGCTGATGCTTACATAAAAATCGGATCAACACTTGCTTGTTTTTCGAAAAATTACTTTTTTTGTCGTCCCGTTTTAGATTCTCAAAAAAGTTTTTTGATTTCCTTGAATTACTTTCCGAGATTCTTTTGTCTTTAATTTGTGCCAGTTTCACAAGGAAACATCACGCGGTTTCTTAATTGGAAACGCTGGCATGACAATAAAAAAATTTCGAAGTTTATTCAAATTCCCGTTTGTCAACATGGCAAAAAAATATAATTAAAATTCAAGCAACCTTCTTGTTTTCATAAGCCGATTTTACAGTTGTCGGAAAAGAAAAATTTCGATAAACATTTTGTCCTCTTAGTTCCTTTACTTTGTTCGTTTCTGTTGAACAATTGAACTAGAGGAGCGACGGCTTTCGAGATTCGTCATCAACTATTTTGTTTTAGACTTGCGCAACTGAATTGAGTTATCGTGCTTTCCGTTCGTCCAAAAATTACAGACATGCATTTTTCCTTGTTCGGGCGATCTGTGCATCCCGAATTGGTGGATGCCTGTGGTGTGCGAATTGTTGAGCGAGAGAACTATTTAATTGATCTGAGAATTACGACGGATGGCCATTTGATTTCGTTTATGCACGACGGCAAGCAGCTTTCCGAAGTCGTCGCGGCTGGCAATCACGTATTGCCTGTTAACGGTCGGCTGATTTCCTGCGGAGTCTCTGGCAATCGTGTCAATGAACCGTTTGTTTTTGAAGAGCTGATTGGTTATCAGTCAAAAATTGAACTCGAAGCTGTCGATCCAAAACTGTTCGTCACCATTCAGAAGCAGTTGGACAGCAAGGTGGAAACCGAGGGCTTGTTGCATCGGTTTCATTCCAACGGTCGAGTCGCTTTCGGCGCGATCAGCTACATCAATGTCCAGGCGTTTATCAATCACGTAAAGATTCGCTCGTTCCACACGTTTCCTGATACGTGTGCTGTTTTGAAAAGCGAAACGGTGTTTAGGACGACCGCGACTTAGCTGGACCCGTTGATAGCCTGTCGAATTAATCGCTTCTTCATGGGTCCTGAACGCTCAGAGAGCCTGACCAAAAATGTGGCGTTGGGCTCAGACCTCGTTCTTGAATAGCTCTCTTGCTGCCGATACGGCGGCTTCGTCCTTGATCACATCGCCCGCCGCCGTGCCGTTGCCCAAAACGTGCCCGCCCCAGTCCATCTTCATGTAAGTCGCACACAGTTTCAGCGAATCGAACATGTGCTGAGCTTCATTCGCCGCGCCCGCCGAAGCTGAAATGGCCCAAAGCTGTTTGCCAGTCATCCGATTACGAAAGTCCAGATTTTCGACGCGCATCCATGCGCTCCAATAATCCAAATAAAGTTTGAGCGGAGCTGGCACGCTGTACCAATAGACCGGAGTCACAAAAACCAGTTGGTCGCATTCAGCCGTTGCGTCGAACAATTTCAATTCATCGCCAGTCGGCGGAGCGTAGCCGTCTTGGTCGTGACGCAGATCCTGAAACGCAGGCAACGGATGGTCTCGAAGCGTCAACCAAGTCTGCTTGGACTCGTTCGGCAAAGTTTCTGCAGCGAGACGAGCTAGTTGCTCTGAGTTTCCATTGTTGCGTGCGCTGGCGAGCAGGAACGTATAGTTGGGCATGGCATTTTCTTGTAGTTAGAGCTTGGTTTCCGGTGTCCAGCAACATACCAAAATTTCACGGTTCAAGGTTTCTCTGGGTTCATCGACGTACGGTGATAGAAATCGGAAACACCAACTTACACAAACATTCGAAACAACCATTGCATGATCAAACATGTGGCAGCAACGATGGGCGCTGCGAAAAGCCAGTTTGACCGGATGGGAGCTTGTCCGACGAAAATCCTGAAAGCTTGATAAGCGTTCCACGGAATCTGAACGATCACGAAAGCGTAAACGGCAAAGCTGGCCGGATTAAAGTGCCACGCACGACCAAATTCTCCGCTGCTGATAGATATGAATGCGCGAGTCAAACCACAGCCCGGGCAGTTGATCCCCAAGAAAATTTTCGCTGTGCAGCTTTCCGGCAATGGAAAGTACATTCCGGGAAGCAGGACGGTGGTCTCGCCTTCTGATCGCATGAGTACTGACATCAAGATCACCAGTGCTGCGGCGATCGTGAAGATGATGTGAACCCAAAAGTTGGAACGGTAGTACGCTTTCGGCAAAGGCGCGGGGACGAGCTCCGGTTGAATGATTTCGGGATTGGACATGCGAGTTTAATGGTTGCAGTTTTACTTCAGCGCTGTATTTCTTTCGGAAGAATTGACAGTCTAGTGATCGCGCCAAAACCTTGGCACGAACAGGACAAGGATTGGAAAGATCTCAAGTCGTCCCAACATCATCATCCAGATGAAAAGTGATTTTGTGAGCGGGGTAAAACCGGAGTAGTTTTGCGTGGCTCCGGCAATGCCCAAGCCTGGTCCGATGTTATTGAGCGTTGATGCGACGGTGCTGGCGGTGTCGATCAACTTGTTGTCCACGTTGGCTCCCCAAGTCAAATCGGGTTCTACCAAGATGATAAACAGGAATCCGAACGCAAACAAAGCTGCGACCAACCCGAAGTAGACCATGATCGTTCGTCGCAATGTCTGGTCTTCGAGCGGTTTGCCGGCGATTCGCAACGGCCTGACAACGTTTGGGCGGTAAGACTGCTCGATTTCGGTGCCAAGAATTTTAAAGAATAAGACATATCGAATGACTTTCATTCCGCCACCGGTACTTCCCGCACAACCGCCGACAAACATCAACAGCAACAACGTTCCGCGCGAGAAGTGGTTCCATTGGTCAAAGTCCGCCGTTCCGTAGCCCGTCGTTGTGATGATGGAAATGACTTGGAAGAGTCCGTTCCGAAAAGCTGTCTCGAACGAGCTGAATCCCGGGTCATTCATGATCATCCCAAACGTGATGATCGCCAGCGCCACCAAAACGATCACGCCGATGTAGGTTCGAAACTCAACGTCTTTGAGCAGTTGTTGTGGCTTGCCTGTGGCGGCGATCACCAGCAAGACAAAATTGGTTCCGGCCAACACCATAAATAACATCACCACGTATTCGATTGCGCGGCCGTTGACGCCGTCTTGGACAAAATGCCCCAAGCTCGAGTTGTACGTGCTGAATCCGCCAGTCGCCATCGTTGCGAACGCATGGCAGATAGCGTCAAAGATACTCATTCCCAGCAAATACAGGATGACCGTGAGCACAATGTTGAGCGCGGTGTAAGTCGCGGCAAAAGTCCAAGCGGTGTGTTGGATCCGTGCGCTGGAGTTGTCGTGAGTCGGGCCGGGCATTTCGGCTCGCATCAACGATTTACCTGCCGAACCTTGACCGAGTAAGACGACGAAAAGCGCGATGATGCCAAGCCCGCCAAGAAAGTGGGTTGACGAACGCCAAAACAAGATGCAATGCGGTACCAAAAAAGGGTCTTCCAAATCGCAAAGGACGGTTGCCCCAGTTGTGCTAAAACCTGATTGCGACTCGAACATCGCATCAATCATCGTCATTTGTACCCAACGCATTCGGAAGTGCGACGCGCGATCGGCGGGCGCTTTCAGGTTGGTGCCGGGAGCAATCAATCGTTTTGAAAACGGCGGGCTTGAAGCCAGCACTCGAAAGACTTCAGGCGCATTGGCGATTTCTGATCGCTTAATCAAGTCCGCTCGCGAAACGCCACGCGCAGAGCTTTCGGTAATGACTTTCAGAACCGCCAGTGATTCAGAAGAAAGTTCAGGTCCTTCGTCCCAAGCTTTCCACAGCGTGAATCGACTTGAATTGATCAAGACTTTGTAGTCGGAGCCACGGGTGTCCCCCGCGTCTTGGGCAGAATCAGAAAGGACTGATTGCGTTTCAAACATGCGAATCGAGGGACCGCGATAAGTTCCGCTGAGCACGTAGGGCAGGGCGCCCAGGACCGTTGCCAGGACCCAGCTCAATCCAACGACGGCCATGGCTTCTTTGCGGAATATTTTCGTTTCCGCATCGCGCCCAAAAGAAAACAACAGCCCGCCGACAAGGCAACTTATCAGTGTGCCCAACATGAGGCCACGAATTCCTGCCATCTCCCAGCGGTTGTCTTCAACAACCGGGTCGGTATGAAAGCCGATCCCTGGTGCCGCCCAAATCAAACTGAACAGCATGAAACAGCCGATCAGGATCGCCAGGATGCCGAGAAATTTACAAAGCAGTTTGACGTTCATTGGTTATTGGTCCGAACATCATTGTCGGGGTAAGAAGAATCGACGTCTTGATTCGCTCCCGACAGCGGTACCGACCATCGCGCGCCAATCATCAGGCAGATGGGACACGCAGCCGACAAAACAATGAACAGCCACTGAATTTCTGGAACGATTTTAAAAACCATTTGGAAAAATGTTACGCCAACGATCAAGACGAGAAAAACAGCATGACTCATTTGAGAGAATGGAGCCAGTTTGATCACCAGACAACCAATGGCAAAGCTCAGCAGCATCATGATGATGACGATCGGAAGAAAACGTCCACGCGGAAAGAGTTCCGCAGCATGATTGGTGAACAAGTCTTCGCAGACTTCCTTGTCCTGGCCAAGCGCACGAAATGCGTCGGGAAAAAGTAAGCCGCAGACGACGGCCAGCGCCATCATGAATAGCAGGTAGCACGTCACCACGACGATGAAGCTTTTGATCAAATGACCAGACGTCTCGGGTGGCGCATCGTGAGGCATGGAGTTGCTTTGAAAAAAAAGGGGACTCAATTGAGCCCCATTATGTTCTGCAAAGATCGGTTTAAACAGCCTACTTTGTTTGAGTCGACGATGGAGCATCGGCGACATTGGTTTCACCAGTGGGCTGTCGCTCAAAAACGATCTGTGGTTTGCATTGAGACAACACGTCGCCCATCGGAGCGTCGAGGGAAATTCGGTTGTTTGAGACCATGGTGAAGACTTTTTGGCTGGTTGACTGATTGCCGGCGTCATCGGTTTCATTGGTCTCAACTACGAACCGTCCACCGCGCGCTTCGACGACTCCCCATGTTCCTGTCGTAACGCCGCTGATGCGTTGGCCATTGGGAGCCGTGACTTCGACAGCCGTTTCAACAGTCCCATCCGGTTTGAAGTGGACCGCCATCTCTGTAGATGTGAAAGCCTTGGTTTGTGTCAGCAGTGCTGATTGTTGTTCCGGTGTCAAACCGGCTGCTGCTTGCGCCAGTGAATCTTGATCGATTGCGGCGACGCCCCACCAAATACCGTGAAGCTGATTCGCTGAGTTGGAAATCGTTTCCTGTTCGGTCTGAAGTACGGCTTGATAGACCGCATTGCCGCCCGACTCAACTGTATCGGTTTGCTGGGAAACGTCGGTGCCGCATCCGATGGTTGTGAGTAAAACCGCGCTGGTCAACAGAGAGGCAAATGCTGAAACGCGCGATGGATGGTTATTGAAATTCAATAACATGGAAAACTCCTTTTAACCATGTTGGGTCAATGAAAAGTGCTGTTGGCCAAGTTCAAAATTTGTGCGTATCAAATCGGATCATGAACTTGATGGTTCAAAGCCAACTTACTTGCGATGGAAAGTAAACGTTTGGTCGACACCTGCCATGTTGGGCGGCGCGAAGCGAATCGAATTTTCATCGACCCATTCAATATCGTGCTGAGTGACTTGATCAGCCAACTCACATCCAATTTTCATATTGGTCAATTCGGAATCCGAGTCCTGATTGGATATGATCTTCCAAACGCCTTCTTTCTTGACGTTGAGTTGACCAAGTAGCGTTGCCGTTTCCAGCGTACCATTGGCCTTAAACGTAATCGTCATCTGAGGCGACGAACCATTGCTTGAATCTGACTCTTCATCCGACGTCGACGAATTTTGATTGACTTGTTCCAGAACGCTATCGACGTCATCGATTACCCAAGTCCCAATGAGTTTTGACTGAGTCTTACTTTCACAGCCCATCATGCAAGCAAAAATCAAGCATGCAAGCAGCGCAGGTAGGCCCGAAGTGTGGCTGGGTTTCTTGTTCCGTTTCATCGGTTCCTACACTGCCTGATGGATTTTGAAGCTGACTAACCGAAGTTTGAATGGTGGTTCCATGCAGGCCGCTGGTCGTGAATCCGCTGGCGGTTCATCCGGCGAGCAGGTGACGTCTTGGTTTGCAGACGCCAGTTAATGCTGAGAAACTTTTTTGATTATACCAATTTTCCTGTTTGGCGAGAGAGTTCCGGTCGATGAAGAAACTAGCTGTGCTTCAATGCCAAGTTCTGTAATTACGTAGCCCGCTTGAATGAGGGCCAGGGGACCGAAATGATTCGTATGACTTTATTGTGTTTGGGTTTGACAACTGCAATGTTGGCAACGGGTTGCTGTGGACCGATGGGATGCGGTCCGGGCATGGGAGTCTCTGCATGCGACGACTGCGCCGGTTGCGGTGTTGGAGGCGAGTACATTTCCAACAGCCCCATGGAAGGTTTACAAAGATGGCGAAAAGGATTGACTTGCGGCTACGGTTGCGGTGAAACCTACGTTGATGAGTGGATCAGCACTCCGCCAAATTGCTCCGATCCTTGCTGTGGCGATCAATTCGTCGGTGGCGCTGTAGCGGCACAACCATTGACATGGCAACCAGGGATGTTGTTCGGCGGCCTGTATGGCAAACGGTATTGCTCGGGAGATGCTTCATCTGCGCCTTGTGCATGTGGAGTCGTTGAATGCGGCGGATGCGGCGGCGGAGAAGTCATTGTTGACTCTGGCTATATTGATAGTGGAGTCATCGACGGTGGCCATATTCAAGACGTACCGACAGCCGTTCCAGCACCGGCAGCAGGTGGAAGCAGCGGATGTGGATGTGCCTCTTGTGCAACGCCTTCAGGAACACGTTTGGCCCATCGGCCAACTGCGAACTCGATTACCGCTCGAGCTCAGCGAACCATGGATTCCCGTTCAACGCGAATTCGGTAAATCGGGTTGTTAAAGTCGATTCTTCGGATCGATTACAACTCAAAAAGCGATCTATCTATCCAAAATATTGCAAGCATCTGGCTCGCTGGGAATTCCTTTCCCCAGCGAGCTTTTTCAATGCCGTTCTATTTCGCGTTGCGACATATAAACTTGGTAAAAATACGAACCAAAAAGAATCTGTAAATATAATGAACAAATATGGATGAAATTCTGTCGATTAGTTATCTAAGAATTAGAAGTCTA